>CAZQJC010000307.1:0-21408 GCA_964593795.1 uncultured Myxococcales bacterium | reverse complement strand
AGGGGGGCCCAGATGGGCTTTGCCCATCTGGGGGAGGGGCGGCGCGCCCCTCCTGGTGGCCGCCTTCCGAGGCGGCCACTCGCAACTAGTTCGCGGCGGAGTCTTCGTGGTCGTCGAGCGCGCGTCCGATGGCCACGAGCTCGGCCTCGACACGTGCGATGCGGACGGCGGGGTCCTGCTCCTCGAGCAGCGCGCGGCGCACGGCCGGATCGCGGACGATGGTGCCGGCGAGCACGTCGTGGAGCAGCGCAGGCTCGTGGATGTCGGCGAGCATGTCGAGCAGCGGCTTGCCCTGCTCCGGCAGGTGCGGCGCGATGCGCGCGACGAGCGTGCGCGCGCTGGTCGCGTCCGCCTCGATCGACCGGGACGGCGCGGCGTCCGGTCGCACGCTGGCGCGCACGACGCGATACGCACGATCCGGCGCGTGCTCGCGCTCGATGCGCACGCGCGCCTCGCCGCGCACGAGGATGTTGAAGCGCCCGTCGGGCAGCGCCTGGTGCCAGACCACGCGGCCGAGCCCGCACACCGCGTGGACCGGCGGGCGCCCTTCGTAGTCGCTCTCGTAGCCGGGCTTGAGCTCGGCGATCGCCAGGAGCGGCGCCGGGCCCGTCGCGCCGGCGACGAGATCGCGCACCATCTGGCGGTAGCGCGGCTCGAAGACGTGGAGCGGCATCAGCACCCCGGGGAAGAGATGCGCCTGGGGCAGCGGGAAGATCGGGAGCCGCTCGAGCGCGGCGCCGGCGAGGTCGTCGGACACGTGCTCCGAGCATAGCGCCGCGATCTCGAGATGGCGACGACGCGGTCAACCGAAGAGATCGATCACCGACCCGGTGAGCTCGTACGGCGCGTCGGCGGCCAGGAACGCGGCGACGTCCGCCACGCGCTCGGCCGGCATGCCCGGGCGGAACTCGGGCGGCAGCATGTCCGTGTCGACGCTGCCGGGGCAGATCGTGGCCACGAGGACGCCCGCGGGCCGCACCTCCTCGGTGAGCGCGCGCGCGAAGCCGATTACGCCGTGCTTGGCGGCGCAGTACGCGGAGGAACGCGCGGTGCCCTGGCGCCCGGCGATCGACGAGACGACGAGGATGCGCCCGCGCGAGGCCTCGATCGCCGGCAGGAAGGCGCGCGTGACGAGGAACGTCCCCTTGAGGCTCGTGTCCACGACCTCGTCCCACTGCTTCTCGCTCGTCTCGACCACGGACGCCCTCGCCGCCACGCCCGCGTTGCACACGAGGACGTCGACGCGCGACCAGCGCGCCAGCACGGCGTCGGCGAACGCCTGCACGCTCGCGGCAACGGCGACGTCGACTGGCCGCGGGAGCACGTCGGCGCCTCCCTCGGCGAGCCGCCGGCCGACGACGTCGAGCGCCTCCCGCCCGCGGGCGCCGATCGCCACGCGCGCGCCGCCGGCGACGAAGCGCTCGGCGATGGCGAGCCCGATCCCCTTCGAGGCCCCGGTGACGACACACACCTTGCCGGCAAGGCGCATGTGACGAGGCTACCCCGGGTCGCGGCCGATGCGCGCGGCCTCGATGAGCCGCTGCTTGAGATCGGGCCGTCCCCGCATCTCGCCCACGAACGCGCTCGTCACCACGCCCGACCGATCGTGGCGCTCGCCGGGGATCGCGAGGCACAGCTGCTCGGCCTCGATGACGCAGCCGGCGCCGCGCGCGCCGAGGTGCTCGACGAGGGCCTGCGCGATCTGGTTCGTCACGCGCTCCTGCAGCGTGAAGCGCCGCGCGAAGCAGTCGACGAGCTCGGCGAGGCGCCCGAAGCCGACGAGGCGGCCGCCCGGCATGTACGCCACGTGCGCCACCCCGCGGAACGGCAGGAGGTGGTGCGGGCACATCGCGTGGAAGCGCAGCCCGCCCACGACCACGACGTCGGGGTCGTCCTCGCCCAGCACCGGCTGCGAGAGGATCTGCTTCGGATCCTTCGCGTAGCCGCCGAGGAACTCCTCGGACCAGATGCGCGCCACGCGCTCGGGCGTCCCCACGAGATCGCCCGCGTCCGGATCGAGCCCCGCCGCGCTGAGGAACTCCCGCAGCGCGGTCGCCATCCGCCCCGGATCAGGCATCAGCCCTGGCCGCGCCGGGCGCCCGCCGCGACTTCCTGGCAGGCCTCGTCCGTCAAGGGCTTGCGCCCGCGGAAGCCGTCCTCGAGCCCGTGATAGAAGGCGACCTTCGGCTCGCCGAGCTTCCAGCAGAGCAGCACGTCGCGCCCGTTCATGCGGGCGGGGAAGTCGATGAGGCCCGTCTCGAGGTCCTTGATCTGGATGCCGTCGTTCGTGATCGCGTCGACCTCGGCGGACATCGCCTCGAACAGGCCGCGGTAGCGCGCCTTGAGCTTGGCCACCTCGGGAGGGCCCGACAGATCGGGCGCACCGCGCGGTGGCGGCGGGTGGCCGAGCGCCGACAGCTCGCCGTGGAGACCACGGAGCTGTCCGCGCATGACCAGACACGCCTCGAGCCGCCCGCGCACCTCGGGCAGCATCGCGTTCGCCTCGTTGACCGTGAAGTAGCGCATGAGAGGGTCGAGTCGCAGGGCGGCTCGCGCCGCCCCGCGTCCCTGGGTTACGACCCGAGCGTGTCGAGGCCCTTCTTGAAGCGCCCCGCGTGGCTCTTCTCGGCGCGCGCGAGCGTCTCGAACCACTCGGCGATCTCCTCGAAGCCCTCGCCGCGAGCGGCCTTCGCGAACCCCGGGTACATCTCGGTGTACTCGTAGGTCTCGCCCGCGATCGCCGACTCCAGGTTCTTCCTGGTGTCGCCGATCGGCTTGTCGGTCGCGGGATCGCCCGCGGCCTTGAGGAAGTCGAGGTGACCGTGCGCGTGGCCGGTCTCGCCCTCGGCCGTGTCGCGGAAGAGGCCCGCCACGTCGGGGAAGCCCTCGACGTCGGCGACCTTTGCGAAGTAGAGGTAGCGGCGGTTCGCCTGCGACTCGCCGGCGAACGCGTCCTTGAGGTTCTGGTGGGTCTTCGTGCCCTTGAGGTCCTTGGCCATCGGAAAATCCTCCGTTCGATCGTGGATCGACTGCCCGTCCCCCGCCGAAGGCGGAGTGGGCGTCATGTTTACGACATGCGAGCGGAGGACGCAATCGGTGCGGGGAACGGAGGCTAACTCCCGAGGAACGACAGGAGGATGCTGGTGACGCCGGCGCCGGCGGCGAGGCCGGACGCCGCGGTGACCCACTCGATGCTGGCCTGCTTGACCGGGATCGGCGTGGAGGGCCGCGGGTTGCGGCGCGCCACGAAGAGCGGCACGCCGGGCAGGCGGTGCGTGGCGCCCTGGCGGATGGCCACCCGATGGAGCAGCTCCTCGAGCTCGTCCACATCGAGCGGGCACTCGCTCACGATCAGCCGGGTGCCACAATGGGGGCACGATTCCATCGCCTGAGCTTCCCCCACCAGGCGGCACCGATAGCAGATAGCGCTGGACGCCATGTTCTCCTGAGCCCCTCCAGCCAGTTTTTCCAGCAAGCGGAGTGCCATCGCTGTGACACGGAAAATCGTGCAGTTGCGCCAGCAATGGGGAGCGGAGGAGGCCCCTCGCCCGGGCCTTCGGGCCCCAGGGGGCATATGTGTGCTTCGGCCTCCAGGTCCCAGCGCAGCGCTTGCGTCCCCGATCCGGCCGCGATAAAAGCATCTGCCTCCCGGAGGGGGAGACCCATGCTCGAGAACGCGACTGCCCAGACCGTCGAAGTCCCGCCCGTGCCGAGATCCTATGTGCCGCGCGGGGATGGCCTGCTCGAGCTCGAGCACCACTACGTGCCGCGCCAGAAGAAGTCGGTCCTGCCGACGATGTACGACCTGGCCAAGCTCGGGTTCTTCCTGTTCGGCTTCCCGAAGAACGGCTTCGTGTCGATCGACGTCTCCAAGGAGTGCAACCTCCGCTGCAAGCACTGCTACTTCTTCGAGCAGGACTACATCGACAGCGAGCTCGACGTCGACATGTGGATCGACAAGCTCGAGTCGCTCAAGCGCACCTCGACCATGAAGGAGTTCCCCTTCATGCAGTGCACGTGGGTCGGCGGCGAGCCGCTCATCCGCAAGGACCTGATCGAGCGCGGCCGCAAGTACTTCCGCTGGAACACCGTGGTCACGAACGGCACGATCCCGCTGCCGAACTGGCCCGACGTCAACTGGTACATCTCGATCGACGGGGACGAGGCGCTGCACGAGGAGATCCGCAACAAGAAGGGGATCTACAAGCGCGCCATGCAGAACCTGAAGGACCACCCGAACCTCCAGGTGACCATCGCGTTCTGCATCACCAAGCAGAACGCGCACTGCCTCGAGACCGTGGTCAAGGACTGGTACGAGGCCGGCGCCGGCCACATCTCGTTCGACTTCTACACGCCGATCGAGACCATCAACGAGCCGATGTGGCTGCCCTTCGACGAGCGCGACCGTGTGCTCGACCAGCTCATCGCGCTCAAGCGCATCTACCAGGACTTCTTCATCATCCCCGAGCGCGTGCTGCGCCTGATGAAGCAGGACATCTGCAAGAGCGTCACGGACCACTGCATGTTCTCGACGCACTCGACGTCCTTCGGACCGACGGGCGCGATCAAGGAGAAGTGCATGATGGGGCCGAAGGCGGACTGCGACCGCTGCGGCTGCGTCGTGCCGTTCTACATGGCGTCGCTGACCGACCGGCAGCTCATCGTCGAGGACGCGGTGCGCGAGCTGAAGTTCGCCGCCAGGCGCGCGGCGAGCGGCGTCCTGACGGCCCTCGTCGGGTAGCACGGGTTCCACGATGCGTGCCGCCCTTGCGCTGGCCCTGGGCCTCTGGCTCGCGGGCAGCGCGTCCGCGCGTGCGACCGAGCCGGCGGAGAAGCCCGCCACGGAGAAGAAGGCGGGCGGCAAGCTGACGCTGCCGCAGCTCCTCGAGAAGGCGCGGGCAAACGCGCAGCTCGAGGCGGCGGACCACGCGATCGCGGCGGCCGAGGCGCAGTGGCGCGAGGCCGTGCGGGCCTGGATCCCGCAGTTCTCGTTCCAGGCGGTGCTCGCGCCGTCGCCGGACATCAAGTGCTTCGGGCTGCCGAACGCCGCCGGCGTCGCGCAGCGCGACACCACGAACTGCGTCTCGACCACGAACCCGAACCCGTCGCTCGACGCGGTCGGCTTCGGCGTGTTCGGCCGCGTCGAGGTGTCGGGGGGCATGCCGCTCTACACGTTCGGCAAGCTCGCGGCGGCCAAGGAGCTCGCGACGCAGGGCGTGTACGCGGCGCACCGCAAGGCGGACCAGACGCGCGCGGACCTCGAGCTCAACGTGCGGAAGGCCTACTTCGGCGCCAAGGTCACGCGCGAGATCCTCTCGACGATCGCCGAGGGGCGCGAGCGCCTGACCGACGCGATCGCCAAGATCGAGAAGGACCTCGACAAGGACGACAGCGACGTCTCGGAGACGGACCTCCTGCGCCTGCGCAGCGCGGCGGCGACCGTGGACTCGCGCGCGCTCGAGGCGGACAAGGGCAGCGAGCTCGCGCTGGCGGCCCTCGAGACGCTCGCCGGCACGGCGGGGGCGGACGTCGACGACGGGCCGCTCGTGCCGGTGCCGCTCGCGAAGAAGAGCACGGACCGCTGGATCGAGCTCGCGCGTGGACAGCGGCCCGAGTCGCGCCTCCTCGACATCGCGATGACGGCCAAGAAGCAGCAGCTCGAGCTCGAGATCGCGCGCTACTACCCGGACCTCGCGCTCGTCGGCACGCTGACCTACGCGTACGCGGGCACGGCGGACGACCCGAAGAACGCCTTCTACTCGGACCCGTTCAACACGTTCGGGTTCGGCGTCGCGCTCGCGCTCAAGGGCACGCTCGACTACCACATGAAGGTGCCGCGCGTGGACAAGATCCGCGCCGAGCTCGCCGAGCTCGAGGCGAACCGCCGCGCGGCGCAGAGCGGCATCGCGCTCGAGGTGAGAAAGGCCCTCGCCGACGTGCGCGAGGCCGAGCGGCGCTTGCCGATCCTCGACAAGGGCAAGAAGGCCGCGCGCTCGTGGCTGGTCGCGGTGACGCAGAACTTCTCGGTGGGCCTCGCGCAGGCCAAGGACTTCAACGACGCGCTCATCGCGTACTTCGAGGCCGAGCTGCGGACGCTGCAGGCCGTCTACGACTTCAACGTCGCGGTCGCCGCGCTCGGGCGCGCGACGGGGACGGATCCGGCGGCGCCGTAGGATGGCGTCCGCGAGCGCACGCGAGACCGCCGAGCGCTGCCCCGCACCGCGGCGCCGTGCGGGCGCACGGTGGTCGTCGCGGCCTCACGACTGTCGGGTCGCCGCGAGCGGGTCGACCACGGCGGGCGCGGACTCGACGTGCGGGTCGGCGCGGTTGAGTGCGTCGGCCGAAGGCGCACCTTCGGCGTCCGCGATCTCGGTCAGGCGACGATGCAGCGCCGGTGCGTCGGGCCGGGCGGAGGCCTCCTTGTGCAAGCACTCATCGACGAGGCGGGCGAGCGGATCGGGCACGTCGCGGAGAGCGCCGAGGCTCGGCGGGCGGGCGTACAGGTGGGCCTCGAACAGCTCCGTCGGGCCAGAGCCAGAGAACGGCAGCCGACCCGCCAGCATCTCGAAGAGGACGACGCCGAGGCTGTACACGTCTGCGGCGGCCGTCGCCTCTCCGGATCTGCGGATCTGCTCCGGCGCCATGTAGGCAGCGGTGCCGAGGACCTGGCGCGTCTCGGTGACGTGCCCGGCGGTGTCGCCAACGAGCTTCGAAATGCCGAAGTCGAGCACGCGCACTCCGGGGACCTCGGTCGTGAGCATCACGTTGGCGGGCTTGATGTCCCGATGCACGATGCCGGCCCGGTGCGCGGCGCCCAGCGCGTCGGCGAGCGCGGCCGCGACGCGACAGCCGGGGCCGATCGCATAAGGGCCCCCTGCAAGCCGCTGCTGCAGCGTGACGCCCCTCGCGTACTCCATCACCTGGTACAGCTGTCCGTCCTCGCTGACATCGACGTGGTTCGTGCGGACGATCCCGGGATGCGTCACCGCGCTGACGGACGCGGCCTCGCGCAGGAAGCGGCGGATGCCGCCCTCGTCACACAGGCCTGGGTGCATCAGCTTGACGGCCACGGTCTGGCCGGTGATGCGGTCGCGGCCGAGGAAGACAGTGCCCATGCCCCCGCGGCCGAGCAGCCGCACGATCTCGACGCGCCCGTCGATGACCGTGCCGGGCACCACCTGCCGCGCGTGCAGCCCGTCGAGTGCGCGCGCCAGGGCGGCCGACCGATCGCGCACGCGATTCTGCAGCTGGGCGGCGAGCTCGTCCAAGCGCTGGCCCCGCTCGGCAACCTGCCGCTCGAGCGCCGCCTGGAGCGCCTCCTGCGTCAGCATCGCCTGCCACAGCTGGCGCTCGGCCCGATCGCGCGCCGCCGCCCCCGTCACGGACAGCACCGCGACGAACGCGAGGATGGACACGACCGGGATGGCGTCCCGCGAGGGCTCCGCCCCGCCCGCCCAGAGCACGAGGAAGAGGCAGCCCAGCTCGAGGGCGAGGACGACGGCGAGGTTGCGCGTCCGGATCTGGGCGATGGCCACCCAGAAGAGCCACAGTCCGAGGATCATGAGCAGCCAGGGCGAACCGAAGCCGCCGGTGCGGAGCGCAACGAGCCCGATGGCAGCCGGGTTGGCGGGAAGGAGCGCGGCCGCGAGGATGCGTGCGCGACGGGCGCGGGCCCACCAGACGAGGAAGAGGACGCCGTTGGCCAGGACCGCGAGGGTGACGGCCAGCAACCAGATGCGGCTGTCCCCGGGAAAGAAGCATGCGCCGGCGAGGCCGACGCCGACCTGCATGGCCGACACGATGGGCAGGCCCCAGAGCATGCGCTGCCGGATGCGCGCGGCGCGTTCGGTTCGCCTTCGTTGCAGGTGCTCCGGCTGGAGGTCCATGCAGGCCCGCGCTAGACGGGATCGCTCGGGGCGAGGAACATCCCTTTCCGGCTCACCCCACCGGAGGCGCAGGCGGCGCAACCTTCGGCGCTGCGACAGTGGCGGGCTTGGCCCCGCCGCCACCTTCTCCGCTCGGCTTCTCGGCCTTGCGGATGGCGTCGCCGATCTGCGGCAGCGCCTTGAGGAGCTCGCCGAGGTTGACGCCCGAGAGCGTCTCCACCACCGCGGGGAGCTGCGAGAGGATCTTCGTGACGTCACCCGTGAGCTTGCTCGCGCCGGCCGTGCCGTTCGGGCCGTCGCCGCTCGAGATGAGGGTGATCTTGTCGACCTTGGCGAGGGGCGCGGTGATGGCGCGGACGATCTCGGGGAGCTGGCCGATCACCTTGTCGAGCACGGCGGCCTGGGTGTAGCCGCGGTAGGCCTCGGCGCGCTTCTCCATCGCCTGCGCCTCGGCCTCGCCCTCGAGGCGGAGCACCTCGGCGCGCGCGGTGCCCTCGACGCGGATCTTCGCCGCCTCCGCGTCGGCCGCCGAGCGCGTCGCCTCCGCCTCGCCCTGCGCGCGGATCGCCACGCGCTCCTTCTCCACCTGCGCGGCCAGGCGCACGCGCGTCGCCTCCGCCTCGGCGGGCTTGATCTGCTGCGCGACGAGCTCCTTCTCGCGCCGCTGGATCTCGGCCTCTTGCACGGCGATCTGCGCGGTGCGCTCGATCTGCTCGGCCTTCGTCTTCTCGGCCACGATCTGCTGCTGCATGATCTGCGCCTGGATCTCGTAGGCCTTGTCGGCCTGCGCGCGCTGGCGGTGCACGACCTCGGCGTACTGCGCCTTCTTGATCTCGAGGTCGCGCTGCGCCTCGGCCTGCTTGCTCGCCGACGCGGTCTCCGCGATGACGCGCTCCTGGTCCGCCATCGCCTTGGCGACGGCCGCGGCGCGCATCGCCTCGGCGATCTTGATCTCGGTCTCGCGCTGCGCCTCGGCCGCGGCGATGTTGGCGGTCATGCGGATGCGCTCGATCTCGGGGCGGCCCATGCTCGCGATGTACTCGTTCTGATCGCGCACCTCCTTGATCGTGAACGAGATCATCTCGAGGCCCATCTTCGAGAGGTCCTCGGCGCAGGTCTTCCGGACCTTCTCGCCGACCATCTCGGGCTCCTTGACGATCTGCTCGACCGTGAGCTGGCCGACGATCCCGCGCAGGTGGCCCTCCATCACGAGGCGGATGGCGGCCTCGCGCGTCTCGGGCGTCTTGTCGAGGAACTGCTCGGCCGCGGTGCGGATGCTCTGGTCGTCGCTGCGCACCTTGAGCTGCGTGACCGCGTCGATGAGGACCGCCACGCCCTGGTGCGTGAAGAGCTCCTTCTTCGGCGCCACGTCGAACGACATGAGCTCGAGCGAGAGCTTCTCCGTCGACTGCAGCATGGGGATGACCAGGCGGCCTCCGCCGCGCACGACCTTGGTGCCGCCGAAGCCGTAGACCAGCATCGCCTCGTTGGGACCGACCTTGCGATAGAGGCGCGCGATCATCGCCATGAGCACGATGAAGGCGACGGCGCCGCCGATCGCGTACGCCGCCAGATGAGCCATCGAGCCGTTCATTCCTCCTCCTTCATGCCGAGCAGCTTCTTGCTCGGCTCCACGCGCGCCACGCCGCGCTCCAGACCCACGATGATGACCTCGGTGCCCGCCACGATGGGCGCGCCCGCGCGCGCCGGCAGGGACGTGCGTGCGCCGTCCTTGAGGTAGACGATCTCGCCGACGCCGCCGTCGCGGATGGCGGCGGTCACTGTCGCGACGGTGCCCTCGTAGTCGAAGGGTCGCTCCTCGATCGAGTGCCTGACGAGCAGGCGCAGGAAGCTGCCGACGACGTAGGCGGCGCCGAGCCCGATGGGCGCCGCGAGGAGCGCCGAGGTGAGCGCACCGGCGCCGAAGAAATGGCGGGACAGGAAGCCCACGCAGCCCCCGACGAGCGTGAACGCGCAGAGCGCGTTGAGGTTGAGGAGCGGACCCAGCGCCCGGGGCAGCAGGCCCGCGCGCGCGCCCGCGTCGCCGTGATCGTGCCCGGTCGCGTCTTGGCCGCCGTGCGCGTGGCCGTGCCCATGCCCGCCGTGGGCGTGCCCGTGCGCCCCGGCGTCGCCGTGTTCTCCCCCCGATTCCCCGGCGCTGGCGAGCAGGAACGACAGGATCGAGAACGCCGCCCCACCGATGAACGCGACGAAGTAGGCCGCGGTCAGCGTATCCACGCAGGGGAGTGTAGCAGCGCGACGGGGTTCCGGCTCGCGGGCTCAGGCGCTCACGGATCCTACACATCCGTATGGGCGGATATATCTCCGGTCGGGGACAGGAAACGTGGACGTTGACCAAGGCGTGAACATGAACCTGAACGCTACCGTTGTCCCGGACGAGAACGCGTTCCGTTGGCAGGCAGGGCGTTCAGGTTCAGGTTCAGGTTCAGGTCAACGTCATGCTGACGTGATCGGCACTGGTACTACCGCAACCCCGAGTCGTAGCCGAGGCGGCGCTGCTGGGCGCTGACGGGCAGCAGATCCCAGAGCTGCTCGGTCACGCGGCGCAGCGCCTCCGTGTCCTTCTTGCCGAGCGCGCGGCGGCCCTCGTCGACGAGCTTGCGGGCGCGGGGCAGGTCGCGCGCACCGTCGATGTCGGATGCGGCCGACTCGAAGAGCCACTCCCAGGCCTCGGGGTGGCGGTGGAAGGCCGTGGTGCCGAGGTCGCGCAGAAGCCGCATCTGCCGCTGCAGTTCGGGCAGATCGCGCGTCTTGCGCGCGCGCGCCACGGCGTCGGTCACCTCGACGAGCACGGCTTTTTCGTGCGGCGTGCCGTGCTGCGAGACCCAGCGGCTCGCCCACACGACGCGCTCCCGCGCCTCCGCGTCGACCTCGGGCCAGCGCGCGTCGGCCTCGACTTCCTCGACCATCGCGTCGAGCTCGAGCAGCGTCCGGCGCGCCTTCTGCGCCGCGTCGGCGTCTCCGCCCTTGGCCGCCGCGAGGTCGCGCTGCGCCTCGACGAGGAGCTTGTCGGCGCCGGCGAACTGCTCGACCACCGCGCGGTCGCCGCGGCCGCGCGCGCCCTTGCGCACGGCGACCAGGCGCTCGCGGAGCGCGGCCACGCTGGCCTCGAGGACCTCGGGGGTGGCCTCGGGCACGAGGAGCTCGGCGACGTCCTCGAACACCTGCCCGAGCGACGGCACGAGCGCGCGCGCCGCGAGGCGGCCGCCGCGATCGAGCTCGAGCGTGATCTCGACGGGCGAGCCCGCGGGCACGGCGGCGCTCACGCGGTCGCCGGGGATGACGAGCGTGCCGACGAGGCGGCAGAGGTGCGCCTGTTCGTACTCGCCCTGCACGATCGGGATGCGCAGGAGCGCTTCCTTCTGGCCCTTGGCGACGCCCTCGAGCGTGTGGCGCACGACCGTGCGCTTGTTCGGCAGCGGCGCGCCCTTGTCGAAGAACACGTGCACCTGATCGCTCGCGAGCGCGACGCCGATCGACCGCGAGAGCGGCGGATCGGACAGCGTCAGCCCCTGCACGATGGTGATCGTCGCGGGCAGGACCGGCACGCGCTCGCCCTCGGCCGTGTGGGCCTCGAGGACAAAGACGTTGGGCCTGCGCGGCAGGAGCTCCACCTGCACGACGAACGTGCCCTCGGCGTCGAGGTCCGTGGGCTCGCTCGCCCACAGGCCGTCGGCGCGCGCGAGGCGCACGCGCGCGGGCGCGGGCCCTTGCCCTTCGCCGAGCAGCTTGCCGATGACGTGCGGCGAGGTGTCGGTGGACATCGCGGGGTGCTGCACCCAGAAGCGCCGGCCCGCCTTCGCGGACGACTCGGCCGCGTGCGCCTCGAGGCCCAGCGACGCCGCGTAGAGCGCCGCGCCCTCGGCGACGAGCGTCATCGGGTCGAGCTTCTCGGCGACGGGGCCGAGCCGCGACCGGACGCGCTCGCGCACGAGCGGCATCGCCGTGGGGCCGCCCACGAGCACGACGCGCTCGAGCGTGCCCGGCTGGACGCCGTGCGCGGCACACAGGCGCTCGCAGATCGCGACCGCGCGATCGACGAGGCGCTCGGTGAGGCGCTCGAGCCACGCGCGCTCGAGCGAGAAATCCACGTCGATCTCGTCCTCGCCGACGCGGAGCGCGGGGATCGCGAGGCCTGCGGACTCCGCGCGCGAGAGCTCGATCTTGGCCTCCTCGGCCGCCTGCTTGAGCTGGCGCAGCGCGCCCGCGTGCGCCGGGTCATCGCGCTTGATGCGCCCACCGAGCTCGCCGATGACGAAGTCGACGATCGCCGAGTCCACGTCGCGCCCGCCGAGGAAGTTGTCGCCGTCGTGGCCGACCACGCGCAGCATGCCGTCCTTGGTCTCGAGCAGCGACGCGTCGAACGTGCCGCCGCCGAGGTCGAAGACGAGCCACTTGCCGGCCGAGCCCTCCGCGGACCAGCCGGCCGCGAGGGCCGACGCGATCGGCTCCTGGATGAGCTCGACCTTCTCGAAGCCGGCGAGGCGGGCGACCTCGCTCGTCGCCGCGCTCTGCGGGAGCTCGAAGAGGGCCGGCACGGACACGACCGCCCGCGCGGGCGAGAAGCCTAGCTGCGCCTCCACGTCGGCGCGCAGGCTCCTCAGGATCTCCGCGGCGAGCTCCTCGGGGCGGCGCGAGACCTTCGCCGCGGCGAAGTCGATCGCGGTCGCGGTGCCCATCAGGCGCTTGAACTCCGCGCGGGTGTTCTTCGGATCGCTCTCGAGGAAGCGACGCGCGCGCGCGCCGACGGTCACCGTGCCCTTGGCGTCGAGGCGCACCACCGAGGGCGTCAGCGAGCCGCCCTGGGCGTTGCGCACGACGGTGACGCGGTCACCGTCGAACACCGCCGCGGCCGAGTTGGTGGTGCCGAGGTCCACGCCGAGATAGACGGGCATCGCCACTGATTGTAGCGGGGGGCCGTCACCCGGCCATGCGGAAGTCGAGGTGCGGCGGCGGCGGGTGCTCGGCGCGGGCGCGCGCGAGGAGCGCGTCGTCGACGGGGACGTTCTCGGCGAGCGCGATGCGCTCGGCCCACAGGCGCGCCCAGGTCTCGGAGAGCACGAGCTCGCCCTCGCGCAGATCGGGCACGACGAGCGGCCCGGCGAGGATCCCCTCGGCCAGCTCGAGCTCGCCGCACGCGATCGCCGCGCGCGCGACGATCAGGCGGATGCGCCCGTGCGCCGCGGCGTGATCCGGGAGCTCGCCCGCGCGCTCGACCAGCTCGCGCGACCGCCCGGCGGCGAGGAGCGTGTCCGCCCACTCGACGATGAGGGGCAGCAGGTCCGGCTCGAGCCGGCGCGCCTCGTCGTAGAGGTCGACGGCGCGCTCGGCGTCGCCCGAGCGCCGCAAGACCCACGCGAGGTTGCGCAGCGCCCACGGGGACGGCTCGATCGCGAGCGAGCGCTCCCACGCGCGCGCGGCCTCCTCACCGTCGCCCGCGTACCACGCGGCGAGGCCGAGCCAGTACTGGCCGAGCCAGCCGCCGCCGCGCCCACGCGAGATCGCCGCCTCGAGCCGCTGCCGCCAGGGGAGATCGAGCGGGCCATCGCCGGGCTCGTCCCGCGGATCGCGCTCTGGGAGCGCCCCGTCCTCGAGCAGCGCACGCCACGGAGCCTGCACGGGCCCGAGCGCCTCGGGGGGAAAGGGCATGCCCGGACCCGCGAGCGCCGCCTCGCCGGACTCGCTCCGCCGGAGCGCCTCGAGCGAGCCCCACCCGGCGCCGCGCTGCGCGATCTCCGCGGGCGGCCGATCGAACGGGGCCGACGCGAGCGCGGCCTCGAGCGCCGCCATCGGCAGGGCCGCCTCGAGCGCCGCCTCGACCGCGCCCGTCGCCTCGCCCCAGTCGTGGCCGTGCACCACGCGCGGGTCCGCCGAGAGCGGGCCGAGCGCCTCGACCCACGTCCACTCGGCGTGCGCGGGCATCGGCACGCACTCGTATTGCGTGCGCGCCAGGCCCGCCTGGATCTCGAAGTAGCTGCCCCCCGCGGGCGAGAGCAGCGACTGCCACTGCTGGCCGCCCGTGCTCGTGCCCCACGCGAACATCTTCCGGCCGCCGAGGCGCGCGGTGGACGCGTGCACGAGGCCGCGGCCCTGGCCGTCGAGCGCGGCGATCCACGGCCGCTGGCCCGGCGGCAGCTCGTAGAACCAGTCGGACGCCTCGGCCAGGCGCGTCGCGTACGTGGCGTCGGTCTCGCCCACGATCGGCACGGGCACGCGCTCCATGCGCTGGGCGTAGCCGAAGTTGTACGCGTGGAGCGCGGGTGCGATCGTGCGCACGTCCGGCGCCTGGGGGACCGCGACGTTGGTCCACCAGTACATGGGGATCTCGGCGGCGTGGGGGTTCTGGATGCGCACCGCGGCGTGGAGGAAGCGCGAGCCGGCGGGGATCCAGAGATCGAGCTGCCACGGCACCGCGCGCACGCGCTCGAAGCCCCAGAGGCGCAGGATCGGGCCGGCCGGTCCCTCGACGGCCGCGGCGTGCAGCGGCTCGCAGGTGTGCGGCGAGTGCCCGGGCAGCGAGACGTTCCACTCGACGCCGCCGGCGAACCAGGCGTTGCGCGTGGCGAGGTTGCACGGCTGCAGGACCGCGTTGCGATAGAGCAGCTCGCGGCCGGAGGCCTTGTCGACGAGCGACCACAGGCGGCCGCCGAGGCCGAGCAGCACCTCGGCGCGCAGGTGCTCGCTCTCGAGGACCGCCACCCGGTGCGGGCGCGGCCGGCGCTCGCGGTCGTAGTCGTCGAGCAGGCCATAGGGCAGGAGCGGCGCGTCGCAGCCGTAGCCGAGGCGGGCGCGCGCCTCGAGGGGCACGCTCGGCTGCACCTCCACCGCGGCCATCGGCGAGGCGGGAGGCCAGAGCGGCGGCAGCGGGTTCGGCGGGCCGAGCCACGCGGAGTCGAGCTCGAGGGTCGCAAAGCGAAGGGTCGTCACGCGTGCTCCCGGAGGCGGCGACCGTCTCCGTCGAAGAGGTGGAACGACTGGGCGCGCGCGTGGAGCTGCGCGCCGGGGGCGAGGCGAAGGGCGGCCTCGGAATCCATGCGCATGAGCAGATGAGTCGCGCCGACGCGCAGGCGCACGTCGGTGTGCGCGCCGAGGGGCTCGGTGGCGAGCACGGTGGCGGCGAGGCCCGAGTCGGCAGGCGCGAGCGCGTCCGGGCGGATGCCGGCGCAGAGGCGCTCGCCCTCGCGCGCGGCGGCGGAGGCCGCAAGGGGCAGCGTGCCCGCGCCCACGTCGAGCGCCCCCGCGCGCACGGTGCCCTCGAGGAAGCCCATCGGCGGGGAGCCCACGAGGCTCGCGACGAAGCGCGTCTCGGGGCGCCGGTAGACCTCGAGGGGTGGGCCGACCTGCTCGACCGCGCCCTGGTGCATGACGACGAGGCGATCGCCCATCGTCATCGCCTCTTCCTGATCGTGCGTGACCCACACCGCCGCGCGCCCGAGCGAGCGCAGCAGCGAGCGGATCTCGCCGCGCGCCTCCGCGCGCAGCTTGGCGTCGAGGTTCGACAGCGGCTCGTCGAACAGGAAGCACGCGGGCTCGCGAACGAGCGCCCGGGCGAGCGCGACGCGCTGCCGCTGCCCGCCGGAGAGCGCGCCGGGGCGCTTGTCGAGCACGCCCTCGAGGCCGAGCGCCTGCGCCCAGCGCAGGGTGCGCGCCGCGATGTCCGCCTTCGCGGTGCCGCGGAGCCCGAGCGCGAACGAGAGGTTCTTGCGCACCGTCATGTGCGGGTAGAGCGCGTAATCCTGGAACACCATCGCCACGTCGCGGTCGCGGGGCGCCACGCGCGTGACGTCGCGGTCGCCGAGGCGGACGCGGCCGGCGCTCGGCGCCTCGAGCCCCGCGATCATTCGCAGCGTGGTGGACTTGCCGCAGCCGCTCGGCCCGACGAGGGCGACCACCTCGCCGTCGGCGACCTCGAGCGAGAGCCGGCGCACCCCGACCGTACCGTCGGGGTAGACCTTCTCGACGTCCTCGAGCGCGACCGCCGCCACGCGCGCATCATGGCACGCGGCCGGGTCTACCGCCCCCGCCGGCAACTCGAGTGGCTAGGGGATCCATCGCCAAGTGCTCGATAGAACATGCTCGGTCGCCGGCACGGCGGGTGCACATGTGGGCGACATGCGCACCTCCAGCTGGCTCCCGCGGTTGCTTGCCCTGTCGGTCCTGGCCCCGGCCTGCGGCGCGGACGCGCCCGCCCCCACGGTGGACGCGGACAACCCGTTCACCGCGCCGGTGACGGACGACGGCAAGGAGGACACGGCCTACGTCAACCCGGACGGCATCGAGGTCGAGGTGGACCTCGAGGGCGACATCGTCGCGCCGTCCTACAACAAGGCCGACGGCCCCGCGGTGCTCGGCCAGTACGCGCTGACGTACCTGCGCAAGCACGGCCAGTTCTACCTCGAGTCGCTGGCCGAGGACTCGACGAGCGACGACCGCGTCGAGTGGCGCGTCGACGGCAGCTGGATCACCGCGGCGGCCGCGCGCACCGCGGACCCCGAGAAGCTCTCGCACTTCCGCCTCCGCGGCATCAACGCCGTGCTGCTCCTCGACGCACGCGACAACGCCAAGGTCGGAAAGGTCTTCACCGCCAAGGTGCCGCTCGAGCCCGGCGCGGTCATGCAGAAGGCCAAGGAGACGTGCGCCGACGACAACGATCACATCACGCTCGGCCAGGGCGTGTACTGGTACCGCTGGGACGCCGATCGCGCCGACTGCAAGCTCGAGACGCAGGACCTCTCGGTGACGATCTCGAAGGTACTGCCCAAGGGGCCGACGACGTACCCCGAGTACGACCGCCTCGTGGCCGACAAGAAGCTCACGGTGGTCGTGCTGTTCGGTCAGATCGGCGACACGCTCGACGACTCCGACCCGGGCGTGCGCGGCGCCAAGCAGATGCAGCGCTGGCTCGAGGGCGCGGGCTTCAAGCAGGCCGAGGGCCCGGTCGGCCAGCGCATGACCAAGGTCGTCGCGGGGACGACCGTCGAGATCGACCTCTACTCGCCCAGGGAATTCAGCGGTCTGTCGGACTACGCGCACTTCGGCAACTTCGAGAAGGCCATCGCCGAGCACGAGATCGTCGTCTACGACGGCCACAGCATGCTGGGCGCGAGCGACTACTGGGCGCGCCCGAAGTACCCGGCCGGCTACCAGATCTTCCTGTACGGCGGCTGCCTCGGCTACGAGTACTACGTGCGGCCGATCCTGGCCGGCAAGCAGGGCTGGCAGAACGTGGACATCCTCTCGAGCGTGATCGAGGTCTCCGCGGGGGCGAACGAATTCGCCGCGCCGCTCCTCGCCAAGATGATCTGGGCGCTCGACCACGGCTACCGCGCTTCGTGGAACACGCTCCTCGTCGCCGTGCGCAAGAGCGTCGGCGACTCGACCTTCGGCGTCTCGGGCGTGCGCGACAACTGCTTCACCCCGACCGGCACCCGCTGCCGGTAACCACTCCATCCAGCGCACACGGAGTCGGCCGAACCTCCTAGCCCGCCGGGGTCACCGGGGTCGAGGCCTGACGCAGGGGCTTTCCGCCGATGGCGAGGGCGAAGACGACGTACTGGCCCCAGGCGGCGCCGGGCGCGCGGTGGTGCGTGACGCCGATGACGACCTTGAGCTCGCCCTGCGCGAGGAGCTCGGGCGGGAAGTCGAGGTACTCGAGGTCGCTCGTCTCCATCACCCAGCCGTGGACGTCCTGGCCGGAGCCGTCGACCGCGGCGCGGAGGATGTCGCCGAGGGCGTCGAAGGGCTCCTTGCCCTTCTTCTGCACGAGCGCGGCCTCCTCGGCGACCCGCGCCAGGCCCTCGACGCGGATCGGCACGGGGGCACCGACCGCCGCGCGCGCCCGCGCGAGGCGCTGCAGCACGCGCGCCTCGTCGGCGCTGTGGTCGTCGGACTCGAACAGCGAGTAGGTGGTGACCGCCGCACCGAGCGCGGGGACGTCGCCCGGGATCGCCGGGCCGACGGCGACCTGCCGCGCGGTCGGGTCGAGGAGCGTGAGCCTGCCGATCGGGCTCTCGAGCGCGTAGTCGAGCCACGCGGTGAGGTCGCGCGTCGGCGCCGTGCCGAGGAAGAAGTGCCCGCCGCGGATGAGGCCCTCCACCTCCCAGCCGGCGAGGAGGCCCCGCGCGATGCGGTCCGCCGTGGGCTCGTCCTTGGCGAGCTGCGCCTCGAAGAGCGTGCCCGCGAGCCGCGTGTTCTCTCGGCTCTGCTTGGCGGCGCGCGCGAGCGGCGCGAGCTTGGCCACGGCGCGCACGCGGTTCAGGCGCTCGACCAGGATCCCCTCGGCGTCGGCGGCGTCCTTGACCGGTGCGGGCGGGCCGGAGCTGCGCACGCTGTAGGAGACGCCGCGGCCGTCGCCCTCGTGGACGATGATGTCCGCGATCGCCATGTCGAGGAAGCGGCCCTTGACGTGGCCGAGGAGCTCCACCCACGCGAAGGGATCGCCGGGCGCGAGCTTGCAAGTGATGACGAAGCGCGGCGGCTTGAAGCGCGGGTTCGACGTGCACGGCTCGACGCCGTGCTCGCCCTGGTTGACGAGGCCGACGATGCTCTCGAAGTTGGTCGTCCGCGTCGTGCCGCGCAGCGTCACCATGCGGTTCGCGCCGAGCGTGCGCGAGCCCGGATCGAGGCGCACGTCGTCGGTGCCGACCACGGCGGCCACGACGAGGCGGTCGCCCTTCTTGACGGCGGCGAAGCCGAGCGCCTTCGGCCCCCCGGTGAGCGCGCGCGCGAGCTCGGGCACGAGGTCCTTCGAGCCCTTGACGATCTCCGCCTCGGGCATGGCCGGCGGGACCGTCTGCCACCACACGAGCGGGTACGCGTCCGGCATCACCGCACCGCAGCGCGCGATGATGAAGCGACGCAGGCGCTCGGCGGGCAGCGCCTTGTGCGCGAGGTGGAAGCGCGCGAGCTCGAGCGCGGCACAGCGGAGCGGAGCCGCGAGCACGACGGTCTTGCCGGCCGTCGCAGCCCCGACGAGCTCGCCCCAGGGCGACCTGTCGAGGTAGGTCGCGCCGTCGGGGGGCGGCGCGTCCTGGAACGTCCAGGCCTCCACCACCACGTCCTTGGTCGGAAACGCGGCGGGCGGCGCCTGCTTGCTCGGCAGGACCGCGAGCTCCTTGCGGCTCGGGAACTCGGCGGCCGGGCGCGAGCCCGT
Source organism: uncultured Myxococcales bacterium (assembly GCA_964593795.1). Classification (GTDB taxonomy): domain Bacteria; phylum Myxococcota_A; class Polyangia; order JAHFDS01; family JAHFDS01; genus JAHFDS01. Next base: position 2,349 of record CAZQJC010000307.1, on the reverse strand, counting down.
CCCCGACCCCGAGGCCGCGCAACCAACCCCCAGAAGGCTCACGAACGCGAAACGGATCCTCATGGCGTCTCTCCACCGGCGCACCCGCCGTTGCCTGGTTCTCGGCAGCGCGCGCCGAGAGTTGCGCGCAGGTGCTCGCAACCGAGGCAGGCCCCGAAGCAAGGTCCGGGCCGCGAGCGACAGACGCAAGCTCGCGAGATCGTGCGACCGGCCGCGTGTGCGGCCGTTCCATGGAACGGGCAAACGTGCTACTGCAGGGGCGCGTGAGCCTTCGGCAGCGCCTGCGCGAGACGTTCCTCGAGGCGGACCCGCGCTCGCTGGGCCTGCTGCGCATCAGCGTCGCGAGCGTGCTGCTGGTGGATCTGCTGCGCCGGTGGCCGGCGATCCCGCACTGGTACACGAACCAGGGGCTCATCCCGAACCACACGCTCCTGTGGCGCCCGCCCCAGCAGCACATGTTCTCGCTGTTCTTCGGCGCGTCGAGCGAGCTCGAGGCCAGGGTCGGCTTCGTTCTGTGCGGCCTCGCGTTCCTCGCGCTCCTCGTCGGCTACCGCACGCGCCTCGCGCACTTCCTCTCGCTCGTGGGGCTCGTCTCGCTGCACACGCGGACGGCGTTCGTCGAGGACGGCGGCGACATCGTCTCGCACAGCCTCCTGCTCTGGACCTTCTTCCTGCCGCTCGGCCGGCGGTTCTCGGTGGACGCGGTGCTCGCGTCCTTGCGCGCCAAGCCCGAGCACACGCCCGCCGAGCTCGCCGCGCGCGTTGCGCCGGACGAAGCGCCGGTGCATGACCTCGCCGTCCTCGTCGTGCTCCTGCAGCTCGGCTGCATCTACTACTTCAACGCCGTCCACAAGAGCGGCACGACGTGGCGCGAGGGCTCGGTCGTGCACCACGTGCTCTTCCAGGAGCGCATGGTGCAGTGGCCCGGCGAGCTCCTGCGCGCGCACCTGCCCATGTGGGCGAGCCGCGCGATGACCTGGGGCACGCTCGCGCTCGAGTGGAGCGCGCCCGTCCTCTTGTGGTCGCCCTTCGGCCGACGCTGGCTGCGGCGCGCGGCGCTCGTGCTCCTGCCCGCCATGCACGTCGGCTTCGCCGTGCCGCTCTCGCTCGGCATGTTCTCGCCGAACATGATCGCGTTCTTCCCGCTCCTGCTCTCGCGGCAGGACTGGGAGGCCCTCACGCGGTGGCTGCGCGGGCGGCGCCCTGCCCTGCGCGTGTTCTACGACGTCGACTGCGGCTTCTGCTTCCAGTGCGCGCGCGTGCTCGCGCGGCTCGACTGGCTGGGCAAGCTCGAGCTCCTGCCGAACGACGACGAGGCGCGCCTGCCTAAGGGCGTCGATCGCGCGCTGACCGAGCGCACGATCGTGGTCGAGGACGCCGCGTCGGGTCGCATCTGGACGCGCCACCACGCGTTCTTCGTCATGTCCCGCGTGCTGCCCGTCGTGGGCCTGCCGGGGCGCCTGCTCGTCGTGCCGGGGATCTCGCAGCTCGCGGGCCGGGGCTACGACGCGATCGCGCAGGGACGCTCGCGCATCTCGGCGTTCCTGGGCATGCCCGCGTGCGGCGTGCCGTGGGCCAAACCCGTCGCGCACGAGGCGCCGGCCCAGCGGCCCCTGTCGGCGGAGCTGCGGCGCTGGGCGCGCCACCTCGATCGCGCGGTGCTGGGGTTCTTCGTGGCCGCGGCGGTGACGCAGGTCATCCGCGACAACCGCGCGGTGCCGAGGCTGCTCAAGCAGCTCCCGCAGCCCGCGGTGCTCGCGGCCGCGATCGAGTACACGCGCACGTTCCAGGGCTGGTCGATGTTCGCGCCCGACGCGCCCAAGGACGACGGCTACGTGGTCGTCGACGCGGTCACGAGCGACGGCCGCCACGTCGACCCGCTCAACCAGGTGTTCTCGCGCCACGCGGCGCTGCCCGTCACGCGCATCCCGCCGCGGCTCGGGCAATCACAGCACTTCGACAACTACACCGCGCGCATCAAGGACAGCGGCAACTACCACCGCGCGCTCCTCGAGTGGATCGTGCGCTACCCGGAGCGCACGGGGAACCCGGCCGACAAGATCGTGTCGTTCGAGGCGTCGTACGCCGAGCACGTGATCCCCGCGTGGGGGCAGACGACGCCGACCGGCTTCAAGCTGACCAAGTTCCTCAGCGGGCCGTGAGGCGACATATCCGCTCATGCGGATGTGAACGATCGTGAGCGAGCGGGGCTAGAGCACCGAACGGGTTGAACTGCGTTGGAGAATGCGGGCTTGCGCAGGCCCGCTGATCCGTGGACGAGCGCCGTCGCTGAAGGCTTCGGGCTTCAGGCCTCGGGCTTCAGGCTCCGGATCCGGGTCAGAGACCCGA
>CAZQJC010000306.1:0-10024 GCA_964593795.1 uncultured Myxococcales bacterium | reverse complement strand
GAGAGGGGCGACTGACCGCGGTGGACGCCACGACGGGGTGAGGCCGGGCGTGGTGTTAGGGGCCAGAAAAATCGATCGCTTGGGCCTCGCTCCCGCCCTATCCATGCGCCTTGGCAGATGTGATCAATGACGAGCCGGAGGCCGGAGTCGGGGGACACACAGCTCAGCCGCGAGTTGCTCGAGGTGTGCATCGCAGCACCGGAGCACGCGCGGATCGATGTGGGTTCGAACTAGCAGACGGCGCCGGTCGGGAGGCACACCGGGGCGGGGCCGTTGAGCGTGCGGCAGATCCGGCACGAGTTGCCGGAGGAGCAGCGGACACCGTCGCACGAGGGCGCGGGGGGCTCGGGCACGCAGATGCCGCCGCAGTCGGCGCCGCCGTTGTTCGGGTCGCAGCTGTCGTTCGGGTTGTCGATGCACTGCTGGCCGGCAGGGCAGGCGATGCCGGCGATGCCGCCGCAGAACTGACCCGCCGCGCCGCCCTGCAGCCGGACCTTGAACGTGGCGTCCGCCTTCGCGTACTCGCGGAACATGATGTAGTAGGTGACGATCGAGGGGTTGGTGTTGCCGGGCAGCGTCGCCTCGATGTGCGAGTCGAGCGTGTTGCGGCTCGCGTCGTCGTTCGTCGCGATGATCTTGAACTTGTTGTCGACGAGCCAGGCGACGGCGTCGCCGTTGGTCGAGGTGACGTCGATCTTCACCTGATCGCCCTTGGCGCCGCCGAACTTGAAGGCGCGATAGAGCGGTGGGTTGTGGTAGCGGACGGCGCTGCTCGTCTGGCCGTAGCTGAGCGAGCCGACGAGCTTCATCTTCGTCGAGAACTGATCCGCCTTCGCCTCGTCGAAGCCGGTGAGCTCCTCGAAGGTATCTTCCGGGGCCGTCTTCGGCGCGTCCGCGCCACAGCCGAGAGCGAGCAGTGCAACCGCGATACATCCCTTGATCGTGCGAGCGCTTGTCATGGTCTGAGCCGTTCTCCTGAGGGGTCCGCGCCCAGGCATCGGGCCTGGGCTTTCGATGCCCCCCAGAGCAAGAGCCGGGCCGTCCGTGGATGCCGGAGATGCCATTGGTTCCAACATGTTGCTGGATTCTGACGTGGTCGGAGAACGAGCCAGCAGGTGGCTACTCGAGTAGCCACCCGGGGCCCCGCAGACCCGAGATCAACGCCAGCCCACCGAAGCGAGCGAAGCGAGCGTGGTGCCGCGCGGATCGCTGTGGGTTCGGAGCCTAGGGCCTCGACCGAGGCGTAGTGATTCGCGCCGGCGCGTTCGAGCCGAGCGCAGCGAGGCGCAAGGGCGTAGCGAGCGCAGCGAGCGAAAGACGCAGGTTGGGGGGCCCGACCGGGCTTCGCCCGGGCGAGGGAAGGGCAGCGTGCCCGCTGCGCGGACCTCCAGGCAAGGTGCTTGCGACGGCACCGAAGTGTGCACGGCACGGAGCCGTAGGGGATCGGCGGTGGCCGCCTTCCGAGGCGGCCACACGTAAACTAGTCCCGGCGGGAGAGGGTGATCCAGTACTGGAGGTGCTGAGGGCTGCCCGTCCCGGGGACGGACCAGCCGAGGGCGCTCTCGGTCAGGCAGCGGTCGACGGAGGGCGCGCGCAGCGTGCTCGCGCCGATCCGCGCCGAGACCACATGGCCTTCGGGGCCGACGTCGAGCAGGAGCTCCATGACGCCCTCGAGCGAGGGGTCCCGGCTCAGGCCGAGGCGCTCGTAGCAGGCGAGCGCCTCCGGGGCGCGCTCGTTCTGGGCGCCCGCGCCCGCGACGCGCCCGCGCAGCATCGGGGTCGTGGCGGCTTCAGGCGTGCGCACGCGGGCCTCGATCGCGATCTCCTCGCCGCGCTCCGCGCGCACCCACCGCGAGCGTCCATCGACCGACACCATGTGCCGGCCGCTCGCGACGCGCGTCCAGAGCGGCGCGCCGCCGAGCGCGATGCCGTCGAGCTCGACGCGCCGGCCGGCGCCGATCCGCACCACGGCGCTCTCGGACAGGGCCTGATCCGAGACGAGGGGCAGCAGGAGCGTGGCGTCGGCTCGCTCCGCGCGCTCGAGCTCCGCGGAGGAAGCATCGCGGACCACGGGGTGCGCGTCGGCGGCGCTGGCGAAGCGCCCCAGCTCGCCGGCGCCCACGTGGGTGCGCATGGAGCCGCGGCGAACGTCGACGCGGCCCTCGCGCACGAGGACCTCGGCGTCCTCGCGCGCCCGTGCGACCTCGAGCACCGTGCCGCGCACCTCGACCGCCAGGCCGGCCGATGCCACGACCAGGCGCGCCTCCTCCGGCCGCGGCGCGTCGGGCTGCAGCTTCTCGACGTGGAGGACCACGCGCCCCTTGAGCAGCTCGAGCTGGACCTGCCGGGGATCCAGCGAGCGGACGAGGAGCTCGCTGTGCGCCGGCAGGGAGAGTCCGGAGCCGCGGCCCCACTGCAGGGCGATCGCTCCCGGGCCGGTCTCGATCCGGGAGCCTTCCTCGACCAGGCCCGAGGGCGCCAGCCGGACGGGGAGCCCGCCGGGGGCGGACACGCGCACGTCGCCGCGCGACATCGTGGGCACGAGCGAGAACGCCCGCCGCTCGGGCGGGATGACCACGCGCCTGCCGGAGGCGTACACGGGCGATCGCCCCGGCGCGCGCTCGGCGATCGACAGGGCCGGGCGCTCCGTCAGGGCGTCGGGCCCGACGGCGAGGAGGACCGCGGCCGCGGCGGCCGCCAGGCCGGCCATCGACATGCCCAGGATCCCGGCGAAGCGCGACGATCGCGCCGGAGGCGGGATCGACAGGCCGCTGCGCCAGGGCAGGCCGGCCTCGACGCGAGACCACTCGACGTCCGGCTCCGCGATCCTGGCCCGGTCGAGCACCCTGCGCGCCTCGGACACCGCCTCGAGCGCGGCCCCGCAGCGGGCGCAGGCGCCGACGTGCTGGCGCACGCGGAGCTGATCGCGGCCCGGCAGCGTGCCCGCGTCGAGGTCCGCCAGCGTCGAAGGCGCCGGGCACCTCACGCCTCGTCCTCCTCGGTCGCCGTCGCCGGCTTGCGGTCGATGCGCGAGGCGGCGGCCGCGAAGAACTCGCGGCGCGCATAGAAGAGCCGAGTTCGCACGGTCACGCGCGGCGCGCCGACGATGCGGGCGATCTCCTCCACGTCGAGGCCCTCGATCTCGTGCAGCACGAAGGCCATGCGCTTCTTGGGGGCGAGCGCCTGCAGGATGCGATGCACCTCGGCGAGCTCCTGCGCCCCGGCCAGCCGCTGCTCGGGCGACGGCCCGGCGGCCGCGAGGCGATCGTCGACCTCGTCGGTGCGTGGCTCCTTGCGCTTGCGGGTGCGCAGGCGGTGATACGCGACGTGTGCGGTCAGACGATAGAGCCAGGTGGACAGGCGCGCGTCGCCGCGGAACCGCGAGATCGACCGGAAGACCTCGATGAACACCTCCTGAAGCGTGTCCTCGACGTCTGCGCGTGGGCCGAGCATGCGCACGAGCTGGCGCGCGAGGGTCTTCCTGAAGGTGGTGTAGAGCTCGTCGAAGGCGCGTCGATCGCCGCGCTGGCAGCGCGCCACGAGCTCGATCTCCGCGGTCGGAGACAGCGTCGCCTGGGCCTGCGGCTCCAGTCGATCGTCGGACCGAACGATCCGCAGAGGCACCATCTCATCCTTCTCGGTGCCCATCTCGCCCTCCACCGTTCAGGGGTCCGGGGCAACTTCTCAACTTGTTGCTCCGACCGGTCCGGGAAAACTTGGAAAGTTGAGCCTGACCCCTATCGCTTGCGCGCTTGCTCCTTGCGCATGGCCTCGATTCGATTGAGGAATACCTCGACGATCTCGGCGTCGAACTGGACGCCGGCGCAGCGCTCGAGCTCGGCCACGGCGACGCCGTGGGGCAGCGCCTTGCGGTAGGCGCGGTCGCTGGTCATGGCGTCGTAGGCGTCGGCGACGGCCACGATCCGGCCCATGAGGGGGATGTTGTCGCCCTGCAGGCCCTCCGGGTAGCCGGAGCCGTCCCAGGCCTCGTGGTGGCAATAGCAGGCCGGCACGAGGTCACGCATCGACGGGATGGGCTCGAGGATGCGCTTGCCCTTGGCGGGGTGCGTCCTGAACATCGCCATCTCCTCGGGCGTGAGCTTGCCGGGCTTGTTGAGCTTGTCGTTGCGGATGCCGATCTTGCCGATGTCGTGCAGCAGGCCCGCCCAGCGGAGCTGCTCGTTCTCGCGCTCGGTCAGCGTGAGGCCGTCGCCGATGAGCTTGGCGTAGACGCCGACGCGGTCGGAGTGGCCGCGCGTGTAACGGTCGGACTCCTCGAGCGCGTGCGCGAAGCCGACGATGGTCTGGCGGAAGTTCTCCTCGAGCGACTGGTTCGCGGTCGTGAGGTCCTCGTTCGCGGCGACCAGGCTCTCGTAGAGGCGCGCGTTCTCGATGGCGACCGCCGCGCGCGAGCCCATGATGGCCAGGTACTTCCGGTGGCCCTCGTCGAACTTGCGGCCGAGGCCGCGCGTCGGCGCACCGAGCGCGTAGGCCGTGAGGAAGCCGATGACCTGCTCGCGGACCTTGAGCGGCACCGACAGGAACGAGGTGACCCGGTGGGCCTTCGGCGCCTCGGTGAAGCGGCTGCAGCGCGCGCCGTTCGCGATGAGCGGGCGGTCCTCCTTGAAGTGCGCGAGGATGTTCTCGAGGTGGACGCCGCACGCCAGGTCGACCGTGTGGTTGCCGGCGACCTTGCGGCTGCGCTCCTCGAACACGCCGGTGCGCGGGTCGGTGAGCCACAGCGTCGCGAGGTCGGCGCGCGTCTCGTCGAGCACGGCCGCGAGGATGAGGTCGAGCACGCCCTCGACGGACAGGTTCGACGACATCGCCTCGGCGATGCGGTAGAGCGAGATCGTCTCGCGCAGGCGCATGTTCTCGGCCTGCAGGCGCTGGCGGTCGAGCCCGCGCTGGATGACGTGGATGACCTCCTCGACCTTGAAGGGCTTGAGGATGTAGTCGTACGCGCCCTTCTTCATCGCCTCGATGGCGGTCTCGACGGTGCCGAACCCGGTCATGATGACCGTCAGGACCTCGATCTTGAGGGCCGCCATGTGCTCGAGCAGCTCGAGCCCGCCGATCTTCGGCATCTTGAGGTCGGACAGGACGAGGTTGTACGGGCGCCGCTGCAGCTCCTTGAGGGCCGCCTCGCCGTCGTCCATCGTGCGGACGAGGTAACCCTCCATCGTCAAGAAGTCGGAGAGGATCTCGCGGATGACGCGCTCGTCGTCGACCACGAGGACGCGCGGCGCGTCGCCCTCGGCCTCGAGCTCGTCGCTCCCGGGCGTGTAGACGCCGGAGCCGAGGCTCGACGGGCCCGTCACGGGGCTCACGACGCGGCTCCTGTGGGAGCTCCCGGCGGCACGGCCGAGGCGCGCAGCGCCGGGAACCACGAGAAGAACGTCGGGAGCTGCGCCTTTCGCGACGGCTCGAGGAAGTCGAAGTTCAGGCCGCGGTCCACGACCTCCCAGAAGTAGCGGTCGGTGACCGCCGAGAGCTCGTCGCGGATCGAGCGCAGCCGCTCCGGACGCTCGTTCTTCATGTCCTCCCAGATCACGCGGGCCGTGGTCTCCTCGCCGCGCTCCAGGTAGAAGGTCGCGAGCTTGACCTGCGCCTTGCGCACGCCGCGCAGGCCCGTCTCCTGCGCGTCGGTCTCGGACTCCTTGTCGACCTGCAGCAGGTGATCGAGGATGCGCCGCTGCACGGGCGCGCTGGCCACGGCCGCGCATTCGCACAGCCGGGCGAGATCGTACGCCGCCGTCTCCGTCACGAACCCGAGCGACATGCCGTGCGCAACCTGGGCATAGTACCGCAGGTGCGCGGCGCACTGCACCGCCTCCTCGTCGAGGCGTGCGAGGAGCATGTTCTCGCACAGCAGCCGATACTGGTGCAGCACGTTGTAGGCCGTCCGGACGTCGCGGGCGTTGAGCGAGGCCCGCAGCAGCGTGTTGACGAACTTGATCGTGAGGTCGAGGGCGACCCGGTCGTTCGTGGAGACGGCGCCCTCGGCCACGCGGCGGAGCTCGATGGCCACGACGGGCGCGAGGTCGCGCAGGTTCCCGAGGGCCGCGAGGAAGATCGCGTGGAGCTGGCGGAAGACCTTGAACTCCAGCCAGGTGCGGTTGTCCTCGAGGTCGAGCAGGCTCTCCGCGGCGAGCGCCACGAAGTCGGGGTTGTCGCGCAGCTTGTCGGTGAGGCGGAACCAGTCCGGGCTCTGGGGCTTCTGCTCGAGGTAGCGCGCCACGAGATCTCCGAGCGCGCTGCAGGCGCGCGTGGCGATGATGCGGTCGTTCTGGCTGACCGCGTTGACGGCGATGTCGGCGAGGTGCTCGAGGTTGGCGAGCACGATCTCCTGCCGCTGCGCGAGCGACTGGCCGCGCCGGGCGCGGAGCGCGGTGGAGAGCGCGTCGAGCTCGAGCTTCCGGATCACGCGCTCGGGCTCGAGGAACGCGAACACGTAGGAGAAGTAGGGGACGAGGACGAGCACGCTCGCGGAGACGATGACGAGGCCGAAGCCGATCGACCGCACGGGCAGGTAGCCCTTGCCGACGGTCATGCTGACCCACAGCGTGTAGAGGCAGGAGCTGGCGAAGAGGCCGAGGACGGCGAGGTTCGTGCCGTCCCGGAAGAAGAGGTCCGTGACGCGCGGCGTGTAGCGGGTCGCGGCGAGCTGGACGACGATGGCCACGACGGTGATGGCGATGCCGAGGACGGCTGCGACGACCTGCGAGAGGTTCGCGAGCGAGTTCTGGAGCGTCTCGAGGTCGAAGTGCGTGAACAGGGCCTCGAGCGGCGAGCGCGAATCGCCCATCGCGCGCGCGTCGAAGAACTGGAAGACGTAGAACGTGACGCAGGCGAAGCCGCCCACCGCGAGCATCCCCGAGAGCCAGCCCGGCGCACGGAGCAGGTTTCGGCCCTGCCGCGGTGGCTGGGCGGGTGCGGGCGCGCGTGCAGGCGCGGAGGACACGGCGGGGGCAGCGTAACATTCGAAGCGGAACAGGAGACAGGAGACTGGGACGGGGGATTCGGATCGGGGTTCAGGGGTGGCTGCAGAGGTGTTTGATGCAAGCAGCGGGCGGTGGAGCGAGGGCGCACTGGTCGTGCGGATTGTCGTCGTTGCCCCCGCTGCGGTTGGCCAGGTTCGTCAAGTACGCGACGGCGTCGGCACGCACGTAGACTTCACGGGCGCAGGTCGACGACGCCTTCGACGTGCAGCCCACGGTGATGAACGCGCATTCGAAGGAGCCCGTACAGGCGCGGCGTTCGGCGATGGCGTCCTCGAGTTCGCCTGGGCATTCATGCGTGCAGGCGAATGTGAGGCCGAAGGCCACGAGCGCGCGACGCAGCATTGCGTGAGGGTATCGCGCGTCAGCGCAGCGCGGCGCGCATCGTGGCGATGTCGGGGAAGCGGTCGTCGGGGTCCTTCGAGAGGGCCTTCAAGATCGCGCCCTCGGCGGCCTCGGGGATCTCGGGGCGCAGCTCGCGCGGCGGCTGCGGGTCCTCGGTGACCTGGGCGAAGCCGACGGCGATGGGAGAGTCGCGCACGAAGGGCGGCTGGCCAGTGAGCGCGAAGTAGGCGGTCGCGCCGAGCGCGTAGACGTCGGTGCGGACGTCGACGGTGCCGCCACGGATCTGCTCGGGCGCCATGTACTCGGGCGTGCCGAGGATGAAGCCCGTCGCGGTCAGGCCCGTCATCGTCGGGGCCTTGGCCAGGCCGAAGTCGATCACCTTGACGACGCGCGCGCCGCCGGTCGCGCCGAGGAGGACGTTCTGCGGCTTGAGGTCGCGGTGCACCACGCCGGCCGAGTGCGCGGCGGAGACGCCCGCGCAGACATCGTCGAGGACGTCGAGGGACTCGGCGATCGGCATGCGGCGCAGGCGCTGCACCCGCGCCCACAAGGTCTCGCCCTCGATGTACTCCATCGACAGGAAGAGGATGGCGCCGTCCTCGCCGAGGTCGTGGATGCGGATCACGTTCGGGTGGGTGACCTTGCGCGCGGCCTGCACCTCGCCACGGAAGCGCGTGAGCATGTCCTCCGTCGTCTCGCCCGAGAGGATCGTCTTGAGCGCGACGCGTTCGCCGAGCTTGGAGTCCTCGGCGAGGTAGACCGCGCCCATGCCGCCGTGGCCGAGCTCGCGCAGGATCTTGTAGCGGCCGAGGACGAGCTGGCCGACCTGGAGGAGGCCGAGCGAGAGCCCCGCGGGCTCGGCGTGTCCCGCACGCGTCGGGATGAGGCGCCGCGCGTGGCTCGCCTCGGCGGCGACGCGGTTGATGCGCTGGTTGAGCTCGTGATCGACGGAGCTGACGATCGTCTCGAGGTTCTGCACGCGCGCCTCGAGGCGCTTCTGCTTCTCGGTGCTCGCGGTGGACTGGGCCGCGAGGAGGCGCTTCTCCTCGAGCTCGAGCAGGTGGTGGCGGAGCTTGAAGTACTTCGAGATCAGGACGATGCCGACGGGCGTCCCGAAGACGGTGAGCATCGCGATGGTCTCGCCCGGATCCACGGCCCGAGACTAGCGTGGGTGTGGCTCCCGGGCCCCGTTTTTTGCGATCGCATTCGCCTTCGCACATGGAAAAGTGGCTGCTGGCGGCGCCAGAAAGCCCGAGTGGCCGGCGCGGGCGCGCGCGCTTCCGCGCGGTTGCGCTGGGCACTGGAGGTGCTCAGGGCGGGCCGCATGCGTACCCAGACCGGCCTCGATCTCTGCACCTACGTCCTGCACCTCACCGCGGGCTCCCTGCTCTCGCTCCAGCTCGCGGGCTGCGGCGCCGACCCGACCGCGCCCGCCGCGGAGGACGCCGAGCCCGTGCTCGGCGAGGACGGAAAGTCCGAGGCGTGGACCCGCCCCGACGCGCCGAGCAACCTCGGCACCCTCGAGTACCGCCTCGCGAGCCTGCCCCGGACGGGCGAGGCGACGAAGACGCCGTGGGCCGCCAGCTACTGGCCCGTCTACCAGGACAGCATCAATTATCGGTGGGACGGCGCCTCGAGCGAGTCCCCTAGCGCGAAGTACGCGCGCGCCTTCGGCCTCGATCCCGCGGCGGTCGAGGACGCGGTCAGCCGATCGAACGGCGTCGATGGCTCGGGCGGCGACGCGTGCACCACGACGTCGCAGTGCGCGTCGGGCGAGTCGTGCTCGAAGCGCCGCGGGCAGACGTCGGGCCGCTGCATCCCCACGTGGTGGGGCATCTGTCACGCGTGGTCGCCTGCGGCCATCCTCGAGCCGGAGCCCAAGCACGCGGTCACGCTGGGCGGCGTCACGTTCAAGGTCAACGACATCAAGGCGCTCGTCGAGCTCGGCTACGACGACAACGTCGCCAAGAGCGTCTCGGGCCGCTGCGAGATCTCGTCCGGCGAGCGGTTCGACGCCAACGGCCGGCCCACGAACACGGACTGCCGCGACACGAACCCCGGCACGTGGCACGTGGTGGTCACGAACCTGCTCGGCCTGCGCGGCCAGTCGTTCGTCGAGGACCGCACGCGCGACGACGAGGTGTGGAACCAGCCGCTGCGCGGCTACCGCGTGACGTCGCTGACGGAGGTGAGCGCGTCGGAGGCGAATCGCCTCGTCACCGGCGACACGGGCAGCTACTCGTTCAACGCGAGGGCGGTGAAGCTCTACGACGTGAAGATGACGGCGTCGTACATCTCCGAGTCGCCGTCGAGCACGGACGGGAACCTCTCGTCGCGCATCGCGACGTACACCAAGACGGACAGCTACCGGTACGTGCTCGAGGTCGACGCGGCCGGCAAGATCATCGGCGGCGAGTGGGTCGGCACGTCGAAGAAGGCGCACCCCGACTTCCTGTGGCAGCCCACCGGGCGCCGCGGCTCGATCGCCGGCGGCGCCATCCAGTGGACCAAGGTCAAGCAGCTGCTCGACGCCTCGGTGCGCTAGAGCACCGATCATGTTGAACCGTGTGCTGCAACGCGGACTTGCGAGCTGTCATGCGAAGAGGCTTCAGGCTCCAGGCTTCAGGCTTCGGGTCTCTGACCCGGATCCGGAGCCTGAAGCCCGAGGCCTGAAGCCC
>CAZQJC010000305.1:0-12764 GCA_964593795.1 uncultured Myxococcales bacterium | reverse complement strand
TTCGGGTCTCTGACCCGGATCCGGAGCCTGAAGCCCGAGGCCTGAAGCCCGAAGCCTTCAGCGACGGCGCTCGTCCACGGATCAGCGGGCCTGCGCAAGCCCGCATTCTCCAACGCAGTTCAACCCGTTCGGTGCTCTAGTCCGAACCCACATCTGCGCTCGCGGCGCAGTGTCCGCTGTCGCCAACGAGGGACAGCCCCTGGTCCTGTTCCGCGATAGACTGCGCGCCCGCCCATGCCCGCACCCCGGCTCCAGCTCAACGGAGAGCACCCCGAACCGCACAAGATCGCACGTGCGCTCGAGGTGCTGCGCGCGGGCGAGGTCATCGCGTACCCGACCGACACCTCCTACGCCCTCGGCTGCGACGCCATGCAGAAGAAGGCGGTCGAGCGCGTCTACGAGATCAAGGGCATGCGCAAGGACCAGCGCCTCGCGCTCATCTGCCCGGACCTCTCGGACATCGCGCGCTACGCCTCGGTGGACAACTGGCACTACCGCATCATGCGGCGGCTCCTGCCGGGGCCGTACACGTTCATCCTGTCGGCCTCGCGCGAGGTGCCGAGGATCCTCCAGTCCAAGCAGAAGACCGTGGGCCTGCGCGTGCCGAACCACCCGGTGCCGCTCGCGCTGTGCCGGGGCCTCGGCAATCCCCTCGTCACGACGACCGCCGCGCTCGACCACGAGCCCCTGTCGGATCCGGAGGACATCAAGGAGGCCTTCGGGGGCCTCGCGCTCATCCTCGACGTGGGCTACGGCGGGATCGTGCCGTCGACGGTCATCGACCTGTCCGGCCGGGAGGCGGTGCTGGTGCGCGAGGGCGCCGGCCCGGTGGACGACCTGTTCGTCGAGGCAGATGGATGATCGAGTACGACAGCCACGACTGGATCCCGAACGTCTTCGTCCTTCGCGGCTCGATGGGCCGCAAGCTCTCCCTTCGCATCACGGTCGCGACGGCCTGGGCGGCGCTCGTGACGGCGCTCTTCGTGAGCGAGCGGCTGCACGGCCTGTCAGACCGCCCGCACCAGCTCATCGGCATCGCGCTCGGCCTGCTGCTCGTGTTCCGCACGAACGCCTCCTACGACCGCTTCTGGGAGGGGCGCCGCCAGTGGGGCAACATCACGAACGCGTCGCGCAACCTGGCGCGGATCGTGTCGGTGCACTGCGCCGCGGTCCCCGCCGTCTCGCGCGAGATCCTCGACTGGGTCGCCGCCTTCCCGTACAGCGCGATGCACAAGCTGCGCGGGGAGCAGTCGCTGGGGGACGCCGCGAGCTGGCTCGAAAGGCCCAGGGTCGACGCGGTGCTCGCGGAGGCCCACGTGCCGCTCGCGACGCTGCGGCGGGTGACGGAGCGTCTGCGCGCGGCGCGGGACGCCGGCCACCTGTCCGAGAACGCCTGGCTCGCCGCCGATCGCCACGTGTCCGAGCTCATGGACGCGATCGGCGCGTGCGAGCGCATCCACTCGACGCCGCTGCCCTTCGGCTACGTCGTCCACCTGCGGCGGGCCATCATGCTGTACTGCGGCACGCTCCCGTTTGCGCTCGTCTCCGAGTTCCGGTGGTGGACCATCGCGGTCGTGCTCTTCGTGTCGTTCGTCATGCTCGGCATCGAGGAGATCGGCGTCGAGATCGAGGACCCCTTCGGCACCGACGACAACGACCTGCCGCTCGAGAAGATGTGCAGCGGCATCGCGACGACCGTCCGAGACCGCTCCGCGCTCCGCCTTCCGGATCAACAAGGAACAGAGCAATAGAACAACAGGCAACGCAGAGCAGGGAATGCCTGACGCTCGAGGTGGTCAGGGCCGTCCGTTGAGCCGCGCGGTGCGCGCGGACGCGATGAGGATGGCGACCAGCTCGTCGATCTCTCGCAGGAGGGCAGAGAGATCTTGCTTGAGGAGCCGAGCCATCGCCGCGACGCGCAGCCAGTAGCTCGTTTCCCGCAGCTCCTTCGTTCCGAGTCGGAGCTTGTGGACGAAGTCCGCACGGCTCTCGGCCGCCCGAGCCTCGTCGTAGTGCGCGCCACCCGCGGTCCCCGCGCGCACGAGCTGGTCCTCCACATGGCGACCTGCGCGCGATCTCGGCAGCGCCCCAACAAGGATGATGACCTCGGCAGCCACAGCCACCAGCCGGGCCGAAATGTCGTCCCCGACCCTCGTTCCGAGTTCGTTGTTGCCCTGTTGCCTGTTGCTCTGTTCCTTGTTCACGCCGTCGTTATCGGGCGCCCCAGCCAGGAGTTGCCTACTTCTCCGCTTCCGCCCTGTCCGCCGCGGCCTGCTTCGTCAGCTGCTCGATCACCTTGTTCACGTTCATCGACGCCACGTTGCTCTGCGGCACCAGCATCACGCGGTGCTTGGCGAACTGCTTGGCGAGCTGCATCTTCACGTAGGCGTCGCCGCCCAGCTTGCAGAGCGCCTCAGCCTCCTTGCGGATGCCCTCCGCGTCGGCTTGCGCGACCGCGAGCGTTGCCTTGGCCTGGTTCGACTTGGTCTGGAAGTAGCCGTCCGCCTCCGCCCGCTCCTTGCCCGCCTCGCCCTCCGCGTCGGCGAGCTTTCGGTTCCACTCGACGCGCTTGCCCTCGAGCTCGCTCGACTTCTGCGAGCCCATGCTCTTCTGCTGCTCCTTGAGCGTCTGCACGTCGGCCTCGGCCTGCTTCTGCGCGTTGATCGCGGCCTGGTACTCCTTGTCGAAGCGGTGCTGCTGCACCTGCAGCATGTCGACGAGGATGCCGTACTCGCCGAGCGCCTTCTGCAAGAGCGCCCGCGCCTTCTCGGCGCGCTCGTTCTTCACCGTGACGTGGTAGTACTCCTCGCTCGTGATCTCGTTGAACACGTCGCGGATCACGGAGCGCGACAGCGGCCGCACGATGCGCTCCTTGATCTCGCCGATCGTGCTGCCGACGCGCGAGACCACGACGTCCGCCTTGCGCGGGTCGATGCGCCACATGACGTTGACGTCGATGAAGACGTTGTTGCCGTCCTTGGTCTTGAACGCGATGTCGTCGGGCACCGGCCGGTCGCCCTCGGTGGGGCTCGCGTTCATGAGCAGGTTCTGCTGCGACGTCGGCAGCGTCGTCCACTCGTTGACGATGGGCAGGAAGAAGTAGACGCCGCCCGGCTCGTAGACCTGCTGGTGGCCGCGCGACTCGAGGACGCCGAGCGCGCACGTGCGCACGCCCACCTCGGTCGAGTGCGTCGCCCCGCCGCACCCGGCGCCGAGCGCAGCCAGGACGATCCATCCGAGGTGCCTCATCTCACCTTGCCCCCTCCCTGCACGCCGATCAGCGCCCAGGCGTTGCGGATGAACGCGATGTACTGCTCGGGCGTCATCACCGCGCCCTCGATGCTGTCGAACATCTTGGACGTCTCGAGCGCCACGACGTAGCGGCCGCCCGCGGCGTTGAGGGCGTTCGCCTTGAGCCGCTTGGCCTCGGCCAGCGCGACGTTGAACTCCTTGTCCGCCTTGGCGCGCGTCTCGGCGGCGTAGAGGTCCGCCTCGCTCTTGATCTTCGCGATGCGCTTGTTGTTCTCGGCCTCGGCGATCGTGATCTGCGCGTTGCCGTTCGACTCGATCTGCTGGAGCTTGGCGCGCTCCTCGTTGACCAGGCTCTCCTTCTTGTTCTTCTCCGCGACCTGGACGGCGACCTTCTTGTCGTGCAGCGAGCGCTCGTAGTTGTCGGCGTAGCGGTACGCCGAGAGCAAGAGCCGCTCCACCTTGAGGCCGCGCTCCGCGAACTTCTGCCGCAGGAACGCCTCGGCCTCCTCGACCGCGGCGATGCGCGCCTTCTCGTCGTAGAACGTCTCGGCGTTCATCTTGCCGAGGTTCGCGAGGACGCCGTTGCGGAACGTGTTGATGACGAACGAGTCGACGAACAGCGACCCCCAGCCGAAGTCCTTGGCGATGCGGATCGGGTCGACGATCGAGTAGAGGAGCACGACGTCGGCCACGACCGCGTAGCCGTCGGAGGTCTGGATGTTGAGCGCCGGGATCACGCGGTGCGTGGACCCGCCGAGGAGCTCGTCGCGGTGCTCGTAGTACTTCTCGACCTTCCTGCGCGTCTCGACGCTGGCGGCCTTCTTGACCGAGTCGTCGTGCTCGTTCGACGCCTCGAGCACGTGCACCTCGCGCGAGAAGACGTGCATGGTCGTGCCGGGCCCGGTGAAGTAGAGCCCCGGGCCGTACGTGCGCTCGACGATGCCGGTCTTGAAGCCGAACTTCTTCTGCTCCACGCCGAGCTGGTTCGGGTGCACGCGCGCGGTGCACGAGCCGTAGAACACCCAGAACAGCACGAACGGGATGGCGAGGCGCAGGAGGAGCTTGCGCAGCGATCCGCCGAGGACGCTCTTGGCGGCCGCAGCGCCGGGGATGCGCACCATCAGACGGTCTCCTTCTTCTTCGCGGCCGCGGCGCGCCGGGCCTGCTCGGCCGGATCGGCCTCGTGCGTCCCCTCGGACAGCGCCGCGGTCCGAGGAGCCTCGAGCGCGCCCGCGTCGTCGTGCGCCATGAGGTACGCGTTGTTGATGCGCTCGATCTCGCGATCCGTCCGCGCGACGAGGTCGTTGAGCTGGCGCTCGTAGCGCTTCATCGCGAGGTAGCGGCGCAGGTTCGGGAAGAGGAGCCCCCCCACCATGAACGGCAGCACCCACTCCTTGGACCACAGCGGGATCCACGGCGCCCAGATCACGAAGGCGCCGACGGCGATGCCCGCCGCGCCGAAGCCGATCCGCTCGGCGGCGCGCAGGCTCTCCTTCCGGACGAGGTAGAAGTCGTTGCGCTCCTTGGGCGAGAACTTGAGCGCGAGGCGCGCGTACGCCGGCACCAGCACCTTGCGCACGAGCCCGTCGAGCTCGTCGTAGAGCCTCTGCGATTGCTCGCCGGTCAACACCGGCTCCTGCAGCTTGACCGCCTCGAGCAGCCGCGGGACCTCGTGCTCGTACCGCTCGAGGAAGAACCGCGCCACGGCCTCCTCGCCCGCCTTGAGCTGCTCGTCCGTCAGCCCGGTGCGGCAGTTCTCGAAGCTCTGCACCAGCGCATCGACGAACCCCCCGAGGACCATCGCCATCGCGAACAGCGTAGGAGCGCCCGGAAATGCGCGCAAGCTGAGCGAGTCGAGGCCCGTCGTGGTGCGGATGGAGGGCGAAGGCTGCGCGCTCGTGGCGCTGGTGCCCGTCGCGGTGCGGTGACCTCGACGCGCGCTCAGGCCTCTTGCCCGCGGTACGAGAGGCCCCGCGAGCTCAGCGTGAAGCCCGCGGTCCGCAGCGCGGGCCAGAGCGGGTGCCCGGCGGGCGCGGCGCCGTCGATCTCGCCCAGCATCACGCCTCCGTGACGCCCGGGGCGCGCGCGCGCGAGGAACGCGAGGCGGTCGGCGATGGCGCTCGCCGCCACGGCTCGCTCGGCGGCATCCTCGGGCAGGAACGTGGCGAGCGTCGTGCCGCCCTTGCTGATCCAGGCGACGAGTCGGCCCGACACGAGCACCACGTAGGCGCCCGCGCTGCGGCTCGGCGCGCGGCCGACGCACGCAGGCCAGGGCACGAGGGCCCCGTACGCGCACGCTGGATCGGTCGCCGCGAGGAGCAGCACCTCGGTCGCCGCGGGCGGCTCGCGCAGCGCGCGCAGGAGCTCGATCGCGGCCGGCAGCGCGAACTGCATCGCGCCCACGTCGGCCACGAAGTAGCCGCGTCGCGCCTGGCCCGCCTCCTCCATGCGCCGCAGCACCTCGTACACGGCCGAGAAGCCCCCCGGGAGCTGCTCGGCGGCCGCGACCTCGCGCGTCACGAGGCCATAGCGCGAGAGGAGCTGCCGCGCGAGCGACGTCGCGAGCTCGGTGTCGCTCGGCGCGCCGGCGCGATCGCGCACGAGGGACCATCGCCCGTCCGCCTCGGGCGCGCCCACGCGGCGCGAGCGGAACGGCCGGCCGCTCGCGATCCGCCGCTCGCGATCGCCTCCGCCGGAGCGGCCCACGTACGCGCGCAGCGGGCGCAGGCCGTCGTTCGTGACGAGGCCCTTCCACACGAGCGACCACAGCGCCTCGAGCGTCGCCTGCGGGTACCCCGCGCCCGCCGCCTCGTGGAGCGCCGGGAAGAACGACGCGCCGTGCGCGCCGAGGGCGGCGACGATGCGTCGCTCGCGCTCGTCGAGCTCAGGCGCAGCGGGGCCCTCGGTCGGCGGTGGCCGGTGGAGCCGCGCGAGGTGATCCGCGAGGTAGAGCGCCACGCGCCCGTCGCGCTCGCCGAGTCTCTCGACGCCGATCCACACGACCTCGCCCGCGGCGCACAGGCCCTCGAGGTCGCCCGGCAGGTAGCCCTCGACGCGCGCCGACAGCACGTCGCGCTCCAGGGCCGAGGCCACGATGGGCAAGCCCTGCAGCTTCTCGATCGCGTCGAGCACCGCGTCCGGCCCCGGGCGCCTTTGCGTCACGCCCTGCCACGCGAGGAGCGCCCGTGAGAAGGCCTCCGGCGGGGCCGGCTCGACCTCGTGCCGGAGCCGGGCCAGCGAGCGCCTCCGGATCGTCCGCAGCACGTCCGGCGCGCACCACTCGCGCCGGGTACCGCCCGGGCGGAACGCGCCCTCCATCACGCGGCCCTGGCTGGCCAGCCGGTGCAGCGCCGCCTCGATCGGTGCGACCGGCAGCCCCCAGCGCGCTGCGGCCTCGTCCGCGCAGAACGGCGCGTGCGTCCGCGCGTAGCGCGAGACGACGTCGCCGAGCGCGTCGGCGAGCGGCTCGAGCAGCGCGGCCGGAAGCGCGGGCAGCGGCACGCCGAGCGCGTCGCGCAGGCGCGCCGCGTCCTCCACGGCGACGAAGCGCTCCGCCCCGCCGAGGTGGAGCGGGAGCACGCGCCCCGCGGCCACGAGCGCGCCGAGGGCGCCACGCACCTCGAGCCCCGGCTCGACGCGCGCGGAGACCTCCGCCTCGTCGAGCTCACCCACGCCGAGGAGCAGGTCGTGCACGCCGTCCACGCCGCGCGCCTTCCGCCCGGGCACGAGGCGCTGGAGCTCACGCTCGACCTCCTCCATCGCCTCGGGGTCGAGCAGCTCGCGCAGCTCCGCCTCGCCGAGCAGCTCCCGTAGCTCGCTCGCGTCCACCGTCAGGGCCTGTGCGCGCCGCTCCGCCAGCGGCGCGTCCCCATCGTAGAGGTAGCTCGCGACGTACCCGAAGAGCAGGCCGCGCGCGAAGGGCGAGGGCGTGCGGGTGTCGATCGGCACCACCTCGAGCTCGCCCGCCTCGATCGCCCGCAGGGTCTCGACGAGCGAGGGCAGGTCGAAGACGTCCCGCAGGCACTCGCGGTAGGCCTCGAGCACGATCGGGAACGAGCCGTGCCGCGCGGCCACCGCGAGCAGGTCGCCCGCGCGCTTGCGCTGCATCCACAGCGGCGTGCGCGAGCCCGGGGCGCGCCGCGGCAGGAGCAGCGCCCTGCCTGCCGCCTCGCGGAAGCGCGCCGCGAACACCGATGAGCCGCCGAGCTCGGCCGAGACGAGCGCCTCGACCTCGTCCGCCCGTGGGAAGAGCAGCGACGGCTCGGGCGGTCGATCGCGCTCCGGGAAGCGCGCGACGAGCCCGTCGTTCGCCCACATGATCTCGATCTCGAGCCCCGTCTCCCCGCGCACCTTCGCGCGCAGCGCCAGCGCCCACGGTGCCAGCACCTGCCCGCCCAGCGGCGTGAGCAGGCACATGCGCGTGTCCCCGAGCTCGTTCGGGCACCGTTCCACGACGAGCCTCCGGTCGTCCGGCACCGCGTGGGCCGTCTCGCGCTGCTCCCGCAGGTAGCCGACGAGGCTCTCCGCCGCGCGCGCGGACAGCCCGTCGCGCCGGCGCAGGAGCTCGATCGCCGCGGTGCGCGGCTGCGCGAGGAGCTCCCGGGTGAGCCTGCCGATCGCGCGCCCGAGCTCGACCGGCCGCGCGAGCTGCTCACCTCGCCAGAACGGCATCTTGCCCGGCTCGCCCGGGGCGGGCGACACGAGCACGCGGTCGTGCGTGATCTGCTCGATGCGCCAGCTCGACGCGCCGAGCACGAACACCTCGCCCGCGCGGCTCTCGAAGACCATCTCCTCGTCGAGCTCGCCCACGCGCGTCGGCGTCTCGGCCCCCGCGAGGAACACGCCGTAAAGGCCCCGATCCGGGATGGTCCCGCCCGAGACGACCGCGAGCCGCCGCGCGCCCTCGCGCGCCGACAGCACGCCGCGCGCGCGATCCCACGTCAGCCGCGGCCGCAGGTCCGCCAGCTCGTCGGACGCGTGGCGGCCGGAGAGCATGTCGAGCACGCGCTCGAACATGCGCCGCGAGAGCGCCGCGTAGGGCGCCGCGCCGCGCACCGCGGCGAAGAGCGCGTTCACCGGCCAGTCCTCGGTGGCCACCATCGCCACGACCTGCTGCGCGAGCACGTCGAGCGGCCCCCGCGGGAAGTGCACCGACTCGACCTCACCCGCGCGCATCGCCCGCACGACCGCCGTCGCGGCGAGCAGGTCCCCGCGATGCTTGGGCATCACGACGCCGCGGGACACCGCGTCCAGGCGGTGCCCGGCTCGCCCTACGCGCTGCAAGCCGCTCGCCACCGACGGCGGCGCCTCGATCTGCACCACGAGGTCGATCGCGCCCATGTCGATGCCGAGCTCGAGCGAGCTCGTCGCGCACAGGCCCCGGAGCTGGCCACGCTTGAGCGCCTCCTCGATCGCGTGCCGCTGGTCCCGCGCCAGCGAGCCGTGGTGCGCGCGCACGAGCGGCTCCCCCGCGAGCTCGTTGAGCGCGCCCGCGAGCTTCTCCGCCGTGCGGCGGTTGTTGACGAACACGAGCGTCGACGTGTGCGCCCGGATGAGCTCGACGAGACGCGGATGGATGGCCGCCCACGTGCTCGCCGAGCCTGCCGCGGGCGCCTCCACCTCCGGCGGCACCTCCGGCACCTCCAGCGTCAGCTCGATGGGCCGCCGGGCCCCCGCGTCGACGATCGTGACCGGGCGCCAGTCGATCGACGCATTCGGATGGGCGAAGTCTTCGGGCAGCGCGCCCGTCGCGTCCTGCCCCCGGTCCTCGGCGGGCCTCGCCGCGCCGCCGAGGAAGCGCGCCACCTCGTCGAGCGGCCGCTGCGTGGCCGACAGGCCGATGCGCTGCACCCGCGCCGCCGCGACGCGATCGAGCCGCTCGAGCGAGAGCGCGAGGTGGCTGCCGCGCTTCTGCGGCACGAGCGCGTGGATCTCGTCGACGATCACCGTGTCGACCCCGGCGAGCGACGCGCGCGCCGCCGCGCCGAGCACGAGGTAGAGCGACTCCGGCGTCGTGATGAGGAGGTCCGCCGGACGCCGCCCGAAGCGCGCCCGGTCCCTGGCCGGCGTGTCCCCAGTGCGCACGGCGATCTCCGGGACGTGGTGCGGCACGCCGCGCGCCCTCGCGAGCGCGACGAGGCCCTCGAGCGGCACGCGGAGGTTCCGCTCGACGTCCACCGCGAGCGCCTTGAGCGGCGAGACGTACACCACGCGGCAGCGCGCGCGCGCCTCCGCCACCGGCCCGAACACCAGCCGGTCGAGGCACGCGAGGAACGCCGCGAGCGTCTTGCCCGACCCCGTCGGCGACAGCACGAGCGCGTGCTCGCCGCGCCCGATGACGGGCCACGCCAGCGCTTGCACCGGCGACGGCGCTCCGAGCGCGCCCTCGAACCACTCCGCGACGAGCGGGTGGAAGCTGGCGAGCGCGTCCTTGGCCACGGCACACGATATCCGGCGCCGGGCGCGCGCGGGGCCCCGCGAGGGACACGAGCGGTGCGAGAATGTCGGCCCATGCAGACCCTCCTCGACGCGCTCGGCGTCGCCCGCGCGAGCGCGCTCGAGATGCTGCGCACGCGCCGGGCGCTCATGCTGGCGCTCCTCTACGCCCTCGGCGGCGGGGCCGCGGCGTTCGTGTTCACGGCCGCCGTCCGCGAGGTCGTCGGCAAGCTCGGGATCTCCGAGCTCCCGCCCGCGGCCAAGGAGCTCGCGAGCAACGCCTACCGCCAGATCGCGCATGGCCTGTCGGGCGCGGAGGGCGAGGACCTGACGCGCCTGGTCGCCGAGCCACCGATGGCGCTCTTCTGGGTGTGGGTCTCGCTGTGGTCCACGCCGCTGCTCGTGACCATCGCGTCAGGCGATGCGCTCGCCTCGACCGTCGAGCGCGGCGGCGCGCGCTTCTGGCTCCTGCGCACCTCGCGCCTGTCCTACGGGCTCGGCTGGGGCCTCGGGCAGTGGATGTTCCACGGCGCCGCGCTCGCCATCTCGGCGCTCGTCGCCGCGCTCGTCGGCGCCATCCGGTTGCCGCAGTTCCCGCTCGGCGCGACGCTCGCCGCCGAGCTGCGCTTCCTGCCCTTCCTCGCGTGCTACGCGGCCGCCTTCCTCGCCGCGGTGCAGGCAGCGGGACAGCTCGGCAAGACCTCCGTCATGGGGCGCGCGCTCGGCATCTTCACGCTCATCGCGCTGACGCTCCTCGCCTCCCTCAAGGGCGTGGCGAAGGTCGCGCACCTCGGCGACGCCGTCGCCGCGCTGCACTTCCTCTCTCCGTTCTCGCTCTGGAGGCAGGGCTTCCTGCCGGGGTTCCTCGCGACGCTCGCCGGCTGCGCCGGGGGCGTCGCCTACGCGAGCGTCTTCTTCCTGCTCGGGCACCTGCGCTTCCGGAGCCGCGACCTGTGAGCGCCGCCATCGTGCCCGCCGCCGTGCCCTCGCTCGCGATCGAGCTCCGCGACGTGCACAAGCGCTACGGCGCCGTGCACGCGCTCGCTGGCCTGACCTGTGCCGTCCCGCGCGGCACGGTGACGGCGCTCGTCGGCCCGAACGGCGCCGGCAAGAGCACGACGTTCGCGATCCTCTGCGGCTTCGTGCACGCCTCCGCGGGCGACGTGCGCGTCCTCGGCCAGCCGCCCCGCGCCGGGGCGTTGCGCGGGCGGCTCGGCGCGTTGCCGCAGGACGCGCTCCTCGGCCCCGACCTCTCGCTCCGCCAGCACGTCACCGCGCTCGGCCGCCAGCAGGGGCTCCGCGGCGCCGCGCTCGACGGGGCCCGCGCGCGCGTCCTCAAGCTGGTCGGCCTCGAGGACGCCGCGGATCGCAAGGTCGGCACGTTCTCGCACGGCATGGCCAAGCGTGCCGGTGTCGCGCTCGCCTTCCTCGGCGCCCCTGAGCTCGTGCTCCTCGACGAGCCCACCGCGGGCCTCGATCCGCGCCAGGCGGCGTCGCTCCGCGAGGCCATCGCGACCGAGCGCGGCCAGCGCACCGTGGTCGTGAGCTCGCACCAGCTCCTCGAGCTCGAGACGCTGTGCGACCACGTCGTCCTCGTCGATCACGGCAGAGCCGTCGCCGAGGGCACGATGGCGACGCTGCTCCTCGGCGCGCGCGAGCTGCGCATCGTCCTCGGCCCCGGCCCCGCGCCCACCGACGCCGTGGGCGCCGCGCTCCCCGGCGGCAAGGTCCGCTTCGTGGAGGCCGACCGGACCCTCTTCGTGCAGCCGCCCGCCGACATGGACCCCGACGAGGCCACCGCGCTCGCGCTGCGCGCGCTCCTCGACGCCGGCGCGCGCGTGCGCCAGGTGCTCCCCGGCACCTCGCTCGAGCAGCGCTACCTCCAGCTCACCGAGGCCCCCGATCCACCCCCTTGACAGCTTCGCAATTGAATGTCATTTTCATTATCAGGAACGGCGCTCCCCGGCCGACCAGCGAGGTCAACCGCGATGATCGTCTGTAGCTGCAAGGGCATCACGGATCAGCAAGTCAGCGCTGCCATCCGCGCGGGTGCCCGGACGCTCGAGGATCTCGGGATGGCCTGCGCCGCCGGCACCAAGTGCGGGAGCTGCCGCCCGATGCTGGAGGCCATGCTGGCCGCGCCCGAGGTCGAGCCGATCGCGATCGCCTCGATGCTGCGCAAGCGCCCGCGGCCCGCGCAGCCTGCACATCCCGCCGCTTCTTCTTGCTGCTCCGCCCCCGTGGCGCTACGGTCGGTCACCTCGTCGAATGCGACGGTGCTCGTACCGGCCGCCGCGGGAGAAGCCGCGTGAAGGGCAATCCGAAGATCATCGATCTCCTCAACGAAGTGCTGACGATGGAGCTGACCGCCATCAACCAGTACTTCATCCACGCTCGCATGTGCGAGAACTGGGGCTACGAGCGCCTCTGGAAGAAGCTGCGCGAGGAGTCCATCGGCGAGATGAAGCACGCCGACATGGTCATCAAGCGCATCCTCTTCCTCGACGGCGTGCCGAACCTCCAGCGCTACGGCCAGATCAACGTCGGCCAGACGGTCAAGGAGCAGCTCCACCTCGACCTCGCGCTCGAGCACGCCGCCGTGCCGATGCTCAACCAGGGCATCGAGCTCGCGCGCGCAGAGGGCGACAACGGCACCCGCGAGCTGCTCGAGCAGATCCTCATCAGCGAGGAGGAGCACGTCGACTGGATCGAGGCGCAGCTCGACCTCGTCAAGCAGGTCGGCGAGGCGAACTACCTCGCCCAGCAGATCAAGACCGAGTAGTCCGTACCTCCACCGACACGCGCCAGCACCGGTGCTTCGATGGGCACCTCGAGCAACTCGCGGCTGAGCTGTGTGGCCCCCCACTCCGGCCTCCGGCTCATGATTAGTCACATCTGCCTAGGCAGATGGAATGTCCTTCTGGGAGTCCAGCACCCCAGAACTTCTGGCCCCTAACACCACGCCCGGCCTCACCCCCGCAGAGCGTTCGGGTCGCGCAACCGCCCCTCTCCCGACGGGACCCGTCGGGAGAGGGGCCCCGCAACAGTCGGAGCGCCTTGCCGAGAACTCGGGCATG
>CAZQJC010000304.1:0-11771 GCA_964593795.1 uncultured Myxococcales bacterium | reverse complement strand
TCGGGCTTCAGGCCTCGGGCTTCAGGCTCCGGATCCGGGTCAGAGACCCGAAGCCTGAAGCCTGGAGCCTGAAGCCTCTTCGCATGACAGCTCGCAAGTCCGCGTTGCAGCACACGGTTCAACATGATCGGTGCTCTAGGGACTAGGACCAAGGACCAAGGAACAGGAACCGGGTCGGACCCGGAGAAAAGCGGGCTTCGAGGCGAGCGCAAGCGAGCCGCAAGGGCGTCCCTCGCGCAAGGGAGTAGCGAGCCAAGCGAGCGAAGACGCAGGAAGGGGGGCCCGGCGCGCCGCGGGGGGAGAAACAAGGAACAAGGAACAAGGAACAGGAATCAGGTCGGACCCGGAGGAAAAGCGAGCCTCGAGGCGAGCGCAAGCGAGCCGCAAGGGCGTAGCGAGCGAAGCGAGCGAAGACGCAGGGAGGGGGGCCCGACGCGGCTTCGCCGCGGCGGGGGAGGGGCGGCGCGCCCCTCCTGGTGGCCGCCTTCCAGGCGGCCACTCGCAACTAGTGCGACGGAGGAGCCTCGGGCATGAAGGCGAGGTAGTCCTTCTGGATGCGCGGCTCGTAGGACGCGAGGAGCGAGTCCACGCGCTCGCGCGAGGGCGAGACGACGACGAGGCCCACGTGGTTCTTGAGGTCGATGCGCTTTTTGATCTCCGGGTCGTCGAACTGCGACGTGTCGGGCTGCTCCTGCCGCGACAGCGCGAGCACGAGCCCGCCGTGGTCCTTGCGCGACGGCGGCACCTGGTAGGCCGTCTCGCCCTGGCCCATCTCGAGCTTGGCCCACTCGCTCCAGAGCGAGACGCCCGTCGTCGCCTCGACGAGGTCGTAGATGTGCGCCCCGCCGACGCGCGCCGCGGTCTCGAGGAAGTAGAGGTGCCCGTCCTGGCCGCGGATGAACTCCATGTGCGTGACGCCGTGGCGCAGGCCGAAGTGCCCGCACACCTCGCGGTGCATGGCGAGCAGGTCCTTCTCCTCGGCGCTCCCGCGCTCGACCGTCGCCGTCGCGAAGATGCCGCCGCCCTTGGCGACGTCCATGAGCGGCCGCCGGTACCTGTGCGCCTCGGCGAACAGCACGCGCCCGTCGTAGCTGATCGCGTCGACGTGGCACACGTCGCCCGGCACGTAGCGCTCGATGAGCCACTTCGACCGGTCGTCGCCGAGCTCCTCGATGAACTTCCACATGCCGGCCTTGTCGTGGAACTTCTTGATGCCAAAAGAATTGGCGGCCGAGCGCGGCTTGATGAGCCACGGCGCCGGGACGCGGTCGAGGTACTCGTTGATGCGCTCGTCGTTGAGCGCGTGCACGAACTCCGGCACGCGCACGCCACGCGCGAAGCACCGCTCGCGCATCGCGAGCTTGTCGCGGAAGTAGTGGCTCGTGGTCTCGCCCATGCCGGGGATGCGCATGTGCTCGCGCAGCGTGGCCGCCATCTCGACGTCGTAGTCGTCGAGCGGCGCGATGCGGTCGATCTGCCGCGACCGCGCGAGGTACGTGATGCCGCGGATCACCATGTCGCGCTCGAAGAGCGTGGGCAGGGCGAACACCTCGTCGCAGGCCTGCCGGTTCCACGGCTCGCCGAGCAGGGACTCACGCGTGACGAGGATGACCTTCCAGCCGGCCTCCTTGCACGTCTCGAGGAAGCGGTTGCCCTTGTAGTAGCTCGAGATGCAGAGGATGGTCGGAGCGCCCATCCCGCCATCGTCTCCCGCGCGATGGGGGGCTGTAAAGGTGCGCTTCCGGCGGCCTTGCGCTGGCCCTTGCGCCTCGAGAGGGCCCCTCCTACCTTGCGCTCATGCCTGCGCCCGAAGCGTTCCCGCCCGGCTCGCCCGACTTCGTCTCGTTCCTGCCGGACGTGGTCTGGTACCTCACGGCCGACGGCCAGGACATGTGGTGCCGGCGGCCCTACGCGTTCTTCTTCTCGTCGGCGGAGGCCGCGAGCCGCTTCGCGGTCGCGATGGACAGCCGCTTCCCGCTCGTGCCGATCGGCGTGGCGTCGAAGGAGCTCGTGAGCGCGGACGGCGTGGCCGGGCTGCGGGCGCTGCTCGTCACGCGCGTCTTCCTCGATCCCGAGATCGACCCGGCGACCGGCGACGTGTTCGGCAAGATCCTCCGCTTCGAGGACGTGCAGTGACCCCGAAGGCCGCGCGCGCCCTGTGCGACGAGGCGTTCGACTTCGCCTGCACCCGCCCGCTCGGCGACTTCCTCGACCCCGAGGAGATCCTCGGCGCCATCGACTCGCTCTCGAAGCCCGCCGCGGTGGGCGTCCTGCAGCGGCGGTTCCTGCTGCCCGCGCGCGCGCGCCTGCTCTCGCTGGCCAAGGCGAGCGCCGTGCCGCTCGGGGCGTGGCTGCCGGCGCCGATGCGCGACGCGCTCGCGAGCATGCTCGGCGCGCCCGCGCGCGTGCCGAAGGCCATCGTCGAGGAGCTCGAGTCGTCGCCCGAGGTCAAGGAGGCCGTCCGGGCCATGCTGCTCGAGTCGCTGACGGCGGTCGTGCGCAAGGCGACGAGCGGCGGCAAGGGCGTCCTCGGCTTCGGCGCGCGCATGGCCGGCGCCGCGGGCAAGAGCCTGTTCGGCGGGCTCGGCGAGGAGCTCGGCGCGCGCCTCGAGGAGCGCGTGCGCGAGTTCGTCGACACGGGCACCACGCTCGTGCTGCGGCGGATGGGCGAGCGCCTCTCGAGCGACGCCACCGCGGCGATGCTGGGCAAGCGCCGGCGCCGCGCGTTCATGGAATTCGCCGACAGGCCCGAGCGCGTCGTGGGCGAGGCGCTCGCGGACGTGCCGTGGCAGCTCATCGACCTCTTCGCGCCCGCGCTCGTCGCGCACAACTGGGCGCGCGAGGAGGTGCGCAAGGCCGTGGAGGCGGAGGTGCGCGCGCAGGTCACGGCGATCGCGGACGTCTCCCTCGGCGCGCTGCTCGAGGAGCTCGGCCTGACCGATCAGACGCGCGCGTGGCTGCACGCGCACGGCGCGCCGTTCGTCGTCGCCTTCACCAAGGCCCGCGGCGGAAAGTAAGCAGGGACGCGATCCGCGCGGGGCGCCGCTGATACCATCGGCGCGGGTGGGGCTCTTCCTAGCGGTCCTCGTGGGTCTCTTCGGCGCGGCCGCGACGCCCGCCCAGATCCAGGACGCCACGAGGCAGGTCCTTGACCCCGGCAAGTACCAGACGCGCCTGCCCGGGCACCCGCAGCCGGGCGAGGACGCCGCCGCGCTCGGCAAGGCGCTGCGCGGCCTCGGGCGCCTGTCGGCCTCTCCCCTCGCCCACGTCGCGCAGTGGCTCCTGTGGGGGCTCGCCATCGCCGCGGTGCTGGTGTTCCTCGGCGTCCTCGCGCGCGAGGCGTGGCGCATCCCCGGCACGGGCGCCGACGCCGACGCCGGACGCGAGGCGCGCGGCTCGCCCCGCGAGCTCGCCCTGCCGCTCGCCGACGCCGAGGCCCTCGCCGCCGCGGGCCAGTACGCCGAGGCCATCCACGTGCTGCTCCTGCGCACCCTCGAGGTGCTCGCGCGCCGGGCCGACACGCCGCTCGCGCCCGCGTGGACGAGCCGCGAGATCCTCGGGCGCCTGACGCTCCCCGAGACCCCGCGCGGCGCGCTCTCGGACCTCGTCTCCGAGGCCGAGCGCTGCCACTTCGGCGGCGCGGAGCCGAGCGCGGCCGACTTCGCGCGCTGCCGCCAGCGCTTCCACACATTCGCCGAGGCGTATGGATCGAGCTGAGCCGTCGGTCGGCTCCGGCGGGGCCTCGCCGTTCTCGCGGCGCAGCCTGCGCGTGCTCCTCGGCGCGGGCGGCGGCTCGCTCGTGCTCGCCCTCGTGCTGTCCGTCGTGACGGCCGATCGGGTGGACCAGCGCTCCGCGGGCGCGGACGCCTTCTCGACGAGCGCGATCGGTCACCACGGCCTCGTCGCGTTGCTCGAGCGGCTCAAGGTGCCCGTCGTCGTCAGCCGCCACCGCTCGGACGCCAAGGCGGGGGGCAATGGCCTGCTCGTCCTGTGCGAGCCGCGCGATCCCGCGCCGGGCGAGCCGGCCGACGCGCCCAAGCTCGACGCCCTCGAGGGGCTCGTCGCCCTGCGCACGCTCGTCGTCCTGCCGAAGTGGCGCGGCGCGCCGTCGCCGGAGCACCCGCAGTGGATCGCGGAGGCGAGCCTGCTCGACGTCGAGCGCGCCCGGGAGGTGGCGCTGGCCGCGCTGCCGCCGTCGGCGCGCGACCAGCTCACGATCGTGCGCCTGCCCGCGGACCGCAGCGTTCACCTCGCCCCGAGCCCCGACGACGAGCTCCTCGGCCTGCCGCAGCCGTCCTTGCCGGGCACGCAGCTCCTGCGCGGCTCCGACGCGCTCGAGCCCGTCCTCGCGGGGCCCGAGGGGATCCTGCTCGCGCGCCTGCGGGGCCCCGAGGACCGCGCGCGCTGGATCCTCGCGGACCCGGACCTGCTCTCGAACCACGGCCTTCCCCGGCGCGACAACGCCACGCTCGCGGTGCGCATCCTCGAGCTCGCGCGCGAGGAGGGCGCCGTCGTGATCGACGAGACCATGCACGGCCACCGCCGCGTCGAGACGGTGTGGCAGGAGCTCTTCCACTTCCCGCTCGTGCTCGCGATCGCGCAGGCGCTCCTCGCGGTGGCGCTCCTCCTGTGGGCGGGCGTGGGCCGCTTCGGGGGCCTCGTCGCGCCGCCGCCGCCGCTGCCCCCGGGCAAGCGATACCTCATCGACCACACGGCGGAGCTGCTCCGCCAGGGGCGGCACGCGCGCGTGGCGCTCGGACGCTACATGGCCGCCGCGCTCGCCGACGCCGGCCGGGCGCTCCACGCACCGCCGGGCCTGCAGGCCGAAGAGCTCGCGGGCTGGCTCGATCGCGCGCGCAGCCGCAAGGACGCGGCCGCGCTCGAGCGCGAGGTCGCCGAGTGGTCGGCCGACGCCCCGAGCGCGCGCGCCGTGGCCCTGGCCCGCCGCATCCACGCATGGAGACAGGAGATCCTGGATGGACCTTTCCGCGATCGCTGAGACCGCGCAGCGCCTACGAAGCGAGGTACACAAGGTGGTCGTCGGTCAGGACCGCGCGATCGACCTCATGCTCGCGGCCCTCCTCGCCGAGGGCCACGTGCTGCTCGAGGGCGTGCCCGGCACCGCCAAGACCCTGCTCGCGCGCGCGTTCGCGACCGCGCTCGACCTGCGCTTCGGGCGCATCCAGTTCACGCCCGACCTCATGCCCGGCGACGTGCTCGGCACGAACCTCTTCAACTTCCAGACCAACGCCTTCACGCTGACCAAGGGCCCGATCTTCACGGAGCTGCTGCTCGCCGACGAGATCAACCGTACGCCGCCCAAGACGCAGGCGGCGCTCCTCGAGGCGATGCAGGAGCGCAAGGTCACGATCGACGGGCAGTCGTTCGAGCTCGGCGCGGGGTTCCTCGTCCTCGCGACGCAGAACCCGATCGAGCAGGAGGGCACGTATCCCCTGCCCGAGGCGCAGCTCGACCGCTTCCTCTTCAAGATCCGCATCGACTACCCGAGCCGCGACGAGGAGCGCGCGCTCGTGCACCTGCACGGCCACCGCACCGCGATGCCGCCCATCGAGGCGTTCGGCCTCCTGCGCGTCGCGAGCCTCGAGCTCCTCGTCGCCGCGCGGCGCACGGTCGCGGGGCTGCGCCTGGCCGACCCGCTCGTGGACTACGTCGTGGACCTCGTGCGCGCCACCCGCCAGAACCCCGCGCTCCGGGCGGGCGCCTCGCCCCGCGCGGCGAACATGCTCGCCACGGCGTCGCGCGCGTGGGCCGCGCTGCAGGGCCGCGACTTCGTCATCCCCGACGACATCAAGGCGCTCGCCGAGCCCGTGCTCGGACACCGCCTGGTCCTGTCTCCCGCCGCGGAGATCGAGGGCCTGACGACGCCCGTCGTCCTCGGCCGCGTGCTCGAGCAGGTGGCGGCGCCCAGATGAGCCAGGCGCTCACGGCGATGCCGCTCCGGCCGACACGCCGCATGCTGGCGCTCGCGCTCGCCCTCCTGCCCGTGGCGGTCCTGCCGACGCTCCTCGGCGGCGCGCTCTGGCCGATCTGGGCGAGCGCGCTCGGCGGCCTCGTGCTGGTCTTCGCCGCGGACGCGCTCCTCGCGCTGCCGGTGCGCCGGCTGCGCGCCGACGTCAGCGCGCCCTCGCAGCTCTACATCGGCGAGGCCGACGAGACCACGGTCGCGCTCGAGGCCGCGGGCGGCAGCGCGGACGTGCACGGCGTGCTCGACCTCGACCCCGAGTGGCTGCCCACCGAGGGCGCGCGCACGCGGCTCGCCGCCTCACCCGTCCTGCGCTTTCCGCTGCGCGCACGCCGGCGCGGCGCGCTCTCGCTCGATCAGCTCTGGCTGCGCTGGACGGGCCCGCTCGGCCTGTCGGAGCGGCGGGCGGTGCTGCCGCTCCATCGCAGCGTCGCCGTGGTCCCGAACCTCCGCGCGGTGCACCAGGCCGGCATCCGCTTCTTCTCGGCGCGAGATCCGTGGGCGGGCCTGCGCGTCGAGCGCTACGTCGGCGACGGCTCGGAGTTCGAGACGCTGCGCGAGTACGTGCGCGGCATGGACCACCGCGCGATCGACTGGAAGTCCTCCGCGCGCCACCGAAAGCTGCTGTGCGCCGAGTTCCGCGCCGAGCGCAACCACCAGGTCGTGGTCGCGCTCGACACCGGCCACCTCATGAGCGAGCCGCTCGGCGGCATGCCGCGGCTCGATCACGCGATCTCCGCGGCGCTGCTCCTGTCGTACGTGTCGCTCCACACCGGCGACCGCGTGGGGCTCTTCGCGTTCGACCAGCGCGTGCGCGCGTGGTCGGCGCCCGCCGGCAGCCTCGGCGCCTTCTCGCGCCTCGAGGCGCAGTCCGCCGAGCTCGAGTACTCGAGCGGCGAGACCAACTTCACGCTGGGCCTGGCGGAGCTCTCGACGCGCCTCGCGCGCCGCTCGCTCGTCGTCCTCTTCACCGACTTCACGGACACCGTCACCGCCGAGCTCATGGTCGAGAACGTCGCGCGCATCGCGCGAAAGCACCTCGTGCTCTTCGTGGCGCTGCGAGATCCCGCGCTCGCGGAGCTCTCGCGCGCGGAGCCGGCCGCGCTGCCCGACGTCTACCGCGCCGTGGTCGCCGACGACCTCCTGCGCGAGCGCGACCTCGTCCTGCGCCGCATCGCGCGCCTCGGCGTGCACTGCATCGACGCGCTGCCCGAGCACGCGGGCCCGCGCCTCATCGACCGCTACCTCGAGGTCAAGCGCCGGGAGCTGGTGTGAAGCGGGGCTTCAGGCTTCAGGCTTCGGGCTTGGGGCTTCGGATCGGAGCGGATGCCAGGCGCACGCACGTCGGGTCGGCTCGAACACCGCGCCCGCAACCTCGCCTCTGGTCCGGATCCGGCCCTGAAGCCTGCAGCCTGAAGCCTGTAGCCTGCCGCGGAGCGGGCCTGTGATCGCCCTCAAGTCGGTCGACTTCCGCCGCGAGCGCGAGGGCTCGTGGCACGAGCTCGAGGCCCTGTGCACGCGCGTCGAGCGCTTCGGGCTCGCCACGCTCACGGCCGGCGAGCTCCAGCGGCTGCCCGCGCTCTACAGGAGCGTGCTCTCCGCGCTGTCCGTCGCGCGCGCCATCTCGCTCGACAAGAACGTGCTCGAGTACCTCGAGACGCTCGCCGCGCGCGCCTACCTCTGCGTCTACTCCGAGAAGCGTCCGCTCCGGGAGTCGCTGGCCGCCTTCTTCGGCGCGCAGTTCCCGGCCGCGGTGCGCCGCTTCTGGCCGCACGTTGCGACCGCGACGGGCTTCCTCGTCCTCGGCGTCCTCGTCGGGTTCTTCCTCGTCAGCGCCGACGCGGACCGGTTCTACTCGTTCGTCGACTCCGCGTATGCCGACGGGCGCGGCCCGGCGGCCACCACCAAGGAGCTGCGCGACATCCTCTACCAGAAGGAGGGCGAGGCCACGCGGCTCACGGTCTTCGCGTCGTTCCTGTTCACGCACAACGCCAAGATCGGGATCCTCTGCTTCGCGCTCGGCTTCGCGTTCGGCATCCCGGTCTTCATCCTCCTGCTCACGAACGGCTTCTTGCTCGGGGCGTTCGCGGCGCTCTACCACTCGCGCGACCTCGCGCTCGACTTCTGGGCGTGGGTGCTGCCCCACGGCGTCACCGAGATCGGCGCCGTGATCCTCTGCGCGGCGGGCGGGCTCGTCATCGCGGAGACGCTGGTCTTCGGCGGCCCGCGCGGGCGCCTCTACGAGCTCGCCTCCGAGGGCCGCAAGGCCGGCGTGCTCGCGCTCGGCGCCGTCTTCCTCTTCCTTATCGCCGGCGTGATCGAGGGCGTCTTCCGCCAGACCGTGCAGGACGTCGGCGTGCGCCTCACGGTCGTCACGGCCACGGTCGTCTTCTGGACCTACTACTTCGCGCGCGGCGGGAGGGGGCGCGCGTGAGCGCCGAGCGCATCCGCGAGGTGCTGACGCCCGAGGGCGTGCCGCTCCACTTCCGCGTCGCCACCGCCGGCGACCGCGCCGCGGCGTTCCTCATCGATCTGCTGCTCGTGGCGCTCGCGACCGTGCTGCTCGTCCTGCTCGCGACCTTCGCGCTGTCGGGCCCCGGCGGCGGCGTGCCCATCGCGATCGCGCTCGTGGGCGCGTTCCTCCTGCGCGCGTTCTACTTCATGGGCTTCGAGCTGCGGTGGCGGGGCCTGACCCCGGGCAAGAAGCGCCTCGGCCTGCGCGTCATCGACCGCCACGGCGGCGCGCTCACCACCGAGGCCGTGGTCTCGCGAAACCTCGTGCGCGACCTCGAGGTGTTCCTGCCGCTCGGGGCGCTCCTCGCGCCTGAGCAGCTCTGGGACGGGGCCCCCGGCTGGGCGATGCTGCTCGCGCTCGTGTGGCTGCTCCTGTGCGCGCTCCTTCCGCTCTTCAACCGCGACCGGCTGCGCGTGGGCGACCTCGTGGGCGGCACGATCGTCGTCTCCGCGCCGCGCGCGGTGCTGCTCACCGACCTCGCGGCCGCGGCCCAGCCCGCCGCCGGCAAGGAGGCCCTCTTCGCGTTTTCGCCGAAGCAGCTCGACGTCTACGGCATCTACGAGCTGCAGGTGCTCGAGGACGTGCTCCGGCGCGACGCCGCGCGCCCGAACCCCGGCGAGCTCTCGGCCATCGCCGAGCGCATCCGGAAGAAGATCGACTGGCAGGGGGAGGTGCGCGACACCCAGCGCTTCCTGCGCGAGTTCTACGCCGCGCTGCGCGCCAGGAACGAGCAACGCCTCCTCTTCGGCAAGCGCAAGGCCGACAAGCACCACCGGGACAGCCACGGGCCGTAGGCGCGCCGGCCTCAGCCCAGCGCCGCAAAGGCGCGGGCGACCTCGGCGGCGGCGGGGCGCACGCCGGGATCGAGCTCCAGGCAGGCGTGCACGATGGCCGCGAGGGCGGGCGGCAGCCCCGGGGGCAGCGGCGTCGCCGCGACCAGCTCCTGGCCGCCCAGATGCGCCAGGTAGGGCGGCACCGCGAAGGGGCGTCCGCCGGACAGCGTCTCGTAGGCCACGACGCCGAAGGCGAAGAGGTCGACCGGGGGCCCCACGGCCTGCGCGCCGGTGACCATCTCGGGCGCCATGTACGCGGGCGTGCCCATGATCGCGCCCGGGCGCGTCAGGGCGATGCCGCTGGCCGCTGCGGTCACGGCGAAGGCGTCGGCGTCTCCACCGAGCGAGGCGATGCCGAAGTCGGCGATGCGGGCGCGCGCCGGGGTCGTGGCGTCGATGAGCACGTTGGCGGGCTTGAGATCGCGGTGCACCATGCCGCGCGAGTGCATGGCCGCGAGGCCGGCGGCGACCTGACCGAGCAGGGGCCGCGCCCAGGTCACGTCGCCGAAGCGTGCGCGCTGCTGCTCGAGGGAGCCTCCTTCGACGAGCTCCATGACGAGGAACATCGAGCCGCCGCGGGAGACGCCCATGTCGAAGACGGGCACGAGGTTCGGGTGATCGAGCTCGGCGGCGACGTGCGCCTCGCGGGCGAAGCGCGCGAGCGCCGACGGGGTCGGCGAGCCGCTCATGATCTTCAGGGCCAGGATCCGCGCGTCGGCGAGGCGCTCGACCTCGTAGACGGCCCCCATGCCGCCGGCGCCGAGCGCGCGCACGACGCGGTAGCGACCCTCGATCACGTCGCCCGCGGAGAGCGCGTCGACCACGCGCGGCGCCTCGCCCAGGCGTGCGAGCGCGACGGCGAGCTGGGAAGAGCGCTCGGCGACCTGGTGCCGCAGCTCCTCGGTGAGCTGCCGGGTCGCGCGCATCGAGGCCACGCGGTCGTAGGCGACCACCGTGGCCTGCGCCATCGAGTAGAGCATCACGCCGAGCGACAGGGTGTGCACGCCGTGGGTGTAGCGCCCGAAGCCGAGCTCGATGAACGCCTCGGGCAGCAGCAGCAGCACGAACAGGCCCCACGCGATCATGGACAGCGTCGCGGTCACCCGGTGGCGCGGCTGCCGACGGGCGCGGTGGTGCACCCGCACGAGGTGCACGGCCAGCGGGAGGCCCGACGCGAGGAGCAGGGCGGCGAGGTAGACCGGCTTCTGTCCGGTGAGCTCGATCAGCGCGGCCACGGCGACGAGCGCCGGGACGGACCAGGCCAGGGCGCGGTGCGGTGGCGGCAGGTCGAAGGTCGCGTGCAGGTAGTGGGTGGCGACGACGCCCGAGGTCCAGAAGCCGGCCGCGAAGAGCACGAGCTCCCAGTCGCCGAGCACCGGGCCGGCGATGCCGAGCGCGAACAGCGGCGCGACGGCGGCGAAGTCCGACGAGAGCGCGTAGAGCGCCGCGGTGCGGTTGTGATGGTCGAACAGCCAGACCGTGCCGTGGATGAGCGAGACCATGAGGAGGCCGATGAGCGCCGCGCCCGACACCGCGTCGTTGAACAGGCGGACCGCGCGGTACTCGTGATCGCCGCCTTCCCGGGCCGAGAGGCGCGGAACGACGTCGTGCCACGTGCCCACGCCGCGGTGGCGGAGGGTCGTCAAGCGCAGGTCGAGCACGCCGTCGGCGCTGGCCTCGGGCCCGATGCGGAACAGGTACGGACCGCGCGCGCGATCGAGGCCCAGGAACGAGTGCTCCTCGAGCGGCGCCGGGCGACCGTCGGCGCTCAGCGCGAGCCGCGCCCACGAGAACGCCACCGCGAAGTAGAGCGGTCGCCCCCGCAGCGACTCGGGGACGGTGACCCGCGTCGTGAGATCGAACGTCAGCGAGGCGTCCGGCACGGCGGCGGTCAGGTGCGCCGGCAAGCGCACGGCCTGCGGTCCGGCAGCGGTCTCGAGGCGCCAGTCGGCGAGGGGCAGGACCCCGTCGTCCCCGCCGCTGAAGAGCGCGATCACGCTCGCGACCAGGGCGGCGGTCATGCCCGCCGCAGTGGCGTAGATGAGCCAGCGCAGGCGGAACATCGAGGCCAGGGTACCCCGGAACGGCTGAGGCTCGGGCGCGGGCTGTGGTCGATGAACAGCCGTCCACGTCCACGTCCACGTCCACGTCCACGCCGGAAGGCACATCAGGCCCCGGCGCGGGAGGACGCGCGCAGCCCGAAGCGCGAGCGAGCCGCAAGGGCGCAGCGCAGCGGAGGGAGAAACCAGGGACTAGGAACAAGGATCAAGGAACAGGAACGGGGACTGCTCGGAGGAGATCGAGGCGAGCGCAGCGAGCCGCAAGATACCGTGTTGGGCGTCAACGCCTTTCGGGCACCGCTCCGGATCGTCCACGTCCACGTCCACGTCCACGTCCACGATCCGGAGCGCAGGGGCGAGCTTGGCACCTCGTGTCCGCT
>CAZQJC010000303.1:0-7612 GCA_964593795.1 uncultured Myxococcales bacterium | reverse complement strand
CCACGCCGTCGAGTGCCGGATCAACGCCGAGGATCCGAAGACCTTCGCGCCGTGGCCCGGGCTCATCACGGAGTACCACCCCCCGGGCGGTGGCGGCGTGCGGGTCGAGAGCGGCGTCTACGGCGGCTGGCGCGTGCCGTCCTGCTACGACTCGCTCATCGCGAAGGTGATCACCTACGGCCAGACCCGCGACGAGGCGCTCGCGCGCATGCGCTGTGCCTTGGACGAGTTCATCATCGGCGGCATCCGCACCAACATCCCGCTCCACCAAGCGCTGCTGCGCGATCCGCAGGTGCTCGAGGGGCGCATGTCGACGCGCACCATCGAGGGCCTGGTCCACCGCGGCTTCTAGGCGAGCTGCTGGCCCGGAGCGCGGCCCCGGCCGCGGAGAGGCGCGCCCTCGGCGCCGAGGAGGCGAGGCGAGACATGCATCCGTTGGCACAACGACTGCTCAACGGCGACGTGCGCGCGCTGGCGCGCGTTTGCCGCCTCGTCGACGACGGCGTCGGGGACTACCGCGCCATCCTGCGCGACCTGTTTCCGGCGACGGGGCACGCCTGGACGATCGGCATCACCGGCGTGCCAGGGGCCGGCAAGAGCACGCTCACCGACCAGCTCATCGCGCACCACCGTGCGGCGGGGCGCCGCGTGGGCGTGCTGTGCGTCGACCCCACGAGCCCGTTCACGGGCGGGGCGATCCTCGGCGACCGCATCCGGATGCAGCGCCACGGGCTCGACGAGGGGGTGTTCATCCGCTCGCTCGCCACGCGCGGGGCGCTCGGGGGGCTGTCGCGCTCGGCGGCGGATCAGCTGCGCGCGGTCGACGCCTGGCATGCGGACGTCATCATCGTCGAGACGGTCGGGGTCGGCCAGGACGAGCTCGAGGTCACACGCCGCGTCGACACGACGCTCGTCGTGGTCGCGCCCGGGATGGGCGACGACGTGCAGGCCATCAAGGCCGGGATCCTGGAGTGCGCCGACGTCTTCGCCGTGAACAAGGCCGACCGCGAGGGCGCCGATCGCGCGGTCCGCGATCTGACGCACATGCTCGAGCTCCGGGCCGGCAAGGCGCGCGAGGTCGAGATCGTCAAGACGGTGGCCGTTCGAGGCGACGGCATCGGCGACCTCGTGGGCGCGATCGAGCGCTATCGCGCCAAGGCCGGCGACCACCTCGTGGACCGGCGCGCGATGTGGGCCCGCGCCCAGCTCGGCGAGCTCGTCCGCGATCGCGTGGTCGCGGCCGCAGACGCGACGCTCCCTGGCGGCTTCGAGGCGCTCGTCACCGAGGTGGCTGCCCGGCGGCTCGATCCCTACGGCGCCGTCGACCGCCTGCTCGCCGCCCTCTCCGTCGGCCGCTGATCACCGGGATATCGCATGGTTGTGCGATGCCCCACGACCCGCGTGCGCCTTCGCTGCTAGACTCCCCCAATATTCTTGCTGTCTTAGCCTGGAGGTCTTCGTGAAGTCGCTCCATGTGCTCGGCGCGATGGCTCTGGCCGTCGTCCTGGGCTCCTGCAGCCTGCTCGAGAAGCTGACCGAGCAGGAGTTCAAGGTCACGGCCGACTTCAAGGTCGACGCGATGGCCGGGAGCTTCCCGGCCTTCGTGATCCCGACGAGCCCATGCACGGGCATCGCCGAGTGCTGCAGCCCCGACGTGTCCGCGATGGACTGCGCCAAGCTGCGCGACGTGCTCCGCTGCGACGGCACGTGCTCGGCGAGCGTGCCCATCGGCCCCACGGGGGCGACCGGCATCACCCTGGCGATCCGCCTGCGGGACGTGCCCGCGCTCCGCGACGCGACCTCGCTGGCCGACCTTCGCATCAGCCGCGTCTGGATCGAGATCGGCAGCACGGGCAACACGCTGTCCGTCCCGCTGCCCGAGGTGTCCGTCTACCTCGCGACCACCGAGACCAACGCCGCCGAGGTCAAGCTCGGCAGCGTGCCCATGCTGCAGCTCAAGGACACCGGCGAGTTCGACGTGGAGTTCACGGCCGAGGGCGAGAAGCAGCTCGCGATGTTCCTCTCGAACGCGGGCTCGCCGTTCAACGTGATCCTGAAGAGCTCGATCTCCATCCCGGCCGGCCAGCGCGTCACCGGCTCGCTGAGCGGCAAGGTGGAGATCCAGGCGAAGGCGAAGGTGAATCTCTGAGGCGGGCTATCCGATCGCCTTGTCGGCGATCGCGAGCGCACCGTCGAGCGCGGCGATGGCCTCGTCGAGCTGCGCGTCGTCGATGATGAGCGGCGGCGCGATGACGAGGTGGCTCACCCAGCCCATGCAGAACACGCCGCGCGCCATGAGGTCGGCCGTGATCTGATCGATCGTCATCGGCTTGCGGGCAACCTTGTCCTGCGGGACCGCGAGCGGCTCCTTGGTCTTGCGGTCGCGCACGAGCTCGATCGCCCAGAACAGGCCCATGCCGCGCACGTCGCCCACCGACGGGTGCGTCTCGGCCAGGCCGCGCAGCTTGTTGCCGAGCTTCTCGCCCATCGTGCGCGCGCGCTCCAGGAGGCCCAGGCGCTTGTACTCGTCGATGGCCGCGATCGCCGGCGCGAGCGTGAGCGGGTGCGCCTCGTACGTGTGGCCGTGCGCGAACATGTGCTCGTCGAAGTGGTTCGCGATCTCGCGGCTGGTCGCGCAGATGCCGAGCGGCGCCATCGCGCTCGTCACGCCCTTGGCGGTGCACAGGATGTCGGGCGTGACGCCCCAGTGCTCGACCGCGAACCAGCTCCCCGTGCGGCCCCAGCCGGTCATCACCTCGTCGGCGATGAGCAGGACCCCGCGGCGCTTGCAGATCTCGGCCAGACGCGGCAGGTACTCCTTGGGCGGCACGAGGATGCCGTTCGTGCCCACGATCGGCTCGAGGATGATCGCGGCGACGTTCTCGTCGTGCGTGATCATGTACTCGAGGTAGTCGGCGCACTGGATGTTGCAGTCGGGGTAGGTCTTGCCGAGCGGGCAACGGTAGCAGTTGCACTCGGGCCCGAAGATCACGCCCGGGATCTTCCCGCTCGTGGGCTCCACGTACCATCGGCGGAGGTCTCCCGTGGCCGCGATCGAGCCCGCCGTCGAGCCGTGGTAGCTCGTGTAGCGCGCGATGATCTTGTGCTTGCCCGTGTAGGCGCGCGCGATCTTGATGGCCGCCTCGTTGGCCTCGGTGCCGCTCGTCGTGAAGAAGAACTTGTCGAGGCCCTTCGGCATCACCTCGAGGAGCTTGAGCGAGGCCTCGGCGCGCACGTCGCACGTGAACGCGGGGCTGATGAACGCCAGCTTCCTCGCCTGCTCGCAGATTGCGTCGACCACGGCCTGGTTCTGGTGGCCGAGGTTCGAGCACATGAGCTGCGAGGACAGATCGAGGTAGCGCTTGCCCGCCGCGTCCCAGAAGTAGCAGCCCTCGGCCTTGGTGACGTGGAGCGGCTTCCAGCCTTTCTGGACGCGCCAGGTGCCGTAGGTGTGCTTCGCGGTGGTCTCGGTGACGTTCATTGCGGCCTCCGGTGAGCCCGCTAGGGTAACGCCGAGCCTCGCGGAGCTCAACGCCCGCCTGCGCGGGCGCCCGGTCGATCAAGCGGAGTAGACTCGGCCACCATGCGCGCCCTGGAGATCTCGCGGTTCGGTCTGGATGGCCTGTCCCTCGTCGACCGGCCGGACCTCGAGCCCGGTCCCGGCGAGGTGCGCCTCTCGATGCGCGCCGCCTCGCTCAACTACCGCGACCTCCTCATGGTCGAGGGCAGGTACAACCCGAAGCTCAAGCTGCCGATCGTACCGGGCTCCGACGGCGTGGGCGTCGTCGAGGCGGCGGGCCCGGGGGTCACGCGCGTCACGGTCGGCGAGCGCGTGAGCCCCATCTTCTCGCAGACCTGGCTCGACGGCGTGCCCGTGCGCGAGAAGCTCCGCGGCACCCTCGGCGGCCCGCTCGACGGCACGCTGCGGACGCACATGGTGCTGCCCGAGGGCGGCGTCGTGCGCGTGCCCGCGTACCTCACCGACGTGGAGGCCGCGACGCTGCCGTGTGCGGCCGTGACGGCCTGGAACGCGCTCGTCGGACACGCCAAGGTGCAGCCGGGCGACGTGGTGCTCGTGCAGGGCACGGGCGGCGTGTCGCTGGCGGCGCTGCAGATCGCGCGCATGTGCGGCGCGCGCGTCATCGTGACGTCGTCCTCGGACGACAAGCTCGAGCGTGCCCGGGAGCTCGGCGCGTTCGCGGGAATCAACTACCGCACGACGCCCGAGTGGGGAAAGGCGGCGCGGGCGATCGTCCCGGAGGGCGTGGACGTGGTCATCGAGGTCGGCGGCGCCGGGACGCTCGAGCAGTCGATCAAGGCGACGCGCGTCGGCGGGCAGATCTCGATCATCGGCGTCCTCGGAGGCGCGCAGGCGCCGTCGCTCGATCTGCGCCCGGTGCTCATGCAGGAGATCCGGTTGCAGGGCGTGCTCGTCGGCAGCCGGGCGAACTTCGAGGCCATGAACCGCGCGCTCGTCGAGCACGAGCTGCGGCCGGTGGTGGATCGCGTGTTCCCCCTCGGCGAGACCCGCGCCGCGTTCGAGCACCTGCGCGCCGGCGCGCACTTCGGCAAGATCGCGATCGCGATCTAGCCGCGCGCTCTCACGGAGAAGAGAACGCCAGGGTCGCCAGGCACGCCAGCCGGACATCGCTGGGCTGTCGCGGCGGGTGGCCGGCGCCGGTGCAAGGGACGAGCGTCACCGTGGCGAAGCGGCAGCCACCTGCCGGGCTGGCGGCCCTTGCGGCCCTGGCGTTCTCTTTCCAGCGGGCCCGCGGCAGACATATCCGCTCATGCGGATTCGTAGAGTCGTCGTGCCGCGCGCTAGACTAGCCAGCGCCGCCAGCGCCGCCAGCGCCGCCAGCGCCGCCAGCGCCGCCAGCGCCGCCGGAACCACCGGTGCCGCCCGCGCCGCCGCAGCCGGTGCCGCGCGTGTCGCACCGGCACGGGACGCACGCCGAGCCCTCGGGGGTGATGAGGCAGCCGGCGCCCGTGCCGCAGTCCGTGGTCGCGTCGCAGCCGATGCGCGAGCAGAACCACTGGTCCTGTCCGACGGCCGCGAGGCACAGGCCCGCGTAGGGGAACGGCTCGCACTCGTTGCCCGTCGGCGTGCAGTACGTCCCCACGCCGCGCGCGTTGCCGGTGTCGCCGCGCTTGACGCACGAGGCCGCTGGCGTCGGATCGCCCGCTGCACCGCCCGCCCCCGCGCGTCCGCCTGCACCCGCGCCACCCGCGCCCGCGCCGCCCGCGCCCGCGCCACCGGCGCCTGCGCCGCCCGGACCCGCCCCGCCCGCGCCGGCCGTGCCAGCCTTGCCGTCCCCGCAGCCGACCGCGAGCGCCAGCGCGAGGAGCGTGATCGTGCGCCTCACAGCTTGATCATCTTGCAGTCGAGGTCCTGACCCATGCCCGGGAAGTAGTACATGAACGACAGGCACATCTCGCGCGGGAAGAGGAGCGGCTCGTCCGATGTGTTGTCCCACGTGCACGTCTGGCGCAGGCGCATGCCCCGCTTGAGCAGGAGCGGCTGCTGCATGCCGTACTTGGTGATCGGCGGGTGCGACGTGAACTCCTCGGTCCAGTCGTCGCTGCGCAGCGTCTGCACCACCTGGTCGGCCGCGTCGATGATCTCGAGCTGGTAGTGCTTGCCGTACTCGTGCATGTGCCCGAGCGTGAGCGCGACCTGCAGGTCTTGCTCGACGTTGCACAGCGTGCGCGACACGTAGCCGGTCGCGTGCGCCGGGACCTCGAACTTGTCGTCGTTGGTGACGAAGTAGTTCACGTACGACTTCACGTTCGCCGCATCGACGAGGTTGAGCGTGACCGTGTCGTGGACCTTCTTCGCCTCGGCGCTCGTGTTGATGTAGTGCGCCTGGATGACGAGCTGCTTGCCCGCCGGCACCTTGAGCGCGAGCCCGTCCGGCAGCCCGAGCACCTCGCCGCGCATGTCCTGGCCCGCCGAGCCGGCGATCTGGTGCCAGCTCGTCATCTCCGCGTCGTTGCACGGGTGGTACTGCGGGTCGCGCGGCGCGTCCGTGTAGAACACGAGGATGTGGTGGCCGCCGGGGCCCTGCGAGCCCGACGCCGAGCCGACGCTGAGCTCGCGGTCCGTGTACGTGCTCGTGTAGAAGCACGTGAAGCTGTCGCCCGCCGGGACCTCGAACTCCCCGGTGTCGAACATCATCTTGTTCGCAGGCTGCGCCGCGCCCGCGCTGCCGGCCGCGCCCGCGTTGCCCGCGGCCCCCGCCGCGCCCGCGCTCCCGGCGGCGCCACCCGCCGCGCCCCCCTTGCCCTCATCCCCGCAGCCGACCAGCCACGCGAGCGAAACGATCAAGCCGACGCGTCCGAGCATGTGCCCTCCCGAGGACGAATGCGTCGGTATTTAAGCCGCGCCGGAGCGAGCCACCAAGGCAAATGTGCCTGTCGGGCACACGGCCGGATCTGTCACATGTGACCTGCGCCGATCGCCAGGGCGGAGAGCGCGCTCAGAGCGAGAAGGTGCCGCGCTTGATGAATTTCCCGCCCGCTCTCTTGCCGACCCACTTGCCGTCCTCGACCAGCACCTGGCCGCGCGAGAGCACCACCTGCGGCGCGCCCACCACGGTCTTGTCGGGGTACGCCGCGTAGTCGACGCGCATGTGCAGGTTCTCGGCGGAGAGCTTGAGCCGCTTCTCCGGGTCCCACACCACGACGTCCGCGTCGCTGCCGACCGCGATCGTCCCCTTCTTCGGGTACAGGCTGAAGATCTTCGCCGGCGCGGTCGCCGTGATCTCGACGAAGCGGTTCATCGAGATGCGCTCTTCGCGCACGCCCTCCCAGAGCAGGTGCAGGCGCGTCTCGACGCCGGGCATGCCGTTCGGCACCTTGGCGAAGCTGTCCTTGCCGAGCTCCTTCTGGCCCTTCATGCAGAACGGGCAGTGATCCGTCGCCACGACCTGGAGGTCGTGGTTGCGCAGGCCGCGCCAGAGGTGCTCGTGGTGGTGCTTGGGCCGCAGCGGCGGCGTGCACACGTACTTGGCGCCGTCGAACTCGTCGCCCGGCTTTCCGCGCAGCGCATCCTCGTCGAGGAACAGGTACTGCGGGCACGTCTCTGCGTACGCGGGCAGGCCGCGATCGCGCGCCTCCATCACGCGCTCGAGCGCGCGCTGCGCCGACAGGTGCACGATGTACACCGGCACCTGCGCCATCTCCGCCAGGGCAATGGCGCGCTCGGTGCCCGTCGCCTCGGCCGCCTCGGGCCGCGTGAGCGCGTGGTAGATGGGCGCGGTCTTGCCCTCGGCCAGCGCCCGCTCGACGATGATGTCGATCGGCAGCCCCGACTCGGCGTGCATCGTGATGAGCGCGCCGAGCTCGCCCGCGCGCAGCATCGCGCGGAAGATCGACTGATCGTCGAGGAGCAGCACGCCCGGGTAGGCCATGAAGAGC
This sequence comes from uncultured Myxococcales bacterium, assembly GCA_964593795.1. Classification (GTDB taxonomy): domain Bacteria; phylum Myxococcota_A; class Polyangia; order JAHFDS01; family JAHFDS01; genus JAHFDS01. The sequence continues at coordinate 193 of CAZQJC010000303.1, read as the reverse complement.
TTGAAGGACGTGATGCCCTGGGTGACGAGCGCGTCCATCTCGAGCTCGACCTGATCGGTCAGCTCGGTGACGATCATGTGGAAGCCGTAGTCGATGGCGGCCTTGCCCTCGGCCTTCTTGTTCCACGTCTCCCATGCGTGATGGAGGGTCTGCCCGCGGTACTGAATCGCGAAGTCCACGATCGTGGTCGTGC
>CAZQJC010000302.1:0-4392 GCA_964593795.1 uncultured Myxococcales bacterium | reverse complement strand
ATGCGGTAGACCGAGCCCACATCGATGCGCGAGAGCTCCGGTGCTTCGGTGGGCACCTCGAGCAACTCGTGGGTGAGCTGTGTCTCTCCCGCTCCGGCCTCTGGCCTGCGCGGGTCCCTCTGCCGTCCTCGGCACGGCCTGCGGGCGGCAGGGCTCGCTGCGCTCGCGCGCTCCTTGCGCCACGTCGAACCCGGGACAGCCGACAGCCCCTAGAGATCACATCCCGCAGCCGACCGGCGCGGGCGACTGCCGGCAGCGCATGAGGATCGCGGGATCGACCGTCGTGCGCGCCCTGATCTCGGGCGGCGTCCGGAACGACGGGCGCGAGAAGTCGAAGAGGTCCATGGGCGCCGTCACCCAAGTCGGCGGCCGGAATCCCGCGGGCGCTCGTCACACGGGCGTCACGGAATCAGCTGGCGCAGGAGGCGCGGCGGGCAGTTGCCGAGCTCCGCACAGAGCGCGCGCGCCTTGGCGCGGCCGCCGGGCATCATCGACAGGATGTTCGCTCGCTCGAGCTGGTGCTCCGGCGTCTGCGGCGGCGTGACCAGCGCGCCGAGGGCGAACCACGCGCAGGGCACGGCGATCGTCGCGGCGAGGACGGCGCGCGACGCCGGCGCTGGTTCGAGGCGCGCGTGCACGATCGCCACCGCGAGCCCGAGCGCGGTGACGAGCCCGACCGCGAGGAGCGCGGGTCCGCCGAGGAGCGTGACGAGGCTCGGCCCGACCGCGCCCTCGGACAGGAGCCAGATCGCCTGCTCGAACGTGGGGTTCTCGAAGCGATCGAGGGCATACGGGAACGTCAGCGAGATGGCCCAGGTGGCGAAGAAGCTCGCGACGAGCAGGCCCGGCGCGAGCGTGCGCGACAGCCGATCCACCGCGAGCGCGGCCGGCAGGACGAGGAGCGGCACGATCGACACGAGGTGCCGAGGTCCGTATGCCGTCCCGGCGTTCCAGTCGGGCATCGAGGAGATGCCGAGCGCGTAGGCCAGCGAGCCGACGACGACGAGCAGCCACTCGCGGCGCAGCGCGTGCTTGCGCCACATCGCGACCAGGCCGGGGAAGACGAGCAGGAGCGCCGGCCACGCGAAGAAGAGGCCGCGGTGCCGGCCGAAGAGGAGCCTTCCGAACGAGACCAGGCTCGGGCCGCGAATGCCGAAGAGGCCCTCGGACGCCAGCGACCCGTAGCCCGGGTCCGGCTTGTGCGCATATCCGAAGACGAGGAAACCCCCGAAGAGCAGCTTGTTGTAGACGAGCTGCGTCAGCACGAACGGCGCGGCGCCGAGCACCGCCCAGCCCAGCAGGCCGAGATCCCGCGGCCTCCGGACGACGTAGACGCACAGGCCAAGGGCCAGGAGCGCGGTCGTCGTCTCGACGAGGACCATGAGGCCCCCGAGCGCGCCGCCGATGATGAGCCAGCGCGGGCCGAGCAGACCCCGCCGCACGCGGTGCGCGTAGTGCACGGCGCCCGCGAAGCAAGCCGCCGCGAGCGCGTGCCCGAAGAAGAGCGTCGCGTAGAGCGCGTACGGCGAGCAGAGACAAAGGAGCAGCGCCGCGCGGCGCGCGCCTCGCGGCTCGGCGCCCAGGTCCAGCGCGGTGCGATACGTCCACAGGCCCCCGAGCCCCGCCGGCAGCGCGATGACGAGCAAGAGGAGCAGGTACCGCAGCGGCGGGAGGCGCTCCATCTCGGTGCTCATGCCGAGGCGCGTGAGCGCGTAGTAGGGCGGGATGGACAGGAGCGCGACGCCCGGCGCCTTGTCCGGGTACATCTTGCCGTCCTTGTAGGCGACGTCCTGGTTCTTGACGCGGTAGCGCGCCATCACGCGATCGAGCGAGGCCTCGTGGTGATCGACCAGCGCCTGCGTGAAGTAGAAGCGGATGGCCTCGTTGGCCGTGTGCATGTCCGCATAGAAGTGGACAGGGATCGCGTAGAGCGCGAGCGTGAAGACGGCCAGGAGCGGAAAGCGCGCCGCCCTGGCCCCGGATCCTGCCGTCAAGGCGCCTTGCGGTGCCGGTAGAACGGCACGGGCTCGGGCGGCAGCGCGGCGCCGAGGATCAGGTCGGCCGCCTTCTCCGCGAGCATCATCGTGGGTGCGTAGATGTTGCCGTTCGTCACATACGGCATGACGGATGCGTCGACCACGCGCAGCCCCTCGGTCCCATGGACGCGCATGGAAGCGGGATCGATGACCGACTGGTCGTCGATCCCCATGCGACAGGTGCACGACGGGTGGAGCGCCGTCTCCGCGTCCTTGGCCACCCAGGCGAGGATCTGCTCGTCGGTCGCCACGGAGGGGCCGGGCGACGTCTCGCCCGCGTTCATCTCGCCCATCGCGGGCTGCTCGAGGATGGCGCGCGCGACGCGGACGGCCTCGACCCACTCGCGCCGGTCCTGCGCCGTCGACAGGTAGTTGAAGCGCATCGCGGGGTGCTCGCGCGGGTCGCTCGACTTGACGTGGATGCTGCCGCGGGCGTCCGAGTACATGGGCCCCACGTGCACCTGGTAGCCGTGCCCCTTCGAGGGCGCCGAGCCGTCGTAGCGGATGGCGACCGGGAGGAAATGGAACATGAGGTTCGGGTATGCGACGTCGTCATTGCTGCGCACGAAGCCGCCCGCCTCGAAGTGATTGGTCGCGCCCGGCCCGGTGCGGCCGAAGAGCCATTGCATGCCGATCCACGGCCAGTTCCACCAGCGCAGGGACGGCGCCATCGACACCGGCTGCTTGCACGCGTACTGCACGTAGACCTCGAGGTGGTCCTGCAGGTGCTCGCCCACGCCGGGCAGCGCGTGGCGGACCTCGATCCCCGCCGCCGCGAGCACCTCGGGCCGGCCGATGCCCGAGAGCTCGAGGAGCTGCGGTGAGTTGATCGCGCCGCCGCACAGGATGACCTCGCCCGCCGTGACCTTGTGCGCCGTGCCGCCCCGCGTGAGCTCGACCCCGGTGGCGCGCTTTCCTTCGAGGACGACGCGCGTGACGAACGCGCGGCAGACGACGTCGAGGTTCCTGCGCGCGCCCATCACCGGGTGCAGGTACGCGCGGGCCGCGGACAGCCGCCGGCCGCGCCGGATGTTGCGGTCGAACGCCGCGAAGCCCTCCTGCTTGAAGCCGTTGACGTCCTTGGTGAGCGGATAGCCCGCCTCCTGCACGGCGGCGAAGAACGCCTGGAAGAGCGGGTTCTTCGCGGGTCCGCGCTCGAGCGCGAGCGGGCCGTCGGTGCCGCGGAACTCGTCGCCCCCGGCGAGGCAGGTCTCCATGCGCTTGAAGTACGGCAGGCAATGCGCGTAGTCCCATTGCGACATGCCCGGGTCGGACGCCCAGCGCTCGTAATCGAGGGGGTTTCCGCGCTGGAAGATCATGCCATTGATGCTGGAGGAGCCGCCGAGGACCTTGCCGCGCGCGTGGTAGATGCGGCGGCCGTTCATGCACGGCTCGGGCTCGCTCTCGTACTTCCAGTCGTAGCGCGGGCTTCCGATCGGGAAGGCGAGCGCCGACGGCATGTGGATGAAGATGTCCCACCACGAGTCGGGGCGGCCGGCCTCGAGGACCAGGACCTTGCGCGCCGGGTCCGCCGAGAGGCGATTGGCGAGCGCCGAGCCCGCCGAGCCGCCTCCCACGATGATGTGGTCGTAGCTGGTGTGGCGGAGCTGGTTCATCGCGTCACCAGGACGACACCGGCGCCGATCGCCGCGACACCGGCCGCTCGCGTGAGCGTGACGGGCTCCGAGAGGAGCAGCGCGCCGAGCACCATCGTGATGACCGGGTAGCTGCCGGTCAGCGCCACGGCCTCCCCCGCGTCGCGCGTGCGCATGGCGTAGAGGAGCGCGATCGTGCCACCGGCCACGGAGACCGCCGCGCCGGCCGCGTAGGCGATGCCGCTGGTCGGGAACCTGAGCGGCACGCCCCAGGCGCGCGCGAGCAGGAAGTAGATCGGCACGAGGACGAGGTTCGTGGCGCCGAAGGCCGCATAGGCGGCGAGCGGCGGCATCGCGAGGACCGCCTTCTTGAGCAGGAAGCCCCAGACGCCGAACGCGAGCGTCGAGAGGACGAGCAGCGCCGGGATCGACATGCCGCATTCATACCGCGGACTCAGGCTTCAGGCTTCAGGCTTCAGGCTCCGGACCCGAGCCCCTTCTCGAGCCCGAGCCCGAGCCCGAGCCCAAGGCGCGAAGCGCCTGGAGCGCGATCCGGATCCGGAGCTGATCGGGCTCGGGCTCGCCCGATCGCGCGACGTGCGCTCGTGCGAGCCACGCCTCCGCTTCGAGGCGAGCGCAGCGAGCCGCAAGGGCGTAGCGACGCGCAGCGGAGCGAAGACGCAGGGAGGGGGGCCCGGATGGGTCGCGCCGAAGGCGCGCAAGGCAGCACTTGCCCATCCGGGGGAGGGGCAGTCGTGCCC
>CAZQJC010000301.1:0-1641 GCA_964593795.1 uncultured Myxococcales bacterium | reverse complement strand
CCGCTGCCGCTGCCGAGGCGACTGACGGCACTCCGGCCCACCCCCTTTGTGTGGGGGTGGGCTCGAACCGCCTCAGGGCGTGAGCACCGCGATTGCGGCGCGGAGCAGCGGCTCGGGTCGAGGCTCCACTCCACGCGCGCGCACGTGCCGGACGGCTTGCTCGGCCTGGGCTCGCTTGAACCCCAGACGCACCAGGCCCGAGCGAACCCTCTCGAAGACGTCGGACGTGGAGGCGGCCACTGGCGCCGGCGACTCCGGGGGCGCTGCGCGCATTGGGGGGCGAGCGCGAGCCTCGGCGATCTTGTTCTGGATGTGCTCCTCGCCGAAGACCTGGCGCGCCTGGTGGGCGTTGTGAGCGGCGCAGAGCATGGAGCAGTTGTCCGCCGTCGTCGGCCCGCCTTTCGCGAAGGGCTCGATGTGCTCGATGGTGAGGAAGCGCTTCTCCGAACAGCGCCGCCCTTCGGCGTCCGTGAAGGTGCACTGGTCGCCGTCTCGCTCTCGCACCGCGCGCTGGACGTTGACCGGCACATGCCGCGAGCCCGGCTTGGTCTCGCGGCGCTTGCGCGGCTTACCCGCGCCCGAGCGGCGCTTCGTCTCTTCCGCGATGAGCAGGTCCAGCCCCAGCTCGAGGAGCGTGGCGAGGTCGCCGCTCGGCACCTTGTGGCTGAGCAGAGCCTGGGCCTGCTCGAGCTTGTCGCGGAACGCGGCTTGGGCGGTGAATTCCACGCGCACCCTCACCGGCGACAGCGGCTCGAGGCGTGCGCGAGGGGCGGGGGGCGGCGGGGGTGCTGGGTTACCTGCTCCGGACATTGTGGACAACTCCGTCTGCGCCGGCACGGGCGCCACCGTGGTGATGGTCGTCGCCACGTCCGGCCGCGGAAACCACCGAGCAATCAGCTCCTCGATCTGCCGCTTGGACTTGCCGCGCGCCTCGGCGAGGACTTGCTCAGCGTTGTCCTCTGTCAGATGGCCGGAGAGCAGAAACAGGCCGGTCAGGTGAATGGCGCCGCTCGCGAGCTCATCGAGCACCTGCGGAAAGCGCTGGACCAGGCGGGCCACCCGCACGCGCTTGTTGGCACCGTCCTCGGAATACCCGAGGCGCTCCACGCAATAGGCGAAAAGAGAGGAGCAGGCCTCTTCGAGGTAGAGCTTGCGGCGGTCGAGCTCGGCCAGGTGGAAGATGACGTCTGCAGAGGCGAGGCGCTCGCTGCTGACAGCAGCAGAGAGGCGCTGGCGGAGATCACGATCGGAGACCGAGGAGAGCGCTTGCATGGCTCTTCGCATACCACGTGATTTTTTGCCCTCACCGCTGACCCACGGAGCGCGTTTCGAGCACCCGGACGCGTCGAAAGTCGTCGCGCGCGCGAAACCGAGTGAGCGCTCGACGTCATGCGCGCACAGGCCAACTCCTCGGCGATCGACGCAGTGTGCGCGCGAGTCGCTCTGAAACGCGTCAACCAGATTCTTTGCGTCGGTGCTCTTTTTCGTAGAGACGCTGCTGGCGCGCCCCCGACGGAAGGGGCGCGCAGGATTGCCGTCCGTGGTCTGTGGCAGCGGCAGCGTCATGGGCTCGCCGGCTCGCGAGGCGGCGTGACGCTTCGGGGTCGGAGCGGGGGTGAGCAGTACACGCCACGCACGCGG
>CAZQJC010000300.1:0-4476 GCA_964593795.1 uncultured Myxococcales bacterium | reverse complement strand
GAAGTGAACAATGCGGCCGACGAGGTCTACTACCCGGCCTCGTACGCGGCGCTATGGGTCGTCCCGGGCGCTCCGCGTCAGTACCAGTTGCGCGCGGCGTACAAGTTCTGAAGCGTTATCGTATCGCCGTAATCCCCGGGGACGGCATCGGCAACGAGGTCGTTCCCGAGGGACTGCGCGTGCTCGAGGCCGCCGGGCGGCGCTTCGGGTTGCAGCTCGAATGGGACCACCTGCCCTGGAGCTGCGAGCACTACGCGAAGACCGGGCGGATGATGCCCGAGGACGGGCTGGCGCGGATCCGCAGCCACGATGCGATCTACCTGGGCGCCGTCGGATACCCGGGCGTCCCCGACCACGTCTCGCTCTGGGGACTGCTGATCCCCATCCGTCGCGGGTTCCAGCAGTACGCCAACGTGCGGCCGGTGCGCCTCCTGCAGGGAATCGAGTCGCCGCTGCGCGGACGCTCCGCGGGCGACATCGACTTCGTGGTCGTGCGCGAGAACACCGAAGGCGAGTACTCGCGCCTCGGCGGCGTGGCCTTCGAGGACACCGACCAGGAGGTGGTCGTCCAGGAGAGCCTGTTCACGCGCAAGGGCGTGGACCGGATCCTGCGATACGCTTTCGAGCTCGCTCGCCACCGTCCGCGCAGGCGCCTCGCCTGGGCGACGAAGTCGAACGGGATCTTCATCTCGATGCCCTACTGGGACGAACGGGCGCGGCGGATGGCGCGCGAGTTCCCGGACGTCGACGCCGAGCAGTACCACATCGACATCCTCGCGGCGCACTTCGTCCGCAGTCCCGACCGGTTCGATGTCGTCGTCGCCTCGAACCTCTTCGGGGACATTCTCTCCGACCTCGGGCCAGCCTGCGCCGGCACCATCGCCATCGCCCCGTCGGCAAACCTCAATCCCGAGCGCGAGTTCCCGTCGATGTTCGAGCCGGTGCATGGTTCCGCGCCCGACATCGCCGGCCGCGGAATCGCCAACCCGATCGGCCAGGTCTGGTCGGGAGCGATGATGCTCGAGCACCTCGGGCATCCCGAGGCGGCCCGGGCGGTGGTGGCGGCGATCGAGACGGTCCTGCGGGAGGGTCCGCGCACTCGCGACATCGGCGGCCATGCGAGCACGGCGGAGGTCGGGCAGGCCATCGCCTCGATCGTCTAAAGCTGCGCCCCGGGAAGCGGCCCCCCACCCGGGCAGTTCGCGCACCAGTGCGGACTCGCGCGCGCAGTTCGCGATGCGCATGGCAGCGCGAATTCCAATAGACTCGGAGGCGTGGTGCCTCCTGAGGAAACCGCAGGCGAAGGCGGAGCCTTTCCCGGGCGAGCGGATGCGCGGATGACGGTTCGGCTCGAGGCCTGGTTCGCGGCCAGCGGCTGGCAGGCGTTCGACTACCAGCGCGAAGTCTGGGCCGCCTATCTCGCGGGCGAGTCGGGGCTGATCCATTCGGCGACCGGCTCGGGCAAGACGCTTGCCGCGTTCCTCGGTCCGCTCGCGGAGTCGCTGGCGGAGGTCGACGGCAAGGTGCCGCCGATCCGCGTGCTGTGGCTCACGCCGATGCGCGCGCTGGCGGGCGACACGGTGCAGTCGCTGCAGAAGGCGGTGGCGGGGCTGGCGCTCGGGTGGACGGTGGGGATACGCACCGGCGACACGACCGCCGCGGAACGCGCCAGGCAGGCACGCAAGCTGCCCACGGCGCTGGTGACCACGCCGGAGAGCCTGGCACTCATGCTCTCGCAGGCCGATGCGCGCGAGAAGCTCGCCACGCTGCGCGCGGTGATCGTCGACGAGTGGCACGAGCTGCTCGGCAACAAGCGCGGCGTGCAGGTGGAGCTGGCGCTGGCGCGCCTGCGGCGCTGGAACCCGCGCCTGCGCACCTGGGGACTCTCCGCGACGCTCGGCAACCTCGACGAGGCGCTCGACCGCCTGCTGGCCGGGCTGCCGGGGCGTGTCGTGCGTGGCGTTACCGACAAGCGCGTGGTCATCGACACGCTCATTCCCGCGGAGGTCGACCGCTTTCCCTGGGCGGGGCATCTCGGGCTCGCCATGCTCGAGGACGTGATCGGGGTGCTCGAGTCCTCGCGCTCCTCGCTCGTCTTCACCAACACGCGCTCGCAGGCGGAGATCTGGTACCAGGCGCTCCTCGAGGCGCGCCCGGACTGGGCTGGGCTGGTGGCCCTGCACCATGGGTCGCTCGACGCCGACGTGCGGCGCTGGGTGGAGCAGGGGCTCAAGGAGGGGCGCCTCAAGGCGGTGGTGGCCACCTCGAGCCTGGACCTCGGCGTCGACTTCTCGCCCGTCGAGCGGGTGCTGCAGATCGGCAGTCCCAAGGGCGTGGCAAGGCTCCTGCAGCGCGCCGGCCGCTCGGGACACGCGCCGGGGCAGGTGAGCCGCGTGACCTGCGTGCCCTCGCATGCGCTGGAATTCGTCGAGGCCGCGGCAGCCCGGCGCGCCGCAAACGCGAAGCGCATCGAATCGCGCCGTCCGGTGGAAAAGCCCCTGGACCTCCTCGTGCAGCATCTCGTCACGATCGCCGTGGGGGAGGGCTTCATCGAGGCGGAGCTGAAGGCGGAGGTGAAGTCGGCGCGCGCGTTCCGCGACCTTTCCGACGAGGAGTGGCGCTGGGCGATGGATTTCGTCACCCGCGGCGGCGAGTCGCTCAAGGCCTATCCCGAGTACCGCCGCGTGGAGGAAGTGGACGGCTGGCACGTGGTGCGCGACGCGACGATCGCGCGCCGGCACCGCATGTCGGTGGGCACCATCGTGTCGGATGCCTCGATGGACGTGCGCTACCTGAACGGCAGGCGCCTCGGGCACGTCGAGGAGTCCTTCATCGCCTGGCTCTCGCCGGGAGATGCCTTCGTCTTCGGCGGACACGCGCTGGAGCTGATCCGCGTCGAGAACATGACCGCGCTGGTGCGGCCGGCCAAGCGTGGCGCCACCGTGGTTCCGCGCTGGCAGGGCGGCCGCAGCCCGCTGTCGAGCGAGGTGTCGGAGAGCGTGCGCGAGCTGCTGGAGGCGCACCTCGAGGGGCGCGCCGACGAGCCGGAGATGCGCGCGGTCGCGCGGCTCCTCGCGCTGCAGCGCTCGTGGTCGCGCATTCCCCGCCACCAGGAACTGCTCGTCGAGCAGTGCGAAACGCGCGAGGGGCACCACATCTTCTGCTATCCGTTCGAGGGCAGGCACGTGCACGTGGGACTCTCCGCGCTCGTGGCGTGGCGCCTTGCGCAGACGCGTCCGGCGTCCTTCTCGCTCGCCTGCAACGACTATGGCTTCGAGCTCCTCTCGCGCGAGCGCTTCGAGTTGCTGCCGCTCCTCAAGGCCGGGCTCCTCGCGCCGGGCAACCTCCTCGACGACGTGCTCGCGAGCCTCAATGCGGCGGAGCTCTCCAAGCGCCAGTTCCGCGAGATCGCGCGCGTGGCCGGCCTCGTGTTCCAGGGTTACCCCGGGCAACCGAAGACCAACCGGCAGGTGCAGGCCACCAGCGGCCTCATCTACGAGGTGTTCGCGCGCTGGGATGCGGGCAACCCGCTGCTGGCGCAGGCCGAGCGCGAGGTGCTGGAGCGCGAGCTCGAGTTCCCGCGCCTGGCCGCGGCGCTGCGGCGGCTCGCGGCCGCGCCCATCGTGCTGCGCGGGACGCAGCGTCCCGGCCCGTTCGCGTTTCCGTTGCTCGTCGCGCGGCTGCGCGAGGAACTCACCAGCGAGAAGCTCGCCGACCGCGTGCGCCGCATGCAGCTCGATTACGATCGTGCTTCCGAGGACGTGGACGAGAGCACGCAGTCGGAGCTCTTTTCTTGACCGAGTGCACGGTTGCGGGCGAGCGCCTCGTGCTGTTGCCCGGGCGCGCGGCCTCGTGGCCGGCGGCGCAAACGCTGTTCGTGGCCGACTTCCACCTCGGCAAGGCGGCGAGTTTTCGCCACGCGGGGATTCCGATGCCCGCGGGCACCACGACGGAGAACGTCGAGCGGCTGCGGAAGGCCGTGGCGGTGGCCGGGGCGCGGCATGTCGTCTTTCTCGGCGATTTCCTGCACAGCGCGGAAGGGCGCGCGCCGCGCACGCTCGATCGCTTTGCGGCCTGGCGCGCGGCGCACGGCGAGATCGCGATCACGCTGGTGCGCGGCAACCACGATGACCGCGCTGGCGATCCGCCGGCGGAATGGGCCATGCGCTGTGTCGATCCGGGCGAGCGGCTCGGGCCCTTCGCCCTCGTGCACGATCCCCGTCCCGTGCGCGGCGCGTACGCGCTCGCCGGTCACATCCATCCGGCGGTGCGGCTTTCGGAGCGGGGAGGGCAGGCGGTGCGCCTGCCGTGCTTCTGGTTCGGCGCGCGCGTGGGCGTCCTGCCTTCCTTCGGTGCCTTCACCGGCTCCGCACTCGTGCGTCCGCACACCGGCGACCAGGTCTACGTCGTCGCCGGCGACGAAGTCATGAAGGTCGACTAGGGACCCGAAAAAGGGGCCAGGCTCGAATTTCGAGG
>CAZQJC010000299.1:0-2848 GCA_964593795.1 uncultured Myxococcales bacterium | reverse complement strand
CGGATCGGAGCCCGAGCCCGAGCCCGAGCCCGAGCCCGAGCCCGAGCCTCCGGAATTCCGTGCTCCGGTTCCTTGTTCCTTGTCCCTAGTTCCTTGATCTCCGGATCGTCACGCCCCAGAGTCGACCCTTGCTCCTCGACGTGGTGTGCTGGCCGCCCGCGGCGCGAGAGTTCGCCTCGCTCGGCGAGTTCCGCGCGGCGCTCGGGGCGCTGGTCTCCGGGGGCGCGGCGCCGCTCGAGCGGACGCTCGCGGGCGGTGCGCTCGCGGATCGGCTGGGCTACGCGTTCGCGGCCGGCTACGAGGCGGCGCTCTCGCGCCTCGCACCCGAGCTCGGCGGCGCCCGCGCGAGCCTGTGCGCCTCGGAGTCGGGCGGCGCGCATCCGCGCGCGATCCGCACCGCGCTCGAGCCCGGCCCGGACGGGCTGCGCGTCGTCGGCGAGAAGCGGTTCTCGACGCTGGCCGACTCGGCGGACGTCCTGCTCGTCATCGCCTCCGAGGGCGAGGCGCCCGACGGCCGGAACCGACTGCGCCTCGTGCGCGTCGATGCGCACGCGCCGGGCGTCGCGATCGCGCCCTTGCCCGAGCTGCCGTTCGCGCCCGAGATCTCGCACGCCGTGGTCACGCTCGACGTCGTCGTGCCGCCCGCCGCCGTGCTCCCCGGCGATGCGTACGCGACGGTCCTCAAGCCCTTCCGCACGATCGAGGACGTGGCCGTCGTGACCGCGCTCCTCGCCCACCTCGCGGCCACCGGGCACCGCGAGCGCTGGCCCGAGCCACTCGTCGAGCGCCTCCTCGGCGCGCTCGTCGCGGCGGCGGCGCTCTGGCAGCACGACCCCTCGGCGCCCGCCACGCACCTCGCGCTCTCGGGGGTGTTCTCGCTCGCGCGCGAGCTCGCCGCGGCCGCGCGCGAGCACCTCGCCGACCCGGAAAGGCGTGCGCGCTTCGACCGTGACGCACCGCTCCTCGCCGTGGCCGGCAACGCGCGCGAGCAGCGCCGGCTGGCCGCCTGGCGCGCGGTCCGCGCCACCCCGTAACGCCCGCCGCGCGGGTGCGTACGAACGGGTGCCCGCAACTGGGCGGGCATTCGTGGGAGGTGGATCATGCTCGGAGAGAAGCTTTACGACATCACTGGACAGGTCACCGGCACGCGCGTCCTCGCGGGCGCGGGTCCGAACGACGTGCAGATGGAGGTCTCGTTCGCGGGCACGGGGAAGCTCCTCGGCACGACGACGATCGAGAGCGGCACGTACACGGCGACGATGAAGGCGCCGGGGGCGCTCCACGCGCAGGGTCAGGGCCTGTCCCTGACGGCCGACGGCGAGGCGATCTGCTGGCACGGCTTCGGCATCGGCACGCCGACCGGCAAGGGCCTGGCCGCGAAGTGGCGCGGCGCCATCCACTACTCGACGCCCTCGCAGAAGTACGCGCGCCTGAACACGACGGCGGTCGTCTTCGAGTGGGACGTCGACGCGGACGGCAAGTGCACTGGCACGACCTGGGAGTGGAAGTAGCGCCGCCCGGCCATAACGCGTTGCGTTAATTCACGGGGCCGACTAGATTCAGCCCCGTGATCATCATCCTCAAGCCCGACACGCCCCCAGAAGGCCCCGAGGTCCGCGAGGTCCTGCGGCAGGTCTCCCGCTTCCCGAACCTCTCCGCGCGCACCTGCGCGGTCGAGGGCAGCTCGCGCGCGGTCGTCGAGATCTACCTCATCGGCCCGACGGCGCAGGTGCCCGAGCAGGCCTTCGCGGAGCTGCCTGGCGTCGAGCGCGTCGTGCGCGTCTCGCAGAAGTACCGCCTCCTCGGCAGCCACGCCGCGGACCTCGACTCGATGGGCTTCGAGACGAACGGCGTGCGCTTCGACCAGGAGACGCTGCACGTCTTCGCGGGCCTGTGCGCCGTGGACACGCCCGCGCACGTGGAGCTGACGATGGCGGCGCTCGGCAAGGCGGGCCTGCGCACGACACGCATGGGCGCGTTCAAGCCGCGCACGAGCCCCTACGAGTTCCAGGGCCTCGGCGCCGCGTGCCTGCCCTGGGTGTTCGACTCGGCCGGCAAGCACGGGATCCGCGTGATCGCGATGGAGATCACCCACGAGGATCAGCTCGACGAGATCCGCGCGGCGCTCGGCAAGACCGGCGCGCCCGTGGGCGTCATGCTGCAGATCGGCACCCGCAACGCGCAGAACTTCGAGCTCCTCAAGCTGGTCGGCCAGCAGCGCGACTTCCCGGTGCTGTTCAAGCGCGGCATGGGCATCACGCTCGAGGAGTCGCTCAACGCCTGCGAGTACATCGCGTCCGAGGGCAACCGGAACATCGTGTTCTGCCTGCGCGGCGTCAAGACGCACCTCGGCGACCCGCACCGCAACTTCGTCGACTTCTCGCACGTGCCCGTCGTCCGGCGCCTGACGCGCATGCCGGTGTGCGTCGACCCGTCGCACTCCGTCGGCCGGCGCGACCGCGGGCCCGAGGGCCTGCTCGACATCTTCCACGCGACCGCGCAGGGCGTGATCGCCGGCTGCAACATGATCCTCGTGGACATCCACCCGGCGCCCGCCGTCGCGCTCTGCGACGGGCCGCAGGCGCTCCTCATGGAGGAGCTTCCACGCTTCCTCGAGGACGTCGCGATCGTGCGCGAGGCGTACGAAAAGCGCGTCGCGGCAGCGCGCCGGGCGCGGTAGCGGCTCCTCTCATGATTCGTCACATCCGCCTAGGCAGATGGAATGTCCTTCTGGGAGTCCAGCACCCCAGAACTTCTGGCCCCTTACACCACGCCCGGCCTCACCCCCGCAGAGCGTTCGGGTCGCGCAACCGCCCCTCTCCCGTCGGGAGAGGGGCCCCGCAACAGT
>CAZQJC010000298.1:0-4834 GCA_964593795.1 uncultured Myxococcales bacterium | reverse complement strand
GCCGCGAGCCGCCTGCGGCGGCTTGATGCAAGCTCAAAGCCCTGGGCGCACCCGAAGTGGGCTGGCCGAACGATCCAACTCCTCGTGATTCCTCCACCGCCGAGGGTTGTCTCCGAATCGCGGCCGGTCATTTAGCACTTCGAGGGGCGCGCGACGAAGAGGGTGTGGCGGGGGCCGGGGCGGCCGGGACCGCGGGCGGGGACGTGCTCGATCTCGAGGGCGAAGCCCTGGCGGCGAAGGCGCTCCGCGAACGGTGCGTCGTCCGACGCCGACCACACGACGACCGTGCCACCTGGGGCGAGGGCACGCGCGATGGCCTGGAGCCCGCGCGGACCGTAGAGGCGCTGGTTCTGCGCGCGCGTGAGGGCGGCTGGGCCGTTGTCGACGTCGAGCAGGATGGCCGAGAAGCGGCGGTGGGCGCCGGCGATCACCTCGCCGACGTCCGCGACCTCGACGGCCGCGCGTGGATCGTCGAGGGGGCGCCCTGCGAGGTGCGCGAGCGGGCCACGGTTCCACTCGACCACGGCGGGGACTATCTCGGCGACGGTGACCCGCGCGTGCGGGCCCGTGTGGTCGAGGGCGGCGCGCAGGGTGTAGCCGAGGCCGAGGCCGCCCACCAGCACCTCCGCCGCCTGCGTGCGCGGGAGGTGCGCGCAGCCGAGCTCCGCCATCGCGGTCTCCGAGCCGTGCACGCGGCTCGACATGAGCTCGCGCCCGTCGACGCGGATGACGAACTCGCCCGCGCGCTCGGAGAGCACGAGCTCGCCGCCGCCGGGCGCCTGCGCGGTGCCGAGCCTCACCCAGGGCAGCATGCCGCCCGGGTGCTCAAGTCCACGCCTTCTTCGCCGGGCTCGCCCATGGGCTCGCGCCAGCCTGCGGCGCGAGGAGCTCGTCGTCGAACTGCTCCCACGCGATGATCGCCACGGTACACGCCTCGCCGAGCTCGCCGTAGAGGCCGAGGTACCCGTCCATCACCAGGCGGTCCTGCAGCGCGACCAGCTTCGCCAGCACGGCCTCGAGCGCGCCTCCGTACTCGAGCCCGAGGCACCGCTTGTCACCGGGCCCGAGGAGCCACAGCCACAGCGCCGGCCCGCCGGGGCGGTGGTCGATCTCGGCGCGCCCGCGGTAGGTCAGCCGCGCGTCGCTCGTGGTTCGCAGCGGGGGCTCGCGCTTCCAGCCGTGCGCGGTGAGGGTGGCGATGACCTGCTCAGCGGGGCTCATGGCGGCATGATAGCCCCGCCGCCGTCACTCGCGCTCCTTGGCGACGCCCCAGCGGACGAGCTTTCGGTAGAGCGTCTTCCTGTCGAAGCCGAGGATGCGCGCGGCCTCCGTGCGTGCACCGCCCACGGTCTCGAGCACGCGGAGCACGTAGCGGCGCTCGACGGCCTCCATCGGCAGGAGCTCGCTCGGGTCCTCGCTCGCCACGAGCACGTGTGAGGGCTTCCAGTCGCGGACCTTCTCGGGCAGATCGCCCACGACGATCTGTTCGAGGCGCGCCAGCGCGATCGCGCGCTCGATGCAGTTGCGCAGCTCGCGCACGTTTCCGGGCCAGCGATAGGCGAGCAGCTTCTCGGCGGCGGGCGCGGAGATCCCCGCCACGTGCTTGCCCATGCGGGCGGCGATCTCGGTGACGAAGCGCTGCGCGAGCAGGAGCACGTCGCCGCCGCGCGCGCGGAGCGGAGGCAGGCCGACGTGGATGACGTGGATGCGGTAGTAGAGGTCCTCGCGGAAGCGGCCCTCCTCGATCTCCGTCTCGAGGTCGCGGTGCGTCGCGGCCACGAGGCGCACGTCGAACGGCACCTCGTCGTCGCCGCCGAGCGGCCGTACGCGGCGCGTCTCGAGCGCGCGCAGGAGCTTGACCTGCATGCCGAGCGGCATGTCGCCGATCTCGTCGAGGAACAGCATGCCCCGGTTGGCCTGCTGGAACAGGCCCGCGCGCGCGGACCGCGCGTCGGTGAAGGCGCCGCGGACGTGGCCGAAGAGCTCGCTCTCGAGGAGCTGCTCGGGCATGGCGCCGCAGTTGAGCGCGACGAACGGCGCCTCGCGCCTCGGGCCGAGGGCGTGCAAGGCGCGCGCGACGAGCTCCTTGCCGCTGCCGCTCTCGCCGGTGACGAGGACGGTCGCGTCGACGAGCGCCACGCGCGCGACGAGGGAGCGCACCTCGCGCATGGCGTCGCTCTCTCCGAAGAGCACCTCGGGCGCGTCGGTGCCGGCCTCGAGGCGCAGCCGGCGCACCTCCTCGGCCAGCCGCCGGTGCCGGAGCGCGCGCTCGAGGGCGAGGTCGAGCGCGTCGATCTCGAAGGGCTTGGTGAGGAAGTCGTAGGCGCCGGCGCGGATGGCGGCGATCGCGATGTCGAGGTTGCCGAACGCCGTCATCGCGAGCACCGGCACGTCGGGGCGGATCCCGAGCGCGCGCTCGCACAGCGCGAGCCCGTCGAGGCCCCGCATGCGCAGATCGGTCACGCACACCTCGACGTCTCCATCGCGGAGGCGCTCGAGCGCGGCCTCGGGCCTGGTCTCGGTGATCACGGTCCAGCCGCGGCGGCCGAGGCCCGTCGCGAGCAGCTCGCACAGGCTCGCGTCGTCGTCCACCACGAGCGCCGTGCCCTTGGCCACGTCACGCACCGACATTCCGGGGCAAGTAGAGCGTAAAGCGGCTGCCCTTGCCAGGCGTGCTCTCGGCCGCGATCCACCCGCCGTGCTCGCGGGCGATGCCGTGGGCCACCGAGAGGCCGAGGCCCGTGCCCTCACCTACGTCCTTGGTGGTGAAGAAGGGCTCGAAGACGCGGTCGAGGTCGTCGGGCGTGATCCCGCTGCCCTCGTCCTCGACGACGACGCACGAGCAGGGCAGGGGGCCCGCGCCGGACAGGTCCGGGTTGCGGCCCGCCAGGCCCTCGACGGAGAGGCGGACGGTCGTCCCCTGGCGCGACGCCTCGACGGCGTTGACGACGAGGTTCGTGACCGCCTGCTCGAGCGCCGCCGCGTCGGCGCTGACGGTCGCGTCGCCCGCGGGGGCGACCAGGGTCACGCCTCGCCCGCGCGCCATCGGCTCGAGGAGCTCGAGCACGCGCGTGCACACGCCAGCCAGGCGGATCTCCTGGCGCGACGCCGCGCTCGTGCTGCCGCCGCGGCGGGCGAAGTCGAGGAGCTGCCGGATGATCTGCGTCATGCGGGTCGACTGCTCGACGACGATGCGCGCGTCCCGGACGGCGTCGTCTCCCGTGGACTCTCCCGTCGTGATCATGCGCGCGCGGCCCGCGACCACCTGGAGCGGCGTGCCGAGCTCGTGCGCGATGCCCGAGGCGAGGCGGCCCACGGTGGTCAGGCGGTCGGCGTGGCGCAGTTGCTCGAGCGCCTCGATGCGCGCGGTCGCCTCGGCCGTGAGCCTGGATCGCGCCTCGCGGAGCCGGTCGCACATCGAGTTCACCTCGGCGGCGAGCTCGCCGAGCTCGTCGAGGGAGACCGGCAGGCGTGGGCTCTCCAGATCGCCGCTGCCGATGCGGCGGGCCTTGTCGATGAGCTGGGCGACCGGCCGGCCGAGGAGGCGCTGGCCGAGGAGCACCGCGAGGATCGCGGCGACGAGCGCCATCGCGAGGGCGGACAGCACCTGGCGGACGATCGTCTCGCGCAGGTAGGACCGCTCGTCGGTCTGATCCGCGAGCAGCTCGACGGCGGCGGGCCGCGCTCCGGGCACGGGCGACCAGCCATAGAGGCCGGCGGGGGTTCGCAGCGTGACGGCCTGGCCGTCGCGCAGCGCCTGGCGTGCCGCGCCGAGCGCCGGGGCGGGCGCCGGGGCGCCGCCGTCGAGCCAGACCCAGCGGAGGGTCATCGAGCTCCGGGGATCGCGCGCCGCGGCGACGAGGCGCTGGGCGGCCTCGGGGCCCTCCACGCGCATGACGTGCGTGGCGGCGCGGGCGACCGCGCGCCCGAGCGTCCGCAGATCGCGGGCCGTGTCCGAGGCGAAGAGTCCGACCTCGCGATCAACCTGCAGGATGCCGTCGGTCGCGAGCACGCCCAGCATGCCGACCACGAGCGCGAGCACCAGCTTGCGCACGAGCCGACCCGAGCGGAGCGGGCTGCCTGCGTTCATGGCTGGCATCGAGCCTCAGGGCGGCCGCGCAAGCAAGCGCGCGATTGCGGCCGACACGTTGCGGCCAGCCGCGTGGCGGGCGACCATGCCGGGCCGGAGGAAGCTCGCATCCGTGTAGCCTGGATTCTCGCGATCGCGTTCATGGTGGGCTGCGGCGACGATGGCAAGGGAGGCGGCGCGGGGAGCGGCGGAGCCAGGAGCGGCGGAGCGGGCAGCGGTGGAGCCGGCGCCGGTGGGACGATGGGCGTGGGCAATGTGGCTGCGTGCAACATCCCGATGGCCTGGGCCTCCTGCACCGCGCCCTTGATGAACGGGATCGGGAGCTGCATGGAGATCGATCAGCCCTCCGGCTCGTTCATGGCCACCTGCGCGCCCACGGAGTTCCACATGGGGCAGAGCTGCGCCGGCCAGCCGGATCTCTACGGAGTGTGCATCGCCGGCATCACGATCTACTACTACTCGCCGCCGGGAGCGCCCCAGTGGTCGATGGGCGCGCGCCTGTGCACCGCCAGCGGCGGCCGCTGGTGCCAGGTGCAGTGACTTCGGGGGGATCTGGGCTACGGGCTATGGGCTACGGGCTACGGCCTGGCCGCAGAATCCGTCTTCGAGGCGAGCGCAGCGAGCCGCAAGATACCGTGTTGGGCGTCAACGCCTTTCGGGCACCGCTCCGGATCGTCCACGTCCACGTCCACGTCCACGTCCACGATCCGGAGCGCGGGGGCGAGCTTGGCACCTCGAGTCCGC
>CAZQJC010000297.1:0-10556 GCA_964593795.1 uncultured Myxococcales bacterium | reverse complement strand
CTCCCGACGGGAGAGGGGCGACTGACCGCGGTGGACGCCACGACGGGGTGAGGCCGGGCGTGGTGTTAGGGGCCAGAAGAATCGATCGCTTGGGCCTCGCTCCCGCCCTATCCATGCGCCTTGGCAGATGTGATCAATGATGCACAGGGGCAGCCCCTGGGCCGGGCGGGCACGGCGTGGCCGACGCGGGTATGATCGTGCGGTGGCGGGCGAGCCACCCGACGACGGCCGCTTCGGACCGGGCGACCTGAGCGCGGGCGCAGAGCGTCTCGAGCTCGTGCTCCCGGACGGCACGCCGCCCGTCGAGCACGCGCCGCCCCTGGCTGGTGAGCCCGGGCAGGCGCTGGGGCGGGATCCCTTCCTGCCGCCGGACGCCTCGCTCGTGGACCGGAGCCTCGAGCTCGTGCTGCCCGGTGGGCTGCCT
Source organism: uncultured Myxococcales bacterium (assembly GCA_964593795.1). Taxonomy (GTDB): domain Bacteria; phylum Myxococcota_A; class Polyangia; order JAHFDS01; family JAHFDS01; genus JAHFDS01. Next base: position 10,132 of record CAZQJC010000297.1, on the reverse strand, counting down.
CCGCGCGCGGACGCGTCGCCCACCGAAGACCGCGTGGCGGCCGCCGATGCATTCGCCCCCGCAGATGCATTCTCGCCGCTCGCTGATCGGAGCCTCGAGCTCGCGCTCCCGGCGCCGCCGCCTCCTCCCGTCGCGTCCGCTGCGGAGGCGGGGCTCGCGCCCGCGCCCGCGGTCTTCACCCGCTCGCCCACCCCGGGGCCGTGCGTCGCGCACCCCGCGCGCCGCGCGCCGCTCTACTGCCCCGCGTGCGGCCGCCTCTGCGTCGAGTGCGCCGGCTGCGCCGGCCGCGACCGCGGCGGCGTCATGCGCACGGACCTCTACAAGTGCCGGCGATGCGGCGGGATCGCGCGGCCCATCACGACGCGCCGTCGCGCCGCCTGGCCGCTCCGGCGGCGGCTCGCGGATGCGCTCGCGTACCCCTTGCGTCAGCTCTCGCCCGAGGGCCTCTCGATCGACGGTCGCTGGACGCTCGCGCTCTACGTCGGCGTGCTCGCGATGATGGAGGGCCTGTCGGTGCTGCCGGGGCTCGGCTCCCTCGGGATGTTCGAGGGGGGCCTCGCCTGGGGCATGTTCTGCCACGTCGTGGCCACGAGCGCCCACGGCGTGCACGAGTTCACGAACGTGGACCTGACGACCGGCTACCAGCTCCTCGTTCGCCCGGCGTTCCGCCTGCTCCTGACGACCTCGCTGACGTGGGTCCCGCCGATCCTGTATGCGCTCTTCGGGGGCGGCATCGGCGACGACGATCGGTTCCTCGCGCGGCTGGTCTCCCCGATGGGCCTCGGCCTCTTCCTCCTCGGTCTGCCGCTCCTGCTCGCGGGCGTGATCGCGTCGGTGCTCGAGACCCCGGTCCACCGTGCGGCGAACCCGCTCGTCCTCGGTCGCGTCGCGGTGCGTCTCGGTCGCGACTACCTCCAGACCAGCGCCGTCGGCCTCGTGCTCCTGCTCGCCCTCGGCCCCGTCTTCGCGCAGTTGCACATGTTCTCGATCCCGGTCGGCTTCGTCCGCGAGGCCATCCGGCTGCTCGTCCTCGTGGTCCTCGCGCGCCTCATCGGCACGCTCGTGCACGCGCGCGGCGACGAGCTCGGCTTCGGCGCCGACAGCGAGTACGACGACCCGGCCGAGCCGGCGCTCCTCGCCGAGGTGCCCATGCTCTCGTCAGAGGCCCCACGCGCGCGCAAGTGAGGCTCACCTTGCCTGCTGCGTGACCGGGGCGGCGCCGCTACGCGCCCCGAGGTCTGCGACGGCACGGCAGAGACACCGCTGAGCGGCGAGTCGCTCGAGGGCACCGGAGCGTTCGCGTGTGGATGTGGGTTCGGAGTCGGGAGCTGTTCCGGGTTCGAGGTGGCGCAAGGAGCGCGCGAGCGCAGCGAGCCCTGCCGCCCGCAGGCCGTGCCGCACGTTGGCGTTGCGCGCCTTCGGCGCGACCGGCAGAGGGACCCGCGCAGGGCGGAGCCCGGAGCGGGAGAGACACAGCTCAGCCGCGAGTCGCTCGAGGTGCCCATCGAAGCACCGGAGCGTTCGCGTGTGGATGTGGGTTCGGACTACCGCGAGACGACGTTGCCGGCGGCGTAGACGTGGTTCGGGCCGTACGTGACGCCGAGGCTGTCGATGCCGAGGCGCGTGCCCGGCGCGACGCCCGGGACGCCGAGGCCGCCGAGGTCGAACGAGGGCAGCTCGAAGCTCGACAGGACGCTCGAGGTGATCTGCGGCAGCAGCATCGGCAGCGCCTGCTCGAACGCGGTCGAGAGCTGCGCGACGGGGACGCTCGCGCCCGCGCTCACGTTGGTGAGCTCGACGCCGATCTGCGTGATGTTGCCGACCTGGATGGTGAGGCGGTTGCCCATCGTGGCCGTGATGCCGGCCTCGGCGACCGCCGACAGGTAGCCCTCGATCATCACCGACTGGCCGCCGGCCGACGCCGCCACCTGCAGGTGCAGGTCGCCGAGCTGGATGAGGAGCTGAGGCTGGCCCGCCGCGGCGCCCTTGTTGGGCAGGATGATCGGCGGCAGGAGCGCGTCGATGGCGAGCGTCTGCACCGTCAGGCCATCGACTGTCGGCAGGAGCGAGGTGCCGTCGATGTGCAGGCCCGAGTTCCGCCAGGCCGCGTAGAGGAGCTGGTTGACCGCGTCGTGCGAGAGCGCGAGCGCCATCGGCTTGCCGCTCGGCAGCGTCGGCCCCTGCGCCATCGGCGTGAGCACCGAGCCGAGGCCCGAGGAGGGCAGCATCGGGCTCTGCTGCGACGTGAACGCCGTGCCGAGGCCGAGGAGGCCCGCGGCGGTGCTGAAGCCCGCCGAAGACAGGTTCGCGTTGATGCCGATGGTCGAGGAGAGCGGCGAGGGCAGCGTGACCGACGTGTTGAGCGCGAAGCTCGCGATGAAGTTCTGCAGCGTCGAGGGCAGGTTGTCCATGAGCGCGCTGTTGAGCGCGTTCTGCACGGCGCTCGTGATCGCGCTCTGGAACAGGTTGATGAGCGCGCTCGCGAGGCTCGAGAAGACGCCGAGGTCGATGTTGAGCTGCAGGTTCTGGATCGAGACGTTGGTGTTCGTCATCGTCACGCGCGGCATGCCGCCCGTGATCGAGATGCCGACGTCCGTGTCGATGGTGACGCTGTCCGCGGTGGCGTTGCCGTTGACCGACGCGGAGACGCACACGAGGCGGTCGGTCGCGCGCAGCGCGACCTGGAAGTTCGACACGCGCAGGCGGAAGTGGAGGCCGCCGTTCTGCAGGGTGAGATCGGCGACCGGCGCCGAGAAGCGCGGGTTCGACGCGTAGCCCTGGGCGCCGGTGCAGGTGCTCGGCGGGAACACGCTGCAGGTGCACGACGCGGAGTCGCCCGTGCTGGCCGCCGGGCTCGGGATGAAGCTGTTGAAGTCGATGTTCGCGAGGATGAGCTCCATGATCCGCGCGAAGTCGTCCACGTCGGCCGCGTTGTCGTCGAACACCGACTGCTCGAGGCGCGCGACGATGCCGTCCGAGATGCGCGCCATCGCCACGTCGGTCGTGCCCGCCTTGTAGGCCGTCGCCCAGTGGAACGCGCGCACGCCGTGGTTGACGTTGTTGTTCTGGTCGGTCGCCTCGACGTGCAGGATGTTCATGCCGTGCACCGCGGTGACGTCCTGGGTGAACGAGCCGTCCGCCGCGATCGTCACGTTCTGACCGTTGATCGCGAGGTTGCGCAGGCCCGAGGTGTCGGTGACCGTGCCCGTGACGGAGATGGTGTTCATCCCTGTCAGCATCGCGCCGCGCGGCGGGAAGGTGATGAGCACGGCCGGCGGCGTGCCGTCGATGACCAGCGTCAGGGAGGCCGACAGCGGCCGCATGCCCGCGGTCTGCGAGGTGATGCGCGCGGTCACCGTGAGCGAGCCGGAGAGGAGGAGCGTCACGCTGCCCGCGACGTGGCGGCCGAGGTTGGCGTCCGAGAGCGTCACGCTGGTCATGATGTTCGGCACGACGTTGCCGAACTCGTCGGCCGCGGCGTAGGCGAGCATCACCTGATCGCCGGGCGCGTAGACCATGCGGTTCGGCATGCCGGTCATCGTGAACGTCATCGGCAGGCCGGGGTTGACGGTGAGCGTCGCGGGGTCCCCGGCGGTGATGCCGGCCGCGCCGCAGCGCACCATCTTGGTGCCCGACTTCGTCACGCGCAGCATCGCGCCCGTGGCGGTCGCGCCGTCGGGCGGCGTGGTGGTGATCGTCGCGTTCGGCAGCGGCGACTCGTTGCCGAGCGCGTCGACGCCGAGGCAGGCGACCGTCGTGCTCTCGCCGGCGGCGATGGTCTCGGGGGTGAGCGTGGTCTTCGTGCGCGTGGCCGTGCCGGCGTTGACCGTCAGGCGCGCCGAGCGCACGTCGACGCCCGGGGGCGCGTTGCAGGCGATCTCGTAGCTGCCTGAGCGCGTGGGGGTCACGCCCGTGGCGTCGCTCATCCCCTGGATGGCCGGCGTGGAGTGGAAGCCGTCGGTGAGCGGCGTGCGCGTGCCGTCGTCGCCGACGCCGGTGCACGTCACCGTGACGCGCGTCCCGGCGGTCACCGTGTCGGGCATGAGGGTCGTCTCGACGTGCGCCAGCTCACTCGCCGTGACCTTGAGCGTCGCGGTCTCGACCGGCAGGCGCATCCCGGCCGGCTGGCCGCAGGAGATGGTGTAGTCGCCCGGGGTCGCGGGCGTGAGCATGAGGCCCATCTTCGTGCCGCCGGGATCGGGGGTCACGGTGAACTCCGTGATCGGCGCCGGCAGACGCATGCCGTCCGCGCCCTCGGCGAAGCAGGTGACCATGACGTTGCCGCCCTTGGCCACCACGCTCGGGTCGACCCGCGTGACCACCCGGGCGCCGCCCGCGGCGCTTCCGCCCCGGCCCGCCGCGCCGCCGGTGCCGCTCGAGCCACCGGCGCCGCCGAGGCCCGTACCGGCCGCACCCTGGGGATCGCACCCGGTCGCGAGGCCTCCCAGCACCAGGGTCGCCCAGAGGGCGCCACGTACACTTCGAGCCGTCGTCCCCATGATGCGCATCCTCCGTAGCAAGCGCCGTGCAGGGCCCGGCCGCTCGCAAAAACAATCAGTTCGGTGCGGCGACGCCCTTGCTGGGGTCTTTCGACCCTCCTGGAGTGCCTGACCCCGGGTCAGGTGTCTCCAGCTTCTTGCCGGTCATGATCTCCTGGAACCTCGGGTTCGCGAGGAGTCGCTCCTCCACCTGGGGATACTGCGCGCGCTTCACCTGCCGCCGGAGCTGCAGGATCGTCTTGTAGGGCAAGGTCTTCGAGACCATGTTGACGACGAAGGTCGGCAGGGAGCCGGCCGGGTCGGCGTGGGCCTGGTACTCGACCCAGGTGTGCTTGCCGCCGTCGTAAGGCCGAAGGAGCCAGTGGCCGCGCAGGTGGGTGATGCGCACGACGCCGTCCTTGGGCGGGACCTTGGCGTGGCGGGCGTTCTCGAACGTCACCCGGACCTCACGGCGCTCGACGTCGAAGACCGTCCCGCCGCGGACCACCACGTCCCGATCCGAAACCGGCCAGGTGCCCTTGGTACGGTTGTAGGCGATCTGCCCGGTCTCGCCGATCTTCTCGATTTCCCACGACTCGACGCAGCGCTCCATCCACTCGACGCGGCGCGCGGCGTCGCCGAGGACGCCGAGGACGCGCGGCAGCGGGGCGTCGATCACGCCCCGGCCGCGGAACTCGTGCAGGTCGAAGCCGTCCACCTTGCGACGGTGGACCACGATGCCGTCATCCGAGCGGACGAACTCCCAGGCACCGGCGCCCGCGTGCGCGGGTGGGGACCACGCTGCCGCGAGCGTCCACGCCGCAACGAACCCGAGGGCGTGGAGCACCGGCCTCCGCATGGATCAGGGGCTGGTCGGGCAGACGCCGCCGACCTTGGCGCGACAGACGACGCCGCGATCGGGCGTGCAGAAGCAGCACGGGCCGTCAGTGTAGGTGTAGTGCATGTTGCAGCCCGCCGTGGTGCACGTGCAGGCGCACGCCTCGCCGAGGATCTGGTAGTTGAGGCAGGTCTTCTCGTTCGGGTTGTAGTTGCGCTCCGGAACGGCCGCGTCGGGCACGCTGATCGCGGCGTCGGCCGCGGGCGTCTCCTCGGGGGGCGGCGGGGTGGCGGCCTTGATGCAGCCGCGATCCTTGAGGACATAGCCGACGGGGCAGGCCTCGCCCACGCAGTCGAGTCCGAGCAACAGGGGTAGTCCAAGCAGGCAAAGCCAACGCATGGACCGCACGATATCACGCGCCCTGCAGATCGTTCCAGACGCGAGGCGTCCGGTGCCGTCAGCCCGGGGGGGCGGTGCGGCAACGCGGTGCGTCGCGGTGGACCCTGGTGCGTCGCGGGAGCTTCCTGGCGGGGTGGTCGCTCGCGCAGGCGCCGACGAAGAAGTCGATCTGCAGGCCGTCCACGCCGCCGCCGACGTCGCCCGCGGTCACGCAGCCGTCGTGCGGCGTCGTGCCCTGACCGTCGGCCGACGGCACCGGCAGGCCGACCAGGCTCGCGACGAAGAGGCGCGCGCCGAGCGGGATGTGCTTCGGGTCGACCGCGACGGTGCGATAGGGGACGAGCGGGTTGCCGCGGGCGCCGAGGCCGAAGGGGTGCGTCTTGCGGTCGACCTCCATGAAGCACGGCCCGAAGGCGCACGGGCAGCGGCCGCCGGCGACGTTGAGGAGGCGCTGGTCCTCGAGCAGGACGGTTCCCTGCAAGCGCGCGGCGAGCGCCGTGCGGCGCGTGACCTTCGCGAGGGGCTTGCCCTTGATGGTGCACAGGGTCGTGTCCTTCGGCCCCGGGGATTCCCTGGCGACGCAGTAGTAGGACAGGACGCCGGTGCCGAGCAGGCGCCCGTCGTCGCCGGCCGTCGCGGGGTGCGCGAGCGCGGCGAGGAGCGCGAGGGCGGCGAGCGCGCGGCGGATCATCGGAGGACGGAGCCGAGGTCCCGGAGATCAGGGGAGAGGAAGACGGCGTCGCTCTTGCCGGAGAGGCGGAGGAGCACGAGGTCGGGCTCCTCGAGCAGGCGGTCGTCCACCCTGCGCGCGGGGCCCTTCGGGGTGCGGGCGAGCTTGCTGCGCAGCGCGCTCCAGCCGATGCGGCGGCCCGCGGGCAGGGCCAGGATCTCGAGCCTGGGTTGCTTGCGGAGGTGCTCGAGCAGCTTCGCCTGCGCTGCGATCGCCTTCGGGTCCTCGCCGTGGAGGAGGAGCGCGCGCGGGGACTGGGCGAGCTCGCGGACGCAGCGGGCGGCGGCGCTGTCGCCGGGCGTCGGGGGACCGAACGAGAGCACCAGCGCGGCCTGGCGCGCCCAGCCGCCGTCGAGGGTCCACAGCGCCTCGAGCAGGCGATCGAGCGCGCCTGGGCCTGCGGTGCCGCCGAGGAGGGCGACTGCGTCGGCGAACATCGCGGGCTCGCCGGCGCGGGTCGCGAGCTTGCCCGCCTCGCCCGAGAACGTCGGGCGGCCTGCGCGTCCGGCCTCGAGGGCCTCGTCGATCGCGGCGGCGAGGACGTCCCGCGGCGCGGCGTCGGCGACGCCGTCGGACTCGTGCGCGTGCACGCCGAGGAGCTCGCCGGTCGCGGGATCGTAGAGCGGCGAGCCCGAGTCGCCGCCGCCGCCGCCGCCGAGGTGGAGCAGGCGCGGTGCGCCGTCGGCGAGCGTCGCGCGGCCGATGACGGCCCCGCACACGGTCTCGAGGCGACCGCGCGGGAAGCCCGTGCGGCAGGCGGTCTTGTGCTCGTGCGCGGGATCGGCGAGCTGCAAGGGCTGCAGCGCGTAGAGCGCCGCCGGCAGCCCGAGGACCGCGACGTCGTTCTTGTCGTCGACGTAGAGGACGCGCGCGGGGCGGGTCTCGCCGCCGACGCGCACGCGGGGCTTGCCCTTTCTCGGGATGCAGTGCGCGGCGGTCAGACCCAGGCCCGGGACGCCCGCGGCGAAGCCGGTGCACTGCTCGATCTCGAAGAGCGCGTGCGCGACGCGCGTGCGCGCCTCGAGCGACGGCGCCGGGGCGACGGGCCCCGCGCCGGCACAGGCGCTGGCGAGGAGCGCGAGGGCGAGCACGCGCCCACGGTAGCGCGAACCGCGCGGACAAGGCGAGGCGAGGTCGAGCGAGGCACAGAAGGCGCTTGGCGCGCGTCGGCGCTCGCGGTTTCATGATGGCTTGCGCGTCGCGATCGCGGTGGTGCTGCTCCTGGGGATGGCCGCTCGGGCGGGGGCGGCGCCGGATGCGCTCGCGCGCGTCAAGGCCGCGGGCGAGCTGCGCTGGGGTGGAGACCTGCAGGGCGGCGAGCCGTTCGTGTTCCGCGACGCGGCGCACCCGGAGCGCATCGTGGGCTTCGAGGTCGAGCTCGCCGACGCGATCGCGCGCGAGCTCGGCGTGCGCGCGCGCTTCGTCCAGGCGGACTGGACGCAGCTCCTCGCGTCGCTGGATCGGGCGGACTTCGACGTCGCGATGAACGGGCTCGAGGACATGCCGGAGCGGCGCGAGCGCTACCTGCTGTCGCGCCCGTATTTTCGGCTCGGCGAGACGCTGGTCGTGCGCAAGGCCGACGAGGCGCGCTACCGGTCGCTCGCGGACCTGCGCGGCAAGCCCGTGGGCACGCTGGGCGCGACGCTGGCCGAGCGACTCATCCGCCAAGGCGGATGCGAGCTCCGCCGGTACGAGGGGACGCTCGAGGCGTACCTCGACCTCGAGCACGGCCGCAGCGAGGGCGTGCTCATGGACCACGTCATCGCGGAGCGGTACGCGCGCGGACGCGCGGCGCTCTCGTTCGTGCCGGGCGACGTGGCGAGCGGGACCTACGTGATCGCGCTCCGACGCGGGGAGGACTCGCTCGCGCGGGCGATCGACGAGGCGCTCGGGAGGATCGAGGCGAGCGGCGAGCGGCGCCGCATCCTCGAGCGCTGGAAGCTGTGGGACGGGCGGCAGGAGGGCCCGGCGCCTGCAGCGCTCGTGGGTCCGGGTGTCGGCAGCGGCGGGGCGCTCGCGCCGGGGCCGTCGCCGCCGCACGGTCTCGGCCTCGGGCACGTGCAGCTCTTCCTGCGCGGTGCGGGCTACACGCTCCTCATCTCCCTGCTGTCGTTCCTGCCGATCGCGATCCCGCTCGGGCTCGGCCTCGCGCTCGCGCGCCTCTACGGCAGCGGGCCCCTGCGCTTTCTCGCGGGCGCCTACGTCGAGATCTTCCGCGGCACGCCGGCGCTCCTGCAGCTCTACGTGCTCTATCACGCGCTCGCGCCGATCGTCCGGCTCGACGCGCTGTCGGCGGCGATCCTGGGCCTCGGCCTGAACTACGCGGCGTACGAGGCGGAGGTGTACCGCGCGGCGATCACGGCGGTGCCGCCGGGGCAGGCGCAGGCGGCGCTCGCCCTCGGGTTGTCTCGCGCGCAGCTCCTGCGGTTCGTGGTGCTGCCGCAGGCGGCGCGCGTGGCGCTGCCGGCGATGACGAACGACTTCATCGCGCTGCTCAAGGACACGTCGCTCGTCTCCGTGATCACGGTCGTGGAGCTGACCAAGCAGATGACGATCACCGCGCCCGACGTGCGCGACTGGGTGGGGCCGGGCATCCTGTGCGCGGCGCTCTACTTCGCGATGAGCTATCCGCTCTCGCGGCTGTCCGGCTGGCTCGAGGGGAGGCTGCATGCTGCAGGTTCGCGAGCTGCGTAAGGCCTACGGCGAGCTCGAGGTGCTGCGCGGCATCTCGCTCGACGTGGCGGCGGGCGAGACCGTGGCGCTCGTCGGGCCGTCGGGCGGTGGCAAGTCCACGCTCATCCGCTGCCTCGTGGGCTTCGAGACCTTCGAGGCGGGGACGATCGAGGTCGCGGGGCACCGGCTGCTCGGCGGGCGCCGGGCCCTCGAGCACGAGCTGCGCGCGCTGCGGCAGAAGGTGTCGCTGGTGTTCCAGGGGTTCCACGTGTTCGCGAACCTGTCGGCGCTCGAGAACGTCGCGCTCGGGCCCGAGCGCGTGCTCCGGCTGCCGCGGTCGGCGGCGCGCGAGCGGGCGATGACGCTGCTCGGCCAGGTGGGGCTCGCGGACCGGGCCCACCATCGCCCGGGCGAGCTCTCCGGCGGGCAGCAGCAGCGCGTCGCGATCGCGCGGGCGCTCGCGATGGAGCCCGACGTGCTCCTCCTCGACGAGCCCACGAGCGCGCTCGACGCCGAGGCCAAGGCGTCGCTGGCCGAGCTCCTGCGCGGCCTCTCCGACGGCAAGCGGGGCCTGCTCCTCGTCACGCACGAGCCGGAGTTCGCAGGGGCCCTCGGCGCGCGCTTCGTCGAGCTCCGCGCGGGCCGCGTCGGGTAGCTCGCACCCCCATCGATGCGCGCAGGCTCCGGTGCTTCGGTGTGCACCTCGAGCAACTCGTGGCTGAGCTGTGTCTCTCCCGCTCCGGCCTCCGGCCTGCGCGGGTCCCTGTGCCGGTCGCGCCGAAGGCGCGCAACACCAACGTGCGGCAAAGCCTGCGGGCGGCACGCGCTCGCTGCGCTCGCGGCGCCCTTTCGCTGTCGCCGAACGAGGGACAGCCCTAGAGCACCGATCATGTTGAACCGTGTGCTGCAACGCGGACTTGCGAGCTGTCATGCGAAGAGGCTTCAGGCTCCAGGCTTCAGGCTTCGGGTCTCTGACCCGGATCCGGAGCCTGAAGCCCGAGGCCTGAAGCCCGA
>CAZQJC010000296.1:0-90544 GCA_964593795.1 uncultured Myxococcales bacterium | reverse complement strand
GATAGGGCGGGAGCGAGGCCCAAGCGATCGATTTCTCTGGCCCCTAACACCACGCCCGGCCTCACCCCGTCGTGGCGTCCACCGCGGTCAGTCGCCCCTCTCCCGTCGGGCCCGTCGGGAGAGGGGCGGTTGCGCGACCCGCACGCTCTGCGGGGGTGAGGCCGGGTGTGGTGTAAGGGGCCAGAAGTTCTGGGGTGCTGGACTCCCAGAAGGACATTCCATCTGCCTAGGCAGATGTGACCAATCATGAGAGCGCGGGGCTACGCCACCACGTCGGGCTCCACCCGCTCTCCCGCGGCGGTGCGCCGCGCCGCGAGCGCGCGCCAGTGGATCGTCGGCACGGCCGGATAGGCGTGGTGGTCGGCGTGCAGGAGCATGTCGAAGGTCAGGAGGTGCACCCAGCGCTTGCGCTCGGTGCGCGCACGCGTCGGCGTGCCGTCCGCGCCGCGATGCACGATCCACACGGCGAAGAACGCGGTCAGGCACTCCCCGGTCAGCATCGCTGCGGCGTGCAGCGCGGCCACGCGCGGGCCCGCGACGACGCCGAGCGCGGCCCAGGCGGGCGCGATCGCGCAGAGCTCCGCCGCCACCCAGCGGCGCTGCCGCCGCGTGCCCCGCGCGAGCGCGACGCGGTGCAGGGCCAGGATGAACCCCGGCCCCGCGAGCAGGATCCGCGGGAAGGCGAGGCGCGCGACGCGGCCCTCGACGTCCTCGGGGCCGAGCTCGTGGCGGTGGTGGTGCAGGTGCGTCGTCTGCACGGCGTGCATCGACGCGCCCATCCCCACGGACAGCGCCGCGAGGATCGCGTCGTGCGCGCCGCGCGAGACGCCGAGGCAGCAGTGCTGCGCGTTGTGCGACAGGCGCAGGCCCGTCAGGAAGAAGTAGAAGGCCGCGACGAGCCCGAGGGGCCAGGCGGGCGTGGCGTACAGCGCGAGCGAGACCAGCAGCCACGGCAGGGGCAGGGCGAGCTCGACCAGCCGCTCCCGGGGCGTCAGCCGGACGAGGTCGTGCCAGGGAGCCGCGCGCGTGCCCGGGCCGAGGGACATGCGGGCATCATCGCCCGGATGGCCCGCGCCGGGATCCGGACGAGGCCCGGATCCGGAGCGCCCCGCCGGGATGGCCCGGCGGGGGCTCGGTGGCGCAGGGCAGAATTGAACTGCCGACACAGGGCTTATGAGACCCCCGCTCTACCGACTGAGCTACTGCGCCTAGGGGTCCCGCTTCTACCAGAGGGCGCCTTCGGACGTCAACGGGCGCGGCGACCCGACGGATCCGCCCCCTGCCGGCCCGCCTGGCACGTCCGGGGAGACGCACCTACACTCCGGCCCGGATGGCCAAGATCATCGACCCTCGTGCCCGCACGGCCCGGCGGCTCCTGACCATCGCCGCCCTGTTCGTCGGCGTGCCGAGCGCCGTCCTGGTCTGCGTCGGCGTCCTCATCCTCGTCTTCGGCTCGTTCACGCACGACTACGTCTTCGGCACTCTCATCCTGTCGTTCGCGGCCGTGGTCTCGATCGGCTCGATCGCGACGCTGTTCTACGTGCGGCGCGAGGCGTCGCTCGCGCGGCTGCAGACCGAGTTCCTGTCGAAGGTCTCGCACGACCTGCGCACGCCGCTGACCAGCATCCGGATGTTCGTCGAGACGCTGCAGCTCGGCCGCGGCGGCGATCCCGAGACGGTGCAGCAGTGCCTGGACACCATCGCGACCGAGACCGATCGCCTGACGCGCCTCATCGATCGCCTGCTCGGCTTCGCGCGCATGGAGGCCGGGCGCCGCGTCTACGAGGCCGACGACGAGTCGGTGGCGGACATCGTCGACGTGTCGGTGGAGGCGTTCGAGGCGCAGCGGCTCGAGCACCCGTACGAGCTCGAGCTCGACGTCCCGGCGGATCTGCCGCCCGTGCGCGTGGACCCCGCCGCGCTGTCCGAGGCGGTGCTGAACCTCCTGCAGAACGCCCATCGTTACACGGGCAGCGACAAGCGGATCCGCCTCGCCTGCCGCGCCGTCGGCGATCGCGTCGAGATCATCGTCAGCGACAACGGCCCCGGCATCCCGGCGCCCGAGCACCGGCGCATCTTCGAGAAGTTCTACCGCACCGACGAGGCGCGAAAGCGCCAGGTCCCCGGCACGGGCCTCGGCCTCGCGATGGTCAAGCACATCGTGGAAGCGCACGACGGTGCGATCACCGTGGACAGCGCGCCCGGCAAGGGCGCCAAGTTCACGATCTCCCTGCCCGCCCTCGGCGCAGGCCCGAAGCGCGTCCTCCGAACCACGGCGGCCACCACATGACGGACACCATCCTCGTCGTAGAAGACGACCCGTCGATCTTGAAGGGTCTCGACCTCAACCTGCGGCTCGAGGGCTATCGCGTGCTGACCGCGCGCGACGGCGAGGAAGGGCTCGCCCTCTTCCGCCAGAACCGTCCGGATCTCGTCCTGCTCGACGTGATGTTGCCGCGCCTCGATGGCATCGAGGTCGTCCGCATGCTGCGGGCCGAGGGGGCCGAGACGCCGATCCTCATCCTGTCGGCCAAGGGGCAGGAGGCCGACAAGGTGATGGGCCTGTCGATCGGCGCGGACGACTACCTCACCAAGCCCTTCGGCCTGCCCGAGCTGCTCGCGCGCATCCGCGCCGCGTTGCGCCGGTCGCGCCGGCACGCGGCGCGCGAGGCGGAGATCGGCTTCGGCGACGTGCGCATCGACCTCGAGGCCCGGCGCGTGGTGCGCGGGGGCGCCGAGATCGAGATGACGGCGCGCGAGTTCGACCTGCTGCGGCACTTCGTCACGCACGCCGACGTGGCCTTCTCGCGCGAGCAGCTCATGCGCGCGGTCTGGGGCGTCGACCACTACGGCACCGTGCGCACCGTGGACAACTTCGTCGGGCGTCTTCGGCAGAAGCTCGAGGAGAACCCCGACGATCCGCGCTGGCTCGAGACCGTGCGCGGCGTGGGCTACCGGTTCCGCGGGCCGACCATTTAGCGTGTGGCCGCCTGGGAAGGCGGCCACCAGGAGGGGCGCGCCGCCCCTCCCCCGGATGGGCAAAGCCCATCCGGGCCCCCCTCCCTGCGTCTTCGCTCGCGTTGCTCGCTACGCCCTTGCGGCTCGCTGCGCTCGCCTCGGCGCGGCGCTCGCTTCGGCGCTTCGCTCGCTGCGCTCGCCTCGGCGCGTCGCTTCGCTCGCCTCGGCGCGGCGCTGCGCTCGCCTCGGCGCGGCGCTTCGCTCGCTGCGCTCGCCTCGGCGCTTCGCTCGCTGCGCTCGCCTCGGCGCGGCGCTTCGCTCGCTGCGCTCGGCGCGGCGCTTCGCTCGCTGCGCTCGCCTCGGCGCGGCGCTTCGCTCGCTGCGCTCGGCGCGTCGCGGCGCTCGCTGCGCTCGCCTCGCGTCGCTACATCGTGCTCGTGCTCGTGCTCGTGCTCGTGCTCGTCCGGGTCGAACGCAGCACGGTCCCGGGCGGGGAGTGACGCTACGGCCGCATCTTGGCCAGGCGGTCGACGGCCTCGGCGAGCGCGGGGTCCTCGCTCGGTGCGCTGCTCGGTGGGTCGGTCTCGCGAAGGGCGCGTGCGTGCGTGCGCGCGCCCTTGTCGCCCGCCTCGAGCGTCACGATCCATCGCTCGCGCCCGCCGCCGGGCGCCTCGCGCCACAGCGTCTCGATGCGCCCCGTCGCGGGATCGGCCAGCGCGGGCGAGAGGCCCCGCTCGTGCACCGCCGCGAGCGCCGCGTTCCACGCGCGCGTGGGATCGTCCTCGGCCGGCTGCACCACCGGGGGCTGCTTCGCCGCGCAGCCGAGCGCGAGCGCGAGCGCCGCGATCACGAGCCTCATCGCTTCCTCTTGCCGCCCGAGCGGCGCAGGGCGGGGTGCATCGCTCCGCCGCCACCGGCGCGCTGGATGACCTGCTGCGCCTTCGGCGGATCGCCCACCTTGAACTGGTACCACTGGCCCTCGTAGCTCTGCGTCTTCATGTCCTTGCCCTGCTTGACGCGCTCGAGGTTGTTCTCCAGCTTCTCGTCCGAGCGCATGAGCGCGTGGCCGCGCTCGAGCACCGCGATCGCGGCGTCCTTGCCGGCCAGCTCCTTCTCGCAGAACGCATAGAGCGTCCAGAGCAGGGACTCCTTGCACGCCTTCTTGTCCTTGCAGAGTGCCTCGAACTCGAGGCGCATGGCGGCGGCGTCCTTGCGACGGAAGTAGATGCACGCGAGCATCGCGCGCGCCGTCCAGACCGAGCGCGGCGACTTGCGCAGGTGCGGCTCTGCCTCGCCGATCTTGTCGGTCACGTAGAGGACCGAGCCGAGCTGCGCGTGGAGCTGCGCGCCGATCATCGGGTGCCACGGCGCCCAGCGGAACGCGCTCTTGAGCGTCGCGATGCCCTGGTCCATGCGCTGCGCCTTCAGGTGGTTGCCCGCCTCGGCAAGGAGCGGCTCGAGCCGCCCGAGGATGCGCTTCGAGAGCCAGAAGAAGACGCCGATCGAGACGACGACGAGGAAGATCAGGCCGCCCCACCAGGGAGCCTGGCGGAAGCTGACGAGATAGAGGCCCGCCACGGACGCGCCGGCGAGCAGGGACACGATGGGGCCACGCACGGTCGGAATCTAATCGAAATCCGCCTCCGTGCGATGGGGCCTCTCGACCCCAGTTGCGAGTGGCCGCCGCGGACGGCGGCCACCAGGAAGGGCACGCTGCCCTTCCCCCGCCCGGGCAAAGCCCGGGCGGGCCCCCTAACCTGCGTCTTCGCTCGCTGCGCTCGCTACGCCCTTGCGGCTCGCTGCGCTCGCCTCGAAGGTGGTGCCGCCGACGGGGCCCCTCCCTGCGTCTTCGCTCGCTGCGCGAGGGACGGCCTTGCGGCTCGCTCGCGCTCGCCTCGAAGGCCGCCTCTCATCGGTCGCGCGGTTGCCGGGTGGCGGCGGCGCAGGCGAGGAGCATGAGGCCCGCGCCGAGCCAGGCCAGCAGGCCCTGGCGCTCGCCGAGGAGGACGAGGCCCGCGAGCGCGCCGAACGGCGCCTCGAGCAGGAACACCATCGACGCCACCGACGGGGACAGGCGCGTCTGCGCGTAGAGCTGGATCGAGAACGCGCCGACGGACGAGGGCCCCGCCAGATAGAGCAGCGCGCCGGCCGAGCGGCCATCGAGGCGCTCGAGCGGCGGCGGGCCCTCGAACGCGAAGGCGGCGACGACCGACAGCGCGGCCACCCACGTGGTCTGCAGGAGGTTCATGACGAGCGCGGGCCGGCGCCCCGAGACCGCGTCGGCCGCCAGGATCTGCAGCGCGCACGCGAACGAGCACAGCAGGACGTAGAGCTCGCCGCGCCCGAGGCCCGCGGCGCCCGCGTCGCCGATGCCCGACAGGAGCGCCATGCCGCAGAGCGCGAGCGCGACGAGCGCGAAGTGGCCGAGGCGCGCCCGCTCACGTCCGAGCGCGATCGCGAGGACGGGCACGAAGACCGCGTACAGGCACGTGATGAAGCTCGCGCGTGCGATGGAGGTGTGGAGCAGGCTCGCCGTCTGGAAGGCGAACGCGAGGAAGAGCGGCACGCCGAGCAGGCCCGCCGCGCGGAGGTCCTGCCAGCCGAGGTGGCGCAGGTGGCGCGCGCAGAGCACGAGCAGCAGCGCGAGCGCGAGGAGGAAGCGGTAGGCGTTGGCCCAGAGCGGCCCCGCGCACTCGAGCGAGACGCGGGTGCCGACGAAGCCGACGCCCCAGAGGAGCGGTGTCAGCGACAGGAGGAGGGCGTAGCGGAGCTCGGCGCTCATGCCGGGCGCGACAGCACGGCGACGGTCTCGACGTGGAACGTCTGCGGCCAGGCGTCCACGGGCACCGCGCGCTCGAGCGCCCAGCCGAGGGCGCGCAGGCGCGCGACGTCGCGGCCGAGCGTGACGGGATCGCACGAGACGTAGACGAGCCGGGTCGACAAGCGCGTGAGCTGCGCGGGCACCTTGGCGTCGAGGCCGGCGCGCGGCGGATCGACGAGGATGGCGTCGAAGCGGCCGGACTCGAAGGGCAGGGCGCGCTCCACCGGGTGCGCGACCATCCGCAGGCTGCCGGGCAGGCCCGCGAGGTTCTCTCGCGCGAGCTCGCCCGCCTCCTTGCTGGCCTCGATCGCGACCACGTCCTTGCCCGCGGCGAGGAGGTCGCGCGTGAAGTTGCCGCTGCCCGAGAACAGCTCGAGCACGCGCTTGGCCCCGACGAGCGCCCCGGAGACCAGCGCGCGCAGCGTCGCGTTGGCGTGTTCATTCGCCTGGACGAATGTATCGGCCCGGGCGCGGAAGGGCCGGCCGCCGTCGTCGCCGAGGTCCACCCAGACGCTGCCGAGCGAGGCGCCGGGCGCCGCCACCGCGGGAGCGCCTCGATCGCCCACGAGGAGCTGCGCCTCGCCCGTGCGCGTCGCGAGGACAGGGCGCAGGCGCGCGAGCACCTCGTCGAGCGCCGGCGCGAAGAGCGGACAGCTCGCGACGTCGACGACGTCATGCGAGCGCAGCGCGCGATAGCCGACGCGGCCGCCCGCGAGGTGAAGGCGCGCGCGCCGCCGGTAGCCGAGCGCGGGGCCGGGCGCCTCGATCGGCGCGACCTCGGCCTTGAGCGCGTGCGCGACGATGGCGTGCTTGGCGGCTCGCTGGGCCTCGAGCGTCACGTGCTGCCACTGGCAGCCGCCGCAGCGCGAGAACAGCGGACACGACGGCTCCGCGCGCGCGGGCCCCGGCGCGAGCACCTCCTCGAGCTCACCGCGCGTCCATCGCGCGTGCGACGCCGTCACGCGCACGCGCACGCGGTCGCCCGGCGCCGTCAGCATGACGAAGCAGATGCGCCCGTCGGGCAGGTGCCCCACGCCCTCGCCGCCGTGGGCGAGGCGCTCGATGACGAGCTCGACGAGGACCGGCTCGGCCGCTGGCGCGGTCACGGGAACGACTGTCCGGCCGCGCCGCGCCTGACCTCGAAGTCGAAGCTGCCGACGATGTGGCCGGAGGACTGCGCGGGCTCGCCGAGCGTGCGCGAGCGCAGGTCGGCCAGCTCGAGCACGAAGCCGCCCTTGCCTCCGCGGGTCGCCAGGCGATCCCCGAAGTCGACGATGAAGTCCGCCGGCAGCGAATCCGGCGTGTACTTGGCGGCCTCCCCGAAGTGGGTGAAGAAGATCTGCGAGCCCACGTCGGCGTTGAGCGTCTGCACGGCGGTCGCGCCGCTCGAGATGAGCGCGGGGCAGGTCGCGAACAGCGACAGCGACGCGCGCACGAGCCCGTCGCTGCGCACCTCGAGCGGGGCCGAGCCGTCGGTCGAGCCCGCCCGGTTGCGCAGCCACTGCGCCGCGGCCTTGCGCACGTCGGGGATGCTGATGACGAGCGTGTCGGACTCCTCGATGTGCGCGCCGTCGCGCTGGATGCGGATCTCGAGGCGGTTCTCGGGCGAGCCGCGATCGACGTCCTCGATCGGCTCGGCCGCGAAGAACCCGGCCTTCATGTCCCAGTTGGGGTTGTTGAGGTCCCTCGGCTTCCCGCCCTCGAAGCGGCACGCCTGCATGTGCAGCTCGCCGGAGACCTGGCCGTCGCCCGAGCCGACGCACGCCGTGCCCAGCGCGACCGCGAGCACGAGCGCGGTCCTCATCGCAGCCCCCGCACGCGCGTCCCGCGCCCCGCGGCGAGGACGTCGGCCGCGCGGCCGTCGCGCACCGCGAGCTCGAGCGTGCCCTGCGAGCCCACGTAGGCGAGCGGCGCTCCCGGGGCGACCTCGCCGTAGGTGCGCACGAGCGTGAGCGCGGGGCCCGAGGGCTCGAGGGTCACGCCGCGGAGGCCCGCCGTCGCCGGCAGGTTGGTGATGAGGTTTCCGAACCGGTCCACGTGCACCACTTCCCCCATCATGCCATCGGGCGCCTCGGATGGCTCGCGCGCGGGCAGGCGAACCCACCGTGCGCGGGGCAGCCGCGGGCCGGCGTCCTCGGGCGGCGAGCCCGAGAGGAGCGCCGCGGCGGCCGGCGCGAACACGTCGCGCCCGTGGAACGTCTCCGACTGCCGCGGGCGCAGCCAGAGCACGTTCGTGATCAGGAAGACGTCCTGCGGCGCCGGCGCGAAGTGGCTCAGCAGGCCATTGTTCGGCCCGACGAGGATCGCGCCGCCGTGGCGCACCACGACCGCCTCGCGCGCCGTGCCGACGCCCGGGTCGACGACGGCCAGGTGCACCGTGCCCGCCGGGAAGAACGGCGCGGCCTGCGCCAGCACGAACGCGCCGTGCTCGACGTCGCCCGGCGGGACCTCGTGCGAGATGTCGAGGATCTGCGCGCCTGGCGCGCCGCACGCGATCACGCCCTTGACCGCGCCGGCGAAGCCGTCGGCGCGGCCGAAGTCGGTGAGCAGCGTGCAGATCGCCACGGACCGGATGGTAGCGGAAGCCGCGCGGACCCGGTGGGTCGACCGGTGGTGTTATCGTCGTCCGGATGAGCGCGCCTGCCGGGCCCACGCCGGGTGCCTCGCCCGTCGCGCGCAGCCCGAAGGGCCTCCGCGCCGCCTGGCCCTGGCTCTGCGTGCTCCTCGGGGCGCTCGTCGCATACGCGAACGCGCCGGGCGGCTCCTTCGTCTACGACGACGTGCCCCTCGTCCGCGACAACCCGGACCTCGGCTCGCTGCGCAGCGTTCCGCGCCTCTTCGTCCAGCACGCCTGGCACGGCACCGATCAGCCGAGCCACCTCTACCGGCCGCTGTCCATGACGACGCACGCGCTCGAGCGCGCGGCCCTCGGCCCCAGCCCGGCGGCCTCGAGGTGGGTCAGCGTCGCGAGCCACGCCGCCGCGTCGCTCGCGGTGCTCGCGCTCCTCTTCGCGCTGGGGCTCGGCTCGCTCGCGGCCACGGCGGGCGCCCTGCTGTTCGCGGTGCACCCCGTGCACACCGAGGCCGTCGACCTGTCGTTCAACCGATCGGAGGTGCTCGTCACGGTGCTCTACGTGCTCGCCCTCGCGCGGGTGGCGCGCGGCGCGCCGCTGTGGCAGCCAGCGCTGTGCTTCCTCGCGGGCGCGTTCTGTCGCGAGAGCATGGCCACGCTGCCGGCCGCCGTGGCGCTCGTCCTCGTCGTGGTGCGCGGGGCCTCGCCCGGGCGCGCGCTCCGGGCCGCGGGCCTCGTGGCGCTCGTCGGCCTGCCCGCCCTCGCGCTCCGCCAGCACGCGCTCTCCGGCGAAGGCTTGCCCGCCCTCGGGGGCGTCCTCGCTGCCGGGCCGTCGCCGGTCGAGCGCGTGGCGCAGCTCGCGACGCCGCTCGCCGATGCGCTCCGCCTCCTCGTCCTGCCCGCGAACCTGCGCGCCGACTACGCGGGCGACTACGTCGTGGCCCGGGGCGCGCACCTCGCCCTCCTCTGCGCGCTGCACGTGGGCCTCGTGGGCGCGGCGCTCGCGCTCCGTCGCCGCGCACCGCGGGCCGCCTTCGCCGCGCTCTTCTTCTACGTGGCGATGCTGCCGTCTACCAAGCTCTTCGCCGATCCGGCCATCCTGGCCGAGCGGTTCCTCTACCTGCCGTCGGTGGCGCTCGCGATCGCCTGGGCGCTCGGGGTGGGCTGGCTCGCCTCGCGCATGCGGCGCGCGATCGTCGCGGTCGGCGCGCTGGCGGTGGCCGCGAGCTGCCTGCCCCTGTGCTGGGCGCGCAACGTGGCCTGGCGCGACGAGGCGCTGCTCTGGAGCGCCGAGCTCGAGAGCAACCCGGAGAGCCTCATGGCCAGGCACAACCTCGCCGGCGTGCTCCTCGAGCGGGGCCGCCTCGACGAGGCGATCGCGCTCTTCCGCGAGGCGAAGGCGCGCGGCCTGCAGAGCCGGCAGCTCGAGATCAATCTCGGCGTGGCGCTCGCGATCGGGCGCCCGTCCGAGGCGCTCGCGCACTTCGACGCGGCGCTGGCGGCGCACCCGGGCGATCGCATGCTGCTCTTCAACCGCGCCGGTGTGCGGCTCTCGGCGGGCGACCCCTCAGGCGCGCTCGTGGACCTCGATCGCGTGCTCGGCGAGCGGCCCGACTGGGCACGCGCGCACGCGGCGCGGGCGCAGGCGCTCTCGGGGCTCGGCCGCAAGGACGAGGCCGCGGCGGCGCAGGCGCGCGCGATCGGGCTCGGCTACGTGCCGGATGCGGCGCCGCGCGTGCACGTGCGGCTCGATCGCGAGCGGCCCTGACGATCCGCGGCGGGCGCGTTCAGCCGCCGACGGGGACGATGTGCCAGGCGCGGCTCGGGCCGTCGATCGAGAGGCGGGCGCTGCCGAGCGGGACGTCGAGCTTGTCGCCGGTCCGGTCGAGGGGCGCGACCGCGGCGTCGCCGGCCTTGCTCTCGAGCGTGATCTTCGTGCCATCCGCGAGCGTGAGCGCGCCCGCCGCGCCGAGGTACACGCGCAGCTCCAGCGACGGCAGCGCTGGATCGACCGTGACGATCGCCGCGTCGCCCCCGGGCGCGATGGTCTGCGTCCCGTCGGGCAGGAGCGGCACGAGCGCCCCGGCGCGCACGAACAGGGGCAGGTCGCCCGGGGCCGCCGCCACCGCGCGCACGCCGCCTTCGACCGCCGCGCTCGTCCAGAAGTCGTAGTGCCGCCCGGCCGGCAGGGCCACGTCCCGCGACTGCGCGCCCTCGGTCACCACCGGCGCGACGAGCAGCGAGTCGCCCACCCAGAACTGGTCGGCCGAGAAGGCGACCTTGGCGTCGTCGGGCGCGACGAGCCAGCCACTTCGCAGGATCGGCAGCCCCGAGCGGCTCGCCTCGGCCGCCAGCGCGTCCCACAGCGGGAAGAGGCGCTGGTGCAAGACGGCGTAGCGCTTGAAGTGCGCCGCGGTCTCCTCGTCGCGCAGCCAGTGCCAGTTCTTGTCCGCGGCGTTGCCGTGGTGCGTGCGCATGACGGGGGTCAGCGCGGCGAGCGAGCTCCAGCGGAAGTAGAGCTCCTTGGTGGTCGGCGGGCTGTCGAGGTTCGAGTAGCCGGCGATGTCCGTCGCGTACGTCGACGCGCCGGACAGGCCGAGGTTGAGGCCGATCGGGATGATGCTCGGCAGGCCGTCGAGCGTGTCGAAGTCGGTGTTCTGATCGCCCGCCCACACGACCGGCGCGCTCTTGACGGTGCCGAGGTGGCCCGCGCGCACGAAGAAGACGCCGTCACCGCCCGGGCGCTCGCTCTCGAGCACCTGGCGGTTGAGCTCCGCCCACAGGTCCGGGTAGCAGTTGTGGCAGGCCTGCGCGCCCGACACGGTCGTCGCGTCCCACGGCACCCACTCGCCGTAGTCGGCCATCCACCCGTCGAAGCCGAGGCCGAGGGCCGTCTTGAGGTAGCCCGCCATGACCTCGCGCGCCTCCGCGTTCTCGAGGTCGAGCAGGCCCGCCTCGGTCAGTCGCGGCGACAGGACGAGGTACGGCGAGCCGTCGGCGTGGCGCAGCATGAGGCCCTTGCGCATCGCGTCGTCGAACGTCGGCGCATCCGTCTGCACGAAGGTGTTGAAGTACGCGAGCCAGCGGAAGCCCTGCTGGTGCAGCTCGCTCGCGAGCGCCTCGGCGTCGGGGTAGTTGCCGCGGTCGAGCGTCCACCGGTACGAGAGCCGGAAGCCCGTCGCGTCGAGGCCGCCGCCCGCCCAGTCCTCGCTCCACAGCGCGCTCGCGGGCACGCCGCGGGTGCGCAGCTCGCGCGCGATGCGCCGCACCTCGGCCGAGCCGCCGACCGCGTCGATCCACGGCCCGAACGCCCACGCGGGCGGCCGCGGAGGTCGGCCCGTCAGGGCCGTCATCCGCTCGACGAGCTCTCGCGGCGTGCCGACCACGACGACGAGGTCCACCTCCGAGTCCCACACCTCCACCGCGTGCGTACCGGCGTCGGTCCGGCAGAAGTCGTGCACGACGCGCTCGGACCCGAGCGTGGCGATCGCGTAGCCGCGCGACGAGTACACGACGGGCAGCGGGTAGTACGCGTCGCTCACGTCGCCCACGTAGCCGAACTGCTGGTGGTTGATGTTCTCGGCCTTGCCGATGCCCTGCTCGCTCGTCCAGATGGGCACGCGGCGGCCGCGCTCGTCGAACAGCACCTGCGCGCCGAGCCCCATGTAGCGCTCCGGGGCGCCGGCGCGATCGGTGCCGCACTTCCACGCGAGCCCGACGCGCGTCGCCGACGAGTCCCGCGCGCGCAGCTTCACCCGCAGCGTGCCCGGCGACGGCTCCTCCGTGGAGACGATCTCGACGCCCTGCTGCCACGGCTCGCTGCCCTCGCGGAAGAAGTGGTAGCCGAAGCTCATCTCCGACTCGGTGGTCCGCTGCGCGAACGCGAGGCCCAGCGTCGCGCCCGGGAGCACCGACGGCTCGAGCACGAGCGCGCTCGCGGAGTGCTCGATCCGCAGGCCCTTGTCTCCGAGCTCCACCTTGAACTCGCTGCCGCTCGCGCCTCCCCCCGCGCCCCCGCCCTCGGGGCGCTCGCCGCACGCGCAAGGGGTCAGAGTGAGCAGCAAACACAGGCGGATCGAGCGCGAAATCGTCACGCGCCGAGCGTAGGACCGCCCCCGCGGGGGCCCAAGTTTTTGCCCCGGAATCCCTGTGCGAATCAGCTACCGAGCAAGCGTCGCAGGACCGCTTCGTCGTCGAGCTCGGACAGCGCCCCGACGAGGGCGCGCTCGGCGGCCGGCAGCCACCTCTCCAGATAGGTCCAGTCGATCGCAGGCTGGGCTTCAAGCAGGCTGCGGAGATCGGCCACGTCCTGGAGGATGCGCCTGCGATCGAGGCGCAGCTTGATCAGCTTGTGGATGATCAGGTCCTCGGGTGAGACCACCCGGACGAGTGCGCCATCGATCGTGAGCTCCCTCGCCCGGGCCAGGCACTCGAGGTCGTAGGCGTCCTTGGCCACGAACAGATCGACGTCCCAGTCGCCGAGCCGGAAGCGGACCGTGTCCGGAAGCTCCTCGGCCCCGGTCCGCAGCCCGTCGTACCGCGCCAGCAGCGGCATCACCGCCTCTGCCGGCAGGACCGCGCAGATGTCGATGTCCGAGGTGGCGCGGGGCCTCGTCCAGACGCCGAGACCGACTCCACCCGTGAGCGCGAATCTCGTGACACCGAGGCCACCGAGCACCCGGGCAAGGCGCTCGAGGATCGACCCGGCCGGGCCCTCAGGGCTGTCGTCGCTCACGGCTGGGAAGCACCATCTGGAGAGCGATGCGGAGGCGCTCCTCGAGCGGACGAGCGAGATGCGCCTCGAGGGACTCCTCGCGCAGGATCGCCTTGCCCCGCGTGCGATCACCCCAGAGCAGCGTCATCCCGGCCACCTCGACGCGGCGCTCCTCCTTCGACATGGTTCTCAGTATAGCCGCGTTTTCCTGGCCGCACTGGCCCTCCCACGACCACACCTCGGCCTACACCCGAGCGGGCCCATTTCCGTCAGTCGACTGCCGCGCTTGAGCGCATCCCGTGCGCTTGCCTCGCCGAAACCCTCGGAACCCCGAGACGGCGCCGCGGATCCGCTTGGCACGAGGCGTGCGACCCGACTACGATGGAGGAGCTGTGGCGCACGTCTTCGTGATCAATGAGCCCTTCGTGGACGACTTCTGCCGCACGCAGCGGTGGGCCGCCCGTACCCGGGGACGCGTCCTGCGCGCCCCCGACTGGCTCGCGTACGTGACCGCGGTGCTCGAGCAGCGCCGCCACGACGTGCGCCTCTTCGACTTCCCGGCCCGCAACTGGGGCAAGAAGGAGCTCAAGGAGCTGCTCGAGCGCGAGAAGCCCGCGTGGGTGGTCTACGACGCGACGACGCCGTCCATCTACTCCGACATCGAGTGCGCGCAGATCGCGAAGGACGCGTGCGGCGCCAAGGTCATCATGGTCGGCCCGCACTGCTCGTCGCAGCCGGAGGAGGTCCTGCGCGACTCCAAGGGCGCGGTCGACGTGGTGTGCCTCGGCGAGTACGACTACACGGTCGGCGACGTCATCGAGGCCGGCGGCCCGTCGCTGCAGATCCCTGGCATCGCCTACCTCGACCGCGCCCTGTCGCATGACGGCGTCTTCCGCACGACCGGCCAGCGCCCGTCGATCGAGGACCTCGACGCGATCCCGTTCCCGGCGTGGCACCACCTCGACCTCATGGACTACTTCGACGGGACGAAGCTCTACCCGTACATCGACAAGATCAGCGGCCGCGGCTGTCCGTTCCAGTGCACGTTCTGCGTCTGGCCCCAGGTCATGCACGGCCACCGCGTGCGCCTGCGCTCGCCCGGAAACGTCGTCGACGAGATCGAGCGCGACATCGGCCTGTGCCCGCCGGTCGTCAAGGGCGGCGAGTTCTTCTTCGAGGACGACACGTTCACGCTCAATCAAGAGCACGCGATCTCGATCTGCGAGGAGATCATCCGGCGCAAGCTCAAGATCCGCTTCTCCGTCAACGCGCGCGTCGATTGCGGCTCTCCCGCGCTCTTCAAGGCGCTCAAGGCGGCCGGCTGCCGCGAGCTGCTCGTCGGCTTCGAGTCCGGCGACGACGAGGTGCTGCGCCGCATGAAGAAGGCGGCGAACGTGACGATGGCGCGCGAGTTCATGCACCACGTGCACGACGCCGGCCTCGACGTCCACGGCTGCTTCGTCCTCGGCTCGCCGGGCGAGACCGAGCAGACGATGCAGAAGACGATCGACTTCGCGCTGGGCCTCGGCCTGAACACCCTGCAGTTCTCGTGCGCCGCGCCGTACCCCGGCACCCGCTACTTCAAGGAGGTCGAAAAGGGCGGCCTCCTTCGCAGCAAGAACTGGGAGGACTGGCTCGGCCGCGACGGCGAGCAGGGCGGCGTCGTCGATTACCCCGGCCTCGACGCCGAGACGGTCGAGAAGTACGTCGACCAGGGCCTGCGCCGCTTCTACTTCCGACCGTCGCAGGTCGCGAAGTTCCTCCTCAACACCGAGAACAAGGCCGACCTCTACCGCAAGCTCCGCGGCATGTGGAACTTCGGCACGTACCTGGTGCACGAGAAGTGGACCGCCCTGCGGACCTGATCGGCGCGCAGCTCCGATCTGCCTACCCTGATCGTCACAGATGCTAGGGTCTCGGTGTGCTCGACTGGTCGTTGCGCGCCGGCTCCTCATCGAGGCGCTCTGTGCTGTAATGAGCGCGGGCCTGGTCTTCCGGGCAGCGGTTCGCGAGCTCGAGAAGAGACGCTCCGGCGAGTCGATCTGACGTGCGCGTCCTCATGGTCGTGCCCTACGACGTGCGATGCGTGCCTTGCATGGAGCGTCCGGTCGGCCTGGCCCGCGGGCTCGTCGAGCTCGGCCACCGACCGGTACTGGTGCACTTCATCGACCGAGAACGCCGGGAGCGAGGGGGGGTCCTCCGCGCCGAGCCGGAGGGCGTGGAATGTCACGCCCTCGATTCTCCGCGATGGGGGCTCGGTTCGACCCGGCGGGCGCTCCGGGCGCTCGCGACCCAGGCGGAGATCATCCACTTCCAGAAGTGCCATCCGCATGCGGCTTTGGCGGCCGTCGCGGTGGCCGAGCAAGCGAGGCTGCCTTTACACTACGATTGGGATGACGACGAGGTCTCGATCAATCGCGAGACCTGGCGGAGCAAGACCGGACACGACTCTCCGTTCTGGCTCGGTGTCTGGGGGCTCGAGCGGATTCTGCCCACCTTCCCGAGCACGGTCAGCGTGTCGTCGGAGGCGCTGCGAAAGCGTGCCCTCGCGTATGGCGTCCATGACGACCGCATCGTGTGGGTGCCGGTCGGCGCCGATCTCTCGCGCTTTCATCCCGCCGTGTCTGCGGAGGGCGTCCGACAGCGGGAGCAGCTCGGTGACGGCTTGGTAGTTACATACGTCGGCCAGCTCGAGGGCGTGAGCCACGTGGAGACCCTGCTCGAAGCGGCAAGACTTCTTGGCGGCGACGTGCGCTGGCTGGTTGTCGGCGGTGGATTCCAGCAGGCGGAGCTCGAGCGGCGGGCCCACCGGCTCGGGATCGGAGCGCGCGTGCACTTCACGGGCTTCCGACCCTCCGCGGAGATCCCGTCGTTGCTCGCGGCGTCGGACGTCGTGGTGGCGCAGTTCGAGGACACGCCTGCCACACGAGCGAAGAGCCCGCTGAAGATCGCCGAGTATCTCGCGATGGGCAAGCCCATCGTCGCGAGCGCGGTAGGAGAGATCCCGCGCATGGTCGGGGACGCCGGGCTCCTCGTCGAGGACACGGGGGCGGGCTGCCTCGCCACAGCCATCGGCACTCTCCTCTCCACGTCGCCAGAGCAGCGCTCCGCGCTCGGCCGTGCCGGACGCCGGCGCGCGGAGGAGATCTTCAACTGGACCGCGAGTGCGCGCCACCTCTTGCGCGCCTACACCCTGGCCTTGGAGGGTCCGTGCTGAACTCGCGCCTGTGGGCGGCCTACGAGCGTGCGAAGCTCGATCATCCCTGGCTCGAACGCGTCGCGTGTGTGCCCGGGTACGCCGTCAAGTCGGCCGACTCGGCCCTCGCGCTTGGCGTCCTCGGCGGATGGATGCTCACGGTTGGCCTGCCGCTGCGGCTGCGTGGCTCCCGTTCGGCCGGGCGAGATCCGGGGGCCCCCTTGCGCGCGTGCCTCGTCAGCTCGGAGGGGGCGGTGGTCGCGCCGACGCGCATCCGTTGCTACAAGTTCGCTGAGCAGATCCGCGAGGCCGGCGTCGCGGTCGACGTCCTGGCCTTCTGGAGCGACCTCCTCGGGTACGAGGCCCTCCCGCCGCGTCCGCTGACCGCCGTCGAGCGCATGGTCGCCGCGCTTCGCGCGACCCACCGCCTCCTGCCCGCGGGCTATGACGTGGTCTCGTTCCAGCGGCCCACGTACGACGTCGTGACTGCGGCGCTGCTTCGCTGGCTCGCCGGCACCGAGATCGTCTTCGACGTCGACGACTGGATCTTCGAGTACCCCGCCTTCATCCCGGTGCGCGCGCGGCACCTGTTGCCCATCCTGGGGCGCCTCGGTGGTACCTGCGTCGTGTCCTCCCAACCGCTGGCGGAGCACCTGCGCTCTTACTTCGGCGACGTCGTGCTCGTGCCCACATTCGCCGATGTGCGGGCCTTCCAGCCTGGCCCACGCGCGGCGCGCGACGAGGTGGTATTCGGCTGGAACGGCACCATGTTCCAGCACTTCATGGTGAGCGCGGTGCAGGTCATGGTGGAGGCGTTCGCGCTGGCCCACGCCCGGGTCGGAGGCGACGTTCGTATCCGGCTCGAGATCACCGGAACCGGCTCGTACTTCAGCGAGCTGGAGGCTTGGATCAAGGAGCGGCACGCCGAAAGGCCCATCGCGCTCCGCGGCTGGATCGATCCGGCCCAGATGAACACCTATCTCGACACGGTGGATGTCGGCCTCTACACGCTGCGGTTGCCCGACACCCGCTACAGCGGGCACGCGATCGACGCCCTGTTCGTGCTGGCGAAGAGTCCGACCAAGCTCTTCGAGTACATGGCGAAGGGGATCCCGGTGATCTCCACCTCTGTGGGTGAAGCGCCGCGCTTCGTCGAGCACGGCGTGACCGGGTTCATCGGTGACGACGTCGAGGCCCTCGCGGACCACATGGTACGGCTGGCGCGCGATCCCGCCCTGCGGGAGCGCGTCGGCGCCGAGGCGCGCCGCCGCTGCGTGGCGGAGTTCTCGCTCGACCGTGCGGGTCGCGACGTGGCGGGGATGCTACGGCGGGTCGTCGGTCAGGCCACGGAGCGCGACCAGCGGAGGTAGCGCTTGGTGATGCGGGTCATCCACTCGGCCGCCACCTTCTGAGGCATGGTCTGCGCGCGGGCGAGCGTCTCGCCGAGGTGCCCTAGGCCCGCGAGCGCGCGCATGCGCCGGCGCCGGAACTCTTCCGCGGGGAGCAGGTAGCGGAGCCAGCAATGGAAGTCGATGACGTCCTGGATGGCCAGACGCTCCCACTCGTTCACGTACTCCGCCGGGAAGCGTGACGCGAAGAGCGGAGAGCGCATCAGCGCGGCGATGCGCGGGATGGGTGCGAGCGCCAGGTCCATGTCGCGGATCTGACGGCCGCAGTAGCCGTTCGGATCGAACGAGAAGACCGCGCAGGCGCGAGGCACGAAGGCGGCTCCGTGACCGAGCGCGACGGCGCGGGCGAGGAACGTGTCGGTCCAGTACCCGAGCTCTGCACGCAGCCCGCCGGCCTCCTCGTAAGCGGCGCGCCGGTACACGTAGGTCGTGGTCTGGGAGTGCAGCGCGGTTGCCTCCCTGAGATACTCGTTCAGGAACCGCTCGGGCGTCGCGAACGTGGGGCTAGTCCATCGGGGCGCGTCGTCTTGCAGGCGCGAGAAGCCGCTGTCGAAGGTGAGCACCTGCAGGCCGAACAGGAGCCCAGCGTCCGGGTAGTCGGCGGCCAGGGCCATGATGGCCTCGAAGAATCCTGGCAGGACGTAGTCGTCGCTGGCGGCGGTGTAGAGGTAGTCGGAGGATGCGCTGGCGAGCGCCGTGGTCATGGCGCCGGCGATCCCTCGATTCTGAGGGTGCCGGATCAGACGGACGAACGCGTGCTCACGCGCAAAGCGCTCGAGGACCTCGATGCTGTTGTCGGTGGAGCCATCATCGACGATGACGAGCTCGTCTGGCGGGCGCGATTGCGTGACGAGGGCCTCGAGAGCTCGAGCCACGCAGTGCCCATGGTTGTAGTTGCACAGCAGCACCGCGAGGGTCGGCTGCCAGCCCGAAGCGCGGGGCATCGATGTTACCCGAAGATCGCCTCGCGGATCACGGTGAAGGCGTGACGCGGGTGGGTGAGGCCGTAGACGACTTCCTGCACGCGGGCGCCGCGCACGCGCTGCCAGATCTGGTGGCGTCGCCAGCGCTGGTTGGCCTCGCGGAGGATGGATTCGAGGTCCCCTGCCGACAGCGTCTCGGTGCGCAGCGGCGAGGTGCTGTAGCCGTCATACTGCGAGGGATCGTCGCTGACGAGCAGCCCCTTCTCCTGCACCTTGCGGTACAGCTCGGAGCCGGGGAACGGCTGCATCAGGGAGAACTGCAGGGACTCCGGCGACAGCTCGAGCGCGAACTCGATCGTCCGTCGGGCCGTCTCCCAGGTCTCGCCCGGGTGACCGAACGAGAAGGTCAGGTGCACGGCCACGTCGAACTCCTTGGCCCAGCGCACCGCATCGCGCACGCGCGCGAGGTCGAGGTTCTTCTCGATCGCGTCGACCATCCCCTGGTCACCGGACTCCACGCCGTACTTGATGAACCGGAGACCCGAGGCCACGAGGATCTCGAGCGTCTTCCGATCGAACGTGTCCGCGCGAGACATCGCGCCCCAGGGCAGGCGCAGCCCCTGTTCCGTGAAGGCCTGGGCATAGCCGGCGATGCGGTCCTTGCCGATGTTGAAGGTGTCGTCGTCGAAGTAGAACGACTTCATGCCGTGCCGGTCCGCCGCCGCCTTGACCTCCGCGACGATGTCGCGCTCGTCGCGCACGCGGTAGTTGCGTCCGCCGTACATGAACTGCGGCCAGATACAGAAGTCGCACTTGAAGGGGCAGCCCCGGCTCGCCCACATCTGGAGGTTCGGCGCCGGCAGGAACGGGAACGCCTCCACGTACTTGTCCATCGGCAGCGGATCGCGATCCGGCCACGGGTACTCGTCGATGTTCTTGAGCAGCTTGCGCTGCGGGTTCGTGATCGTCTTGCCGGCGGCGTCGCGATAGAGGAGGCCGGGGATGTCGCCGACGGCCCGGCCGTCGCGGAGCGCCTCCACGAGCTCGAGCAGCGTGTACTCGTACTCGCCTTTCATGAAGTAGTCGACCTGCGGATCGGTCGCCAGCACGTCGGGCTGGTCAGGGAGCCACGAGTGGGCACCGCTCCAGACGATGACGACGTCGCGGCCAGCCATCTCGCGGATCCGGCGGACGATGTTGCGGTCCGTCTTGAGCGACGCCGTGGAGATCTCGAGCACCACGACGTCGGGCTTGAAAGCCGCGAGCCGCCGCAAGAACTCCTCGTCGCTGTGTCGCTCAGCGCAGCCGTCTACCTGCGTGGTCTCGTGACCCGCGCGCTTGAGCGTCGCGGACGCGTAGGCCATGTAGAACGGGAAGGGCATGTACATGGTTCCTTCGCGCTCGAAGTGCGGCCAGCGCGATCCGGCGCGCACTCCGTACCAGCCCGGCCGCTGCCAGGGCGGGTTGCCGAAAAAGATTCTCATCGAGACCTCCCGTTCGTCTCATCATAACCTGCCGGGGCCGCCCGCGGTAAGGGGGGCAGCGCGGATCTGCCGCGCGAAAGCCCACACCTCGTGCGGTGTGCGACCAGAGGCCCGGCCCTGCGACGCGTGGGCCGAGGGCATTGACGCGTGTGCTAACCTGGAACACCCGATGTCCTCAATCACCCCGCGTCGGTGCCTCGTGACGGGCGGCGGCGGCTTCATCGGCAGCCACCTGGTGGAGCGATTGCTCGCGGACGGCCACACCGTCACCGTCGTCGACAACTTCTCGACCGGGCAGCGGGCCAACCTCGCCCCGCTGGCGGACCAGCCGAGCCTCACGGTGCACGCGCTCGACGTCAACGAGGTCACGGCGAACCACTTCCAGGGCATCGAGTGGGTGTTCCACCTGGCTGCGCTGGCCGACATCGTGCCCTCCATCCAGCGGCCCCTCGACTACCACCGGGCCAACGTGGATGGCACCGTCGCCGTCCTCGAGGCGGCGCGGGCGGCGGGCGTCTCGCGGCTCGTGTACGCCGCGTCCTCCTCCTGCTACGGGATCCCCAGCCACTACCCGACGGGCGAAGACGCGCCGCTGCGCCCGATGTACCCCTATGCGCTGTCGAAGCTGGTCGCGGAGCAGTACGTGATGCACTGGGGGCAGGTCTACGGGCTTCCGTGCGTCTCGCTCAGGCTCTTCAATGTATACGGGCCGCGCGCCCGGACCGGGGGGACCTATGGCGCGGTGTTCGGCGTGTTCCTGGCCCAGAAGCTGGCCAATCGACCGTTCACGGTGGTCGGTGACGGGGAGCAGTCGCGTGACTTCGTCTACGTGACGGACGTCGCCGACGCGTTCGTGCGCGCGGCGGCATCGGACCTGCACCTCGAGGTCCTCAACGTCGGAAACGGCCGGCCCGTCACGATCAACCGACTGGTGGCGCTGCTGGGTGGAGACGTCGTGAACCTGCCGGACCGGCCGGGGGAGCCGCGCTCCACGCACGCCGACGCGGCAAAGGCGCGGGAGCGGCTCGGCTGGGCGCCCGCGGTGCCGATCGAGGAGGGTGTGGCGCGCATGCTGGCGCGCATCGAGGACTGGCGGACCGCACCCGTGTGGACGCCCGATCGCATCGCCGAGGCCACGCGCGATTGGTTCGCGTTCCTCGGACCACGCTGAACCCAGGGAGCGAGCGAAGGATGTCCGAGTCGAAACCGAGAGTGCTGGTCACCGGCGGCGCCGGCTACGTCGGCGGCGTGCTGGTGCCGCGGATGCTTGCCGCGGGCTATCGCGTGCGGGTGCTCGACCTCTTCATGTTCGAGCCCGAGCTGTTCGCGGACGTGCAGGACCCGCGGCTCGAGTGCGTGCGCGGAGACCTGCGCGATCAAGACCTGCTGCGTCGCGCGCTGGACGGGTGTGACATCGTCCTGCACCTCGCGTGCGTCTCGAACGATCCGAGCTTCGAGCTCGACCCGGCCCTGAGTCGCTCGATCAACTTCGACGCGTTCGAGCCCCTCGTCAAGCTCAGCAAGGCGGCCGGCGTCCGTCGCTTCGTCTACGCCTCGACGTCCAGCGTCTACGGGATCAGCGAGCAGCCGGAGGTGGACGAGGACCATCCGCTCCTGCCGATCACCGACTACAACAAGTACAAGGGGCTGTGCGAGCCCGTGCTCCTCGGGCAGCAGGCCCCAGGATTCACGACGGTGGTCATCCGACCGGCCACGGTCTGCGGCTACTCGCCCAGGCAGCGGCTCGACCTCACGGTGAACATCCTGACCGCGCACGCCGTCGAGAAGGGCAAGATCACCATCTTCGGCGGCGAGCAGCAGCGGCCCAACATCCACATCGACGACGTCGTCGACCTCTACCTGCAGCTGTTCGAGCTGCCGGACGAGCGCATTGCGGGCAGGACCTACAATGCCGGCTGGGAGAACCACACCGTCGCCGCGATCGCGGAGCGCGTCAAGGCCGTGGTCGAGCAGGAGCTCCCGGATCGCGCGCCGATCGTGCTCGAGCGCGTGCCGTCGGACGACAAGCGCTCCTACCACATCTCGTCGGCGCGCATCCGTCGCGAGCTCGGCTTCGCTCCGCGTCGGACCATCGAGGACGCCGTGCGCGATCTGGTGCGCGCGTTCCGGGCAGGAAAACTGCCGGACGCGCTCGCCTCCGACCGATATTACAATGTCCGCGCAATGCAGCGCCTGAAGCTGGTCTGACGCCATGACGCCTGATGCGGGCGCGGTGCGGGCCCTGCTGGCGGAGGTGGGCGTCGCCGGCGCGCACGAGCTCACGCCTCTGCCGCAAGGGCGCAACAACCGCGTCTACCGCGTCGAGACCGCGACGCGCCCGTTCGTGCTCAAGTGGTACTTCTGCCACCCCGGTGACTCGCGCGACCGGCTGAGCGCCGAGGTCGCCTTCGCGCGCTACGCGGTCGACCTCGGCCTTCGCGCGCCGAGGCCGCTGGCGGTGGATTCCGCGGGCCGCCTCGCGCTCTGGGAGCGCCTGCCAGGGCGGGCGGTCACGGCGACGGACGTCGACGCCGGCGCGATCGACCAGGCCATGACGTTCCTCGCGGGGCTGGACCGCGGACGCGACACGGCAGCCGCCCGCGCGCTGCCGGCGGCTGCCGAAGCCTGCTTCGATCGAGATGCGCACGTCGCCACGGTGGAGCGTCGCCTGGAGGCGCTCTCCGGTGTCGCGGGGGCGGGCGTGATCGGCGAGGCCGCGGCGTTCATCCAGCACGAGCTCATGCCCCGCGGTCGCGCCCTCGTCGCCGAGTGCCGCCGCGATCCCCCCGAGGCGCCCCTGGCACCGGAGGATCGCGTCCTGTCGCCGTCCGATTTCGGCTTCCACAATGCACTGCTGGAGGAGCGCGCCGGAACGCTCCGCTTCCTGGACTTCGAGTATGCGGGCTGGGACGATCCAGCCAAGACGGCGTGCGACTTCTTCTGTCAGGTCGAGGTGCCGGTCCCGCTCGTCCACTGGGAGCGCTTCGTCTCGCCCTGGCCGCGGGCGATGACGCGTGCGCGGCTCCTCTTGCCGCTCTACCGGCTCAAGTGGTGCGCCATCTTGCTCAATGACTTCCTGCCCACCGGCGCCGCGCGTCGAGCGTTCTCCGCTCGCGCCGCGCCGACGTCAGCCGAGCTCCGCGCGCAGCTCGAGAAAGCACATCGCGCGCTGCAGGATCTCGCGGAGGTCGGACGATGAAGGTCGTGGTACTCGGCGCCAACTCGTTCTCGGGACAGGACTTCGTGGATCTGCTGCTCGACGACCCCGGCGCGACCGTGATCGGGATCAGTCGCTCGCCCGAGCGATCCTCGGCGTTCCTGCGCTATCGCCTGCGCGGCGACTTCGCGCGCTATCGCTATCACCAGCTCGACCTCAACCGAGACGCGGCGGCCCTGCTCGACCTGCTCGACGCCGAGCGCCCGACCGCGATCGTGAACTTCGCCGCGCAGAGCGAGGTCGCGCCGAGTTGGGACCATCCGGAGCACTGGTACCAGACCAACTGCGTGTCCCTGGCACTGCTCGTCAATCACCTGCGGAGGCAGTGCTACCTCGAGCGCTACGTCCACATCTCGTCGCCCGAGGTCTATGGCTCCTGCGAGGGAGTGGTCCTCGAGGACGCGCCGGTGCGCCCGAGCACGCCGTACGCCGCGTCGAAGGGCGCCGCTGACATGTTGATCGCGACGTACGCCAAGCAGTTCGGGTTCCCGGCCGTCACGGTCCGGGCCACCAACGTCTACGGCGCGCGCCAGCAACTGTTCAAGATCGTCCCGCGCTCGGTCATCTACCTCAAGCAAGGGCGGACGATCGAGCTGCACGGCGGCGGGCGCGCCGTGAAGTCCTACATCCACGTGCGCGACGTGTCGCGGGGCGAGCTCGCGGTGCTGCGCGCCGGGCGCACCGGCGAGATCTATCACCTGTCGCCCGACGGCGGTGTCAGCGTTCGCGACTTGGTGTTCCGGATCTGCGAGCGGATGGGGCGGCGTCCGGAGGAGGCGACGCGCGCGGTCGACGAGCGGCCGGGCCAGGACGCGGCGTACGTGATCGATTCAAGAAAGGCGCGGCGGGAGCTCGGGTGGGCGCCCCAGATCTCGCTCGAAGAGGGGCTGTCCGACGTCGTGGACTGGGTCGAGGAGCGGTGGGCGGAACTCAGGGGTCTGCCGCTGAGCTATGAGCACAAGGCGTGAGCACTGTACTCGACCCTCGAGGTGAATGACATGTCCGAACGCACACGAGAGCCGCAGTATCAGGTCTGCCTCGACCGGGCCGAGGAGGGCAGCACCACCCTCGGGCTCATGACGAACCAGGTGTGGCAGGACGATCCGCGGCGGCTCACCTTCCTCCTGTCCCGCTACAAGTTCGTGGCGAAGATGCTGAGCGGCCGCGCTCACGCGCTCGAGGTGGGTTGCGCCGACGGCTTCGGCGCGCGCGTGGTGCGGCAGGAAGTGCGCGCGCTGACGGCCGTGGACTTCGATCCGGTCTTCATCCGCGACGCGGCGGAGCATGGGTCCGCGCGCTTTCCGATCGACTTCCGGGTGCACGATATCCTCGAGGGACCGGTCCAGGGCGGGTTCGATTCGGCGTACTCGCTCGACGTGATCGAGCACGTCCGCGCCGAGGACGAGCGCGCGTTCGTGGGTAACATCGCGCGCTCGCTCACGCCGGACGGAGTCTTCATTGTCGGATCGCCGTCGCTGGAGTCGCAGGCGTACGCCTCGCCCGCGAGCCGCGAGGGCCACGTCAACTGCAAGACCGGAGTCGCGCTCCGCGCCCTCGCGCAGGCCTTCTTCGGCAACGTCTTTCTGTTCTCGATGAACGACGAGGTCGTGCACACCGGCTTTGCGCCGATGGCGCACTACCTCCTCGCGCTCTGCGTCGGCCCGCGGCCGATCCCGCTGCCGGTCGCGCCGTGACGTTGCCCGTCCTCGTGGTGGGCGGGGACGGACGCATCGGGCGTGCGCTGGTCTCGGCGCTGCGCGCCGGTGGGACGGCGGTCCTCGCGACGTCGCGGCGGCCGGAGACGCAGGAGGTTCCGTTCGATCTGCGCGACCCGGCGTCCCTCGCGCTGGCCACACCGCCTGGCGCGTGCGTCCTTCTGGCAGCGGCGACGAGCACGGCGGCGTGCACGGCCGATCCCGTGGGCACGGCGCGGGTCAACGTCGACGGTCCGATCGCGCTCGCCCGCCGCCTGGCCGACCTGGGCACGTTCGTGGTCTTCGCCTCGACCGATCACGTCTTCGACGGCAGCCGGCGCGACGTCCCCGAGGACGCGGCGCGATGCCCGGTCACCGAGTACGGCCGCCAGAAGGCTCGCGTCGAGGAGGCGCTCGAGTCCCTCGGTGGGCAGAGCGCGATCCTCCGCCTCGGCAAGGTGCTCGAGCCCGACCTGCCCGTGCTCGCGCGATGGCGCGACGCGCTCGGGGCCGGCCAGCCGGTGGAGGCGTTCGCGGACCTCGTGTGCGCGCCCATCCCGCTCTCGAGCGCGGTGAGCGCGCTCCGCTTGATCGCGAGCGCGCGGGCGTCCGGCACCTTCCACCTCTCGGCCGACGAGTCCGTGAGCTACGCGGCGCTGGCGGCCGCGCTCGCGCACGCGGAGGGCGCGCCGGCGGATCTCGTGCGCGCGATCCCGGCGCACCAGCGCGAGCCGGGCCTCTACCTCCCCGCGCACGCGACGCTGGGCAGCGTGCGCCTGCAGCAGATCTTCGGCGTGCGAGCGCCGTCGGTGTCCTTTACGATCGAGCGGGCGGTTCGCCGCACCTGACGCCGGACTTTCAGCGCAGCTCCCAGTCCTGCGCGAGGAGCACGAGGCCCTGGTTCCGTCCGATCGTCTTGCCCGTCGCGAAGAAGTCGCCCGCCTCCACCTCGAACACCCCAGCGTTCATGATGAAGTCGTGGATGTGCGAGCCGGAGGTCGCGTTGATGTTGTAGGTGTGCGTCCCCGGGGCCAGCGGCGTGCGGTGGATGCGGCAGCGGACCTGCCCGCGCTCCGGGATGCGGCCGTCGAACGTCTGCGCCGTGGAGAGGTTGGTCAGGTCGGTGATCTGCGTGCCGCTTCCGGTGTAGAGGGCGAAGGCCACCGCGAGGTCGGTGACGGTCTCGCCCGGGGCGACCTCGTACTCGGCGACGAGCACCGTGTCCTCTCCAGAGAGCACCGTGGTGGAGGGGCGACCGTGGCGATCCTCCACCCAGGTCTTGATCCAGCGCAGCGGGCCGCTCCCCTGCCGATCCCGCCGATCGCGCAGGGACATCTCGGCGAGCTTGGTGGCCGATCGCAGGTACTCCTCGATGATCGGCGCCGGCTTGCCGTCGGTGACGACGCGGCCCTCTTGCAGCAGGATCGCCCGCGTGCACAGGTTCGCCACCGCTTCCATCTGGTGGCTGACCAGGATGACGGTGCGGCCCTGCGACGACAGCTCGCGGACCCGGCCGAGGCACTTGCGCTGGAAGGCGAAGTCGCCGACCGCCAGCACCTCGTCGACCAGCAGGATCTCGGCCTCGAGGTGCGCCGCCACCGAGAAGCCGAGGCGCACCTGCATGCCGCTCGAGTAGTGCTTGAGCGGCGTGTCGATGAAGCGTTCGACGCCCGCGAACGTGACGATCGACTCGAAGGAACGATCGATCTCCTGCTTGCTCATGCCGAGGACGGCGCCGCTCAGGTAGACGTTCTCGCGGCCGGTGAGCTCCGGATGGAACCCCGTGCCCACCTCGAGCAGCGCGCCCACCCGTCCGTAGAGGTCTGCGAACCCCGACGTGGGCTCGGTGATGCGCGAGAGCACCTTGAGCAGCGTGCTCTTGCCCGCCCCGTTGTGCCCGATGAGCCCGACCACCTCGCCGGTCTCGATGCGCACCGAGAGATCCCGGAGCGCCCACACCTGCTCGCGCCGCCTCGCGCGGAGCGGCCGAAGCGCGCGGCGTGCGAGCGCGGCGAGGTCCTCGCGCAGCATGCGGTAGGGCGCGAGCTGCCCCGACTGCGAGATCTGGTACGCCTTGGAGAGGCGTTCGATCTGGATGGCGGGGACCGACATCGCGCTCCTACACCGCGTCCGCGAAGTGACGTTCCACGCGGCGGAAGACGGCCCCGCCGATCACGAGCAGGGCGACGCTCGTGATCGCCGACGCCACGACCGGCTCGGTGGGGAAGGGGCGGTCTCCGAGCAGCGCCCACCGGAAGCCCTCCACGATCCCCACGCCCGGGTTGACCATGCAGTACACCCTCGACCAGCGCTCGGGGATGAGCGAGACGGGGAACACGATCGGGATCGAGTACATCCAGAGCTGGAGCAAGAGCGGCATCGCGTACATGAAGTCCCGGTAGAAGACGTTGAGCGCGGCGAAGAGGATGCCGAGCCCGGCCGCGCACGTCAGCGCCAGCGCGACGAGCGCCGGCAGCGCGAGCGCGTTCTGGCTCGGCCAGACCCCGTGGCAGGCCATGACGACCAGCATCGTCAGCAGCGCCACGCTGAAGTCCGTCAGCGAGGACAGGACGCCCGCGAGCGGCAGGAGCAGGCGCGGGAAGTAGATCTTCGAGATGAGGCGCGCGTCGAAGACGATGCTGTTGCTCGCGCGCTGGACGGCGGCCGAGATGAGCGCCCAGGGCAGCATGCCGGCGAAGACGAACAGGAGGTACGGCCGACCCTCCGACGGCACATGGACGAAGTAGCCGAAGACGAGCGTCAGCAGGAGCGAAGATGCCAGCGGCTGCAGGATCACCCACAGCACGCCGAGCGCGGCCTGCTTGTAGCGCAGCTTGATCTCCCGCCCCGTCAGGATGCGGAGCAGATCGCGGAACCGCCACACCTCGCGCAGATCCGGGAGCCCCCAGCCGCGCGTGGCTTTGATGCGCGTCCGGGGCCTGGGATCACTCATGGCGTCGCTGGACACGGCCGTCCGCCTGTCATTCCTTCGTGCACTCCAGGATCGCGTGTGTGTACGGGAATCGGCTCAGATCGTGTCGGACGTGCAGGGACACCGTGGGGAAGAGGCACCTGACGAGCGCCTGGTACTCCTGCTCGGTGCGGACGTTGCGGCCGCGATCCATGGCGATGAGGAGTCGCGCGATTGGCGATTGGCCCGGGACGAACGCAGGGTCGATCGTGACGAGTCGGCCACCCGGCCGGAGAACGCGCTGGGCAATGGTGACGAGGGCCTGCGCCGCCTCTCGATCGAGGTGGTGCAGCACGCCGAGCGCTAGCACGAGATCGCAGGTCCCGGGCTCACAGGTCACCTCCGTCACGGGGGCGCAGTGGAAGGTGGCGCGGCCCCCGAAGCGCTTCCGCGCTGCATCGATGTAGCGCCGGTTCAGGTCGAAGCCCGTGTAAACCACGCCGTCCGGCAGCGCCTCGACGATGTCTCCGAGGCCACAACCGATGTCGAGCACGCGGTCTCCCGGCCTCGGCCGGACGTACTGACGCACCCAGCCCCACCGATCCCCTTGCGACGCGAGGCGCTGCACCTCCCGATACAGTCGTGGGAAGCGCAGCAGCCCCCGGATCCCACCCTCGATTTGGCTCATCTGGCTCGTCCTCGTCTCCCGCGCGGTGCGTCAAGCCTTGTACTGCGGGACCTTGAGGTTCTCGCCGTCCTTGAGCGCCGACCGATGCGCGACGATGCCCGGGACGCTCAGGTTGAGCGCTGCGTAGATGTCGATGGCGGGCTGTCGATCGAGGAGGATCGACATGATGAACTCGTGCATGAGGGGGCCGTGGGAGCCGTTGTGCCCGCCCGGCGGCACGCCCGGCGGCAAGGGGGGACGCCGGAGGTCCGGCATCGACTGCGACAGCCCGTCGTACGTGCCGAAGACCGAGCCCTTCTCGGCGCGGACGCGTCCGGTCACGCCTTGGTGCCCAGGGGTGTCCCAGCTGATCGCCATCCGCGCAATCCCACCCTCGCTCGTGCGATACACCGCGACCTGCGTCCCCATCGTATTGCCGTACGAGTTGCTCTTCGGCTGGAGCCAATCGAGGTGGCTCACCACTCCCATGCAACTCACGTCGGTGAATGTCCCACCATTGACGCCGAGGCAATAGGCATTGGCATGCGTCGCATAGAGTTGCGGCGGCAAACCGGTACGCCAGTTCTGGAACGAGGGAAGGGGATCCTTCTTGTAGTGATAGTACTCGCCCTCGGCATAGAGGATCTTGCCCAGCAATCCGGCGAGGTGGAGCTGCCGCATCGCGTAGAGGTCCTCATAGTAACACGATGTCTCGAACATCATGTACTTGAGGCCGGTACGTTTGACGGCCGCGAGCAGCTTCTCACCCTCCTCGATCGAAGTCAGCGTCGCCGGCACGGCGCAGGCCACGTGCTTGCCGTGCTCGAGCACCAGCATGCTGTGCCGCGCGTGGCTCGGACCGTCGGTCGCGCACCAGACGGCCTCGATCCGTGGATCCTCGACCAGCTTCTCCAGCGAGGGATACGTCTTGCCGCACCTGGCTGCCTTGGCGAGCTCGGCGCAGCGCTCCGGGACGAGGTCGCTAACCGCCACGACCTCGACGTTCGGGTGGTCCTGGAACCCGAACTCGGCTCCGAACCGGGAGTACCCGTAGCCCACGAGGCCGACGCGGACCTTGCGCGGAGAAACCGGGATCCAGCTACCCGGCTTGGGGGCTCTGCGATCCTCCGGCGCCCCGCGGGAGCAAGCGGGGAGCGTCGCCACCGCTCCGCCCATTCCGAGGGTCTGGAGGAAGCGCCTGCGACCGGTCGTGCTTTCGCCTGCCCGGGAATCCACCGAGCGTGCAGATGTGTGCGTGCGTTCCCACCTCGTCTTCATGCTCACCGAGGATGGCCCACCCGTCGAGGCTGTCAAGTCCACACCGGTCTCGACGTGTTATACTCACGCGAGCCTACCCTGGTGCGGAGACCATGTCGAAGGACATCATTCCGTTCAATCGCCCGTTCATCATCGGCAAGGAGCTGCACTACATCAGCCAGGCCGTCATCGCGGGCAAGCTCGCGGGGGGTGGTGACTTCACCGCGCGCTGCACCGAATGGATCGGGAGGCAGTCGGGCGCGCACAAGGTACTGCTGACGGGCTCGTGTACGGCGGCGCTCGAGATGAGTGCAATACTGACTCGCTTGAAGCCCGGCGACGAGGTCATCCTGCCATCGTTCACCTTCGTTTCGACTGCAAATGCTTTTGCAATGCGGGGCGCCCGACTGCGGTTCGTCGACATCCGCCCCGACACCCTGAACCTGGACGAGAAGCTTGTCGAGGAGGCCGTTCGTCCTGGCACGCGTGCGATCGTTGCCGTCCACTACTCGGGTGTGGCGTGCGAGCTCGACGCGCTCCTCGACATCGCTCGTCGGCACGATCTCCTCCTCATCGAGGATGCGGCCCAGGGTGTGGGCGCGACCTATAAGGGGCGTAGCCTCGGCACGATCGGTCACCTCGGCTGCTACAGCTTCCATGAGACCAAGAACATCATCAGCGGCGAAGGGGGGGCGCTGCTCGTCAACGACTCGGCGTTCAGCCAGCGTGCGGAGGTCATCTGGCAGAAAGGGACGGACCGAAATCGGTTCCTCCGCGGCGAGGTGGACAAGTACACCTGGGTGGACGAGGGGTCGTCATTTCTTCCGTCGGAGTTGATCGCCGCATTCCTTTTCGCCCAGCTCGAGGAATCGGAGCGCATCACCACGCGCCGAACGCAGATCTTCGACTACTACTTCGCGGGCCTGCGCCCGCTCCAGGACGCCGGGCACGTTCGGTTGCCCTGGGCGCCGGATCATTGCCGGCACAACGCGCACATGTTCTACCTCCTCACGGAGAGCGGGTCGCTTCGTGACAGATTGCTGGCCTACCTCAGGGAGCACGGCGTCTATGCGGTGTTCCACTACGTCCCGTTGCACTCGTCCCAGCGCGGCCTCGCCGCAGGCTATACGGTTGGTTCCATGCAGGTGACCGACGAGACCAGCGCCCGTCTACTGCGACTGCCGTGCTTCTTCGAGCTCACCGAGGCTGAGCAGGCACGCGTGATTGACCTCGTCACGCGATTCTTTCGGTGAGCGTCCTGGTCCTGCGGACCGATCGCCCATGAAGAGAGTCGCGATCGTTCAGTCGTGCTACGTGCCCTGGAAGGGGTACTTCGACATCATCGCGGGGGTGGACGAGTTCATCCTCTTCGATGACACGCAGTACACGCGTCGGGACTGGCGCAACCGGAACCGGATCAAGACGCCCGCCGGGCTGCAGTGGCTGACGATCGGGGTGAACGTGAAGGGCAGGTACGATCAGGCCATCGAAGACACGACCATCAACGATGAGGACTGGGCGTCGAGGCACTGGAAAACACTGCTCCACAACTACCGGTCTGCCCCGTCTTTTGCCGATTATGCGGACCGGGTCGAAGGACTCTATCGGGGCGCGTCGAACGAGCACCTGTCCCTGGTCAACCATGCCTTCCTCACGGCGATCTGCTCGTGGCTCGGTGTACGGACCAAGATCACGTGGTCCAGGGACTACGAGGTGGCGAAGAACGGGCGCACCGAGCGTCTCGTGGGCCTGTGCACGGCCGCGGGAGCGACGCACTACTTGAGCGGTCCGTCCGCGCAGGGGTACATTGTACCGTCCGCGTTTGTCGAAGCCGGCATCACGCTCGAGTACATGGACTACAGCGGCTATCCCACCTACCCCCAGCTCTGGGGTGCGTTCGAACATGGCGTTTCGATCCTCGACCTGCTCTTCAACGCCGGGGATGCGGCTCCGCGTTTCATGAAGAACGTGGCCGGAGGCGAACGGTGATCGGCGATGCCGGCGGCGACTCCCGATCGGAGCTGCTGGCGGGCGTGGATGACTATTACTCGCTCAAGCTCCGGACCTTCGGCGCGACCCCGGCGGGGGTCGACTGGAACGGTGATGCCGGGCAACGGCTGCGGTTCGAGCAGCTGCTCCGGGTCGTCGACACGCGTGCCCCGTTCTCGATCACCGACCTCGGCTGCGGATACGGGGCCCTGTTCGACTACCTCTCCGAGCGCTACACCGCCTTCACCTATCTGGGCGTGGACATCTCGGCGGCGATGATTGCCGCTGCGTCGGCGCGCGTTTCCAGCGCCGCCCCGGCGCGATTCGAGCATGCGTCGCGCCCGTCAACGATCAGCGACTACGCGGTGGCGAGCGGCATCTTCGGCGTTCGGCTCGGCAACTCGGACCAGGCTTGGAAGGACTACCTCGAAGCCACGCTCGACGTCCTGGATCGGTGCGGGCGAGCTGGCTTCGCGTTCAATTGCCTGACGTCCTATTCGGATCCGGACAAGCGGCGGAGCGATCTCTACTACTGCGATCCTTGTGCGCTGTTCGATTACTGCAAGCGCAGATTCTCGCGGCAGGTGGCGCTCCTGCACGACTATGGCCTCTACGAGTTCACGATGGTGGTGCGGAAAGGACCTCCGTGATCGGCCAGGACGAAGCCCCGCGGCCCCAGCTCTCGGTCGTGACGACGCTCTACCGGTCGGAGAGCACGCTCGCCGATTTCCTGGACCGCACCATCCGGGCCTGTCAGGAGCTCGGCGTGACCTTCGAGATCGTGATCGTCGACGACGGCTCTCCCGATCGGTCGCTGCAGATCGCCATCGAGCGCAAGCGCATGTGTGACCAGCTTGTGATTGTCGAGTTCTCGCGCAACTTTGGCCACCATTTGGCGCTGCTCGCCGGGATGTCGATGGCGCGCGGCCAGCGCGTGTTCCTGATCGATAGCGACCTCGAGGAGGCGCCAGAGCTCGTGAAGACCTTCTGGAGCCGGGCCGAGGAGCTCGGCTCCGAGATCGATGTCATCTACGGGATCCAGAAGCGCCGCAAGGGCGGGTTCTTCGAGAGCAAGATCGGAGGCGCGTTCTACCGCGCGTTCAACTACTTCTCGAACCTCAAGATTCCGATGGACGTCACGACCGCCAGGATCATGTCGCGGCGATTCGTCGACGCAGTCACGGCCTACCGCGAATACTCGGTCTTCCTGCTCGGTCTGATGACCGACGCAGGCTTCCGGACCACGACGCTCCAGGTGGAGAAGGGGCTCAAGGGCTACACGAGCTACTCCCCGGCGCGGCGCTTCCGTATTGCAGTCGCTGCCATGGTGGACTACGGCATCTTTCCGTTACGCTGGTTCGTGTGGGTCGGTTCGGTGATCGCATTTTCGGCCTTCGTGTTCATCATGTTCGTGATCGTGCGTGGGGTCGTGACGGGTACGTCCTGGCACACCGGATTTGCATCGACCTTCCTCATGCTGACGCTGATCTTCGGCTTTCAGGTCCTCTCGACCGGCGTGGTCGGCATCTTCCTGCAGCGCATCTACACGGACACCAAGGGGCGTCCCCGCTGGATCATCCGCAACATTCATTGAGGGTCGGAGGACCATGAAATACGATCCGAAGAAGTTTACGTGGGCCGACGGCGGCCAGCTCGAAGCGCGTCGCGAGCTTCGTGAGATGCACGCTTCCTATCCCGCATCTCCAGAGGAGATGGAGCGATCACTGCCCCTCTTCCTGCACAGCGGCCAGCTGGCTCGCATGCTGGCCGTGGCCGAGCTCTACCAGCGGATCGTGACGCTCCCGGGTGCCATCTTCGACGTCGGCACATGGCGCGGCGCGACGGCCGTGCTCTGCGAGAACCTGCGGGCGGTCACCGAACCTCTCAACTTCCAGCGCATCATCGTCGCGCTCGACACATTCGAGGGTTACCTGGGCATTGCGCCGGACGAGTCCCGGGCAGAGAGCATCCGGGACGGCTCGTACGCGGTCGAGGAGGGCTACGACAAGCTGCTCGAGCGGCTGCTCGTGCTGCACGAGCGCGCCAATGCGATGGGACACGTGACGCAGAAGCACAGGGTCGTCAAAGGGGACTGCCGAGAGACGATCAAACAGGTGTTCCACAGCGAGCCGGGGATGATCGTGGCCCTCGCATTCTTCGACCTCAATGCTTACGAGCCGACGCGTGCCGCCCTGGACTTGCTCCTGCCACGTATGGTGCCCGGCGGCATCCTGGCGTTCTGGCAGCTGGCTCGGAAGGAGATCACCGCCGAAGGCCGGGTCTACCGCGAGGTGTTGCTCGGGCGCGCCCACAGGTTGGAGCGTT
This sequence comes from uncultured Myxococcales bacterium, assembly GCA_964593795.1. Taxonomy (GTDB): domain Bacteria; phylum Myxococcota_A; class Polyangia; order JAHFDS01; family JAHFDS01; genus JAHFDS01. Next base: position 56,407 of record CAZQJC010000296.1, on the reverse strand, counting down.
CGCGCGTCTACCCGTCACTGTGCTTCGCGACGCTCGAGCCGACCCTGTCCGGTTGATCTGCGCAGGGACGGTCCGCTGTGCGGAAACCGTAGGCGTACAGGCACGTACGGGGCTTTGCTACCGTCATGGCGTGGCGCGAGCCTGACGGCGTCTGGCTGGCGGACCTCGGAGGAAGAATGCATACGGTCATCATCGGGAACGGCATCCTGGCCTTGACGACCGCGTTCCGACTAACGCGTCGGGTTGCGGGCGACGACAGGATCAGCATCATCGGCAGCCGCGAGCGGCCCGGCTCAGCGACCCTTGCGGCGGCCGCGATGCTCAACTCCTTTGCGGAAGTGGAGGTTGGCTCCCTCGAGACGGAAGTCGATCTCTACCGCTTCGAGCTCAGCCATCTCGCGACGAGGATGTGGCCCAAGTTCGAGCGCGAGCTCATCGATGCGGCGGGTGACAGACTCCCTCCCGCATGCGCGCGGTGCGAGGGGTTCAGCGGGGGCGGCTGCATCGACAAGGGAACGTACATCGTCAACAACACTGCCGCCGACGTGCTCGACGACGAGAACTTCGAGGCCATCGTGGAGGCCCTCGATCGATTCGACGAGCCGTATCACTGGGTATCCCCGCGAGAGATCCCGAACTACTCCCCCGCGCAGAGGTACCGCGCCACCCGCGCGATCTGCATCCCGAACGAGGGATGGGTGAATCCCCGGATCATGATGGAAAAGCTGGACGCTATCGTGGCCAGGTGCGGTCAGGTGTCCTTTGTGGATTCCAGCGCGAAACGGCTGCTGGGCACGTCCAAGGGCGTCGAAGGCGTAGTGCTAGAGGACGGTCGCGTCCTGAAAGGAGATCGCTTCCTGCTCGCCACGGGAGCCACCACGACCGACCTCCTGGCGGCGAGCGAGATTCTCCTGCCCGTGCAGCGCGTGTTCTATGGCGTCGGCGTCTCACTCGAGATCCGCAGCCCGGGATTTCCCCATACGAAGTGCGTCCGGACGCCGAATAGAGGTCTCGCCTGCGGGGTGTACAGCGTCCCGTATTTCACACTGCCCGATGCCCCGAACGATCACATCCTGATTGGCGCCAGCAACTTCATCTCCCCGGCTCCATACTTGCATGGGCGGCTCACGAGCGTCGAAGCTCTGATGCGGGCCGCGATCGAGCAGATCAACACGAACTTCTACCGTGCGGACCTCGTGCGCGTAAACGTCGGCTGGCGGCCGACCACGGTGGATACGTATCCCCTCATCGGAAGATGCTCCGTTCCGAATCTCGTGATCGCCACTGGCACGAAGCGAGACGGCTTCCACCTCTCGCCTCTGCTCTCCTCGGTGCTCGCCGCGATCCTTCACGACGAGGCCGTCGATCCCCGCTTCTCCGTCTTTGCGCCCGAGAGGGCACCGATCCGATCGTTGACCCGAGCGGTGGCGATCGAGCGCGGTGCGCGGCACCTCATGAGCGCCGCGTACCAGCACGGCTTCTCCCCTTCTGCGGGGCAGATGTCTGCGCAGGTTCTCCAGATGTTCCAGGACGATCTAGAGCGGCTTCACGACAAGGTTGGCGCGCGCGACTGGGGCATTCCGCCCGAGATGATCGACATGTACCGCTACGGGAACATCTCGTGACGGGGAGCGTGCCCCCACGCGGGGCCAAGGGATCACCTCGGCGCACCGGCCGGGGCGAGCAGGTGCAGCGGCCGCTGCTCACGGTACGGATTCGGCAGCGTCGCGACGGGTCTGTAGTCCGTGAAGTGCAGCCCGGCCTCGTCCAGGCAGCGGGCCTGTCCGGGCGCGATCGCGCGCTCGAGGAGCAGCCACGGTCGGGCTCCCCGGCTGGCGGTCCGCTGGATGGCACGGCAGTTCGCTGCGTCGTTCTCCTCGCCGGAGAAGTACCAAGGGCGCATCGGAGAGGAGCCGCCCAGCAGGAAGACGAGGCCCGGAGCGTCGTAGAGCGCGATGACCGGCGTGCCGGGGCGCAGGCCGGCTCGCGCGGCCGCCGCCGTGAGGGTGCTCAGGAAGTCCGCGACCGCGGCGTCGAAGCGGAGCCCGCGAGCGGCCGGTAGCCCTGCGAGCGCCCGATCCTGAGCTGCGAGCGAGCCGGGGACACGGTAGGGCCGGAGGAGCGCCGCGTCCGCGATGTGCAAGAGCGCGAGCGCGGCGGTCAGCAGGAGGACGCGATGTCGGCACACGCCGACCGGCCGTGCCCCGAGGACCGCCAGCCAGACGACGGCGAACCAGGGCGTGAGGTGGAAGAAGACCTGCACGAGGGGCATGTTTCCGGAGCCGATCGAGCCCACGAGGGGTAGGGTGGCGAGCCACAGCGTGACCACGCCGACCGCGCGCTCGCGCGTCGCCAGCGCGCGCCGGCGTTCGCTGGGTAGCCGAAGGACCGCCGCGAACAGCAGGGCCACGTACCCGTCGACGAAGATGGCCCGGTGGCGCTCCAGCGCCAGCGTCGGGACCGCGAACGCCGCCGCGGACGCCAGCGACCAGTACCATGCTCTGCCTCGCGTCCAGCTCGAGCGATGGAGTGCTTCGAGCGCGAAGAAGGGCACATACGCAACGAGCTCGCGCAGGCAGCGGACGGCATCATCAGCGTAGGCGCGCAGCAGGGTCAACGGGGCGTGATCACCCCCCGCGACCCGGGCCGCGAGCGTGAAGTCTGGCGGCCAGGTGAGGAGCGCCCCTCCAGCCGTGATCGCGCCGACGGCGAGCGCCACGGCGAGCGTGTCCAGCCGGCGGCCCAGCAAGAAGAGCGCGCTCGTCGTCATCACGGCAACCGCGCCCGAGGGCGGCTTGGCGAGGAAGAGGAGGCCGTACGCAGCGCCGACCCCCGCTGCGGCGGCCAGGCGAGATCCCCGCCCCGTGCCCGGCGTCAGCGCCACGATGGTGAGCGCGGCGTGTGAGAGGAGCGCCGCGTCGACGATCGAATTGTAGGAGAGCGTGCGGGGGCCGAAGGCGAGCGTGGTCAGGGTACCGAGCAGAAGGAAGGGATGGAGGCTCCCGTTCGGCGGAGCTCCGTGGCGGCGCAGGAAGCGCCCGAGCGCGAGCGCGAGACCGCCGGTCGCGGCGAGCTCGAGCAGGAGGCGAGCCACGCGGTAGGACACGATGGAAGGCGCGAAGCGCCCGACCGTCGCGCCCACGAGGCGGTGGTACAGGGTCCACGAAGTCGGGACGTCGTCGGGATTGCCGTAGGACAGGAGGTAGAAGCCCTCGTCGGTGATGTCGAAGCCTCGCGGCAGCGCCCAGCACAAGGCGCCGAAGGCCAGGGCGGCGCATGCGGCGAACAGCCAGGTGGAAGAGCGCATCGGGAGAGTCGCGGCGGTCGGGGCTGACCACCGCTGGCGTGCCGTGAAGTATACTATGCAGCCAACCGGCGTCGCCGCAGCGACCCGGACACAACGTGAACGCGTGCCTTCTGTGCTCCGAGCCGACCGTCGCGATCGACGCCACCGGCCCTCGAACCGGCGTGACGTCGGACTGTCGGCCCTGGCCGCGGCTCGGGAACCTGGTTCGCTGTCGGTCGTGCGGCTGCGTGCAGAAGCAGGATGACGCGCAATGGCGCGCGGACGCGGATGCGATCTATCGGTCCTACGCCGTCTATCACCAGGCCCAGGGTGCGGAGCAGGCCGTGTTCGATCCGGTGACCGGCCAGGCCGCCGCGCGCTCCGCGCGCATCGTCGAGCGGCTCGGCGCGTCGCACGCATTGCCGGCGCGGGGGCGCCTGCTCGACGTCGGATGCTCCAATGGCGCATTCTTGAGGGCATTTGGCGCTGCGCGCCCTGATTGGTCCCTGACCGGCAATGACCTGCACGACACCTACCGCCTCGAGGTCGAGGCCATCCCGGGCGTCGAGTCGTTCCACGCAGGGCCCCTCGCCGCGGTGGATGGGACCTTCGATCTCATCAGCGCGATCCACGTGCTCGAGCACGTCCCCGAGCCGCGCGCGTTCCTCGAGGGCATGGCGTCGAAGCTGAATCCCGGCGGGGCGCTGGTGATCCAGGTGCCCGACCACGCGCGCAATCCCTTCGACCTCATGATCGTGGATCACCGTGCGCACTTCACGACCGCGACGCTGGCCGCGCTGCTCGGCCGCGCGCGCCTCTGCGCCGACGTGGCGGCAACCTGGGTGCCCAAGGAGCTCAGCGCGGTCGCGCGCCCGTCGGACGCGATGGATGACGGAGCGATGCACGCCTCTGCCCAGGCTGCGGAGCGAGGGCTGCGCTGGCTCGACGCGCTCGTCTCGCAGGCGCGCGAGCTCCTCGGGGGCGGGCGCCTCGGCCTCTTCGGCACCTCGATCGCGGCCGTGTGGCTCGATGGGGCGCTCGGCGGCGCGGCTGCGTTCTTCGTCGACGAGGATCCGGCTCGCCAGGGTCACGCGCTCTTCGACCGACCGGTGCTGGCACCGTCGGACGTCCCCGCCGGCGCGACCGTGCTGATCGCGCTGCCGAACGAGATCGCCGAGGGCATCGCGCGCCGCGTCGCGCGTCCCGAGGTTGCCTATCACGTGCCCCGATGTGCGGGATAGCCGGCATCTGGAACCTCTCGGGCGCGCCCGTGGGCGTGGAGGCGATCACGCGCTTCACGCGCACGCTGCGCCACCGCGGGCCGGACGGCGAGGGCATCCACGTCGACGACGGTGGCGCGCTCGGCCTCGGCCACCGGCGGCTCGCGATCCTCGATCTCTCGCCCGCCGGCCAGCAGCCGATGTCCTACGGCGACGGGCGCTACTGGATCACGTTCAATGGCGAGATCTACGACTTCCTCGAGCTGCGGCGAGAGCTGGAGGCCGCCGGCCACCGCTTCGCCACCGAGAGCGACACCGAGGTCGTGCTCGCTGCGTACGCCCAGTGGGGCGCGGCTTGTCAGCTGCGCTTCAATGGCATGTGGGCGTTCGCGATCTGGGATCGGGTGGAGCGAGAGCTGTTCGTGTCGCGCGATCGTTTCGGTGTCAAGCCGCTGCACTACCTCTTCGACGGCCGGCGGTTCGCATTCGCCTCGGAGATGAAGGCGTTCCTCGGCCTCGAGGGCTTCGAGTGGGCGTTCGATCCGCAGGTCGTCGCCGATGCGCTCGCGGACTCGAACGCGCTCGAGGGCGGCGAGGCGTGCCTGCTCCGCGGGCTGCGGCGCCTGCGGCCCGGGCACCACCTGACGCTCCGGCGGGGCGGCGCGCCGTCGGTGCGGCGGTGGTGGCGGACGATCGATCACCTCGAGCCCGCCCCGAAGCGGTTCGAGGACCAGTTCGATCGTCTGGGCTCGCTCCTTCGCGACGCCTGCCGGATCCGGATGCGCAGCGACGTCGCGATCGGCACGGCCGTCAGCGGAGGCCTCGACTCGGGCGCGGTCCTCTGCACGATGTCGGAGGTCCCGCGCGCGAGCGGCGATCGCGTCGCGAGCGACTGGCAGCGCGCCTTCGTGGCGACCTACCCGGGCACGGTGCAGGACGAGCGAGCGCTCGCCGACGTGACGATCCGGGCCGCCGGCGCCGCGCCCGTCTACGTCGAGCTGCGGGGCGAGCGGATGCTCGACCGCCTCGACGAGGTGCTGTTCGAGCAGGAGGAGATCCATGACCTCGTGCTCGGCCCGTCGCTCGTCTATGCCGCGATGCGGCGGGCCGGGGTCGTCGTCTCGGTCGACGGACACGGAGGCGACGAGCTCCTGGCCGGCTACCACCACCATCCGGAGATCGCGATCCAGGACCACCTGGCTCCGCCGCACCTGCGCGCCCTGCGCGAGATCGGGCCCATGCTGACAAACGTGTACCCCGCCGGGGCGGCGCCGCCGGGGCGGGATCTGCCGAGCGCGGTCTACCGCGCCGCGCGTGAGCTAGGCGCTCGCTGGCCACCAATGGCGCCGCTCCGCTCGCTGGTGCGCGCGTGTCGCCGAGCCGTCCCCGACGCGCCGGTGGAGGCCTCGCCGTGGCTCGTTCGACCGAACGTCGCCGATCCGATGGCCGGGGAGATCGCGCGCGAAGCGAGCCCGCTCCCCGACGCCCTGAACCGACGCCTCTACGTCGAGTTCCACGCGACCCTCCTGCCGACGATCCTCCGCAACTTCGACCGCGCGTCCATGGCGCATGGCGTCGAGGTACGGGCCCCGTTCATGGACTGGCGCCTCGTCTGCCTGGGGTTCTCGCTGCCCTCGACCAGCAAGATCGGTCGTGGGTTCACCAAGCTCGTGCTGCGGGAGGCGATGCGCGGACATCTTCCGGAGGAGGTCCGCACGCGCACCGTCAAGATCGGGTTCTCGAATCCACTTGCCGAGTGGCTGGGCGGTCCGCTCGCTCCCCTCGTGCGCGACACCATCGCGTCGCGCGAGTTCCTGGAATCTCCGATCTGGAACGGACCCCTCCTGCGCGCCGGGATCGAGCGGGCTTACGACGACCGACGGGTCGGCCCGATCCGTGACGGCTGGCGCTTCGTGCAGGCGGCCCTCCTCATGCGTCGCTTCGCGACGGCCTCGACGCAGGCCCGCGCGGCGGTGAGCTGAAATGCGCAACTACCGCATCCTCCGATTGGCCGGGCTCCATTACGAGGCGGCCATGCGGCTGCCGTACCTGCGTCGGCCGGATCTCGCGTCGCGGCCTTACGACGAGCAGCTGCGCAACGTCTTCGGCGAAAGCCTGGTCTATGGCGATTCGTTCTCGAGCGCGATGCGCGAGCTGGGCCATGACGCACACGAGGTCCTTTACGACCTCGAGCCTCTGCAGCGGGCCTGGGCGCGGGAGCACGGGCTCTCGTGCGACGGCGAGCGCTGGAAGGAGCAGATCATGCTCGCGCAGATCGAGGTGGTTCGCCCCGACGTGCTGTTCCTCCAGGACGTGTACTCGCTTCGCCCCGAGGTGCGCCGCGGGCTCAAGCAGCGATTCCCGTTCCTTCGCCTGGTCGCAACCTTCAAGGGCTCCGCGGGCGGCGAGCACGAGCTCGGCGACCTCGACGTGATCTTCGCGGGCACCCCACCCATGGTGCGCTGGTACGAGGAGGCGGGGCTCCGGGCGACGCTCCTCTATCACGCCTTCGACGCGCGGGTGCTCGATCGACTGGGGCCGCCTGGCGCCGAGCCCCCCCTCGACTTCACGTTCGCCGGCTCGACCGGCTACGGCTTCGGCTGGCGGCTCGTGTCGAGGTTCTGGACGCTGCTCGACCTCGCGGAGCGGACACAGCTCCAGCTGTGGATCGACGAGCTCGTCGAAAAGCCGAGCGGGCCGCTCGATGCCGCGCGGATCCGCGCCGGCCAGGGCCTGCGAAGGGCGCTCGTGCACGGCGATGCGCGTGCGCTGCAAGGGCTCCTGCGGCTGACGGCTCCCTGGCGGCGGCTCCAGGTGGTCGTCGAGCAAGCCCTGGACGATCAGCGTCGGATGCGGGCGGCCGAGCGGGAAGGGATCGCCACGCTCGCGCGCGGGCTGCCGGCGCGTCCCCTGCGCGAGATGCTGCCCGGGCGCTGCGGAGAGCCGGTCTTCGGGCTCGACCTCTACCGCCTCCTGCGCCGCTCGCGGATCACGTTCAACCTGCACACCGACACAGTGCGCGGCTTCGCCGGCAACATCCGGCTGTTCGAGGCCACGGGCGCCGGGACCTGCCTGCTCACCGATCGCGCCTCCAACCTCGGCGACCTCTTCGAGCCGGACCGCGAGGTCGTCACCTATGGCTCACTCGACGAGTGCGTCGAGAAGGTGCGCTATCTGCTCGATCACGAGGGCGAGCGCGCCGCCATCGCGCGCGCTGGGCAGGCCCGCACGCTGCGGGATCACAGCGTCGCGGTGCGCGCACGTCGGATCGACGAGGAGCTGCAATCGCGCCTGTGACGCTCACTCGAAGTAGATGAACGAATGATCGCCGTCGTAGCCGCAGTGCCGGAACCACCAGTCCCACTCCCTGGGCGTGCAGAACGCTTCGCAGGTCACCTGCCAGTAGAGCAGGTTCGCCTTCTCCTCCTCGGTCCGGTACGACTCCACACAGACGTACTTGTGCCGGCGTGAAACCCGTTGCACCTCGCGCAATGCGCACTCGAGGTCGTAATTGTGCAGGTTGTGGAGCGTCGTGATGCTCACGACGAGGTCGAAGCTGTCGTCGGCGAACGGCAGCGCCGCCGCGGAGCCCTGGACGAGCCGCGGGCGCACCTCCTCCTTGCCGTGGGAGATGGCGTAGCGCGACACGTCGAGGCCGACGACCTCGATCCCCGGCACCGACAGCGTGAGGTCGTGGAGCATGTAGCCCTTGCCGCACCCGACGTCGAGCACGCGGTCTCCCGACTTGAGGCCGTAGTGCGCCGCCATCAGGTCGGTCACCTTCTTCCAGCGGCCCGGCACGTAGCGGTAGCCGCCGTAGCAGATGCGGCGGTCGCCGTCCCAGTAGTCGAAGTCGAAGCGCTTCGCGAGCTTCGCGGCCTCCGCCTTCGGGAACTCGTTGACGCGCGCGAGGTAGTCGCGGGACGTCTGACGATGAAGGACGGACATGAAATCGACGTAGGCCAATGCCTCCTCCGATCAGGTCAGTGGATGCCGACCAAGGGCAATACCTCGTGCCACGCCCGGATCCGGTGGATTCCGGCCGTGTCCCCCGCCGCGCCGGTCGGGTCGAAAAGGATGCCCGCGACGCTCCGGGGAAACGAGGGGTCGAGCAGGATCTCCGGCAGATCGTCGAGGAAATGCGTGCAACCCGCCGCGCCGATCCGCGCCAGCTTGCTCGCCTTGGTCTCCTCCAGATGGATGGCGTCGGGCAGGAGCGCGGCCTCGCCGACGAGCCCGTGCGCCTCGAGCCAGCGTCGCGCGGCGGAGTGCAGGTCGTAAGGCGGGCCGCGATGAGGCGTCCTCGTCCGGTGGCTCACGAGCGACACGGCGATCCCCGCGCCGCGACACCGGGCCAGCGCCTCTCGGACACCCGGGAACGGCGCTGCCTCGTCGAGACGGGCTCCGTAGACGAGGCCCTGCAGCTCCGTCCAGCGGTCCTCGAGCCCTCGGGCCCGGAGGTGGTCGCGCACCGCGTTCTTGTGCGCGGGCAGCGAGGCCGGGATCAGCCCCTCGTCGAGCGCCACCCGGTGGAAGACGCCGTCGTAGCAGATGATCGTGTTGTCGAGATCCACGCCGAGGTGCATCGCGCCGTCAGCCCGGCGCGAGCTGGATGAGGGGGCGCACGACGTCGCCGCGCTCGAGGTCCTCGAGCGCGCGGGTGATCTCCTCGATCGCGTACGTGCGCTGGAACATCCACCCGACCGCGAGCCGCCCGGCCGCGAGCAGCTCGAAATAGCGCGGGAAGTCGCGGTCCGGATCGGTGTCACCGCCCCAGGTGCCGCGCAGCTGCTTGCCCTGGTTGAGCTCACCCGGGTCGAGCGCCAGGCGCTCGCCGTGACGCGCATTGCCGGCCACGACGGCGATTCCACCTTGCGCGCGCACGGCCGCCAGCGCCTGCGACATCACGGCCGGGACGCCGGTCGCCTCGATCGCGAAGTCGACGCCGCCCGGGCAGATGCGCCTTGCCGCTGCGACCGGGTCCTCGTCGGCGGGGCGGACGCAATGCGTGGCGCCGAGCTGGCGTGCCACCGCCAGCTTGCTCTCCAGCATGTCGATCGCGATGAGCGGCGCGCAGCCGATGGCGGCGGCGGTCGCCAGCGCGCACAGCCCGACGCCGCCCGCGCCGAACACGGCTAGGCTCTGTCCCTGGCGCGCTCCGGCGACGTTGACCACCATGCCCGCGCCCGTCGGCACGGCACACCCGAGCGCCGCGGCGTCGCGCAGGGCGATGTCGGCTGGCAGACGCGTCACGCGGTTCTCGCTCATCACCATGAGCCGGCCGAAGGTCGTGATGGCGCCCGCATTGACGCCGCGTCCACCACCTGCATAGACGGTGCCGGGCACGTTCGCGCCCGAGGCCTTGAGCCACGAGCACACGACGCGATCGTCGCGCCCGACGCGTGTCACCCCCGCGCCGATCTCCCGCACAATGCCGCTGCCCTCGTGTCCGAGACAGTGCGGCAGGAACCGATCCTCGCCGCGGTGCCCTCGCCACTCGAGGACCTGCGTGTGGCAGACACCCGAGTAGGCGAGCTCGACCAGCACCTGTCCCGGTCGGAGCGCCGGGATCTCGAGCTCCTCGAGGGCCAGCGGCCGCCCGAGCTCCACGAGGACCGCGGCGGTGGTCTTCAAGCGGGGCTCCGGCGCAGCAACGCCGCGACGCGCGCACTGACCGACTCGGCCGTCAGGCCGTATTGCTGACGCATGAACTCCTGGCTCCCTGTGTGGTGCGGGTAGGTGCCGTCCGTCCCGAAGCAGATCAGGTGGGCGGTGCCGCCGTGCTCGAGCAGCCACTCCCCGACCGCGGAGCCGAAGCCGCCGGCGCGTCCGTGCTCCTCGAGCGTCGCCACCACCTCGTAGCGCGCGAACGCGTCGGCCAGGAAGGCGTGGTCGAGCGGGCGAACCGTGTGGCAGCTGACGACGGCGGCGGAAACGCCGCTCTGGCCCAGCCGGTCGGCGGCGTCGCGCGCCACGGCCAGCATCGTCCCGGCGGCGAGGAGCGCCACGCGCTCGCCTGGGCGAACGACGAGCGCCTTGCCGATGACGAGCGCTGGCGGCTCCGCGTGGACGCGCGGCTCGCCCTTCTTGCCGAGCCGCAGGTAGCTCGGCCCCGGCTCCGCGAGGCAGCCCCGGAGCGCCGGCCCGACCTCGAGCGCGTCGCCCGGGCACACGACGGTCAAGCCGGGCAGGGTGCGCAGCTGCGCGAGGTCCTCGCACGAGAAGTGCGTCGCGCCGAGGTTCGCGTACGAGAGCCCCGCGCCGGTCCCGACCACGACCACGGGCGCGCGGTGATAGCAGAGGTCGATCTTGATCTGCTCGAGGCAGCGAACCGTGTTGAACGCGGCGATCGTGTAGGTGACGGGACGGAGGCCGCAGAGCGCGAGCCCTGCCGCCACGCTCGTCATGTTCGCCTCGGCCACGCCGCAGTTGTAGAAGCGCTTCGGGTGGCGCGCGCGGAACTGGTCGAAGAGCCGGTTGCCGATGTCCCCCGAGAGCAGGACGACCCGCTCGTCTTCGTCCGCGAGCTGCGTGATGCAGCGGGCGAATGCATCTCTCATGGGCCGCCCGCTTCGAGCTCGCCGCGCGCGCGCTCGACTTCCTCCGCGGTCGGGATGCGGTAGTGCCAGTTGTTGTCATCCTCCATGAACGACACGCCCTTGCCCTTCGTGGTGTGCGCGACGAGAGCGAGGGGGCGGTTGCTCCGGCCGCCGCGTCGCATCGACTGCACGAGCGCGTCGAGGTCGTGTCCGTCGATGTCCTCGGCCTCCCAGCCGAACGCCTCCCACTTGGCGCGCAGCGGCTCGAGCGCCAGCACGTCGGCGGTGCGGCCCGTGGCCTGCCACTTGTTGTGATCGACCACGACCACCAGGTTGTCGAGCCTGCGCGCCGGCGCGAACATCGCCGCCTCCCAGGTCGAGCCCTCGTTGCACTCGCCGTCGCTGAGGAGCACACCGACGCGGTAGTCACGGCCGGTGATCCGGGCCGCCAGCGCCATGCCCGAGCCGAGCCCGAGGCCATGTCCGAGCGAGCCGGTGGCCGCCTCCACGCCCGGTGCGCACTCCGGGCCGGGGTGCTCGGCCAGGCGGTCACCGTCGGTCGCGTAGGTCTCGAGCCAGTCGAGGGCGAAGTGGCCCCGATGGGCGAGCGTGGCGTAGAGCGCCGCGGCGCCGTGACCCTTCGACAGGATGAAGCGGTCCCGGTCCGGCTGCTGCGCTTGGGCCGGGTCGAGGCGGAACGCGCCGAAGTAGGCGGCCACGAGCACGTCGACGCAGCTCAGCGAAGAGCCGAGGTGCGGCGCGCCCGAGCGGTGGGACATCTCGACGACCGAGACCCTGATACGGCGGGCGATCCGGCGCAGCTCCTCGCCCGTCGGTCCGGCGGCCGTGCTCAACGCGGACCCTTGCGCGGTGCGCGCGTGCTCGCCAGAGGCCGGGACACTTCCACGAGGTCCATCCAGTGATGGAGCACCGCGGCGTGACACGTCTCCGCCTCGCCGTAGTTGCCGACCGCAACGTAGGCGTTGAGGTCGCCCAGGGCGCGCAGCGGGTTGTCGGGCCGCATGGCGGTCAGGGTGATCACCTTCATCTTGAGCTCGCGCGCGACGCGGGCCGCAGCGAGCACGTTCGGCGAGCGGCCCGAGCTCGAAATCGCCACGAGCATGTCGCCCCGGCGCCCACGCCGGAGCAGCGGCTCCGAGAAGACGTGCTCGTAGCCCATGTCGTTCGAGATCGCCGTGATGAGGGACAGGTCGGAGAACACCTGCGTGTGCAGGAGCGCGTTCTTGGCGAGGTCCGCGGCGAGGTGGCTCGCCATCGACGCGCTTGCCCCGTTGCCCACGAGGAAGATCGTCCCCGCGGCCTTGCGCAGCCGCTCGGTGAGGCTGCGCCAGCGCTCGAAGCCACGCTTGCTGCCGATCTCGGCCGGCGATCGCGCGTGGAAGGAGATGTCCCGCAGCGCCTCGTGCTGCCGCTGGACCCAGCGCTGCCAGCTCGGGATGCCGCTCTTGCTGGTCACCGGAGGAGCGTCTCGATGTGCTTGAACAAGGGCGCCTTCTCGATCGAGCTGCGGTGGGCGACGGTCGCGACGGCCTGCGCGCCGACGACGTTGCCGATGAAGGCGACCAGCTCCTGGGGTGCGCCCTGCGCCGCCAGCAGCGCGGTCACCGACAGGAAGGCGTCGCCCGCGCCGAGCCGATCGACCACGTGCCCGGCCAGCGCGGGCACCTCGACGAAGCCCTCCCCGTCTGCGTATGACAGCGCGCCGTTCGCGCCGCGGGTGCACACGACGCGTGGGCAGTGGAGGATGCGCGAGACCTTGGTCATGAGGTCGCGGAGATCGCCCCGACGGTTCCTCGCCTCGAGCCGCAGCTCGTGCTCCGCGATGCACACGTAGTCCGCGCGCGGGTAGCGCGAGATGGTGTTGAAGCCCAGGTTCCCCGCGTTCGATTGCGTGTTGACGGCCAGGAACTTCGACCTCGAGCACACGAGCTCGATGGCCTGTTCCGTCATCATGCCATGCCCGAAGTCGAAGACGACCACGACGTCGTAGCGTGGCAAGACCTCCTCGAGCGTCCGACAGAGCACCTCACCATCCGCCGCGTCGAGGCAGTCGCTCGACTCGTAGACCTCGAAGAGCTTCGCGAAGAAGTACTGGTCGACGAAGCGCCGCTTGACCAGCGTCGTGCCGCTGCGCGCGGGGAGCAGGATCTTCTCGACCCGCGCTGGCAGCCGCGCGCGAACGAACTCCTGCAGGGCCGGCTCCCCACCCATGAACGAAACGAGGCCGACGTCGTCCGCGAAGTTCGCGACGTTGTTGCAGACCGCGAGGATCCCGCCCGCGAAGCGCTCCTCCGAGAGCTTCTTGACCACGAGCGTCGGGTCCTTGGCCGACTTCCCGATGGCCTGACAGTACTGGTATTCGTCCACGATCGTCTCGCCGACGACGAGGACCTTGAGGTGCGCCGCGCGCTGCAAGAGGGCAATGGCGTCGGCCGGTGGGAACCGACCCGCGAAGCCGCGCAGGTATTCGGCCACCTCGGGCTTGAACGGCGAGAAGTGGCGGTTGAGCAGGCTGGACGAGCTGAAGCTGATCTCGTCGGTGAAGACGAGCTCCCCGCCGACCGATCGGACGGCGTCGCGCTCGAGCGTGATCCCACCGGTGTGGTCCTTCGACGCGTCCGCGTAGTCACTTCCCTTGACGTAGAGGTGCGGGCGCAAGAGCGTGATCGCCTCGACCGCGCTCGGCCATTGATTCACGGCGACGTAGTCGACGAACCCGAGCGCCGCCAGGGCCTCGGCCCGCAGCTGGTGGGAGAAGGCCGGGCGGTGCGGACCCTTGTTGACGAACGGGTCCGGCGTCACCGTCACCACGAGCAGGTCTCCTAGCGCGCGCGCCTTCTCGAGGTGGCGGATGTGGCCGATGTGCAGGAGGTCGAAGACGCCGTGGCAATGGACGATGCGCCTGCCGAGCGACCGGGCCCGAGCGAGCGTCTGGGCCAGGTCGTCCAGCGCGAGGATCTTCGAGGAGGTCATGTCAGACGAGATCGCGCGCGCCGCGGACCCTCGCGCGGTGGCCGTCCAGGAGGCAGCTCATCATCGGGAAACTCCACGACCGGGTGGGCTCATGTTAGCACGCGCCGCGCAAGTCCGGAGCGCCCGCGGACGCGCGCGGACGCTTCGGTGATCGTGCGTCGTGCTACCCTGCAGGTGCGTGCGGGGCGCCGCCTTCGTTGTGCTCGATCGCGACGGAACCCTGATCCTGGACAGGCACTACCTCGACGATCCGGCGGGGGTCGAGCTGCTCCCGGGCGCGAGTGCCCTGGCCAGGCTCTGTCGTCGCGGTCTACCGCTCGTCGTCGTGACGAACCAGTCCGGCGTCGCGCGCGGGCTCTTCTCGATCGAGACGGTCGCTCGCGTCAACGCCCGCGTGCGCGAGCTGCTCGCCGCGAGTGGCGTAGCGCTCGCCGCGATCTACGTCTGCCCGCATGGACCCGACGAGAAATGCGCCTGCCGCAAGCCGGCCCGAGGCCTCGTCGATCGCGCGGCGCGCGCGCTCGGGTTGCGCGCCGAGGACGCCTTCTTCGTGGGCGATCGAGCCTGCGACATCGAGCTCGGTCGGGGGGTCGGCGGAACGACGCTCCTCGTGCGCTCCGGGCGCGGCGCCGAGCCCGACGCGGAGCAGCGAGCCGATCACGTCGTCGAGAACCTCGACGAGGCGGTCACGCTCATCGAGCGCCTCCTCGGCGATTGAGCTCCGGTCAGGCCAGGCCGCGCTCGCGCAGCTCCCGCGTGGCTTGCTCGAATCGGTCCTCGACCGCGGCGCCTCGCGACCACTCGATGAGCTCCGCCATCGCGCGTTCGAACGACCATTCGGGGGTGTACTGCAGCCACTCGCGCAACCGACGGTTGTCGGCGTAGCAATGGCGCACGTCGCCCTTGCGGTAGCCTCCGCTGATCTCCGGCTCGATGTCTTTGCCGACCAGCTTCGCGAGCGTGCGTGCGATGTCCGCGATGCCGTGTGGCTGCCCCGTCCCGACGTTGACGGCCCCGCACACGGTAGATTCGATCGCGCGCAGGTTCACCTCGGCGATGTCATGCACCGACACGAAGTCGCGCGCTTGCGCACCGTCCTCGTAGACGACCGGTCGGTTACCGGACAGGATCCGCGACAGGAAGATCGCGGCGACGCCAGTGTAGGGGTTCTGCAGCGACTGCCGCGGTCCGAACACGTTGAAGTATCGCAGCGCGATGGCAGGGATGTCGTAGGTCTGCCCGATCATGAGGACCATGTCCTCCTGCGACTTCTTGCTGAGCGCGTAGATGGAGTTCGATTGGCACTCCTGCGTCTCGTCCGTCGGCACGGGCGTGAGCGCTCCGCGGCACCGAGGGCACGGCGGCTCCCAGTGCTTGGCCTGCATCTGCTCGAGGTTGCGCAGGCCGGGACGCACGATTCCGCAGGACGCGCAGCGATACGCGCCCTCGCCGTACGAGCTCATCGAAGCCGCGACCACGAGCCGGCGCACCCGGTGCCTCGAGTTCACGAGGACGTCGAGCAGCGTCGCGGTCCCCCGCATGTTGCCGTCTACGTAGCCCTCGATCTCGTACTGCGACTGGCCTACGCCCACGCGCGCCGCGTGGTGCGACACCACGTCCACGTCAGCGAGCGCACGCCGCACCGCGTCCGCGTCGCGGACGTCGGCACGCACGCGCTCGACCTCCGGGGACAGGTAGGTCGGCCACTCGCCCGTCGGATGAACCTGCGGGATCAGCGCGTCGAGCACGCGGACGGAGTAGCCGGCGAGGAGCAGCCGCTCGGCGATGTACGACCCGATGAAGCCCGCGCCACCGGTGAGCAGCACGCGCCCTTTCATGACGTCACCATGCGCTCCATCATATCGCAGTCCAGCGACGGCCTTGGCGATCGGCTCGGCTGCTGGAAGCAGGCGACGGTAGCAGATGTTATGATCGCGAGCCTGTGAGTCATTCGATCGATCGGAGAGACCGTTCATGAGGGTGCTCGTCACGGGATCGTCGGGCCTGATCGGCGGCGAGGTCGTCTCGTACATGGCGGCGCGCGGACATCGCGTCTGGGGCATCGACAACAACATGCGCGCGGACTTCTTCGGACCGGGCGGCGACACTCGGTGGAACCAGAAGCGCCTCCAGACCAGCTACCCGGCCTTCCAGCACGTCGAGCTCGACGTGCGCGATCGCGGCGGGATCCTGTCGGCCCTGGCGGACATCAAGCCGGAGCTGGTCGTGCACGCCGCCGCCCAGCCGAGCCATGACCTCGCGGCGTCGCGTCCGTTCGATGACTTCGACACCAACGCGCTCGGCACCCTGAATCTCCTCGAGGCCACGCGCACCCATGCACCGGCCGCCGTGTTCGTGTTCATGTCCACCAACAAGGTGTACGGCGACGCGCCGAACCGGATCCCGTTGGTCGAGCTCGAGAAGCGCTGGGACTATGCGGATCCGGCCTTCAAGGACGGCATCCCGGAGACGTTCCAGGTCGATCGCTCGAAGCACTCGCTGTTCGGTGCCTCGAAGCTGGCGGCCGACGTGCTCGTGCAGGAGTACGGGCAGTACTTCGGCATGATGACCTGCTGCCTTCGAGGAGGATGCCTGACGGGCCCGAGCCACTCGGGCGTCGAGCTGCACGGCTTCCTCAGCTACCTCGTCAAGTGCAACGTCGAGGAGCGCGTCTACAAGGTCTACGGCTACAAGGGCAAGCAGGTGCGCGACAACATCCACGCCAGGGACGTCGCGGCCTTCATCGGCGCCTTCGCCGAGGCTCCTCGGGCGGGCGAGGTCTACAACCTCGGAGGCGGCCGGGGCAACTCCTGCTCCATTCTCGAGGCCTTCGACGCGGTCGCGGCGCTCACGGGCAAGCCGATGCGCTACGAGTACGTGGACCAGAACCGCGCGGGTGACCACATCTGCTACCTGTCGGATCTCTCCAAGCTGCGGGCCCACTACCCGACCTGGGACATTCGCGTCTCGTTGCCCCAGATCCTCCAGGAGATCGTCGAGAGCTGGCGGACTCGATTGTGATCGCCACGACGGCCGCTCGTCAGCGCTGGTCTGACAGCCGGCCCGCCTCGACGCCGGTGCCGTAGCTCGCCTCGCTCTGGATGTGGCGGTGGAGCGCGAAGCGGCCGGCCAGTCGGAGCCGCGGGTGCAGGCCCGAGGTCGCGAGGCTGCGGCGCAGCTCGCGGTGCTCGCGCGCGTAGACCGGGTAGCCGAAGCGCGCGCGCAGGACGGCGCCGAGCGAGATCGCGGACGCCGGCAGGTCGTACTGGCGGCAGAAGGACTCGCTGCACGTCTCGACGAGGTCCTCGTCGGATGCCCGGTACGTCGCGTCCTCGGCGTCGCACGCGAGCTCGAGGACGATCGCCGCGTGTCCGGTGGGCAGGCCCTCGATCGGCCCGCAGTTGGTCGGCTCGCTCGCGCGGTAGAACGGGAAGCCCGCCTCGGGGAACCACGTCCACTGATTCGAGAGCACGCGCGGCCGCGCGACGAGCAGGAAAACGAGCACGATCGTGCGGTAGGGTAGGGCGGCCAGGGCCGCGAACCGGGCGTCGCCGAGGAGGCGCGCCAGCACCGGCCAGGGCTGCGTCGCCACGATCGTCCGCGCCGCGAGGCGCGTGCCGTCCGCCAGGGTCGCCGCGCCGGCGTCGAGATCGATCGCGGTGACCTCGCTGCCGGTGCGTACGTCGAGCGCGTGCCGCTCGGCGATCGCGCTCATCACGCGGCCGATGCCGCCCTTGCCGCGCGTCCACACGACGCGGTCCCCCGACAGGTGATGGCTCCGCCGCGTCAGGAGCACCCTCGCGTGGTGAAGGACGATCTTCGGGCTCGGGGGGTCGAACCGCTCGGCCAGATCGGCCGAGAGCTCGCCGCACGGGCGCCCGGACCACTTGCCGATGAGCGGCTCGAGCACCTCGGCCGCGAAGCGGCGGCCATAGGTGCGCCGGAGGTGGTCCGCCAGCGAGGGCGCCTCGGCCGAGCTCGGCAGCATCGCGCGCAGCGCGCCCGTGGCCACCGAGACCACGAAGCGCGGCTCCCTGAGCAAGCCGAGGGGGAACCTGTAGTGGCGCCCGCCGAGGGAGATGTCCTCGACGTACGGGACCTCCTCGAGCAGGTCGCGCACGCCCGCGGTGTCGCCGAAGCGTGACTCGAGGAAGTGTGGTCCGAGATCGAGCCTGCCCCCGGCGAAGTCGAAGCCACCGGCGAGCCCCCCGACGCTGCTCGAACGCTCGAGGACGATCACGCGCGCGCCGCGCCGCCTGGCGGCGACGGCAGCGCCGAGGCCCGCGGGGCCGGCCCCTACGACCAGCACGTCGCAGTCGGTCAGGGCGCCCTCGCAGCGCGCTGCTGATCCCGGAACGCGGAGACGGAAGCGCGGAGCGACGCGAACACCCCCAGCCGATCGAGCTCGCGGTCGGACGCGGCGTCCCCGCCCGACGACCGGGCGCGGAGGAGCGCGCCCACCTCCGCCAGCACGTCCCGGTTCGCGCGCCACAGCGAGGCGAGCCGCTCGCGATCGGCGGCGGCCAGGAAGCGCGCGGAGCGCACGGCGTCGAAGCCGAGCGAGATCGCGAGCCCGCTCACGAGGCCGACCGCGCCCCGGTGCTTGAGCAGGTTGCGCAGGCGGTTGCGCTGGGACAGGTACAGGCGTCGCGGCGAGTCCGGCCGGCCCATGAGCGCGCCGCCCTTGTGCAAGACGACGGCCGCCGGTACGTGCAGGACGCGTCGGCCCGTACGCCAGGCCTTCCAGGCGAGCTCCACGTCCTCGTGGTAGATGACGTACGCGGGGTCGAAGCCGCCGAGCGCGAGGTAGTCGGCGCGGCGCACGAGGAGCGCGGCTCCGCAGGCGAAGCCCGACAGGCGCGGCGGTCCGGAGGGGCCGGGCGGATGGAACTTGCCCAGGTCGACGCCGGCCCCGATCGGCGAGATCAGGCCCCCGTCGTGGTCCACGCGTGCGCCATCCGGGTACGACAGGAGCCGCGCGCCCGCGATGGCGGCGCCGGGATCGGCGTCGAGGGCGGCGACGAGGGGCGTGAGCCAGCCGGGGTCGACCCGGACGTCGTTGTTGAGGAGGCACACGAGCTCGCTGTC
Organism: uncultured Myxococcales bacterium; assembly: GCA_964593795.1. GTDB lineage: Bacteria > Myxococcota_A > Polyangia > JAHFDS01 > JAHFDS01 > JAHFDS01. The sequence continues at coordinate 37,280 of CAZQJC010000296.1, read as the reverse complement.
GCAGTGGTCGCGGATCACGCGATCGTAGGCGCCCGCGAAGCCGAGGTTCTCGGAGAACGCGACGACGCGGACCGAAGGGAACCCGGCGCGGACGAGGGTGACGGAGCCGTCCTTCGAGCCGTTGTCGACGAGCACGTCCTCGCGATCCGCGTAGGTCGTCTGGGCGAGGCTGCCGAGGCACTCGTCAAGGTGCTCCCGACCGTCCAAGTTGAGGACGAGCACCGAGACCCGCGGCGGCCGGTCAGTCACGGAAGCTCCATCGGCCAGCCTCTAATGGGCGCTCACGCGCGGAGCCTGCCGAGCGCTGCGCGTACGCCGGTCCTCGGCGCGACGACGATGGATGGCTCGGCCTTGCACGACACGTGGCAGCCGGGGCATTCGCCGCGCAGCATCTCGCGCCGACGCGTCTCGGCCTCGGCGCTCTCCCAGACCTGGCGCAAGCCCGCTCGCGCATTGCCGATCGGCGCGGTCGAGCCGCACAGGCGCACCGCGCCGTCCTGGTAGACGTCGATCGAGACGTAGCCGGCCCAGCAGTCGAACGCCGGACGCTGCGGGTTCCTGAAGTACGGGACGATGCCCTCGAGGAAGGCCACCGAGGGTCGCATCCGGCTCGGTTCGCGCCGCTTGAGGTCGAGCAGTCGAGCCACGGTGCGCCGGACGCGCGCGTCGTCGGCGGGGAGGAGCTCGAGCTTGTCCCCGTCGAGCACGTTGTTGTCGCCCTCGACGACTGCGGGTGAGAGGTTGACGCCGTCGATGCCGAGCCCGAGGACGTGCTCGAGGGTGTCCGGCACCTCGTCGAGGTTCTGCGCCATCAGGACCGTGTTGGTCTCGACGATGGGTCTCGGCGAGCGTCGGAGGAGCGCCGTGAGGCGCCGCAGCAGGTCGTCCGCCGCGTCCACGCCGCGGATCTGCTTGTAGCGATCCGGCAGGTGCGAATCGAGCGACACGGTGATGCGATCGATGCCGCTGCGGAGCAGCGCTTCGCCTCGCTCGGTGTCTAGCAGCAGGCCGTTCGTCGTGATCTGCACCAGGAAGTCACGCCGCTTGAACGCGCGCACGATCTCCGCGAGATCCTCGCGCAGCGTGGGCTCGCCGCCCGACAGCGCCACCATCCGCGTCCCCATCTCGGACAGGTCCTGCGCGATGTGGTCGAGGTCCTCGAGCGACAGCTCGTCCTTGGCGCGCACGTTGCGCTTCCAGTAGTCGCAGGTCGTGCAGCGCGAGTTGCACTTCTCGGTCAGGATGAGGTTCGCCGTCATGGGGCGCGACAGGGCTCGCCCGAGCGCGCGCGACGCCCAGGCCTTCGCCACGTTCGCGCCCTCGGACACCACGAGTCGCAGGGGGTACCGCGTCATCTCAGTAGAGTCCCCGCGGCAGCGGACACCCCGCGCAGGGTCCGGGGCGCTTGCCCTCCGCCAGCGCCGTCCGCAGCTCGCGGTAGGGGGCGTCGTTCCACAGGCTGGCGAGTGGGGCGTCTCCGAGCTTGCCGAGCCCGAAGCTGCTGGCGATGTGCTCGCGCTGGTCGGCCTGGGTGTAGAGGCAGCAGGGTAGGACGGTCCCGTCGAGCTGTACGAAGGCCTGCGTCCACGGCAGCGGGCAGACGCCGGGGCCCTTGCCGGGCCGGGGCCGCGCGAGCTCGAGGCCGAGCGCCTCGGCACGCCGCTCCGCCTCGTCGAGCAGCGTCCCCACCTCGGCCGGCCGGGTGATGAAGGGGTTCTGCGCGCCGCTGCCCAGCACGTCCCCGAGCAGTCCCTGGAAGCTCGCCGCGTCGGCCCCGAGCGCTGCCGCGAGCTCGACCAGCTCCACGACCTCGGGCAGCGTGTCATCGAGCAGCACCATCTGGATCGAGAGCCACGGCGTGCGCTTCCCCGCAGCGTGCTTCGCGGCCGCGAGGCGCCGCACGCCCTCTTGCACCTTCTCGAACCGGCCGCCGACGCGGAGGCGCTCGAAGGTCTCCTTCCGGGCGCCGTCGAACGAGACGTGCACCTCGTCGACGCCCAGCGAGACGATCCGCTCCGCCCAGCGCTCCGTCATCAGCGTGGCGTTCGTGTTGAAGCGGACGCGCAGCCCACGCCGCGCGCACTCCGCGAGCATCGCCTCGAAGTCGTGGTGCAGGAGCGGCTCGCCGATCCCGGTCAGGTCGACCGATCGAAGCTGCGGGCCGGCCGCGTCCAGTCGGCGCACGAACTCGGCCAAGGGGAGGTCCCGGCCCTTGTCGGACCAGACGCTGTGCTCGCACATCGTGCACGCGAGGTTGCAGCGGGTGGTGATCTCGAGGTGCAGGTGCAGCGGCGGCGAGACGACCGGCAGCCGGCGGGCCGCACCTACGGCCCAGGAGACGGCCCCCATCCAGCGGCGAGGCGACGGCGCCGCGAGCTCGCGGCGCAGAAGCGATCGCACCACGCGCGTGCGGCTCGGATGCATCCGACCGGATCATAGCCGACTTTGGGGAGGCCGGCTCGCCTGGCCCGCGGCCGCGGATCAGAAGGCGCGGATCCGCTCGCAGACGTAGGCCTGGGCGTCCTCCGCGAGGTCCGGGTAGAGCGGCAAGGCCAGCGAGATCCCCTGCGCCAGGGCCGCTCCGGGCAGGGACGACGGCGTCGCGCCGCGGTCGCGGTAGGCGGAAAGGAGCGGCGGCGCATGCGTACCCGGGCGGGTCTCGACGCCCGCTTCGCCGAGCGCGGCCATCAGGGCGTCGCGGCGGGCTGTGAGCGCCCCGAGGGCCTCGACCGAGGGGCGCTCCGTCTCGATCCGCACCACGAAGGCCTGCCAGCCGTGGGTCTCGCCGGCTGGTGGGTCCTCGGGCAGGCGAAGCCAGACGACGTCCGCGAGCGCCTCCCGGTAGCGCTCCGCGATGGCTCGCCGCTGATCGATGAGCGCCGTGGCCCGCGCGAGCTGTGCACGCCCGAGGGCGGCCTGAAGGTCCGTCATCCGGAAGTTGAAGCCGATGCGCGCGTAGTCCGGGAGCCGACCACGACCGGCCGCCGGGGCGCCGACGCCGTGATCGCGCAGGCTGCGCGCAGCCTCCTCGGCTCCTTGGCGCGAGACGGTGAGCATGCCGCCCTCACCGGTCGTGATGGACTTGCGCGGGTGGAAGCTCCAGCAGCCGGCATCGCCGAACGTTCCGGCGTGCTGGCCCCCCTTCGTCGCGCCCAGCGCGCACGCGGCGTCCTCGAGCACCCACAGCCGGTGCACCCGCGCGATCTCGAGCACGGCGTCCACGGGCGCCAGGCGGCCGAACAGATGCACCGCCACGATGCCGACCGTGCGCGGGCCGATCGCGCGCTCGAGCGACGCCGGGTCGAGGTTCCACGTCTCGAGCGACACATCGCAGAAGACCGCGCGGCCTCCCGCGTGCTCGATGGCGCTCGCGGTCGCGATCCACGTGAAGGCCGGGACGATGACCTCGTCGCCGGGTCGGAGCCCCATCGTCTCGGCCGCGAGCTGCAGCGCGGTCGTGCACGAGGTCGTGGCGATGGCGCTCGGCACGCGGACCCAGGCGGCGAACTCGCGCTCGAACGCGGCCACCTCCGGCCCTTGCACCACCCAGCCGCGTTCCAGCGGCCCCTGGATCGCGGCGCGTTCCGCTTCGCCGAAGCTCGGGCGGGAGAGCGGGACCTTCACGCGGTGGCGCTGGGGCGCTGCTCCGCGGGGCGCGCCTCGGGCGACCGCAGGTCCTTCGCCACCGGCACCGCCACCCGGCGCACCCGGTGGACGCTGTTGACGAGGCGCACGAGCAGCGACGCGACCGTGAGCTGCACGCCGATGAGGCCCACGCTGGCGGCGGCGACGAGGACCGACCAGTGCGCGCGGATGCCGGCGCCGAAGAACTGCTCCCAGGCCAGCGTGCCCGCGATGCCCCCCGAGACCGCGAGCATGGCGAGGCCCGACCAGCCGAGGGCGCCATGCAGGCGCAGCTTCAGGATCACGCGCTCCCAGCGGCTGCGCCGCGGCCGTTCGGGGAAGAGGCGCGTGACCACGAGCGAGGCCAGCAGGCCCAGGGTGAGGATGTTGACGCCCGCGCCCACGAGCGTGAGCGCCGAGATCGAGCGGTAGACGTAGTAGCCGCCGTCGGGCAGCACGGCCTTGGTGACCCAGTCGATGGTCGGCTGGATCATGAGGAGGAGCGCCACGAAGAAGCAGAGGAAGCCGAGGGACCAGAAGACGCGCAGCGGGTTGTAGACGAGGATCGTGTCGAGCATGATCCCCACGAAGCGCAGGCCGTCCGAGAACGGCGCGAGCTTCGACTCGCCGATGCGCTCGTCGTAGTCGATGGGGACCTCGGCGACCGAGAGGCCCTCGACGATGCACTTGGCGCTCATCGCGGGCGTCAGGTGCATCCCGTCCGGCAGCGGGTAGAGCCGCTCGAGGTCGGCCTTGCGGAACATGCGCATGCCGCTCGCGGTGTCGGTCACCGGCTCGCCCGACAGCGCGCGCAGGAGGAGCGCGAAGGCCTTGTTGGCGAGCCACCGGAAGAGCGGCATCTCCGTGCGCCCCCGGTGCAGGCGCACGGCGACCACCACGTCGCTCGCGGCGGCGGCATCACCCTGCAGGCGCTGCGACATCTCGCCGAGGGCCGCGGGCGGGCAGGTGCCGTCGGCGTCGTAGAACGCCAGGAGATCGCCCGTGGCGGCCTCGAAGCCGGTCTTGAGGGCGGCGCCGTAGCCCCGGTTCTTCGGGTGCTGGCAGAGGACGATCTTGCCCTGGTACCGAGCCGCGACCTCCGCGGTGCGGTCCGTCGACCCGTCGTCCACCACGACCACCTCGAGCCGGTCGAGCCGGCCGTCGGTCAGGATCTGGGGCAACGCGGCGAACAGCCGGTCGAGCACGGGACCGAGCGCGGCCTCCTCGTTGTAGGCCGGCAGAACCACGGAAAGAGAGGTCACCGCCTCCGATCGTAGCCGGCCTGGCCCGGCCTGGTCAAACCCTCCGGATGGGTCCCAGGCAGGGCGCGAAATCGACGGTGTTCATAGGCGCTCGCACATGTTGTGCCGCCCGCCCGACTAGGTTATACATTCGGCCACTCGGTTTTATCGTATTGCCTGCGGTGGGGGGCTCCGCAGCATCTTGCCTGCGCCCAACCACCGGAGGGGGGTCCGGACGGCGGTTCGACTCCTGGGATAGCCCAGGGGAAGCCGCAGTGCTGCAGACGCCGGAGGGCGACATTGAGGACGCGTAAGCTCGTTTGCCTAGGTATGTTTTTCGGGGTGGCCCTGGCCGCTCGGTCCGCCAGCGCCCAAGACGAGAAGTGGAGCGTCGACGTCGGTGGCTTCATCGGTGGCGTGCAGCAGGACCAGAAGGGGCCCCACGAGCTCGGCAAGAGCTCCCCGGACCGGGATGATCAGTTCCCCGGCGGCCGGCTCCAGCCGAAGCAGTTCGGCTTCCTGATGGGCCTTCGCGCCGGCGTCAACCTGCCGGTCGCCAAGGTCTGGAAGATCGTCCCCTCCCTCGAGATGGAGGCCAGCTTGTCGCCCACGTCGGCGAAGCTGCCGGCGGTCAACCAGAACATGAACTACTGGTGGGGGCTCGTGAACGTGAACCTCGGCATCCCGCTGATGGAGGACCGGCTGACGCCGTTCATCCTCGCGGGCGCCGGCCTCGTCCGGCTCACGTCGGACGAGCCGACCCCGGGCGGCGGTGGCGCCAACGGCGGTGACACGGCCCCGGCGCTCGACTTCGGCTTCGGCGCGAAGTACCAGCTCCTCAAGGACAAGCCGCTCTCGGCGCGCCTCGACCTCCGCTACATCATCGACGATCCGCACGGGTCGGGCTCGAAGCGCGGCACGGACGACTTCCAGGCCCAGCTCGGCGTCGCCTATACGTTCGGCAAGAAGAAGGTCGAGGTGATCGAGCCGCCGAAGGACACCGACGGCGACGGCGTCACCGACGACAAGGACAAGTGCCCGAACACGCTCAAGGGCGACAAGGTCGACGCGAACGGCTGCTCGCTGCCGAAGGACTCGGACGGCGACGGCGTGATGGACGACAAGGACCAGTGCCCGGGCACGCCGCCTGGCGACAAGGTCGACGAGAAGGGCTGCTCGTTGCCGAAGGACTCGGACGGCGACGGCGTGATGGACGACAAGGATCAGTGCCCGGGCACGCCGCCGGGGACGAAGGTCGACGAGAAGGGCTGTCCGCTGCCGCCTCCGCCGCCGGATCGTGACGGCGACGGCGTGCTCGACGCGAACGACAAGTGCCCGGACGTGCCGGGACCGGCCGAGTACGACGGCTGCCCGCCGGACAAGTACCTCGAGGGTACGTTCGAGGGCATCACCTTCAAGAGCGGCAAGGCGATCCTGCTGCCGGAGGCCTTCCCGATCCTCGACAAGATCGCGAAGGTCATGAAGGACAACCCGCAGATCCGCGTGGAGGTCTCGGGCCACACGGACAACAAGGGCAAGGCGCCGCGCAACCTCGCGCTGTCGAAGGCGCGCGCGAACGCGGTCAAGAAGTACCTGACCAAGAAGAAGATCGCCGCCAAGCGGATCGTGGCGCTCGGCCTGGGTCAGACCAAGCCGAAGTTCCCGAACGACAGCGACGAGAACCGCACGAAGAACCGCCGCATCGACTTCAAGGTCCTGCCCGCTGCTCCGGTCAAGGAGAAGAAGGGCAAGAAGGGGAAGAAGGGCGCGGCCGGTGAGAAGGCCGGCGCCGAGAAGGCCAAGAAGCCCGCGAAGCCGGCCAAGGGCGCCAACTAGCCTGAATTTAGTCGCAACTCACGGGGCGCCCGGCCGATGTCGGGCGCCCCGTTCCATTTGGTGCGCCCGGCCGCCCGAGCGCGAGAACCCCTGGATTCCGGGGGCATCTGGTAGACTCGGGGGCGGAGGCGACGCGAATGGCTCGAGCCAATTGCCCGGCGTGTCAGGGCGCGGGCCATCAGGTCCTGCGGGTCGATTGCGCGGCCTGCGAGGGCCACGGCGTCACGGCCGGCGGCCCGTGCGCTCCGTGCACCGGCAGCGGCCTCCTCTCGATGCGCCTGCCTTGTCCGGCGTGTGTCGGCCCTGCTCCGCGCGTCGATCCGGAGCGCGGCGGCGGCCTCGACGAGCGGGTCGAGACGACGTTCCCGGGCGACGACCGCCGCTGACCCCGGCCCGATCGCGGCAGAAACAGCGCATGCCCGGGGGGCCTGCGGTACGATGTGCGCATGGCGAAGGCTGCAGTGGGCGAGTTGCTCGGTGGCAAGTACCGCATCGACGAGGTGATGGACCCGGGCCCGCCCACGGCGACCTGCCGCGGCACGCGCCTGTCAGACCAGGTCGCGGTGTCGATCAAGCTGCTCAACTCCGTGCTCGCCGGGGATCGCGAGCACCGGGGCAGGTTCCAGCGCGAGGCTGACGTGCTCGGCAAGATCCATCACCAGGCCGTGCCCGCCCTGCTCGAGCAGGGCGCCGACGGCAACGAGCCCTTCGTCGTGATGGAGATGTGCGCGGGCGAGACGCTCGCGGCGCGCCTGGCCCGGCAGGGGCGGCTCCCCGTGGAGCACGCCATCACGTACCTCGACTGGTTGCTCGACTTGCTGGAGATCCTGCACGAGAACCACGTCGTGCACCGCGATCTGAACCCGAAGAACCTCGTGTTCGCGCCGTCGCCGACCGGCGTCGAGATCCTGCGCGTGACCGACTTCCGCTCCGCGAAGATCGGGAGCGGCGAGGAGCAGAAGAGCCAGGCGCTCACGCAGTTCGGCGCGACGCTGGGGACGCCGGAGTACCAGGCGCCCGAGCAGATCGCGGGCGGCAAGGTCGACGGCCGCACCGACCTCTACCAGCTCGGCTGCGTCGCCTACGCGATGGTCACCGGGCAGCCGCCGTTCACGGGTAACGCGGCCCACGAGGTGATGGCCAAGCAGGTCAAGGAGGAGCCCGCGCCGCCGTCGCGCGGGCGCGCCGATCTCGAGATCCCGCCCGGGTTCGAGGCGTGGATCCTCAAGATGCTGCGAAAGCCCATCGAGCAGCGCTTCGCGGGCGCGAAGACCGCGCGCGAGATGCTCCACCAGGCGTTGCGGGAGGGCAAGCTGCCCGGCGAGGCCGCGGTGCCCGCGGCGGCACCTGCGCCGGCACCGGCGGCACCGGCGGCGCCAGCGGCAGCCCAGCACTCCCCGGTCGCGCAGATGATGACGTCGCGGGCGGCGCCCGGGATGGGCGCCATGGTGGCCGCGGCGCGGCCAGCCGCGCCCGAGGCGCCCGCGGCTCGGCCGTCGCCGACCCAGCAGCGCAACCAGATGGGCTCGGCGCGCAAGGAGCCCGAGAAGCAGGGCGGTGTGCCGTGGGCCATCGTGCTGCCGGCCCTGGCCGCGGTGGTCGCCGCGGGCATCTACTTCGCGATGCGAATGCGCTAGCTTCAGCAGGTGGACACGAACCACTGCGAGGTCTGCGACCGCCAGGCGATGGCCGGGTCACGGCGGTGTGTCGACCACTGCGAGACGGTGGACCCGCCCGGCAAGGAGATCAGCACGGCCGCGACGGCGCTCGTGCCGCCGCCGCAGGCGACCGGTGCGACGCCGGCGCCGCAGTCCCCGATGGTCGAGCTCGCGCCAGGGACGCAGGTCGGCGAGTACGTCGTCGAGGGCGTGCTCGGCCGCGGCGGGATGGGCGTCGTCTACCGCGCCGTCCATCCGCTCATCGGCAAGACGGCGGCGATCAAGGTCCTCGGTGGGGCGTTCGCGGGTGACCCGGACGCGCATGGCCGGTTCGTGCAGGAGGCGCGCGCGGTCAACCAGATCAAGCAGAAGAGCCTGATCGACATCTTCGGCTTCGGGCAGCTCCCCGACGGCCGGCAGTACTACGTGATGGAGCTCCTCGAGGGCAAGCCCTTGTCGAAGTGGATCGAGGAGCGCAAGCGGCTCGAGCCCGGGCTCGCGCTGCCGATGTTCCACGACATCCTCCGCGCGCTCGAGGTGGTGCACGAAAAGGGCATCGTCCATCGCGATCTCAAGCCCGACAACGTCATCGTGGTCGAGGAGGCGGGCGACCGCCCGACGATCAAGATCCTCGACTTCGGCGTGGCCAAGCTCCTCGGCGAGCAGACGCCCGGCGTGTCGAAGACGCAGACCGGGGTGCCCGTCGGCACGCCGCTCTACATGTCGCCCGAGCAGTGCCTCGGCAAGAAGATCGACCACCGCGCGGACCTGTACGCCGTGGGCATCATGCTGTTCGAGGCGCTGACGGGGCAGCTCCCGTTCAACGGCGACACATACTTCGAGCTCCTGCAGGCGCACCTGCAGAAGGCGCCGCCGATCGCGTCCGAGGTGGCGCCCGAGGCGAACATCCCGCGCGCGCTCGACGCGGTGATCGAGCGGCTCCTGGCGAAGGCGCCGGAGGATCGCTTCGGCAGCGCGAGCGAGGTGCTCGCGGCGCTCGAGGCGGTGGGGCCCGCGGCGGGGGTGGCGCTCGGCTCGCGGCACCTGACGCGGGAGCAGCCCGCGCTGTCGCCGTCGATGACGATGTTCGGGCAGACGCAGGTGCGCCAGAAGGCGCGGGTGCGGTCGTCCGCCCGGCTGTGGGCGGTCGGCGGGCTCGGGCTCGCGCTCGCCGGCGGGGCGGTGGTCATGCACCTGCGCCAGCCGGGCGCGCTGCCTGCCGCGCCTGACGCGGCCGCAGCCGCGATCGTCCCCGACGCGCCTCGTCCGGCGGATGGGGCGCTGCCTCGCGACGCTGCGCCGGCCGACGCTGCGCGCGCGCCCGACGCGGCGCACGGCGCCGGCGAGGGGAGCGAGCCGAAGGCGGCCATCCGCAAGCCGAAGGGGCCGCCCAAGCCCCCGAAGCCGCCGAGGCCTCCGAAGCCGAAGGCGGGCGACAGCCAGTTCGTGTTGCCGCCGCAGAAACCCCAGATCAGGATCCCCCAATGACCAAGGGCTACGGGTTACGGGCTTCGGGCTTCGGCCGGACCGGAGCCGCTGGCCTCGTGGAGGTGGCTTTGAGACACGCGCTCGTCCTCGCGATCTTGCTCGGTGCACGCGCTGCGTCGGCGGACGAGCCGGTGCCGGGGCCGCCGGCGGCGCCGCCGGTGATGCCCGAGGGTGTGCCGGAGGGTGGGCCCGAGGGTGGGCCGCAGCCTCCTCCGCCCGGAACGATGGTGCTCCGCGAGCCACGCCGGCCGTTCGAGACGGGCACGCAGCAGATCGGCCTCCTGCTCGGGTACTCGTCGTCGTTCGGGGACAGCGCGTTCTCCTTCGGTGCGTCGTACGGCTACTACGTGCTGCCGGGGCTCTCGCTCGGGCTGCAGGTCGTGGGCACGGCCGCGAGCAAGTCGGCCAACACCCTCGAGGTCTCGCCGCTCGTCCGCTACGTGCTCTACCGGTCGTATGACTTCTCGCCCTTCGTGCTCGGCAAGGTGGGGCGGCTCTTCGTCGCCGAGGGCATCGACGATCTGACCATCCTGGGCGCCGGCGGCGGCGCGGTGGTGTTCCTGTCGTCGCACCTGGGCCTGACGATCACCGCGCTCTACGAGGTGTACACGCCCGACTCCGTGTGCGGGAGGAACTGCGACTCCACGAGCGTCGGACTCGGTCTCGGGTACTTCCCGTGATCGCCTACTCCCTCCGCTTCCCCGCGCCGCACACGCATCGCATCGAGGTCGAGCTCACCGTGAGCGCGCCGGACGGGCGTGCGCTCGAGGTCGCGATGCCGGCCTGGTCGCCGGGCAGCTACCTCGTCCGCGACTACGCGCGGCACGTCGAGGACCTGCGCGCCGAGTCGGGCGGGCGCGCGGCGCGAGTGCGCAAGCTCGACAAGCAGACGTGGCGCATCGAGAGCGACTCGCCGGGACCCGTGCGCGTGCGCTATCAGGTGTACGCCCACGAGCTCACGGTGCGCACGAGCCACCACGACGACCGGCACGCCTTCGTGCACGGGCCGAGCGTGCTCGTGCGCGTGCTCGGGCGCGAGGACGAGGCGTGCGAGGTGCGGGTCGAGGCGCCCGCGGGCTGGACCACGGTGACCGCGCTCGACGAGACCACGCCGGGGACGTTCCGCGCGAGCAACTACGACGAGCTCGCGGACTCGCCGATCGAGGTGGGGCAGCTCGAGGTGCTGCGCTTCGACGCATGCGGGAGGCCGCATACGATCGCGGTCATCGATCCGGGGGCGCTCGCCTGGGATCGCGAGGCGCTCGTCGCCGACACGCGCGCGGTGGTCGAGGAGGTGGTGCGCTTCTGGGGCGGGGAGCCGCCCTATCAGCGCTACGCGTTCATCGTGATGCTGCAGCCGGGCGGGCACGGCGGGCTCGAGCACAAGGCCTCGAGCGCGATCCTGACCTCGCCCTTCTCGCTGCCGCGGCCGGGCAGGGGCTGGGACCGCAAGAAGTACGAGGACCTGCTCGAGCTGCTCTGCCACGAGTTCTTCCACACGTGGAACGTCAAGCGCATCCGGCCCGAGGCGCTCGGACCCTTCGACTACGCGCGCGAGAACTACACGCGCGCGCTGTGGGCGATGGAGGGCATCACGTCGTACTACGACCGGCTGCTCGTGCGGCGCGCGGGGCGCATGTCCATCGCGGGCTGGTGCGAGCGCACGGCCGAGGACATCGGCAAGCTGCGGCGCACGCCGGGCCGCAAGCTGCAGAGCCTCGAGGAGTCGAGCTTCGACGCGTGGATCAAGCTCTACAAGCCCGACGAGCACTCGGTGAACTCGACGGTGTCGTACTACCTCAAGGGATCGCTCGTGATGCTGGCGCTCGACCTCGAGATCCGGCTCCGCTCGGAGGGCCGGCGCTCGCTCGACGACGGCATGCGCGCGCTGTGGGAGGCGGCCCGGGACGGTGGGCCGGGCTTCGAGGACGCGTCGTTCCGGCGGCGGCTCGGCGAGGCCGTGGGCCTCGAGCTCGGCGAGTTCTTCGCGCGCTTCGTCGAGGGCCGGGACGATCCGCCGCTCGAGGAGCTGTGCGCCCGCGGGGGCGTCGCGCTTCGGCCGGAATCGGCCGACGACGACGAGCCGAGGGGCTGGCTCGGCTGGATCGTGGAGAGCGCTTCCGGCGCGGTGCGCGTGCGCTCGGTCCTCGACGGTGGTCCGGCGAGCAAGGCAGGCGTGTATCCGGGGGACGAGGTGGTCGCGCTCGACGGCTTCCGCGTGACGGGCGAGGGCGCGCTCGGCGAGCGGCTAGGGCGCGTGCTCGTCGGCGAGTCCGTGAGGCTGACGGTGTTCCGGCGCGAGCGCCTCTGCGAGGTCGTGGTCGGGCTCGAGGCGGCGCCGCCGAGCAAGTGGACGCTCGAGGTGGCGGAGGATGCGGCGCCGGAGGCCCTGGCGTTTCGCGCGGCGTGGCTCGGCAAGGACCAGGGCGGGAAGCCGCCGGGGGACACCGCCTGATGCACGGCGCGCGGCGGCACGACCTGCTCTCGGCCCAGCGCGCGCGCCTCGGCCGCGAGGTCGGCGCGCTGCGTAAGCCGGGGGCGAGGTTGCCCGTCGCGCTCGTCTACCCGAGCCCGTACCACGTCGGCATGTCGTCGCTGGGCTTCCAGCAGATCTACCGCGAGGTCCACGCGCACCCGGACGCGACCGCGGAGCGGGCGTTCCTGCCGGACGATCCGGCGGCGCACCGCGCGGCGGGGCTGCCGCTCCTGACCTACGAGGGCGAGCAGCCGGTGGGGGACTTCCCGGTCATCGCGTTCTCGCTCGCGTACGAGCTCGAGCTCGTCGGGATCGTCGAGTGCCTCGAGCTCGCGGGCGTGCCGGTGCTCGCGAAGGACCGCGACGAGCGGCACCCCCTCGTCGTGATCGGCGGGCCGCTGACGTTCTCGAACCCCGTGCCCGCGATCCCGTTTGCGGACGTGCTGGTGCTCGGCGAGGCGGAGCAGACGGTGCACGTCCTCCTCGACGCGATCACGGGGGCGGACGATCGCGCGGCGATGCTGGCGTCGCTGGACGGGCGGATCGGCTTTCACGTGCCCGCCCTGCGCGGGGACAAGCTCGGGCCCATCGGGGCGACCGACGACGAGCTCCTGCCGGCGTGCTCGCAGATCCTGACGCCGGACACGGAGCTGTCGGAGATGTTCCTCATCGAGCCCGAGCGCGGGTGCTCGCGCGGCTGCACGTACTGCGTGATGCGCCGCTCGACCAACGGCGGCATGCGCATGGTGTCACCGGCGCGCGTGCTGGAGAAGGTCCCGGAGCACGCGCGCAAGGTGGGGCTCGTCGGCGCCGCGGTGACGGACCACCCGAAGCTGTGCGAGATCGTGCGGCCGCTCGTGGAGAGCGGGCGGCGGATAGGGATCTCGAGCCTGCGCGCGGACCGGCTGACGCCCGAGCTCGTGGGGCTGCTCGCGCGAGGCGGATACCGGACGCTCACGGTCGCCGCCGACGGCGCGAGCGAGCGGCTGCGCGAGGAGATCGAGCGCAAGACGCGCGAGAAGCACCTCCTGCGCGCGGCGGAGCTGTGCAAGGAGGCCAAGCTCGCGGTGCTCAAGCTCTACATGATGGTGGGGCTGCCGGGCGAGACCGACGAGGACATCGACGAGCTGGCGCGCTTCTGCAAGGAGCTCGCGAAGATCGCGCCGCGCGTCGCGCTCGGCATCGCGCCGTTCGTGGCCAAGCGCAACACGCCGCTCGACGGCGCGCCGTTCGAGGCGATCCGCTCGCTCGAGGGCAAGCTCGAGCGGCTGCGGCGCTCGCTCCGCGGCGCGGCCGAGGTGCGGCCGACGAGCGCGCGCTGGGCCTGGGTGGAGTACCGCCTCGCGCAGGGCGGCGTGGCCGAGGGGCTGGCGGCGCTCGAGGCCTACCGGGGCGGCGGGACTTTCAAGGCGTGGCAGCGCGCGCTCGACGGAGTGGAGGCGGCGCCGAAGGCGCGCTCGCTGGGGGTCGTGGGCTGAACGCGTCTGGAGACTGCTTCCGCCTTCGTGGACGTGGACGTGGACGTGGACGTGGACGATCACCGGCACAGCTTGGTCAGCATGCTGACGACGCGAACCAGCAGCGCTCGTCCCTCCTGCAGCCGCTCGGTGCTGGCAATCTCGAGGATTCCGCAGACGCTGAGAATTGCGGCGCATTCCATCGCAGATCCGCGGGCGATGCCGTAGTGCCGTCGCTGATCGGCATCAGACATCCGCCCCACGCCCTCGGCGATGTTCACGGGCACGGAGACAGATGCCCGACGCAACTGGTCCGCGAGGGAATGGTGACCGCTCGGCAGGTCATGGAGGATGAGCGCCGCGACGGCGAAGAACTCGATCGCCCGCTGGTACACGTCGAGCCGCTCGAAGCCGAATCCGTCCGCGCGCTGTTCCATGCACGAGGTATCGGAGCTCTTGCTCGCCGGTTGCTGATTTTCGTCCACGTCCACGTCCACGTCCACGTCCACGAAGGCGCCGGAGTGCTCTGGTGACGGCGTGGGTGCGCGTGGTGGTCGTGGTGGCGGCGCTCCTCGGGATCGGGTGGGCGGTGCGCACGCCGGTCGTGCGGACCGGGGACGGCCTCGAGTACCTGTACACGCTGCAAGCGCTCTTCGAGCACGGCACGCCCGAGCTGAGGCCGACGGACATCGCCGCGTTCTCGGCGCTCGCCACGCCGCGCGGGTTTCCGACCGGCGAGCCCTACGCGGGCTTCTTCCGCGCGCGCTCGGGCGCGGCGTACTGCTGGCACTTCTTCGCGTACCCGCTGCTGGCTCTGCCGGCCAAGGCGCTCCTGCGGCTCACGGGCGGCGACGAGCTGCGCGCGCTGCAGGTGACGAACGTGCTCGCGCTCGCGCTGGGCGCGTGGCTGATGCTCGGCTGGCGCGGCTGGGGAGCGCCGCGGCGGACGCGCTGGAGCTTCGCGGCGCTGGTGCTCGGCTCGCCGATCCTGCTCTACGTGCCGTGGACGCACCCTGAAGTGCTCACGGCCGCGCTCGTCGCCTCGGCCCTGGTGCTCGTCGACGCGGGGCGCCCGGCCGCCGCGGCCCTGTGCGCGGCCGTCGGTGCGATGCAGAACCCGCCGCTCGTCGCGCTCGTCGCGTGGATCGCCGCGGCGCACCCGCGGCCGCGCGTCCTCGCCGCGGGGGCGCTCGCGCTCGTGCCGCCGGCGCTGTCGTGGCTGCTCTACGGCGCGGCGAGTCTCATCGTCGCCGAGGGCGCGGCGGGCTTCGGCTACGTGACCGGCGGGCGAGTCTGGGACGTGTTCGCGGATCTCCAGCAAGGGCTCGTGGCGTGGGTGCCGGTGGCGCTCGCGCTCGCGGCCGCGAGGCTTGCGCGCGCGCCGGCGCGCGGTGACCGGCGCACGCTCGGCCTCGGGCTCGCGCTCCTCGGCGCCGCCGTGCTCGCCACGACGACCGCCAACTGGAACGCGGGCTCCGCGGGCCTCATGCGCTACGGCGCCTGGCTGGTGCCCATCGTGGCCTGGCTCGCGCACGAAGCGCGCCCGCGGTGGATCGCGGCCGCGGTGGCCGTGCAAGTGGCCCTCGTGATCGGTGCCTCGTCGCGCGAGGAGTGCTGCCGCGAGACGTGGCTCGCGCGCCGGGCCTACGCGCACGCGCCGCTCCTCTACTCGCCCGACCCGGAGGTGTTCGCCGAGCGGCGGACGGGGCGCGAGGATCCGCCCGAGGACTTGCTGCCGCTGCCGTTCATCCGCCCGGACGGCGCGATCACCAAGGTGCTCGTCGATCGCGCGCGCCTCTCGGCCGCGACCGCGCTCCACGACGCGGACGCGGGCCTGGCCGCAGCCCTCGCGCGCGAGGCCGGATCGCGCGGCGGTCGCTTCTACCTGCACCCGCCGCCGGGGACGCTGCGGGCGGTGGGCCTCGGTGCCAGCACCGCCGCGGCCCTCGCGGGCCTGCTGGAGCTTCGCGTCGTGGACGCGCGGCGCGAGGGCGCGGACGTGGTCCTCGCCGTGCTCGTGCGGAACACCACCCGTCAGCGGCTGCACGCGGTCGACTCGCTCGGCGTGCGACATATTCGTCTATCCGCATGGACGGAGGCGCTGCGCGGGGAGGCGCCCCTGCCGCCCGTCCTCCTGCCGCGCGCCAGCGCCCTCGTGCACGTGCGCGTCACCGCGCCACCGGGCGCACCGGTTCACCTCGGCCCGGCGCTCGACGGCCTGGGCCCGGCGGTCGCCGCCGCCGAGCTCACCGCGCCCTGACGCCGTCAGCTCCGAGGCGCCTTCTTGCGGGCGTTGACCTCGGCCGGGAGCTCCAGCGTGAACGTCGTCCCCTTGCCGAGCTCGCTCGTGACGGTGACGTCGCCCCCCATCATGCGCGCGAACGTGCGCGTCAGCACGAGGCCCAGCCCGAGCGCGAGGCCGACGGCCACGAAGGGCAAGTAGTAGGCGAGGTACCTGCGCGCGAATCGGCTCAGAAGCGGTCCTTCCACTCGCGCAGGCGCGCGAAGTCGGCCGCGTCGTGCGCGCGCAGGAAGGGGTTCGTCGCGCGCTCCTCCTCGAGCGTCGCCGGGACGGTCGGCTCGCCCTGGCCGCGCCGCGCGCGCGCCTCCGCCAGCCTCGCCACGACGTCGCGGTTGTCGGGCTCCGCGGCGGCGGCGAACTCGAGGTTCTTGACCGTGTACTCGTGGCCCGGGTAGATGCGCGTCTCGCCGGGGAGCGCCGCGAGGCGGCCGAGCGAGCCGAACATCTGCGCCGCCGTGCCCTCGAAGAGGCGTCCGCAGCCGGCCAGGAACAGCGTGTCGCCGGTGAAGGCGGTGCTCGCGCCGACGAGCGTCAGCGCGCCGAGCGTGTGGCCCGGCACGACGATGCCCGAGAACTGGAGGCGCCCGACGCCGGTCGTCGCGCCGTCGGCGAGCTCCGCGGTCTGCGCGGGCACGCGGTGGTTCGTGCGGTCGAAGACGCTGGCGACGACGGCGATGCCGGGGTGCGCGGCGACGAGCGCCTCGTTGCCGCCGACGTGATCGAGGTGGTGGTGCGTGTTCCAGATGGCGCGCAGCGTGGCGCCCTCGCGGGCGAGCGCGGCCTCGACGGGCGCCGCCTCCGACGGGTCCACGACGGCGGCCTCTCCGGTGGCCTCGCAGATGACGAGGTAAGCGTAGTTGTCCTTGAGGCACGCGACCGGGACGACGCGGCAGGCGGGCGTCACGGCGTGACCTCCGCGGCCACGAGCTGCGGCGGCGCCGCGGGGGCCTCCGGAGCCGCGACCGGGGCGGGCGGCTGCATCGGATCGACGAGGGCACCGGCCTGCTCCCCGCGCAGGCGCAGGCGCGCGACGCGCACCGGCGTCTCGAGGGGCAGGCCCGCGGCGGCGAGGAGCGCACGGCCGATCTCCGCCGGGCGCGCGCTGCCGTCGGAGCCCGCGCGCACGCGCAGGAGGATCAGCGTCTGCCCGTCGTCCTGCCACTCGAGGCGGGCACGCACGAGGTCGGCACCGCCGAGCGGCTCGAGGCCGACGAGGAACCTCCGCACGTCGACCGCGCGGCGCTCCTTGCCCTCGCCGCGCTCGCTCGGCAGGGTGTCCCGCGCCATCACCGCCGCGCACGCCGCCTGCGCGGCGGCCTCGTCGAGCGGCAGCGACAGGGCGAAGTCGGCGAGCGAGATCAGGCGCGCGACGGCGGGCTCTCCGTCGGCGAGGCGGCGCGCCTCGAACACCAGGCCCTCGGGCGCGACGGCCGTCAGGCGCGCGGCCAGCTCGTCGCCGTCGAGCGCCTGCGCGACGCGGAGGTCGACGAACTCGCCGAGGCTCGGGAAGCCCAGGCCGAGCGCGGGGCCGAAGCTGAAGTCGGGCTTGGGGTGGAAGCCCTTGGTGTAGTTGACCTCGAGGCCGGCGCGGCGGAGCGCGCGCCCGAGGTGGCGCGCCATGTCGAGGTGCGACAGGAACGCGGCGCGGCCGAGCTTGGTGTAGCGCAGGCGATAGCGCACGCCGGCGCCCTGCTGGAAGGTCGCGGTCGGAAGCGGCCGCTCGCGATCGGGGGCGGCGTGCTGCTTGACCGCGCCGGGCGTGAGCGCGCCCATGCCGCGCAGGAAGACCAGGCGCTCCTCCTTCATCTCGCCGAGGTCGCACGCGATGCCGCAGTCGTAGCAGACGAGGCGACGGCCGTCGGCGAGCGCCTCGGCCTCGTTCGTGTGGTGCAGGAGCTTGCCGAAGGGCTTGCCGCAGGGCGGCGAGAGCTTGTCCTTGAGCGCCTTTCTGTACTCGTCGACCAGGAACCCCGGCTCGAGGCCGATGTCGATGTGGTCCCAGGGCAGGCGCACCTCGACGGGGATCGTGCCGAGGAACGCGCCCGGATCGATGCCGGCGTCGCGGAAGACCTCCATCCAGCGCAGGAAGTCGAACGTCTCGTCCCAGCCGTCGAAGCGCGCGCCGCGCCGGTACGCGAGCTCGAGCGCCCGGCCCACGCGGCGATCGCCGCGCGCGAACACGCCCTCGACGAGCGAGCTGCGCGCGTCGTGGTGCTTGAGCGTCACGCGCTCGGGGTAGGCGACGTCGCGGAGCACGCGCTGCTTGCGCTCGATCTCGCCGAGCGTGTCCATCGCGCACCACTGGAACGGCGTGTGGGGCTTGGGCACGTGCGTCGAGACGGACACGGTGACCGAGGAGTGCCGCGTGATGCGGCGGCCGATGCGCTGCGTGCGCCCGCCGAGCTGCGCGATCGCGCGCACGTCGTCGTCGGTCTCGGTCGGAAGGCCGATCATGAAGTACAGCTTGAGGCGGCCGAATCCGCGCGAAAAGGCGTTGGTCGCGCTCTTCTCGATGTCCTCCTCGGTGACGTTCTTGGTGATGACGTCGCGCATGCGCTGCGTGCCCGCCTCGGGCGCGAACGTCAGGCCCCCGGCGCGCACGCTCGCGATCTCGTCGAGGAGATCCTCCGACAGGCCATAGGCGCGCAGCGACGACACCGACACCGAGACCTTGCGCGGGCGCAGCTCGCTCATGACCTTCTGCACGAGCGGCGTCACGCACGAGTAGTCGGCGGTGGAGAGCGAGGTCAGCGAGACCTCGTCGTGGCCGCCCTTGTCGAGGCTCGACAGGACCGTCGAGACCACGTCGCGCGGGTCGCGCTCGCGCACCGGCCGGTAGATCATGCCGGCTTGGCAGAAGCGGCAGCCCTCGGTGCAGCCGCGCGCGATCTCGATCGCGAAGCGGTCGAACACGGCCTCGGCGTAGGGGATCGGCGAGTCGTCGGGGAACGGGAACGCGTCGAGGTTCTCGACCCAGGCGCGCAGGACGGTGCGGGGCACGCGCGGATCGACGGTGCCGGTGACGACCTCGAAGCCGCTCTGCGCGTCGAGCGCCGTCGTGTAGAGCGACGGCACGTACCAGTGGCCGCGCGCGGCGAGGCGGATGAGCGCCTCCTTCCGGCTGCAGCCCTCGTCGCGCCACTTCTTCCAGTCGGCGAGCGATTCGCGCAGGACCCCCTCGGCCTCGCCGATCAGGAACGCGTCGATGAAGTCGGCGAGCGGCTCGGGGTGCGTCGCGGTCGGCCCGCCCGCGATGACGAGCGGCGCGTCCTCCCCGCGCTCGGCCGAGCGCAGCGGGATGCCGCCGAGCTCGAGCAGGAGGAGCACGTTCGTGTACGTGAGCTCGTACTGCAGCGAGAAGCCCACGACGTCGAAGGCCGACAGCGGCCGGCCGCTCTCGAGCGTGACGACGGGCAGGTTGCGCGCGCGCAGCTCCGCCTCCATGTCCGACCACGGGGCAAAGGCGCGCTCGGCGAGGAACCGCGGATCCTTGTTGAGCAGCGAGTAGAGGATCTTGGTCCCGAGGTGCGACATGCCGATGTCGTAGAGGTCCGGGAACGCGAGCGCGATCTGGACGTCCACGGACGCCGGGTCCTTGCGGATGCTGTTCCACTCGCCGCCGAGGTACCGGGCCGGGTGCTCGACGGTGTGGACGAAGGACTCGTAGGGGTGCTGCATGATTTGCGCGGTCTAGCATAGATCTGGTGCAAAACCGGTCGAACATCTGACGAGCGGCACTAGAGTGGACGAGTGTCGGGGCATGACGTCACCGGGGTCGTCGAGGCGCTCGCGCTCGTGCTCATCGCAGCGAAGCTGGGGGGACACCTCGCCCAGCGGGTGCGGCAGCCGGCGGTGCTCGGCGAGATCCTCGCCGGCGTCCTGCTCGGCAACCTGCATCACTTCGGCGTGCCCGGCGTGGGCGGCGTGCTCGGTCTGCCGGGCGTCGAGCTGCTCGCGGAGCTGGGGATCATGCTCCTGCTCTTCGAGGTGGGCCTCGAGTCCACGGTGCGCGGCATGCTGTCGGTGGGCTGGGCGTCCCTCCTCGTCGCGTGCCTGGGCGTCGCGGCGCCCTTCGCGCTCGGGCTCCTCGTGGGGCGCTGGGTCTTGCCCGACGCATCTGTCTACACGCATCTGTTTCTCGGGGCCACGCTCACGGCCACGAGCGTCGGCATCAGCGCGCGGGTGCTCAAGGACCTCGGCCGCGCGGGCAGCGCGGAGGGCCGGATCATCCTCGGCGCCGCGGTCATCGACGACGTGGTCGGGCTCATGATCCTCGCGGTCGTGACGGGGATCGTCAAGGGCGCGAACGCGGGGCGGTCGATGGCGCTCGGGGAGATCGGCCTCGTTGCCGTCAAGGCCATCGCCTTCCTCGCGGGTGCGCTCTTGATCGGCACCTGGGTCACGCCGCGGCTGTTCAAGGTGGCCTCGCGCCTGCGGGCGCCGCACGTGCCGCTCGCGCTCGGCCTGGCGCTGTGCTTTGCGCTCGCGGCCGCCGCGTCCGGCGCGGGCCTCGCGCCGATGATGGGGGCGTTCGCGGCGGGGCTGCTGCTCGAGCCGGGGCACCTGCGGCCCTTTGCCGCGCGGGCGGAGGGCACCCTCGAGGATCTCCTCGGCCCCATCACCGCATTCCTCGTGCCCGTCTACTTCGTCCTCTCCGGCGCCCGCGTGGATCTGGCGGTGTTCCGCGATCCCCACACCCTCGCGATCGCCGGCGCGCTCACGCTGGCGGCGATCGCGGGCAAGCAGGCGTGTGCCCTGGGCGTGGTGGGCGTCAGAGCCGATCGCCTCACCGTGGGCCTCGGGATGCTCCCACGCGGCGAGGTCGGGCTCATCTTCGCGTCGATCGGGGTCGGCATGCACATCCAGGGGACGCCCGTGCTCACGCCGCAGATCTTCGCCGCGGTGGTGCTGATGGTCCTCGCGACCACCCTCCTGACCCCTCCCGCGCTCCGCTGGCGCGTCGGTCGTCTGGGGCCAGTCCCGACGACCTGAGCGCCTGGCGGATGCAACCTGCCTGCAGGGGCCGCCCTCCGCAAGTCCCCGGAGGCGCGTGGTTGCGAACTGCAGTCGGTCAGCCCGTCAGAGCTCGATCTGAGCGCCGACCTCGAGGACCTGGTTGGGCGGCAGGCCGAAGAAGTCTGCGGCGGAGCGGGCGTTTCGCTGCATGAACGAGAAGACGTGCGCGGACGGGCTGCGCCAGCTCTGGCCGCGCACGACGATCTGGTCGCGCCCGAGGAAGTAGGAGCGGGAGCTCACCTTGAGCCCGTGGCCGCGACAATGCGAGAGCAGCGCCGGGACGTCGGGGCTCTCCATGAAGCCGTACCGGCCGACGACGCGCCAGAAGCCGTGCGCCAGGCGCTCGACCTCGAGGCGGTCTTCCCGCGGCACGTGCGGCACGTCCTCGGTCAACACCGACAGCATGACGACCTGCTCGTGCAGGCTCTTGGCGTGCTTGAGGTAGTGCAGGAGCGAGAGCGGCGCGACGCCGGGGTTGCCGCTGAGGAAGACCGCGGTGCCGGGCACCCGCACCGGTGGCCCGAGCCCGAAGCTGCGCAGGAACTCCTCGAGATCGAAGGCCAGCGACTGCACCTTGGCATGCAAGAGGCGCCGGCCGCGCGCCCAGGTCTTCATGAGCACGAACAGCGCGGCCCCGATGGCGAGCGACAGCCAGCCGCCGTGCTCGATCTTGAGGAGGTTCGCCGCGACGAAGCTGAGGTCCACGCTGAGGAAGATCGCCGTGAAGACCGCGAGGGCGAGCGGCGGCCAGCGCCACTTCCGGTGCGCCACCGCGACGAAGAGGACCGTGGTGATCGACATGGTGCCGGCCACCGCGAGGCCGAAGGCGGCGGCCAGCGCCCCCGACGAGCGGAACGCCAGGACGAGCGTGAGCGTCGCGACCATGACGGCCCAGTTGAAGCCCGGCACGTACACCTGCCCCTGCTCGTCCGCGGAGGTGTGGACGACGCGAACGCGGGGCCAGTAGCCGAGCTGGACCGATTGGCGGGTCAAGCTGAAGACCGCCGAGATGAGCGCCTGCGACGCGATGACCGTGGACACCGTCGCGAGCGCCACCATCGGGTACAGCAGGGAGGCGGGCACCATCGAATAGAAGGGCCGCGCCGCGGCGGACGGGTCCTCGAGGAGCACCGCGCCCTGGCCGAGGTAGCTGAGCAGGAGCGCAGGCAGCACGAGGCCGAACCAGGCCACCCGGATCGGCCGCGACCCGAAATGGCCCATGTCGGCGTAGAGCGCCTCGCCGCCGGTCAGGCACAGCACGACCGCGCCCAGCACCGACACGCCGCGCAGGCCGTGCTGGATGAAATAGCGAACCCCGTACACCGGGCTCAGCGCCTCCAGCACCTCGGGCCGGCGGACCAGCGCCGCGGCGCCGAGGACCGCAATGACGATGAACCAGAGCGCGAGGATGGGCCCGAAGAGCCGGCCGACGCGGCTCGAGCCGTAGCGCTGGACCAGGAACAGGCCGACCAGGATGACGAGCGTGAGCGGGACGACGAAGCGCTCGAACGCGGGCGACGCGATCCCGAGGCCTTCGACGGCGCTGAGGACCGAGACCGCGGGCGTGATCACGCCGTCGCCGTAGAGGAGCGCGGCGCCGAAGAGCCCGAGCGCGATCGTCAGGCGCGCACCGCGCCGACCGCCACGAGCGCCCGTCAGCGCGAGCAGCGCCAGGATGCCGCCCTCGCCCCGATTGTCCGCGCGCATGAGGAAGACGAGGTACTTGATGGTCACGACCAGGATCAGCGACCAGACGAAGAGCGAGACCACCCCGAGCACGTTGTCGCGCGTGACCGCGGCGCCATGCGGGCCGGAGAAGGCCTCCTGGAGCGCGTAGAGGGGGCTCGTGCCGAGATCGCCGAAGACGACGCCGAGGGCCGCGGTGGTGAGCGGCAGCAGGGGCGCGCGCGACGGTGCCGGCTGGGTCATGCAGGTGGCTTCCTTCGACCCTCGATGAGCAAGAACGACGCCAGTCCCTGGAACGCAGCTGCTACCAGAATTCGCCGAGTTGCGTCGGCTCGGCGGTCGCGCCGTTGCGTCCTGCAATCCCTCGCATTGCACCGCGCGATGCCCACCGCGGCCCGTCCCCGAGCCCCTGCGCAGCGGGCGCGCGCGACTGGGATCGCAACGAAACGCGCGGACCGCGGAGCCGGAATCGTGCAAGCTTCGAGCGCATGCACCCACGCGCCAGGCTGAGATCGCGAGACGCCGCCCGCCGGACGCGCCGTCCATGCCGGGGGCTCGTCGGGCTCTGCCTCGCTGGCGCAGCCATGTCCGGGTGGACGGGATGCAACGACCCAGGCCCGATGCAGCGCCTGGAGGAAGCTCGCCGGGTCGCGGCGGACCTCCGACTCGCGCTCCACCAGGCGGCAGACGCTTCCGTGCGCGCGGTGATGGCCGACACCGACGAAGCGTCCGTCGCCTTCGCCTCGGAGGCGGTGCAGGCCAAGAAGGCGCTTCGAGCCAGCTCGCAGGCCATCGTCCCGTTGCTGCGCGGCCTGGGTTACGACCCGGAGGTGCGCCTCCACGACGACTTCGTCAAGCGCTTCGAGGCGTACGACGAACTCGACCGCACCGTGCTCGCGCTGGCCGTCGAGAACACGAACCTGAAAGCGCAGCGGCTCTCGTTTGGACCCCTCAGAGAGGAGGCCGACACCTTCCGCCGAGCGCTCGAGGGACTCTCGAGGGCAGCAAGGCCCAAGCAAGCCGGGCAGATCGCATTGCTCGTCAGCGCCGCCGTGCTGGCTGTCCGGGACATCCAGGTGCTCGACGCGCCCCACATCGCCGAGGCCGACGACGCCATCATGACGCGGATGGAGAAGCAGATGGACGAGCTCGAGGCCGCTGCGCGGAGCGCGCTCGCCCGGCTCTCGGGGCTCGTCGAGGCCGGCTCACGCCCGGGGCTCGACACGGCGACCAAGGCGCTCGACCGGTTCAGCGCCAGGCACAAGGAGCTCATTGCCCTCTCGCGACGGAACTCGAACGTCCGGTCGCTCGCCCTGTCGCTCGGGCAGGAACGCACGCTGTTGACGGCCTGCGATTCGAGCCTCCTCGCGCTCGTAGAGGCCCTCGCGAAGCGCGGCTCGACCGCGACCCGGTAGCCTCCGACGAGCCCTACGGGAGCCCGCTGTCTCTGGGGCGCAGGGCCTCGGGAACCCCCTTGCGCCGGTCCATCCAGCGATGCGCGAGGACGAGGAGCGGCGGCTGCAAGACGCGCGTCAGGAGCGCCAGGATGAGCGAGCCGCCGATGACGACGATCGCGAGGGGCTTTTGCGACTGCGAGCCGATGCCGTTCGAAAGCGCCGCGGGCAGGAGGCCGAGCGTCGCGACGAGCGTCGTCATGAGCACCGGACGAAAGCGCATCTCCGCGGCCGCGCGCGCCGACGACACGACGTCGTGGCCCTCCGTGTATCGCTGCCGCTGGAAGTACGTGACGACCAGGATCGCGTCCTGGATCGCGATGCCGAAGATCGAGATGAAGCCCATCCCCGCCGACACCGAGAAGTTCTGGCCGGAGATGAGGAGCGCCAGCACGCCGCCCGTGCAGGCGACGGGGATGTTGATGAGCACGATGAGCGCGTCGATCCAGCCCTTGACCGCGCTCAGCGTCAGGAACGTGATGAGGATGAGCGTGAGCGGCACGATGATGAGGAGCCGACCCTCCGCCGCGTGCAGCTCGTTGATCTCGCCGGCCCACTCGAGGTGCGTGTCGTACGGGAGCTTGACCTTCGCGGCGGCCTGCTGCTGCGCGTCCGTGACGGCGCCGGCGAGATCGCGTCCGCGCACCGAGAACTTGACGGGCGTGAAGCGCCAGCCGTTCTCCCGGTAGGTGATCGCTGGGCCATCCACCTTGGTGATCGACGCGAGCTGGCCGAGCGCGATCTGGGTGCCGTCGGGGGTCGCCACCGTGATCTGGCGGATCTCGTCGACGCTCTGGCGGTACCGTTCCTGCCAGCGCACGGTGAGCGCGAACAGCTTCTCGCCCTCGAAGACGTTCGTCACCGCGTGGCCGCCGATGGCGGCCTCGACGATCTCGCCGATGTCGCCGGTGTTGAGGCCATAGCGCGCGCACGCCGCGCGGTCCGCCTCGATCTTGATGCTCGGCTGGCCGAGCGAGTGGACCATGCCGAGGTCGGTGACGCCACGGACGCTCGACAGCGCCTCGACGATCTCCCTGGCCTTGGCCGCATTGACCTTGAGGTCGGGCCCGGCGACCTTGACGCTGTTCTCGCCCTTGACGCCCGCGACCGCCTCCTGGACGTTGTCGCTGATGTACTGCGAGAAGTTGAAGTCGATGCCGGGGAACGCGTCCTTGAGCTCCTTCCGGACGATGTCGGTCAGCTTGGCCTTGGTCAGGCCCTTGGGCCACTTGTCGAACGGCCGAAGGGGCGCGAAGAGCTCGATGTTGTAGAAGCCGGTGACGTCGGTGCCGTCGTCGGGCCGCCCGACCTGCGAGATGACCGACTCCACCTCGGGGTGGCGGCGCAGGATCTCGCGCATCGGTGTCATGTACTTGGCCGACTGCTGCATCGAGATCGACATCGGCAGCGTCGCGCGGATCCAGAAGTTGCCCTCCTCGAGCTGCGGCATGAACTCTCGCCCGAGCAGGGGGAAGAGCACCACGCAAAGGACGATGGGCAATAGGCCGATGGCCATCGCGCGCTTCGGGTACTTCAGCGCGGCGTCGAAGAACGGATTGTAGATGCGGTGGAGGACCCGCATGATGGCGCCCTCCTTCTCCTCCGTCCCGAGCCTCATCAGCTTCGACGACAGCACCGGCGTGAGCGTCAGGGCGAGCAAGATGGCCCCCCCGATCGCGAACGCGTAGGTGTGGGCCATCGGCGCGAAGATCACGCCCGAGACGCCGGTCATCGTGAAGAGCGGCAGGAACGCGACGCCGATGATGAGCGTGGAGAAGAACATCGGGCCGCCGACCTCGGCGGCCGCGCCGAGGATGCGGTCGCGCATGCTCCCCCGCCCGTGGGGGCCGAGGTGCCGGAAGATGTTCTCCATCATGATCACGGACGAGTCGACGACGATGCCGAAGTCGACGGCGCCGAGCGAGATCAGGTTGGCGGAGGTGCCCGTCGCGACCATGCCGACGAACGCGAGGAGCAGCGCGAGCGGGATGTTGAGCGCGGTGATCAAGGATGCGCGCGTGTTGCCGAGGAACAGGAGGAGCACGGCCACGACGAGCCCCATGCCGACGAGCAGGTTCTCGAGCACCGTGTGGGTCGTGACCTTGACCAGGTTGGCGCGGACGTAATAGGGTCTGCTCGCGCAGGCGGCATCGCCGGACGACGCCTACTGGCTGCCGGGCCACTGGCTCGAGTTCGACGTGCGCCCCCGGGGCGACCTCTTCCTCGTGGACGTGCTCGCGGAGGATCGCGCCTCGGCCGGCGCGGTCTTGACCCGCGCCCGCGCCTTCGCCGCCGCGGGCGGCATCGCCACCGCAGCGCGATAGCTCCCGGCCTCGGATTTCGACCATGCAGCCGCTCCAGGTGCTCGTCGTCGACGACGAGAAGAACATCCGGACGACGCTCGGCGTCTGCCTCGAGTCGCTGGGCTGTCATTGCGTCGCCGTCGCGACCAGCCAGGCCGCGCTCGCCGCGGTCGATCACCAGCCGTTCGACCTCGCGTTCGTCGACTTGCGCCTCGGGGCCGAGAGCGGCCTCGAGCTCATCCCGAGGTTGCTCGCGCGCAGCCACTCGCTGTCGATCGTGATGATCACCGCCTTTGCAGGTGTGGAGACGGCCGTGGAGGCCACCCGGCGCGGCGCCTGGGATTACCTGCCGAAGCCCTTCTCCCCTGCGCAGATCAAGCACCTCGTCGAGCGCGTCGAGGAGCGGCGGCGCCTCGCCTCGCGGGTCGCGGAGCTCGAGCAGAAGCTCGCCGAGGAGTCGCCGGAGGCCGATCTCGAGACCGAGTCGCCGCGCATGCAAGGCGTGCTCGAGACCATCGCGCGGGCCGCGCACAGCGACGCGGCCGTGCTCCTGCGCGGCGAGAACGGCACCGGCAAGGGCGTGCTCGCGCGGACGCTTCACGCGCGTAGCCCACGGGCCGCCGGGCCGTTCATCACCGTCAACTGCCCCACGCTGTCGGAGGAGCTGCTCGCGAGCGAGCTCTTCGGGCATGCCGAGGGCGCCTTCACGGGCGCGATCAAGGACCAGCCGGGGCGGGTCGAGGCGGCCGAGGGGGGGACGCTCTTTCTCGACGAGATCGCCGAGCTGTCGCCGGGCCTGCAGGCCAAGCTGCTGCGTTTCCTGCAGGACAAGCGCTTCGAGCGCATCGGCGAGAGCCTCACGCGCACCGCCAACGTGCGCGTCGTCGCGGCGACGAGCCGCGATCTCGAGGCCGACGTGGCGTCGGGGCGGTTCCGTCAGGACCTGTACTACCGGCTCGACGTGGTCCAGGTCATGGTGCCGCCCCTGCGCGAGCGGCGGGAGGACATCCTGCGCTTCGCGCGCAGGTTCCTGGCCTTCTTCTCGCGGCAGGGCAAGCGCCTTGCGCCGGAGCTGTCGCCGGACGCCGAACGCGCGCTCCTGGCGTACGGGTGGCCCGGCAACGTCCGGGAGCTGCGGAACGCCATCGAGCGCGTCACCATCCTCTGGCCCGCCCAGCGGGTGGAGCCGGAGGCCTTCCCGGCCAGGATGACGACCGCGCAGCAGCTCCAGCGCGCCGAGATCGGCGGCAACTTCACGATCGACCAGATCGAGCGCGCGCACCTGACGGCCGTCCTCGAGCGCGCCCACACGCAAGACGAGGCGGCGCACATCCTCGGCATCGACACAAGCACCCTGTGGCGCAAGCGAAAGCGCCTCGAGCAGGTGTGAGACCTTGCAGGGCGCAAGGTGTGATCTGGCCGTCTGCAATGCCGGCGGGCGCGGTTCGGCGCCAAGTCATCGAATCTCCTACGGGCACGGGCTGGCGCGCCGGTTGCTCTGAAGCCACGCAGCAACCTCGGTGGTTGCGCGAGGTCTTCATGCCCGTCAAGAGCTTCCCCGTCTGCGTGGCCTGGATGGCCATCGGCACGCTGGTCCTTCCGCTCCCGCTGGTCAACGGCATGGTCGGCGGCATCATCGGTGGCCAGCGGGCCGGCGATGCACGGCGCGCGCTTCGTGCCGCGCTCTGGGCCAGCTTCATCATCGTCCCGGGCCTGGCCTTCATCCTCTCGGGCCTCTTCGGCCCGACGATGGGCCTCGAGGCGACGCTGATCTGGCAGGGCTCGACCCTGGTCACCCTGCTCCTCGGCGCGCTGGTGTCGGGGGCCGCGCACGCGCAGGACCCCACGAGGGCGCCGCGCGAGGGCGGTGCGGCCCTCCCGTCCGCCTGACCGCAGCGCGTCAGCGCTGAGGGTCGGCGCACGCGACCGGCAATCCATGCGCGTCCTGCACCGGGCACCCGCCGGGCGCATCGTGCAATTTGCAACCATCCGCCCCGTTCAATCGTGCGACTTGCACGGGTTCTCGGGGCCTGGCCTGGGTCCCCTCGACTGGATCCGGGAGGATCGGGTCGGAGCCCAGGCGGCACGCTTCGTGCTCGTCCTCATGACAGAAAGCGGTGATCGATGCTCGACCTCGTGTTCGTCGTCGGAACGTTCTTGTTCTTCGGTGTCGCCTGGGCCTACGCCCGCAGCTGCGACCAGATCTAGGAGCTCCCATGTCGCTCGACTACGTCGTCGGTCTCGTCGTCTCGGTCCTCTTGATGGGATACCTCGGGTACGCCCTCTTGCGCCCCGAGCGCTTCTAGGAGCCTTCCATGACTGCCAATGGCTGGCTCCAGATCCTCGTCTACTTCGGCGTGATCGTCGCGATCACCAAGCCGATGGGCGTGTACATGTTCCGCGTCTTCGAGGGCGAGACGCAGCCCTTGCCGCGCACCTTCGGGCGGCTCGAGGCCCTCTGCTACAAGCTCTGCGGCGTCGATCCCAAGAAGGAGCAGTCGTGGCTCCTGTACACCGCGTCGCTCCTCGCCTTCAGCGCGCTCGGGCTCGTGGTCACGTACGCGATCCAGCGCCTGCAGCACGTGCTGCCCTTCAACCCGCAGAAGCTCCCGGCCGTCGGTCCCGAGCTCGCGTTCAACACCGCCGCGAGCTTCACCACGAACACCAACTGGCAGAGCTACGGCGGCGAGTCGACGATGAGCTACTTCACCCAGATGGCCGGTCTGGCGTGGCACAACTTCACGTCGGCGGCCGCCGGCATTGGCGTCGCATTGGCGATGGCGCGCGGGCTCACGCGCCGGCCGGGCCCCGAGGGGCAGAAGACCCTCGGCAACTTCTGAGTCGATCTCATCCGGGGCATCGTGTACGTGCTCCTGCCGATCTCGATCCTGGCCGCTTTCGCACTGGTCGCGATGGGCGTCATCCAGAACCTCTCGCCGTACGACGAGGCGACGACGCTCGAGGGCGGCAAGCAGGTCATCGCGATGGGGCCGACCGCCTCTCAGCTCGCCATCAAGATGCTCGGCACCAATGGCGGCGGCTTCTTCAATGCGAACAGCGCGCACCCGTTCGAGAACCCGACGCCGCTGTCGAACTTCCTCCAGCTCGTGCTCATCTTCGCGATCCCGGCGGGCCTGACGTACACGTACGGCCGCATGGCGAAGGACGCCAAGCAGGGCTGGGCGCTCTTCGGCGCAATGGCCGTCCTCTTCCTGGCCGGGGTGGGCACCACGTACTGGGCCGAGTCCCACGGCAATGCGGCGGTCGCGCAGGCCGGCGTCGCGGCCCAGACCGGGGCCCAGACCGGAGGCCTGTCCGGCAACCTCGAGGGCAAGGAGGTCCGCTTCGGCATCGCGCCCTCGGCGCTCTTCGCGACCGTGACCACCGACGCCTCGTGCGGCGCCGTCAACTCCATGCACGACAGCTTCACGCCGCTAGGCGGCCTCGTCCCGCTCGTCAACATCCAGCTCGGCGAGGTCATCTTCGGCGGCGTCGGCGCGGGCATGTACGGCATCCTCGTCATGGCGCTCCTCGCGGTGTTCATCGCGGGCCTGATGGTGGGGCGCACGCCCGAGTACCTCGGCAAGAAGATCGAGGCGCGCGAGATGAAGCTCGCCATGCTCTATGCGCTCATCTTCCCCATCCTCATCCTGAGCTTCGGCGCCTGGGCGGCGGTCGCGAAGTACGGCACGAGCTCGCTCAACAACGGCGGCCCGCATGGCCTCTCCGAGATCCTCTACGCCTACTCGAGCGGCGCGGGCAACAACGGCTCGGCGTTCGCGGGCCTCAATGCCAACACGCCCTTCTGGAACATCACGCTCGGCATCGTGATGCTGTGCGGTCGATTCCTGATGATCGTCCCCGCCCTCGCGATCGGCGGCTCGATGATCGGCAAGAAGGTGGTGCCCGCAGGGCCGGGCACGTTCCCGACCGACGGCCCGCTGTTCAGCTTCCTGGTGGTGTCGGTCGTCATCATCCTCGGCGCCTTGACGTTCTTCCCGGCGCTCTCGCTCGGACCCATCGTCGAGCACTTCCTCGCCTACTCCGGCAGGAGCTTCTGACATGTCCTCCAAGAGCAAGTCCCTGTCCCTCTTCGACGGGTCCATCCTCAAGCAGGCGGTCCGGCAGAGCGTGCGCAAGCTCTCGCCGATGCAGGTGGCCAAGAACCCCGTCATGTTCGTGGTCGAGATCGGCAGCGTCCTCACCACGCTGCTGTTCATCCGGGACGCCGCGATCGGCCACCCCTCGACGCCGCTGTGGTTCACCGGCGCCATCACGGTGTGGCTGTGGTTCACGGTGCTGTTCGCGAACTTCGCCGAGGCGGTGGCCGAAGGCCGCGGCAAGGCGCAGGCCGACACGCTGCGCAAGATGCGCAAGGAGACGGTCGCGCGGCGCATGGTGGACAAGCGCGAAGAGACCGTGTCAGCGTCCGAGCTGCGCAAGGGCGACGTCGTGGTGGTCGAGCCGGGCATGATCATCCCGGGCGACGGCGAGGTGACCGAGGGCATCGCGTCGGTGGACGAATCGGCGATCACGGGCGAGTCGGCGCCGGTCATCCGAGAGAGCGGCGGCGATCGCTCGGCGGTCACCGGCGGCACCAAGGTGCTCTCCGATCGCATCCTCGTGCGAATCACGGCGAACCCCGGCGAGTCCTTCCTCGACCGCATGATCTCGCTCGTCGAGGGCGCGGCGCGGCAGAAGACCCCGAACGAGATCGCGCTCCACATCCTGCTCGTCGGCCTCACGGTCGTGTTCCTCGTCGCGTGCGTGACGCTCGTTCCGCTCGCGATCTACTCCGGCGTGGGCCTGTCGATCACCGCGGTGGTCGCGCTCCTCGTCTGCCTCATCCCGACCACGATCGGGGGCCTCTTGTCCGCGATCGGCATCGCCGGCATGGATCGGCTGCTGCAGAAGAACGTCATCGCGATGAGCGGCCGCGCGGTCGAGGCCGCGGGCGACGTGGACACGCTGCTCCTCGACAAGACCGGCACCATCACGCTCGGAAACCGCATGGCCACCGAGCTCGTGCCGATGCCGGGCGTCAAGGTCGAGGACCTGGCGGACGCCGCCCAGCTCGCGAGCCTCGCGGACGAGACGCCGGAGGGGCGCTCGATCGTCGTCCTCGCCAAGGACCGCTACAAGCTGCGCGGCCGCGACGTCCGCGCGCTCGGCGCGCACTTCATCCCCTTTACCGCGCAGACCCGCATGAGCGGCTGCGACCTCGAGGGGCGCCAGGTGCGAAAGGGCGCCGTCGACGCGATCCGCAGCCACGTGAGCGCCCTCGGCGGCGAGGTGCCGAAGGAGCTCGACGCCGTGGCGCACGGCATCAGCGACCAGGGCGGGACGCCGCTCGCGGTCTCCGAGGGCTCGCGCCTGCTCGGCATCGTGCACCTCAAGGACGTGGTCAAGGGCGGCATCGCCGAGCGCTTCGAGCGCTTCCGCGCGATGGGGATCCGCACCGTCATGATCACCGGCGACAACCCGCGCACCGCGGCGGCCATCGCGCGCGAGGCGGGCGTGGACGACTTCCTCGCGGAGGCCACGCCCGAGGCCAAGATGGAGCTCATCAAGGCCGAGCAGCAGAAGGGCAAGCTGGTCGCCATGACGGGCGACGGGACCAACGACGCGCCGGCGCTCGCGCAGGCCGACGTCGGCGTCGCGATGAACACCGGCACGCAGGCCGCCAAGGAGGCCGGCAACATGGTCGACCTCGACTCGAACCCCACCAAGCTGCTCGAGGTGGTCGAGGTCGGAAAGCAGCTCCTCATGACGCGCGGGACGCTCACCACGTTCTCGATCGCCAACGACGTCGCCAAGTACTTCGCGATCCTGCCGGCGATGTTCATGACGGTGTTCCCCGAGATCGCGCCGCTCAACGTGATGCGGCTCGCGTCGCCGTACTCGGCCGTGCTCGCGGCCGTCATCTTCAACGCGATCATCATCATCCTGCTCATCCCGCTCGCGCTCCGCGGCGTGCGATACCGGCCCCTCGGCGCCGCGGCATTGCTGCGCCGCTCGCTGCTCATCTATGGATTCGGCGGCCTCGTGGCGCCTTTCGTCGGCATCAAGCTCATCGACCTGCTGCTGCAGGCCATCGGACTGGTGTAGTCATGCGGGAAACCATGCTCATCGCATTGCGCGCCACCGCGGCGACGCTCCTCTTGACGGGGATCGCCTACCCACTCGCGTTCACCGGTGTGGCACAGGCGGTCTTTCCGTCGCTCGCCAATGGCAGCCTCCTCAAGAACGACAAGGGGCAGGTCGTCGGGTCGGCATTGCTCGCCCAGGGGACCTCCAGCGCCGCGTACTTCCAGCCCCGGCCGAGCGCGGCGGGCGAGAAGGGCTACGACGCGCAGGCGTCCTCGGGCTCGAACCTCGGCGTGACGTCCGCCAAGCTCGGGGGACGCGTGGCGGACGAGGCCAGGCGCCTCTCGGCGGAGAACCCCGGCGCCGGCCCCGTCCCGGCCGAGCTCGTCACCACCTCGGGGAGCGGCCTCGACCCGCACCTGTCGCCCGGGGCGATGTACTGGCAGCTGCCCCGCGTGGCCAAGGTGCGCGGCGTCGCCCCCGAGCGCGTGCGCGCGCTGGTCGACGAGGCCGTCGAGGGCCGGGACCTCGGGTTCCTCGGCGAGCCGCGCGTCAATGTCCTGCTCGTGAACCTCGCGCTCGACCGGCAGTTCGGCCGGCCCACGACGCCCGCCGCGCCGGCGGCGGCAGCCCCCACTCCGGCGGCACCCTCCGGCCCCTGATCGCTACAATGGGTGACGCCATGCGCCGAGCGACCACCCCTTCCCGGCGGCCAGGCGTGGCGGCATGACGGGGGAGCGCGGGCGTCCGGAGGACTTCCTCGAGATCGTCCAGCGGGCGCGCCGCGGGCGGCTCAAGCTCTACATCGGCTTCGCCGCCGGCGTCGGCAAGACGTACCGGATGCTCGAGGAGGCGCGGGCGCTCGGCAAGCGCAACGTGGACGTGGTCCTCGCGTTCGTCGAGACGCACGGGCGCGCCGACACGGCCGCCCTCGTCGAGGGGCTCGAGATCGTGCCGCGCCGCAAGGTGGCCTACCGCGGCGTCGACGTCGAGGAGATGGACGTCGACGCCGTCCTGGCGCGCAAGCCCGAGATCGCGATCGTCGACGAGATCCCGCACACGAACGTGCCCGGCAGCCGCAACAAGAAGCGCTACCAGGACGTCCTCGAGATCCTCGACGCGGGCATCAACGTCATCGGCGCGCTCAACATCCAGCACCTGGAGAGCTTGAAGGACCTCGTCGAGCGCGCGACGGGCGTGGCCATCCGCGAGACCGTGCCGGACAGCTTCCTCAAGGTGGCCGATCAGGTCGTGACGCTCGACCTCGCGGTCGAGGACCTGCTCGAGCGGCTCAAGGCCGGCAAGATCTACGCGCCCGACAAGATCGGCTGGGCGCTCGAGCACTTCTTCAGCGACGGCAACCTGTCGACGCTGCGCGAGCTCGCGCTGCGCGAGGTGGCCGAGAGCCTCGAGCGCATGAGCCAGGCCAAGGCGAAGGTGAGCCAGGAGGCGGGAGGCAAGACCGGCACGCACGGGCGCGTGATGGTGTGCCTCTCGTCGTACCCCGAGCACGCGGCGATCCTGCTGCGCAAGGGCTCGCGGATGGCGGGCCGGCTCAACACGGACTGGTTCGTCGTCTACGTCGAGCTGCCGGACGAGGCGCCGCACCTCATCGACGCGGAGGCGCAGCGGCACCTGCTCGCGACGTTCGATCGCGCCCGGGAGCTCGGCGCCGAGGTGATCCGCCAGCAGGCCAAGGACCCCGTGCCGGTCCTCATCGACTTCGCGCGCTCGCACGGCGTCGGACACATCATCATCGGCCGGTCGCACCAGCCGTGGTGGAAGCAGGTGCTCGGGCGCGCGGTGCCGGTGCGCCTCATGAAGGAGGCGCACGGCTTCGACCTGCACATCGTGTCGTTCGAGGAGCAGGAAGGGCGAGGATGAGCTTTCGCGGAAAGCTCCTCCTCGCGCAGCTCCCGCTCGTGCTCGCGCTCATCGCGAGCACCGTCATGGGCGGCCTCATCGCGCGCGAGTCCGGCCGCAGCACCGAGCGCATCCTGGAGGCGAACTACCGGAGCGTCCTCGCCGCCCAGCAGATGAAGGAGTCCGTCGTCCAGCTCGACGACGCCGCGTTGTTCCTGGTCGCGGGCCGAGGCGACCTCGCGGCCGGCACGTTCGCGACCCACCGCGCGCGCTTCGAGGCCGAGCTCCGGGTGCAGGAGGGCAACGTCACCGAGTCGGGCGAGGGCGACGCCACGGCCAGGCTGCGGCGCGTGTGGACCGACTTCTCCGCGCTCGTCGGCCGGTTCGACGCGCTGGCGGAGGCCGAGCGGCGAGACCTCTACTTCTCCCAGATGCGCCCCGCCTTCACGGCGGTCAAGGAGGCGGCCGACGGCATCCTCGCGCTCAATCAAGACGCGATGGTGCGCAAGAGCGCCCGCGCCAGCCGCGATGCCCTCCGGGCCGAGACCATCCTCGTCGTGGTCTCGCTGTTCGGCTTCGCCCTCGGCCTCTTCGCCTCGACCAAGCTCACCACGCGCGTCCTGCGGCCCCTGTCGGTGCTCGGCCAGGCCGCGCGCCGGATCGGCGAGGGGGACCTCGTCGCGCGCGCGCAGGTGCAGGGCCGGGACGAGATCGCGCAGCTCGCGACCGAGTTCAACACGATGGCGGAGCGCATCCAGAAGTACCGCGAGAGCTCGCTCGGCGAGCTCCTCGAGGCGCAGCGGGCGGCGCAGGCGGCCATCGATAGCCTGCCCGATCCGGTGATCGTGCTGTCGGTGGAGGGGCACCTCCTGCACGTCAATCGCGCGGCGGAGACGATGCTCGGCGTGGGCGTCGAGGCGCCCGGGAACCCGCTCGCGGAGCTCGATCCGGCGGTGCGGGCGGCCGTGGATCGCGTGCACGCGCACGTCACGAGCGGCAAGGGCGCCTACCTGCCGCGGGGCCTCGAGGAGGCGGTGCGGCTCGCGACGCCCGAGGGCGAGCGCTCGCTCGTGCCGCGGGCGACGCCGGTGTACTCCGAGGAGGGCGGCGTCGTCGGCACGACGATCCTCTTGCAGGACGTCACGCGCCTCCTGCGCTTCGAGGAGCTGCGCAACAACCTCGTGGCCACGGTGGCGCACGAGTTCCGCACGCCGCTGACGTCGCTGCGGATGGCGATCCACCTGCTCACCGAGCAGACGGTCGGCTCGCTCACGGACAAGCAGGCCGACCTCGTTTACGCGGCGCGAGAGGACTGCGAGCGCCTGCAGGGCATC
Source organism: uncultured Myxococcales bacterium (assembly GCA_964593795.1). Classification (GTDB taxonomy): domain Bacteria; phylum Myxococcota_A; class Polyangia; order JAHFDS01; family JAHFDS01; genus JAHFDS01. The sequence goes on along the minus strand of CAZQJC010000296.1, from coordinate 1,455 downwards.
GTGGAGGAGCTGCTGGACCTCTCGCGCATCCAGGCAGGCCGCATCGAGCTGCGGCGGGCGCCCGTCGAGGTGGAGGGCCTCGTCCGGACCGCGCTCGACGCCCAGCGCGGCATCGCGGGCCAGCACCAGGTCCAGCTACGCGCGGAGGTCCTGCCGGGGATCGGCCTCGTCTCGGTGGATCCGGATCGCATCCAGCTCGCGTTCGCGAACCTGCTCTCGAACGCCATCCGCCACAGCCCCGCGGGGAGCGCGGTCACCCTGCGTGCCGCGACGCCCGACGGCTGGGTCCGCTTCGAGGTGGCCGACCACGGCCCCGGCATCCCGAAGGAGCTCCACCAGGCGATCTTCGAGAAGTACTTCCAGGTCCCGGGCACCTCGGCGACGGGCGCGGGTCTGGGCCTGTTCATCGCCAAGGAGATCGTGCACGCGCACGGCGGCGAGATCGGCGTCGAGAGCGAGCCCGGCAAGGGCAGCGTCTTCTGGTTCAAGCTGCCGGCCAAGGGCGGGGGCTAGCCGAGACCCAGCCGACCCACTACCCCCCGTTCGGCGGGCGGCTGCCTCGACCCCGCAGGGCCGCAAGCACCTCGTGCACCTCGGCCGCGCTGCCCGCGGAAAGGAGCCTGCCGCGCGCGCTCGCGTCGGAGAGCTCCTGGGCGATCGCGGCCAGGGCGTGGAGGTGGCTGCCGCCCTGGCGCGGCGAGAGGAACGCGACGGCGATCCGCACGAGGGCGCCGTCGGGGGCGCCGAAGTCGATGCCGGCCGGGGCCAGGCCGAGGACGCCGAGCGTGCGCGGCACCTCGAAGCGCGCGTGCGGGATGGCGATCTCCTGCCCGATGGCCGTGGAGCCGAGATGCTCACGCTCGAGCAGCGCCGCGGTCACCTGCTCGGCGGCGAGGCCGCCCTGGCGCGCCAGCAAGGCGGCCAGCTCACGCACGGCGCCCGCGGCGTCGGGAGCCCCCAGGCGGTACAGGATCCCCGTCGTGGGGACGAAGTCGATGATCCTCATGGAGCCTTTCAGCCTTCGTACTTCTTGCGCCTGCGCCAGAGCGTCGAGGCGTCGATGCCGAGGATCGTCGCGGCGTCCTCGAGCGTGGCGACGCGCGCGAGCACGCGCAGGGTGTGCTCGCGCTCGACCTCCTCGAGCGTGAAGTCCCCGCCGAGGCGCGGCAGGCTCGTGGCCTGCGCGGCGATCCGCTCCGGGAGCGCCTCGGGCCCGAGCGTCTGCGCCGGCCAGAGGATGATCGCGCGCTCCATGGCGTTGCGCAGCTCGCGGACGTTGCCGGGCCAGGCGTACTCCGCGAGCGCCACCTCCGCCTCCGGGGACAGCGTCGGCGGCAGCCGCCCTGCGCTGCGGGCGAAGAAGGCGAGGAAGCGCCGGGCCAGGCGCACGATGTCCTCGCGGCGCTCGCGCAAGGGGGGGATGCGCACCTCGATCACGTTCAGGCGGAACAGGAG
>CAZQJC010000295.1:0-60246 GCA_964593795.1 uncultured Myxococcales bacterium | reverse complement strand
GCGTCGCTCGGGTACTCCAGGCTGCGGGTCCCCCACTACGGCGAGATCGACAGCATGACGCTGCTCCTCGGGTTCCTGCCGTTCGTCGAATTCGGCGGCAGGATCGTCCACCGCGACGATGCGATCCTGAGCGACATCTCGCCGATGGCCAAGCTGCGCTTGCCGCTCTCGCTCGCGGGCCGCTACCTGCCCGACCTCGCGGTGGGCATGCAGGACTTCGGGGGCGCCGCCCCGCACTTCCGGTCCGCTTACTTCGTCGCCACGGAGGCGCTCGGGCCGCTGCGCCTCACCGTCGGCTACGGCCTCGGCCCGGATCGCATGAAGGGCGTCCTCGCGGGTGCCGAGCTCCGCCCCCTGCCCTGGCTGCGCTTCCTGGCGGACCACGACGCCGACGCGACGTCGCTCGGGGCCGGCCTCGACGTGCCGGTGAGCCTCGGCGCGACGCCCCTGCGGGTCGGCGCGCTCGTGTGGGGGCGCGCGGACGGCGACAGCCGGGAGCTCGACTTCGCGGTCTCGGCCGAGGTCCCGCTCGGCCTCGATCGCCGCTCGCCGCTCGACGACGAGGACCGCCTCGGCCTGCCCGCCGTCCTCGGCTACGACGAGCCCGCGTCGGCGCCCGAGCCCAAAGGCGCCGAGTCCCTCGAGGCCACGGCCGACGCGCTCGTCGAGGCGGGCTTCGAGAACGTCCGCGTCGGGGTCAAGGCGGGGCGCGCCGCGTACGTGGAGCTCGAGGACAACCGCTTCCACTGGAACGAGCTCGACGGGCTCGGCGTGGCGCTCGGGATCGTGGCGAAGGCCGCCCCCAGCGAGCTCGACTGGATCGTGCTCGTCCAGCGCAAGACGGGCCTCGCCCTGCGCGAGCTCTGGGTCCCGCGCTGGCCGCTCCTCGCGTACCTCGAGGGCACGGGCGCGTCTGCGCGCCTCGAGACCGAGCTCGACGTCTCGCCCTGCATCTCCTCGACGGCCGACGTTGTCTTCGTGGGCGCGCGCAGAAACGCGAGCTACGGCAAGCTGCAGCTCGCGCTGACCCCGAGGCTCCAGACGGACGTCGTGGGAGAGTACACGCCGTTCGGCTACATCCTGTCCCTCAAGCCCGAGGTGACGGTGACGCTCTGGCCCGGCGCGGTCGGCCACGCCGCCTGGGAGATCCCGCTCGCGTGGCCCGCCCAGTACGACGACGGGCAGGTCTTCCGGGACCAGCGCCAGGGGGTGCACACCGCGCTCGCCATGCTCTACCAGGCCGTGCCGATCGCGCCGGGCGTGATGGGCCTCGTGGGCGCGGGCCTGTTCCGCCGCGACAAGGGCGGCGCCCTCGGCGAGGTCGTCTGGTCCTCGCCCGACGGGCTCTTCTGGCTGCGCGCCCACGGCGGCTACTTCCGCGACCGCATGGACGGGGAATTCAAGAGCTACCTCGGCTCCGCGCGCGTCTGGCTCCCGTGGTTCGACGCGTCGGTCGAGGCCACGGGAGGGCGTTACTTCTACGGAGACCACGGCGGCGCGATCGAGCTCGCGCGCTTCTTCGGCGACACCGAGCTCGCCGTCTACTACCAGCGCTCGGAGGCGCAGCTCGCCGGCGCGCGGGTGTCCCTGCCGCTCACGCCCCGGCGCGGGATGCGCCCCGGCCTCGTGCAGGTGCGCGGCTCCCTGCGCTGGCGCTACGACCAGACCGTGACGGTCAACCAGCCAGTCATCACGCAGACCCCGTTTCAGGCCATCCTGCCGCAGACGACCTACACGGCGCGGACGATCTACCAGAACTCCGGGCGTCTCGGCTCCGCCTACGTGCAGGGCCACCTGCCGCGCCTCAAGGAGGCCTACCGCCGCTGGGGCACGCCGAGCGCCCGGCGCGCGGAGCGCCAATGAAAAAGCCCGCACCGCGCGTGCGCGATGCGGGCTCGACGGCTGCGCCCGAAGGCGAGACGGTCAGTTGCCCTCGCCGTGAACCGAGCTGGGGGAGGGGGGGGCGGCGACTCTGCTAACGACAGCCTGAAGCCTCGGAAGAGGAATTTCCACGCGAGACATCATGGGGCCGCCATTCGGCGTGCGCTTCATCTCGGTGGCGCCCTGGCCGAGCGGCCCCGTCGCGAACTTGTTCCACTTGGCATCGTGGTAGCTGTAGAAGTTCACGACGCTCGAGTTCGTGTACGGGTTGCCGGCTGCATCCCGCGCCCCGTCGGGGATCGTGAAGTTGATCGTGACCGGCTGCGAGGCGCTCGCGACGGCCATGCCACCCACGGTGACGGTCACCGACGCCTGCGCGGCGACCACGTCGCCCGACGGCAGGTCCGGCGTCATGTTCATCATGTTGAAGCTGGCGATGCCCTCGGGCTCGATGTTGTTGGTGGTCAGCGTGACGGTCGCCTCGCCGGACAGCGGCTGCCCGTTGGCGCCGGTGAGCGTGACGCCCATCGGCAGCGAGACCTCGACGGAGCTCCCGCCGGTGACCGGCGGCGTCGACACCGTGATGGGTGCCATCGTCTGGCCCATCGCGTTCGTCATGACCTTGCCGGTGCCCATCGAGGTGACCGGCGAGTCGTCCGAGCTCATCATGCGCCCGGCGCCACCGGTTCCCGCGCCGCCGCCTCCGCTGGATCCGGCGCCACCACCACCACCGCCCGCGACGCCCGCCGGCTCCGGCTCGTCCTCACAGCCCGCCACGCCAGCCAGCGCGGTGAACGTCACCAACAGCAGTACGTTGATCTTCTTCACAGTCCCCTCCTGAATATTCCGAAGCGCGCACATTACCCGCCGCCTGGATCTGACGCAACCCGCCAAGCCCCAGGGGCCGCTCAGCCCGGCGGATCCTGCCGCAGACGGGCTACACCGCGCGCGACTACCTCAACAACGGCCGGCTGGGCTCGGACTACGTGCGCGACCACCTTCCGCGATTGCGGGAGGCCTACCGACGCTGGGGCCTGGAGCAAGAAGAAGCCCGCGCCTCTTGAGCGATGCGGGCTCGAGGTACGAGACGCGCGGAGGCTAGTTTCCCTCGCCGTGGGCCGCGGAGGAGTCGAAGCGGGTGTTCTCGACAATGACGGCACCCGCCACCACGGCACCACCCACGATACCGCGCTTGCCCATCGTGGCAGGGATCGCGAACTCCTTGACGTTCATCGCGACCTCGTACGTCCCGCTCATGGCAGCGGGCAGCGTCACTTCTCCGACCTTCACGAACATGTCCATCGAGTTGAGGGCCTTGAAGTCGAAGCGCTCGCCCATCCTGAGGAGCCTCGTCGTGTCATACGCGGTGGTCGGGATGTGGAGCACGAGGTCGACTCCGTTCGACGCGGACGTGATCTCCGTGGTACCGACCTTGATCCGGACCGTGGCAACGCCGAGGGTGGTGAAGCCCATCGGCTCCGGGCTGACGCCCACCGACGACATGAACGCGGCTTCCCCGGCCGTCGTCGTGTTGAAGCTCGTCAACTCGATCGTCGCCATGCCCGAGACCGGCGTGCCCAGGCTGTCCAGGAACTGCGAGCCCATCGGGATGGTCGCCTCTGCCGAGCTCCCACCCATCATCGGGGGCGTGGCCACCGCGACGGGCGCCATCGTGCGGCCCATGGCGTCCACCATGACCGACCCCGAGGTCCTCGACATGGGCGGCGCGGTGTCCGCCGGCATCGGCTGACGCGAGCCCGCGCCACCGGTGCCCGCGCCACCGCCTCCACTCGCCCCTGCGCCACCACCACCACCGCCCGCGACGCCCGACGGCTCCGGCTCGTCCTCACAGCCCGCCACGCCAGCCAGCGCGACGAACGTCACAAACAGCAATGCGTTGATCTTCTTCACAGTCCCCTCCTAAATATTCCGAAGCGCGCACTCTAGCCGCGCCACCCTCCTGACGCAACCCGTCAAGCCCCAAGGGCCGGTTAGCGGCCGGTCAGCCCGGCGCCAGCACGCGCAGCGAGCGTGGCGCCACCTCGACGGTCACGCAGCTCTCACCGGCGCCGGGCCTGCACCCGTCGGCCGTCGTGGTCACGGAGTAACCGGGATCACGCAGGTCCACGAGCGTCGTGCCCGCCGGCCACGCGACCGCCATCGTGTAGCCGTCCGGCGCGGTCGTGCGCGAGGAGCCGTCGGGCGCCAGGCTCAGCACCACGAGCACCGTCTCCTCCGCGTGCGCGCGCTCGAAGGCCCAAAGGCCCAGGTCCGCGGGGCGCATTGCGACGTTCGTGCGCGTGCTCCAGCGCGTCTTGAAGCTCCCGCGCCGCAGCGCCACGTGCGCCTTTCGCAGCGCGATGAGGTCCTTGATCAGGCGGAACGTCGGATTGCCCGTGTCGAACGGCAGCCAGCGGCGGTCGTCCGAGCCGTCGCCGTCGGAGTCGTACGTGCGCTCGGCGCGCATCGGCACGCCCTCGGCCGTGACGACCGCCTTCTTGTAGGCCTCTGGGTCCCAGAGCGTCTCGCGGTTGGCCGGGTCATTGCCGCCGGCGAACTCCTGCTCGACGCCGTAATAGAGGCTCGGCAGGCCATCGGTCGTCATCAGATACGCAAGGCCGAGGTGCAGCGTCTTGCGCTTCTGCTCCGGCGTCCACGCCTCGGGCATGAAGAAGAGGAAGCGGCCGACGTCGTGGTTCGACTCGAAGTTCACGACGAGCTGGTGCGAGCCGAGCGGCGCGCCGTCGCCCGACGGACCGCCCTCCTTGCCCGTCTGCGCGTAGAGCGGCCTCGTGAAGTCCTGGCCCTCCTCGCACGGATCGGCCGCGCAGCCGACCCGCCTGCAGTGCAGCCTGGCGAGCTCGCACGTGCGCGAGCCGTCGCCGAGGAACGCGCCGCGGAACATCTGGTAGTACGCAGAGAAATAGAAGACCGAGTCGACGCCCTGGCCCTCGGTGTACGCGCCGAGCAGGCGATCGTCGCCGTCGAACGCCTCGCCGAACATGAAGAAGTCCTTCTTGCCGAGCTCGGCCGCGTGCCGGCGGATGCGCGGGCAGAAGTCGTTCCAGAAGTCGGGCTCGACGTGCTTGAGCGTGTCGATGCGGAAACCGTCGAAGTCGCCGAGCTCGATCCAGCGCGCGAACACGGCATACAGCGCATCGCGCACGTCGGCGCGCTCGGTCGCGAGGTCCTTGAGGCCGCCCGGGAAATCACCGAGGACCTCCTGGCGGCGGCGGCACGGGTCGTCGTACGGGCAGCCCGACGCCGGGCAGCCGCAGACGCCCGGGTTCGTCCACACCGTGACGCGGCCCTTGCGGTTGTACGCATACGGTTGCGCGAATATTTCGGGGAAGGGCGCGACGCGGCTGATCGCGGGCTCGTCGAGGAAGCGCACGGGTGCCTCGCCGGCGCGGCCGAGCGAGGTCCACGACTCGATGCCGTCCTCGGAGTAGTCCGGGTCCCACTCGCTGATCCGCACGAGGTCGGAGGACGGCGTGGCCTGATCGAGCGGCACGATGCGCCCGCCCTGGCCGATCAGGAACTCGTCGGGCCGGCCATTGCGATTGATGTCGTAATAGAAGGCCTGCCCGACGTGGTTCGTGACGATGTCGAGGATGACCTTCATCCCGCGCGCGTGCGCCGCGTCCGTCAGCTCGCGCAATGCGGCGACGTCGCCGAAGTGGGGGTTGGGCCGGGTGAAGTCCTGCGTCCAGTAGCCGTGGTAGCTCGCGAAGCCCGCGTCGGTCTCCACGTTCTTGACGACCGGCGAGATCCAGAGCGCCGTGACGCCGAGCTCCGCCAGGTAATCGAGGCGGTTCGCGAGGCCCCTCCAGTCGCCGCCGTGGTACGCGGCCGGATCGCGCAGATCGACGTTCCAGTCGTTGGAGGCGTCGCCGTTTTCGAAGCGGTCGATCAGGACCTGGTAGATGACCTCGTCGCGCCAGTCGGTCGTGGTGGGGGAGAGGCCCTTGCCCGGCTCGGGGGGCGTGACGCACCCGAGCGCGAGCGCGAGGAGCGCGAATCGGCAGCGTGATCTCATGGTGTGCATCGTCTTCCTCAGTACCGGGAGCTGTTGAACCACCACTCGAGCGCGACGCCGAGGAACTGCTGCACCTTGCGCAGCCGCACTTCATCCTCGGGCGCGTAGGTCAGGCGCGCGGAGCGATTGACGAACGTGGCGGCGTAGACGACGCGCAGCTGCGGCCGGGCGTAGCTGCCGCGGCCGAGCGAGACGGCCGGCATGAGCGCGAACTGGAAAGCGAGCGGCGTCTCCTGCGCCAGCGTCTCGGCCGACAGGCCATTTGGCCGCTGATATTGAATGTTGGCCTCGGCCAGCAGGTGCACGACGTCGGTGATGAACCAGGCGGGCCGGACCGCGCCGGAGAATTCCCAGACGTCATTGCGGTCGTAGACGTTGGGATCCGCATCGACGAAGTAGCGCGCGAGCGCGCCGACGTTGACGCCGAGGTGATGCGTCTCGTGATTGGCGGACAGGCCAAAGAGCCACTCGCGCGCCTCGGAGGCGGTCTTGTCGGTGCCGAGGCCATACGGCACCGCGAGGGTGTTGTAGGCGCCGAGGCCCTCGCCGTGGCGCAGGTAGAGGTTCGCGAACGAGCGCGGCCCGAAGCCCCACGCGCCGACCTGGGCGCCCGCGACCCAGCCATTGTCGCCCGGCAAGGCCTCGCGCGTGCCGTCCTCGCGCTTGCGTGAGCCCTGGCCGATGCCGTGGCCCTCGAGGTAGACGACGCCCTTGACGTGCAGCCCCTCGCCGAGCGGCACGCGGTGCTCGGCGCGCCCGGCGCCGATGACGCGCAGGCGGTCGAGGAGCAGGACCGGCCGCGTGCCGATGGGGTCGGCCGCGACCTGGATGGTCTGGGTCTGGAACGCGTCGTCGAGGCGGTTCATGCCGACGTGCGCGCGCAGCGTCGTGTTGCCCGCCGCGAACGAGGCGCCGCCGCCGACCGCGTTCTGCTCGTCGAGCGGCCACGTGTCGAGCAGGTAGATGTCGTCGTTGCGCACCATGCGCGAGCCGGCCCAGAGGCCGAGGCCCGGCGCGACGTCGCGCACCTCGAGGTACAGGTTCCGCACCGCGATCTGGTTGTCGTCGAAGCGGCCGGTGAAATGCGCGAGCTTCTGCGCCACCGCGAGCGTGAGCTGCGAGTGGAACTTGGCGTCCTTTGCCGCCTGGTCGTAGCCGAAGTCGAGCTCGGCGTAGGGGCCCTCGAGCAGGCGCGGCGGGCGCGCGACGAGGCGCACCTGCCGGCCGGTGCCGCCCTCGAGGTCGCTGCCGAGCTGGAAGCGGCCATAGGAGCCGAAGGTGAAGCGCTCAGGTGCGGGCGCCGCGTCGACCTTCGGTGGCTCGTCGGCGCGGGCCGGGGCCGCGAAGCCGAGCAGGAGGAGCGGGAGCAGGCGGCGCGGCATCATCGGCGGATCTCCGGGAGGGCGACGAGCGAGGCGTCCTCGCCCAGGGCGAGCCGCAGCGTGCGACCCTCCATGGGCAGCGGCGCGCCGCCCAGCGTGGTGAACGTGGCGCCGGGGGCGATCGAGAGATCGGCGGGCAGCGGCAGGTCGAGCGTGCGCGCGGGGCCGAGGTGCAGGACGACGAGCGCGGGGGCGCCGTCTCCGGCGTCGCGCACGTAGGCGTACGTGTCGTCCTCGACGAGGAGCGGGACACGCCGGCCAGTGCGGAGCGCAGGGCTCGCCGCGCGTGCGCGACCGAGCGCCCCCACGGCATCGCGCAGCGCGGCCGCGGCCGGCGCGACGGATTCGCCAAAGCGCATGTCTCGCCGGCAGTCGGGATCTTCGGCGCCGGGGAGCCCGACCTCGTCGCCGTAGAACAGCACCGGCGCGCCCGGCTGCGAGAGGAGCCAGGTGAGCGCGAGGCGCGTCCGCGCGAATGCGGCGGTCGAGACGACCTCCGGCGCGGGCATCGTCCGCGGGGCGTCGAGGAAGTCGCCCGCGGCGACCGACGCGATGCGCGGCACGTCGTGGTTGCCGATGATCGGCGAGGGCACCGCGCCACCCGCGAGCGCGGCCTCCGTGGCCACGGTCTCGGCTTCGAGGTCGGAAAAGCGCGCCCGCCCCTGCAGCACCTCGCGCAGCGCCCACATGGCCGGGAAGTCGAACTGGCCCGAGAGCGCGTTCGGGCCGACGAAGTAGCGCAGCGTGGCCTGCTCGCCGCGCCCCACGTAGGTCTCGCCGAGCAGGTGCACCGGCGCCGCGCCGCGCGCGCCCGTCGCGTACGCGCGTCGCACGGCGTCGCGCAGGTGCTGCTCGGCCAGCCGCGGCATCATCGGCACCGCGTCGATGCGCAGCCCATCGAGGTCGAAGCGCTCGAGCCACCACAGCGTGTCGGCGGTCACCGAGGCGACGACGTCGGCGCGCTCCCACGCCAGATCCGGCAGGAACGTTTCGAACCAGCAGTCCTCGAGGTGGGTGCCCCAGTCGCAGCTCCGCCCGCAGAGGCAGTCGCCCGCGGGGTGGTGCAGCCATCCATCCGCCTTGGCGTATGGATGTGAGCGGTGCACGTGGTTCGGCACCACGTCGAGCAGCACCCGGATCCCGCCGGCGTGCGCGACCCGCACGAGGCGCTCGAGCGCCGCCTCGCCGCCCAGGCGCGCCTCGACCGCGCGCGACGTCGTGGGCCAGTAGCCGTGGTAGCCGCTGGCCATCGCGCCGTCCGCGCCGGTCTCGCTCCCGGCGGGCTGCGTGTACGCGGGCGAGATCCACAGCGCGGAGACGCCGAGGCGCGCGAGCTCCCCGGCCTCGACCGCGTCCGCGAGGCCGCCGAGCGTGCCGCCGTGGAACGCGTCGATGGGCGCGGTCGCGGCGAGCGGCCCCGCGTCCCCGCGGTAGCGATCGACGATCACCTGGTAGACGAGGGCGCCCTCCCAGGCGTGCCACGTCGACGCCGCGGGCTCGATCCACACGCTCGGGCGGCCTGCCTCGGCCATTTCGCCGCTCGTGTCCGCGGCCTCGATCGTCAGGCGGTGCTTGCCGGGCGCAAGGCCGCTTCCGCGCACGGTGATCGTCGCGCCGCCCGTGCGCGTCTCGAGCGCGCGGCCGTCCTCGAGCGTCACGCGCGCCGACGCGAGCGGCGCCCCGCGATCGGAGGCGAGGAAGCTCGCGGTCGCGACGAGCGTCCCGTCGGGGCGCGCGTCGATCGACGTCCACTGCACCTCCGGCCGGCTGCAGTCGGCGATGCGCAGCGCGGCGCGCTCGATCGCGCCCGCGTCGTCGAAGAGCGCGAGGGCCGCCTTCGGGTCGTCCACGATCTCCGAGCCGGTCCAGATCCCGTACCGGTGCAGGCCCGCCGGCGGGCGGACGCGGGCCACGAGCCCCCCGCCCTCGGCCGGCCCCATCGGATCGACGCCGGGCGTCCAGCCGTTCCAGTCGCCGACCACGCTCGCGGCGGTGACCCCCGCCGCCGGCGCGAAGAACACGAGCGCGCTGCAGTCGCGGCGGGCGAGCGGTGCCGGCGCGGCCCCCCGCTCGCCGCAGCCCGCCGCCGCCGCGAGGAGCGTCATCGCGAGCGCCCGGGCAGGATGGTGCTTCCCAGTGCCGCGCACGGCGAGGACAGGGCCGCCCGCTCGGTCTGCGCGATCAGGTACGCGCCCGCGCCGAAGCCCACCATCGGCACCGCGCCCGCATACGCCGCCGTATCCGCGTCGAACAGCTCCGCGATGAGGCCCTGGTTCGCGAGCGCCTGCGCCGTCACCCACGCGAGCCGCGTGTCCGCGTCCGCCGTGCGGCCCGCCTTCCGCGCCGCGACGGAGGTGCGCAGGTCCACGAAGATCCATTCCTGCCGGTCATACCAGCCGCCGTCGTCGTTGCGGAAGAGGCCGTGGCCGTACGCGACCTTCAGCTCGCGCGCGATCGCGTCGAGCGTCGCGATGCCGGCCGCGCCCGCGGGCGGCACGAGCGACCAGGCGACGGCCTCGACCACCGCCGCGTCCCGATAGCCCATGCCCGCGCGCAGCTCCTCGGCCGAGCTCGCGAGCGCGCCGTCGGGGCCCACGAGATGCGCGAGCACCGCGTCGCGGTAGCCCCGCGCGGCCATCGCGTAGCGCGTGCTCGCCGCCGCGTCGCCGACGGCAGAGGCGAGGCCCGCCGCGGCGCAAAGGCCCCGCGCGGCCGCGAGCGACGTGTACGCGTAGCGCTTCTGGCGCCCGTTCCAGTGCACCTCCCAGATCGACGAATCCGCGGCGACCAGGCCGAATTCGGCCTCCCGCAGCGCGAGGAGCGCGTCGGCGACCTTGGTCGAGATCTGCGGCCAGTGCTGGCCGACGAACGTGCGATCGCCCGAGGCGGCCTCGTACTCCTCGAGCGCCCAGAGATTCAGGCCAAAGCCGTCGAACTCGATGTTCGGGCCATTGGCGTCGCTGTCGCTCTCTTCCTTTCCGCGTCCGAAGTAACGCACGACGCTGACCTGGTACGGCACCGGCACGTACTGCGGCGAGAAGCGGCCCGAGTCGGCGGCGAGCACGAACTCGAGCGCGGCCTTGGCCTCGGCGTGGTGGCCGCTCCGGGCGAGCGCCACGATCGCGTACGCCATGTCGCGCGCCCACGTCACGTTCCATTGGCCGGGCGGCAGCGACGCCAGGATCTGGCCGCGCGAGCGATCGGTCGTCTCGCGCACCTGCGCCATGCGCAGCACGGCCTCCGACTGCCGCCACACCGCGCGCTCGCCCGCCGTGAGCATCGCGGGCGCGGGCGTGCGCCACGCCTCCCACTCGGCGAGCGCATCGGACAGCGCGGCCTCGGCGCTCGCGGTGCCGAGGGCCGCCTCGACCGCGGCCGCAAGGCCCGCGGCGTCGGTGCCGCGCTCGAACGCGGAGACGACGCCCACGGCGCCCGAGGCGCCCGGCGCGAGCACGAGGTCCTTCTGGAAGCCGACCACGCGGTCGTCGCCCACGCCGCTGTCGGTGCCGTCGGCGAGATCGCGGCCCGCGCGGAGCGCCTCGTAGGGCGAGTCGGGCGTCGCGCCGCGGTGGTCGACCGCGCCGAGCGGGCGGTGCACGAGCGTGCCGCCGACGCCGGTCTCGACGAAGGCGCCGCCCTGCCACACCACGCGCTCGCCGTCCGCCGCCGGGTTGACCGGGTCGGCCATCGTCGTGTGGCCGAGGTGGAAGTTCGCCAATGTATAGAGCGACGGGCGGAGCTCGCGCGTGCCGAGGTTGGTCGCGCGGACGACCATCACCATCGCGGGGCGCGCGAGGTTCATCGGCGCCCAGGTGAACGTCTCGACGCGCAGGTCGCCCACGCGGTGGGCCACGCGGACGACGCCGCTCTCGGCCACGTAGCCGGCTGCCTCGGGCGCCTGGCCGTCGAGCCAGGTGCCGGTCCGCGCGCCCGAGGCGCCATCCATGCGGATACCCGCATAGGCGTCGAAGAGCACGTCGCGCGTGGCGACGCCGTCGTCCCAGCTCTTGTAGGGGTGCTCGAAGAGCGTGTCCGCCTTGCCCGCCGTGACGTTCCAGACCATCGCGCCGTGGCCGTTGGCGCTCGGCAGCGCCGGGTGCGAAGCCTTCGCGGCCATGCACTCGCTCGGCGCGACGTCGCAGCGCGCGGCGCACGCGCCGGCCTCGTCGGTGGTCCCCGCGGGGCAGCCGCCGCTGCCGGCAGCACCGGCCGAGCCCGCGGCTCCCGCGGACCCTGCAGAGCCCGCTGCGCCGGCCGAGCCCGCGCTGCCGGCCGATCCGGCCGCGCCGGCCGAGCCCGCGCCCCCCGCGGATCCGCCCGCCCCCGCGAGCCCGCCGCCTTCGCCGCCCTGGGGCACGCAGGTGATCCCGCGTGCGACCGCGCCGGCCTGGCAGACGCAGATCGGATCCCCCGACTGCACCTCGCAGCGCCCGAGCCCCCCGCAGTCCATCCCGTCGCAGGCGGTGGTCGACGGCATCGTGGGCCCGCACGCCATGCCCGAGAGCGGCAACAGCGCGACGAAACCCAGGAGGAGGCCCCGCACAGCCGTCACTCAAGCGTGAGTTACGCAAACTTGTCAAGCAGGATCTCGATCCGAAACATCGATCCGCGCCCGCGCCAGTACCCGCGGCGGTGACGGTGCCCGTAGCCGGGCTCACCTCGTCACTCATCGAGCCACTATCATCCCCCGCATGAAGTGCTCCGGCTTCATCGCGGTCAGCGTCGACGGCTTCATCGCGCGCCCGGACGGCGGCCTCGACTGGCTCGAGCGGGTGGCGCGCCCGGGCGAGGACTACGGCTACGCGCGGTTCGCCGCGTCCGTCGACACCGTCGTCGTGGGTCGCGGGACGTACGACGCCGTGCTCGGCTTTCCCGAGTGGCCGTGGCCCGGCAAGCGCGTCGTCGTCCTCACGCACCGCCCCGCCACCCCGCGCGCAGGCGAGACGTTCTGCGCCGATGCCCCTGCGGCCCTCGCCGCCCGCCTCGCCGCCGGGGGTTCCGAGCACGTCTACGTCGACGGAGGCAACGTCCTGCGCCAGTTCCTCGCCGCCGACCTCCTCGACGAGCTCACCCTGTCCGTCGTCCCCGTCCTCCTCGGCCGCGGCATCCCCCTCTTCGGGGCCGACGTCCCCGAGCGGCCCCTCGCGCTCGAGGGCGCGCAGCCCTTTCCGAGCGGCCTCGTCCAGCTCCGCTACCGCCGCGCCTGACCGCGCGTATGCTCGCGCCGTGGCGGACGACGACCTCTCCATCGACGACGACATCACGCGCGCCCACACCCTGCCGGCGCGCTTCTACCGGGACCCCGACCTCTTCGAGCGCCTCCGCGAGCGCGTCTTCGCGCGCGCCTGGCACCTCGTGCCCCCGCCGCCGGAGCCCGAGCACGTCGTGCCCTTCGAGCTCCTGCCGGGCTGCCTCGGCGAGCCGCTGCTGCTGTCCCGCGACGCCGCGGGCCTCCTGCGCTGCCTGTCGAACGTGTGCACCCACCGCGGCAACCTCGTCGCCCTCGAGGCCGGCCCCGCGCGATCGCTCCGTTGCGGCTACCACGGCCGACGCTTCGGCCTCGACGGCCGCTGCCAGCACATGCCGGAGTTCGAGGGCGTCGTCGGCTTCCCAGCGCCCACCGACGACCTGCCGTTCCTGCCGCTCGAGCACCTCGGCCCCCTGCCCTTCACGAGCCTCGATCCCCACGTGCCGTTCGAGGCGCTCGTCGGCCCCGTCGCGCGGCGCCTCGCGCACCTGCCGCTTTCGGACCTCGTCCCCGATGCGGCGAGCGCGCGCAGCTACCACGTGGACGCGCACTTCGCGCTCTACCTCGACAACTTCCTCGAGGGGTTCCACGTCCCGTTCGTGCACCCGGGCCTTGCGCGCGTCGTCGTCTGGGACGACTACCCCATCGAGCTCTTCCCGCACGCGAGCCTGCAGATCGGCATCGCCAAGGACGGCGAGGAAGCATTCGCCTTCACGGATGCGAAGCTGCCGGGCAAGCGCGTCGCGGCCTACTGGGTGTGGCTCTGGCCCGGCACGATGCTGAACTTCTACCCGTGGGGCCTCTCGGCCAACGTCGTCGTCCCCGAGGGCCTCGAGAAGACGCGCATCGAGTACCGGACGTGGCTGTGGGACGCATCACGCCGCGGCGCGGGCGCGGGCGGCGACCTCGACACCGTCGAACGCGAGGACGAGGCCATCGTCGAGAAGGTCCAGCGCGGCGTGCGCGCGCGCCTCTACCGCCGCGGCCGCTTCTCGCCCTCCCGCGAGCCCGCCGTCCACCACTTCCACCGCATGCTCGCCTCCGCCCTGCGCCCGTGAGCCCGCCATGCCCGCACCCGTCCGAACGTGGACGTGGACGTGAACGTGGACGTGGACGGCTGCTTCCTTGTCACGCCCCCGCACGCAACAACGGTTGACACCGCTTCGTGACTCAAGTCAGAGTGACGCCGAAACGGAGGTCCGCATGGCGACCCTTGCCCCGCGCTCCCGACTCGGCTCGCTCGCCTCGCTCTTCGCCGGCTGTGTCGCCCTCGCGGCCTGCTCCGCCTCTCCGGAGGGCGGCTTCGCGATCGATGGCGGCCTGCGGCTCGACGCCCTGCGCGCCCCCGACGGCTTCGATCCCGGCGGCCGCCCTCCGCGCTGCGCCGATGGCAGCGCCGGGGACGGCGGCGCGTGTCGCCGTGGAGACGGCGGCGCGGGCAACGGCGGCGGCACCTCCGGCCCCGACGGCCCGGTGCGCCCGCCCGACGCGCCCGGCACCGGCCCCGACGGTCCGCCGCCCTGCAACGAGCATACATTCGTGTACACGAATGCGACCGCGCAGAGCGTCTGGGTGACCGGGAGCTGGACGAGCTGGGGCTCCACGCTCGCCGCCGGCGCGATCGCGCTCGAGAAGACCGGCGACACCTGGCGCAAGACGGTGCGCATCGATCCGCCTGGCCGCGTGACCTACAAGCTCATCGTCAACGGCACCATGTGGATCCCCGACCCGGGCAACCCCATGCAGGAGCCCGACGGCGTCGGCGGCCAGAACAGCGTGCTCGAGGTGTGCGGCGGCCAGGCGAGCTGCGGCGACGTCGCGACCTTCGACTGGCGCGACGCGGTCCTCTACTTCGCGATGGTCGACCGCTTCTATGACTCCGACGGGCGCAGCGATCCGGTGACGGGCGTGACGGGCGGCGACCCGAAGACCGGCCCATCCGGCCAGTACGCGGGCGGCGACCTCGCGGGCGTCACGATGAAGATGCCGTACCTGTCGGGCCTCGGCGTCACGGCGCTGTGGCTCTCCGCGCCCTACGAGAACCGCAACGTCGCCGGCGCCGCGATCGACCCCGCGAGCGACTCGCACACGTACAGCGGCTATCACGGCTACTGGCCCTCGCCCGACGACATCGTCTACGGCGCGGGCAACATGGCCACGCCGCGGCCGAAGATCGAGTCGCGCATCGGCACCGAGGCGGACCTCCGCGAGCTGGTCGACACCGCGCACCGCTCGCCCTCGGTGGCGGGCACCGGCATCAAGGTGCTCTTCGACTACGTGATGAAGCACGCCGACACCGACAGCGGGCTCTACCGCGCGCACAACGACTGGTTCGTGCGGCGAAACGGCAGCTTCGCGCTCTGCGGCCCGGAGAACCTCTGGGACGACGCCTACTGGGGCACGCGCTGCGCGTTCACGAGCTACCTCGCGCCCTTCGACTACTACAACCCCGCCGTGCGCGCGTGGTCGATCAACGACGCCGCGTGGTGGGTCGAGACGTTCGGCATCGACGGCCTCCGCCTCGACGCCATCAAGCACGTGCCCCTCGACTGGCTGACGGAGCTGCGCACGCGGCTCTCGCGCGACATCGCGATGCCCGCGGGCGGCCGCTTCTACCTCGTCGGCGAGACCTTCTCGTACGACGACCGCGACCTCCTCAAGCGGTTCGTGAACCCGCAGACGATGCTCGACGGGCAGTTCGACTTCCCGTGGAAGGCGCGCGTGTGCGAGGCCGTGTTCACCGCGGGCGGGCGCATGAGCGACCTCGCGACGTGGATGCAGGGCAACGACGGATTCTACGGCCCGGGGGCGCTCATGAGCCCGTTCATCGGCAACCACGACATCCCGCGCGCGATCCACTTCGCGAATCGCGAGATCGGCAACTGCCGCCAGGGCAGCGACACCGGCAATGGTTGGACGTCAAACTATCGCCAGCCCACCGACGCGGCGCCCTACGAGCGCCTGGGCCTGTCGTACACGGTGATGCTCACGAACCCCGGCGTACCGCTCGTGTACTACGGTGACGAGGTGGGCCTCGCCGGCGGGGGCGACCCCGACAACCGCCGCATGATGCCGTGGGACGACGCGCAGCTCTCCGCGCCGCAGAAGGCGCTGCGCGAGCGCTTCGCGAAGATCGCCAAGCTGCGCGCGATGAACAAGGTGCTGGCGCGCGGCCAGCGCGTGCCGATCTCGAGCGACCAGGACACCTGGGTCTACCGCATGACCGGCTGCGGGAGCGCCTCGCCGGACGTGGTGGTGGCGCTCAACCGCGCAGACGCGCCGAAGATGGTGGCCATCCCCGCCGGCAGCTACGACGACCTCGTGGCCGGACAGGTGGTCATGGGCGGGCAGCTCATGGTGCCCGCGCGCGGCGAGCGGATCCTGCGGGCGCGGCCCTGACGCCTCACCGGAGGAGCAGGTAGAGCGCGGCGCCCGCGAGGCCGAGCGCGAGCACGCCCGCGACGAGCGGCACGACCGGCAGCCCGCCGCCGCCCTTCGCGCCGGGCTCGGGCACGACCTTGGTCGGCCGGTCGGGGCTGCGATCGAGCGCGTCGAGGTAATTCGCGGCCGGATCCGAGTACCGCAGGACGGTGCTGCCGAGCTCGATGCGATCGTCGTCGGCGAGGCGCACCTCGCCCTCGATGCGCACGCCGTTCCGGCGCGTGCCGTTCTTCGAGCTGAGATCGACGAGGGTCGCGCCGATCCAGTCGCGCCGCACCTCGCAATGGCGCCGCGAGGTGTCCGGGTCGGACAGCGCCGGCTGCAGCTCCTCGGCACGCCCGAGCACGAGCGTGTCCCCGGGCTCGGGCAGCATCATCACCAGGCCCGCGTCGGGGCCGGTCTCGACCGAGAGGCGTGGACGCCCGCCCTCGCCGAGCGCCTCGCCGACGAGCCGCGCGGCGAGCGTGCCCGTGCCCGTGGTGTCGGGCGAGAGCGAGAGCGCCTCGGTCGGATCGGCGACGAGCACCTCGATCTGGAAGCTCGCGATGCGCACCGTCTGGCCGGACTCGAGCCGCACGGGCGAGGAGCCGAGCGGCCTTCCGTCGATCGTCGTGCCGTTCGACGAGCCCGTGTCGGCGATCCAGATCGCGCCATCCTTGTGCTCGATGCGCGCGTGCACCGCGGAGACTGCGGGATCGGGCAGGCGCAGCTCGCACGCGGCCGCGCGCCCGACGGTGATGGTGCCCTTGTCGATCGGCAGCTCCAGCCGCTCGCCTCCCGCCCGCCGGACGCGGATCACCACCACGCAGCCATCTTGCACGAGTTTCGCTAACGTGGGAGCGCGGCGAGGATGGCGGCGCGCAGGGCCTCACACCCGGAAGCTATCACCCCGGCTGCTCGAGCGCCTGCGCGCGCTGCCTCGCTTGCCGTGCCTCCTTCGCCCGGCCCGTCGCGGCGTAGAGATCCGCCAGGGCCGAGAGCGGCTCCGGGTGCGTAGGCATGAGCTCCGCCGCGCGGACGAGGGCCGCCTCGGCCGGACCGACGGCGCCGCGACCGAGGGCCAGAAGGCCAAGGAGCAGGTGCGCCCCGCCGTGGTCCGGCGCGCCCCCGAGCACGCGCTCCGCCTCGTCTGCGGCCTCGGCGCGCGCGCCTCGCGCGGCCAGGACGATCGCCAGGCCGAAGCGCGCCTCGCGCTCCGACGGCGCCGACGACAGCGCCCGCCGGTACGCCGCCTCCGCGCCCGGCAGCTCGCCGGTCGCACGCAGCAGATCTCCGCGCGCGCGGTGCGCGGCGGCGAGGTCCGGAGAGCGCTGGAGCGCCGCCTCGATCGCCGCGCCCGCGGCGCTCGGCCGCCCGAGCTTGACCGACACGATGGCCAGCTCCGCCTGCGCCTCGGCGAAGGTGGGCACCGCCTGCGTGAGCATGACGAGCTCCTCGCGCGCCTCGACGAACCGCTCGAGCCGCTCGAGCGCGAGCGCGAGGTTGTAGCGCGCGTCGCGATAGCCCGGATCGATCGCCACGGCGGCCTGGAAGCGCCGCGCCGCCTCGGAGGCGCGCCCCTCGTCGAGCTCGACCGCGCCGAGGTTGTTGTGCGCCTCGGCGAACTCGCTCTCCAGCGCGAGCGCGTCGAGGAAGTAGCGCCGCGCCGCCGCCCGGTCCCCGCGCCGGTAGGCGACGAGGCCGAGGCCGTTGACCGCCTCGGGGAAGCGGTCGTCGTACTGCAAGGAGAGCGTGTACGCGGCCTCCGCGCGGTCGAGCTCGCCGGCCTGGTAGTGGCGGGCGGCATCGGCCTGGTGGCGGAGCGCGAGCGGGTGGATGGCCGGCGCCGCGGTGCGGCATCCGGCGAGGAGCGCGAGCACGACGACGAGGCGCATCATGGAAGGGGTATCGGCCGGCCGGTGTGGAAGTTGCGCGCCTCGAGCGGCCCCTCGGCGGGCAGGCGGACCCACACGGCGCCGGTCTCGCCGACCACCGGCGCCACGATGCCGAGCCTGCGGTAGCGCGACGCGACCTCCGCATGCGGGAATCCGAAGGTGTTGCGGAATCCGGCCGGGATGACGGCGAGCTGCGGCAGCACGCGCGCGAGGAAGGGCCGCGTCGACGACGTGCGGCTACCGTGGTGCGGCACCTTGAGGACGTCGGCGCGGAGCGGCAAGCCCGCCGCGACGAGCGCCCCCTCGGCCGCGCGCTCCGCGTCCCCGGGCAGGAGGAGCGCATGCGCGCCGAGGGCCAGGCGCAGGACGAGGGAGGCGTCGTTGGTCGAGGGCATCGCGGGCCCGCCGGCCCGCGGCTGCAGCACCTCGACCGTCCCGCCCCCGTAGCGAAAGCGCCCGCGCGGCACGAGCGCCGGCACGCCGCGACGCTCGGCGACCACGCGCAGGCGCGCCCAGCCCGGCCCGTGGCCGCGCTCTCCGTTCCACCAGAGCGCCCCCACGTCGACCGCCTCGAGCACGGCCGCCACCCCGCCGAAGTGATCCGGGTGCGGATGCGAGAGCGCGAGGACGTCGAGGCGCGCGATGCCCAGGCGGCGAAGCGCGGGCACGACGGCGAGCTTCCCGGGATCGGGCCCGCCGGCGATGGCCCCGCCGGCGTCGACGAGCCAGAGCTTGCCGTCCGGCCAGCGAACGAGCGTCGCGTCACCCTGACCGACGTCGAGGAACCAGGCCTCGAGCGCCGCGGGGCCGCGCACCCACCACGGCGGGGCCAGCACGAGCGCGGCGAGCGCAGCGGCGGCGCACAGCGGCGTCCGCCGGCGCCGGGCGAGCATCGCGAGGAGCAGGAGCGCCACCGCCGCCGTCGCCACGGCGGCGCCGACCGGCAAGGAGAGCGGCGGCACGAGCGAGCCGATCCGCGAGGCCGCCTCGCCCGCGATCTCGACCGCGAGCCCCGCCGTCCACAGGAGCGCCTGGCCGAGCCAGGGCACGAGCGACCCGACGGCGAGCCCCACGAGCGCGAGCGGCAGCGCCACGAGCTCGAGGGGCGGCACGACGAGGAGGTTCGCGAGCGGCCCGGCGAGCGGCAGCTCGCCGAAGTGGTGCACGACGAGCGGCAGCGTGGCGAGCGACGCGCCGAGGCTCGCGCGGAGCCCGCGGCCGAGCCAGCCCGGCCCGAGGAGGCGCAGGTGCGGCGCGATCCAGAGGAGGCCCGCCACCGACACGACCGAGAGCTGCAGCGACGGGTCGTGCACGCGCGCCGGGCGATCGAGGAGGAGCGCGATCACCGACACCGCGAGCGCCGTGGCGGGCTGGGCGCGGCGCCCGACGAGCGTGGCGCCGAGCAGGACCCCGGCGCCGAGGGCCGCGCGCAGCGTCGCCACGGCCTCGCCCGTGCCGATGGCGTAGGCAGCGGCCACGACGAGCGCGACCACGGCCGCGCCGCGCGAAGGGTCGAGCCACGCGGCGAGCCTGCGCGAGCGCAGGAGCAACCACCGCACGATCGCGAACGCGAAGAGCGCCGTCACCGCGAGGTGCAGGCCCGACACCGAAAGGACGTGCGTCACGCCGGCCGCGCGATAGGCGCGCTCGGTGGCCTCGCTCGGAGCGCGCCGCTCGCCGAGCACGAGCGCCGCGAGCACCCGCGCGGGCTCGCCAGGGACCGCGCGCTCGATGGCCTCCACCGCGCGCCGCCGCACCGCGCCGAGCCATCGCCGCGGCCCGCCTCCGCCGGTGGCCTCGACGACGACGTCGCGCGCCCGATCGACGTGCGCCGAGGCGTCCGCGCCGCGCGCACGCATGAGCCGCGCGGGGTCGGGCCCCCCGTTCAGGTAGCCCCGCGGCGAGCCCACCCTGGTCCGGAGGCGGAGCAGGTCCCCGGGCTCGGCAGCGGGCACGCCCTCGCCGATGCCCACCGCGAGCCGCCCCTCGCACCGAGCGCTGCCGACCTGCTCCACGTCGAGCTCCAGCCGGGCCCCGCCGGACGCCGCCTCCACCGGTCGCACGAGGCGGCCCCGCACGACGACCCGCTCGTCGGATGCCAGACAGGCCGGCGGCGTCGCGGCAAGGCGCGCCCAGCCCCAGCCGGCCACCGTCGCGAGGACGACGAGGCCCGCCGCACGTCGCGGGGCCCAGGGCAGGGCCACGAGCGCGATCAGGCCGAGGGGCTCCCCCACGGCGAGCGCCCCGAGCGCGAGGCCGGCGGCCATCGGGACGAGCGGCGACATCGCCCAGGTATCGGCGGCCCCCTGGAAGAGTTGCGCCGGTGCGGCCAGAAACGCCCGCGTTGACTCGCACCGACCTGGGGATATGATGCCCCCGGATGGCGGTGCGTTCGCTCGTGCGCTGTGGAGTGCTGCTGGCGGTCGCGCTCCTGCCGGGGTGGGCCGGCGCTGCTCCGGTCAAGGGGACGCTGCTCCTTCCCGAGTCGATGCGCCAGCCGCGGGACGAGACCCAGGGCTACTGGCGCCTCGAGAACGGCGTGGTCCCTCTCGCGGCCCAGCCTCGCTCGATCTTCGCCGAGACGCTGGTCGTCTTCGAGTCTTCAGCCGCGGCCACACCGGGCAACGCGACCGCGACGGTGGAGATGGCCGGCCTCGACTTCTCCCCGCGCGTCCTGCCGGTCGCGCTCGGCACCACCGTCGAGTTCAAGAACTCCGACAAGCACCTGCACGTCCTGTGGTCCCCCGAGAACACCTCGTTCTTCAAGCAGGAGCCCACGCCGCCCGGGACCTCGCGCAAGGTGCGCTTCTTCGCGCCGGGCGCCGTCATCATCCGCTGCACCGAGTTCCCCCACATGCTCGGCGCCGTCATCGTCATGGCGCAGCCGCTCTTCGCGCGCCCGGACAGCAGCGGGGCGTTCTCGCTCAGCGTCCCGGACGGCCGCTACATGATGCGGGTCTTCTCGCGCGGGAAGTGGGTGCACCAGCAGCCGGTCGAGGTGAACGCGCAGCTGGCCGAGCTCAAGATCAAGATCGCGCCTCCCAAGGAGCGCGAGTGATCGCGCACGCCGGCTGACCCATGTACCTGTCGAAGCTCGTCGCCTTCCTCGTCACACTGGTCGCCGTCGCGGCCGTCACGCTCGTGGTGCTCGGACCGCGGCCGAGCTCGCGCGCGCTCGAGGCCTCCGAGCGCTCGCGGCTCGACGGCGCGCAGCACGCCGCGGAGCTCCTGCTCAAGCTCAACGCCCGGGAGTGGATCGACGCGGCGGCGCGCCTGGCCAGCGACGCGACGCTCATGGAGCAGCTCGACGGGGTCTCGGGCAAGCGCATCGGCGAGGCGGACGCGCACAAGGTCCTGCTCGAGCGGCTGCGCTTCTTCAACATGAAGCTCAAGGCCTCGCAGGCCCTGGCCATCGACCTCGAGGGACGCGTGATCGCGCGCCTGTCGGAGGACGCGGCCGGCGAGCGCGAGTACAAGGACAGCCTGATCGGCGTGCCGCTCGTGGCGGCGGCCCTCCGGGGCTACCGGGCCGACGACGTCTGGAGCCGCGACGGCAAGCTCTACCGCGTCGCCGCCTCGCCGATCCTCGCCCGCAGCCGGGACCGCTACGTCGGCGCCCTGGTGCTCGGCCAGGAGATCGGCGACGCCCTCGCGACCGAGCTCAAGCAGTCGCTGGACGTGGACGTCGCGATCATGCTCCGCGGCAAGGTGATCGCCACCTCGACCACGTCGCCCGGCCTCGGCGACTTCCCGAAGGCCCTCGACCGCCGGGCCGAGGAGGTCCGCCGTCAGGGCCGCTCCGCCGCGACCGAGATCAAGGAGGGTGAGGGCAGCCTGTTCGCGGTGTTCGCGCACTTCCACGGCGAGGCCTCCGCCCACGACGCCGCCTATGCCCTGTTCATCCAGCGCCCGCAGCTCGGCGGTCCGGTGGACATCGTCAAGAGCGTCCACACGAGCGACCTCGCCGAGCTCCCCTGGGTGCTCCTCACGAGCCTCTTCGTGCTCGGCATCCTCGGCACGGCCATCTTCCACGGCCTCGAGGTCGAGCGACCGCTGTCCAAGCTGCGCGCGGACAGCGCCAAGCTCATCGACGGCACGCTGCCCAGGCTCGACGACAGCCTGCCCGGCCGCTTCGGTGCGGTGGCGAGGAACGTCAACGCGGCGCTCGACGAGCACAAGCGCCCGAGTCGTTCGCCGCCGATGCCGATGCCAGCGCCGACGCCGCCCGGCCGCGAGAGCCGCGGCATCGTGGAGGAGCTCGGGCCGCCGCCCACGCCCACGCCGAGGCCCGCCGCGCGCTCGGCCCCGCGCCTGGGCGATCCGATCCCCGCGGCGGCGCCGCCGCCGGCCACGCCAACGCCCGCGCAGGACGGGGGCGGCGACCTGCCGACCTTCCCGGGCGCGAGGTACCGCGGAGGCGCCGTTCGCCCGCCGCTGCCGCCGCCCGGCGCGGGGGGGGGACCGGCCTCGATCTCGCTGCCCGCGCTCGGCGGCGAACAGGTGCCCGACGACCCGATGGCTGCCCTGCAGGCGCTCGGGATCGGCAGCACGCCGCCGACTCCGACACCGGCCCCGCCCTCCGGACCGAGGACACCCGCGCCACGCCTCGTGGCGCCGCTCGATCCCTTCGAGGACATGGGGCTGCCCGCCACGCCGCCCGCCCCGGTCGCGCCTCCGCCGCCGAACGCCACGGTGCAGGACGGCCCCGCGGGGGACGACGAGGACACGCACTTCCGGCAGGTGTTCGAGGAGTTCCTGGCCGCCAAGCAGCAGTGCGGCGAGCCGACCGAGACGCTGACGCTCGAGCGCTTCCTGGTCAAGCTGCGCGGGAACCGCGACGACCTCGTCGCGCGCTTCTCCTGCCGCACGGTGCGCTTCACCGTCTACATCAAGGACGGCAAGGCCGCCTTGAAGGCCACGCCGGTCAAGGACTAGCGTAGGAGAATCACTCGGTGAGCTCGGACTCGCCGCTCGTGAGGGGCTTGCCGGGCGGGCGCTTCTTCGGCTTGTCGACCCTGGGCTTGCCGTCCTCGGCCGGCGGCTCGGCGGCGGTCGTGGTGGCGTCGCCGAACTG
This sequence comes from uncultured Myxococcales bacterium, assembly GCA_964593795.1. GTDB lineage: Bacteria > Myxococcota_A > Polyangia > JAHFDS01 > JAHFDS01 > JAHFDS01. The sequence goes on along the minus strand of CAZQJC010000295.1, from coordinate 37,307 downwards.
GCTCTCGAGGTAGTCCTCGGGCGCCTGCCCCGCCTCGGGCGCGACCTCCGTGGGCGCCGTGCCCTCGACGAAGACCTCCTCGATCGCGTCGGTCGCACCCTCGCGCGCGAGGAGCCCCGAGCGCGGGTCGATGCGCTGCACCACCACGCCCGGCGGCTGCGAAAATGGCGCCGGCGGGCGCTTGCCGAGCGCCTTCTGCATGAAGCGGATCCAGATCGGCAAGGCCGCCTTCGCGCCCTCCTCGCCCCGGCCGAGCGGCCGCATGTCGTCGAAGCCGACCCACGCGCCGGCCACGAGATCGGGCGAGAAGCCGACGAACCACGCGTCCTTGCCGCCGTTCGACGTGCCCGTCTTGCCCGAGAGCGGCCGACCGAGCTTGAGGGCCGCGCGCGCCGTCCCGTCGGTGACCACGCTCGACATCATCGACGTCAGGACGTACGCGACCTCGGGCCGCAGCGCCTGGACCTGCTCGGGCGGCGCGAGCTGCTCGGGGCCGATCGAGCGCACGAGCACCGGCTCGCCGAGGCGCCCACCCGAGGCGAACGTCGCGTAGGCGTTGATGTGCTCCCACGGCGTCACCACCGACGAGCCGAGCGCGATCGACAGGTCCTGCGTGACCTCGCTTCCGATGCCGACCTTCTTCGCGAACGTGCGCACCGCGTCGACACCGACCTCGGACAGCACCTTGATCGCGACGGTGTTGATGGACGCCGCCAGCGCCGGCCGCAGGCGGATCGGGCCGCGGAACTCGGCGTGGCTGTTGTGCGGCTTCCACAGCGCGAACACCTCGGGCGAGTCGTTGACGATGGACGCCGCCGTGAAGCGCCCGCCCTCGATCGCGGCGCCGTAGACGTAAGGCTTGAAGGACGACCCCGGCTGGCGCCGCGCGCGCACCACGCGGTCGAACCCGCCCGCCTGGAAGCCGTAGCCGCCGACGATCGCCTTGACCTCGCGCGTCTGCGGATCGAGCGCGAGGAACGCGCCCTGCGGGCCGCCCTCGAGCACGGCGCGCGCCGCCTGCTCCTTCTGCGCCGCCTCGACCACGCGCACGCGCACCACGTCGCCACGCCGGAAGCGCTGGCCCGGCTTCTTCTTCTCGGGGTTGTAGCGATCGTCCGCGTCGAGGTCGATCTCGAGCGTCTGCTCCGCGAGCTCGACCGCGAGCGTCCCCTCCTTGTCGTCCACGGCGGTGACGAGGGCCTCGTAGATGCGCCCCATCGACGGCGCGCCGTCGAGCTGCTTTCCGAGCTCCGCGCGCTGCTTCTTCATCCACTGCGCGAGGCCCGCGTCGTCGTCGCGCACGACCGGGTCCTCGCCCTTCTTGCCCTTCCTTGCACCTGGCGGCGCGTAGCGGCGCACCGGCTTGCGATACCCGTGGCGCGCGTCGAGCTCGCGCAGGCTCACCTCGAGCGCCTCGCGCGCCGCCTCCTCGAGCGCGGAGTCGATCGTCGTCCGCACGTCGAGGCCGAGCTCCCACACCTTGCCCTTGCCGTGCCGCTTCTCGAGCGTCTCGCGCACGAGGTCGATCACCTCCGGCGCGATGCCGACCTTCTCGCGCCCGGACTCGGCCACGAGGCCGAGCGGCAGCGCCGCCGACTGGTCCGCCTGCGCCTGCGTGATCGCGCCGACCTTGACCATCTGCGGCAGGACGTACCCGTCGCGCCTGCGCTTGGCCTTGTCGGGCGCCTTGATGGGCGAGTAGTCCTCGGGCGCCTTCGGCAGCGCCGCGAGCAGCGCCGCCTCCGCCACGCCGACGTCGCGGATGCTCTTGCCGAAGTAGAAGCGCGCGGCCTCCTCGACGCCGTAGCGCCCGTGCCCGAAGTAGATCTGGTTCAGGTACAGGTGGAGGATCTCGTCCTTCTTGAAGCGCCGCTCGAGCCTGCGCGCGAGCACGATCTCGCGCGCCTTTCGCGACATCGTGCGCTCGGGCGAGAGGAGGAACGTCTTGACCACCTGCTGCGTGATCGTCGAGGCGCCCTGCTGCGTGTGCCCGCGCGACCACACGAGCTTGACCAGCGCGCGCACCATGCCCGGGTAGTCCACGCCCTGGTGGTGCTCGAACTCCGCGTCCTCGGCCGCGATGAACGCCTGGCGCACGAGCTTCGGGATCTCCGCGATCGGCACGACCGTGCGGCGCTCCTTGTAGAGCTCGCCGAGGAGCTTGCCGTTCGCGCTGTAGATGCGCGTCACGACCTTCGGGTGGTAGTCGCCGAGCTGGTCGAGCTTCGGCATCGTGGGGTCGTGCTCGTAGTGCCACAGGAGCGCGAAGAAGCCGATGCCGCCGGCCATCGCGCCGCCCAGGGCCAGCGCGATGAGCCACTTCAGCCAGCGGGGCACCCAGCGCTGCCTCCGCTCCACGTCCTCCGGAAGCCGCAAGCGATCCGAGCCTAGAGCGCTCCGGGTCGATCGTCCACTCAAGGCGTGTCCCCCGTCCCAGGTCCGCGCCCCGCCTCGGCGAGCCTCCGCGCCAGGATCTCGCTCGCCGCCTCCACCGATTGCCGGTACCAGCGCGCCTGCAGGCTCCGCCGGTGCGCCGCGCCGAGGTCGCCCGGGGCGCCGAGGTGCGCGCGCCGCCGCGCCGCCGTCGTGTGCACCGAGACCGCGCACGCGACCGACAGGTTCAGGCTCTGCACGAACCCGAGGTGCGGGATCTGGAAGGCGAGGTCCGCGCCCGCCTGCGCCGCCGCGGACAGGCCCTCGTGCTCGTTGCCGAAGACGAGCGCAAGGGGCGCGTCGACCGGCAGCGTCTCGAGCGCCAGCGGCGCCCCCGGCAGCGCGGCCGCCACGCGGAAGCCCGCCGTGTGCAGCGCCGCGTAGCAGGCCTCGATCGACCCGTGCCGCGTGACGTCGAGCCAGCGGTCCGCGCCCTGCGTCACCTTCTGTGCCACCGGGAAGCCGCTCGGCCCGGGGACGACGTGCACCGCCTGCAGGCCGAACGCCTCGGTGGATCGCAGGCACGCGGCCCCGTTGTGCGGGTCGTAGACGTTCTCGAGCACCACCGCGACGCTCGCGAGCCGCCGCGCGAGCACGTCCGCGATGCGCCGCTGCCGCTCGGGCGAGACGAACGGCTCGAGCCAGGCGATCACCTGCTCGTCGTCGATCTCGTCGCTCCTGCGGTCGGTCATGGGGAAGGCAGACGATATACCGCTGTCCGAGGCCGAAAAACGACTACCCTCGGCGCGTGCGGATGCGGGAGCAAGAAGCCAAGCACCTCGTCAACGAGGTCGCCAAGCGCATGTACCGGCAGGGCTACATCGTCGCGGGCGACGGCAACGTCAGCTGCAAGCTCGACGCGGAGCGCATCGTCGTCACCCCGAGCGGCCTGCCGAAGGGCTACATGAACGACGATGACATGATCGTCGTCGACCTCGACGGAAAGCGCCTGTCCGGCAGGCACAAGCCGAGCTCCGAGTTCCTGATGCACCAGCTCGCCTACCGCGAGCGGCCGGACGTGGGCGCCGTGGTGCACGGGCACCCGGTCCTCGCCACGGGCCTGGCGCTCGCCGGCATCTCGCTCGCGCAGTGCGTGCTGTCGGAGACCTGCCTGACGCTCGGCGGCATCGAGACCGCACCCTACTCGACGCCCACGACCGAAGAGGTGCCGAACATCCTGCGCCCCTACGTGCGCTGCGCGAACGCCATCATCATGAACCGTCACGGCGCGCTCACGCTCGGCGCCACGCTCGAGAAGACGTACGCGCGCTTCGAGACGATGGAGCACACCGCGAAGATCACGCACGCTGCGCGCGTCCTCGGTCCCGTCTCGCCCATGCCGCCGGCGGAGCTCGACAAGCTCAACCAGCTCGTGACGAAGTTCGGCATCCCGCGTCCGCCCGAGCCGTGCAAGTCGTGCAACGCCTGTCCGAACGGCAGCGGCGGCCCCGTCAAGACCCCCGCCGGCGCCACGGAAGCCGACCTCGAGCGCATCGTGGAAGCGGTGGTGAGCAGGTTGCGTCCTGGCTAGCGCTGCCCCCTCGGTCAGAGGGGTGGACGAGGCGAGCGCAGCGAGCCGCAAGGGCGTAGCGACGCGCAGCGAAGCGAAGACGCAGGGTGGGGGGCCCGCGAGCATGTGGCGAGCGGGGGCGGGGCGGCGCGCCCCGCCTGGTGGGCGCCGTCCGAGGCGCCCACACGCAAGCTAGAGCGTACCAATCGTCAGCCCGAGCCCCGCGCTCGCCGCCCACAGCGGCCGGTAGCTCCCATCCTCCCCGACCGTGAGCCGGCGCGTGTAGTCGGCGACGAGGTAAGTCCGCCTCGAGAGCGACACGCGCAGATCGGCCGCGCCGAGCGGCCCGCCCGAGTACGCGAACAGGCCCGAGACGCGCGCGTACGGGCCGAGCGGCATCGAGACCTTGCCGAAGCCGCGCGGCTCCCCGGGCCGGTCCTCGACGCCGGCGCGCACGTCGATCCACCTCGAGCGCAGGCCCGCCTCGAAGCGGAAGCCGTTGACGTTGCCGCGCGCCGCCGCGAGCTCCGCGCGCTTGGTGAGCTGGGAGAGCCCCGGCGTCAGCGACTGGTAGCGCTCGACGTCGTACGTGAAGTCCAGGTAGCCGGGCAGGTAGTCGTCGCTCTGGAAGCGCCACTCGGCCTGCGCGTCGAAGCGCGCCCCCGAGAAGTCCTTTCTTACGCGCCCGCCCACGTGCGCGGCCTGGCCGAAGCCGAGCAGGTTCACCACGTCGAGGTACGGCGCCACCTCGACCTCGCTCGGCTTTCCGAGCGCGACCTCCGCGTCGGCGGCGAGGAAGCCCAGGCCCCGCTCGGTCGCGACCGGCACGCCGAACGCGTCGGTCGTGCGCCGCCCCATCGCCTCGGCGACAGAGCTCGGCGACGACACGTCGGCGCCGCCGGAGACGCCGAAGCGCAGCACGTGATCGAAGACCTCGACGCCCGCGCGACCGAGCGCCAGGTGCGGCGCGAGGAAGTCGTCCACGAGCGCCTCGGTGCGGAAGACCGGCCCCTCGACGACCATGCCCATCGAGGCCCGGCCGTGATCGAGGTCGAGGTTGTTGACGTAGTCGCGCACGAGCGCGCCGTGGCCGAAGGTCAGGCCGGAGAGCTCGCCGCCGCGCAGGCCCACGTCGACGTCGCCGATCGAGCCCTTCGCGCGGAAGCCGCGGAGGATGTGGGTCCAGTCGCTGGCCTCGTCCCAGTCGCGCTTGCGCACGCCGTCGGTGCCGCTCGTGATGCGCGCGCCGAGCGACAGCTCGAGGGTGCCCGCGCGCAGCTCGAGCGACGGCCGGAAGGACGCCGCGAACTGCCCGTCGAAGCCGCCGGCCACCGACTCGCTCGACGCGCGGATCCCCTTGGCGCCCTCGCGGGGCAGCGTGGTCGAGGACTCCACCCCGCGCTCGGCGGTCGCCGTCGCCACCGCCTCCGAGCCCGCCGGCTCGGGCCTCTTGTCCGGCGGAAGCGCACCGACCAGCGAACCGAGGAGCAAGGCAGCGTGTAGTGACATGTAGGCATTGTGCGCACCTCCTCGCGTGGGCGCAAGTTTTCGGCCTGCGGGAGGAACCCAGTAGACTCCGAGGCGCCCCGATGACCTGGTCCCTGCTCTTCGAGCTCGGCTACCTGCTCGGGCTGGGCTTCGTGCCGCGCGTCCTGTCCAAGCGCAAGGAACCGGCTGCCACGCTGGCCTGGATCCTCGCGGTGGTCCTCCTGCCCTACGTGGGCCTGGCCGCGTACTTCATGATCGGCGCGCCGAGCTTCCGGCGGCGCGCCCGGAAGAAGCGCGCCGCGAACGACCGCATGGCGCCGGGCCTCGCGCGCATCGAGGACGCGCTGCAGCAGGACGAGGCCTGCCGCTTCGACCCCGCCACCCTCGACGAGCGACGCCGCGAGATCATGCGCCTCGGCAGCGAGGTCGCCGACATGCCCGTCCTCGGCGGCAACGCGGTGGACATCTTCGACGACGGCCGCGCGGCCTTCCCCGCGCTCGAGGCCGCGATCGCGGCGGCGACGGATCACGTGCACGTCGAGTACTACATCTTCCGCGCCGACGCGACGGGCCGGCGGCTCCTGGCCCTGCTGACCGAGCGCGCGCGCGCGGGTGTCGAGGTGCGGCTGCTCGTCGACGGGCTCGGCTCGATCGCGCTCTCCGACCGGGACCTCGCTGCGCTGCGAGAAGCGGGCGGCCGGGACGCGGTCTTCCTGCCGGTGTCGCTCGTTCGCCGGCCGCTGGCCTTCAACTTCCGCAACCACCGGAAGATCGTCGTGGTCGACGGCCGCGTGGCGTTCACGGGGGGCCTCAACGTCGGCGACGAGTACTCGGGGCGGCGGCGTTACGCGTGGCGCGACACGCACATGCGCATCGAGGGCCCGTCGGTGGCCTCGCTCGGCGAGGTGTTCGCCGAGGACTGGAACTTCGCGACGGGCGAGGAGCTGACCGCGCCGCGATACTTCCCGCAGCCCCGCCGCAGCGGAGACGTGGTCGCGCAGGTCATCGACTCGGGCCCCGACCAGCCGCAGCAGAGCATCCACCGCATCCTCTTCTCCGCGATCACGCTCGCGGAGCGGCGCTGCTGGCTGACGACGCCGTACTTCGTGCCCGATCCTGCGATCCTCGTGGCGCTGCAGTGCGCGGCGCTGCGCGGCGTGGACGTGCGGATCCTCCTGCCGTCGAAGGGCGATCTGCCGCTCGTGCAGCTGGCCGGGCGCAGCTTCTACGAGGAGCTCCTCGCCGCGGGCTGCCGCATCTGGGAGTACCAGCCGGTCATGCTGCACGCCAAGACCATGACCATCGACGGCTGCTGGGGGACCGTGGGCTCGGCGAACATGGACATCCGCAGCTTCCGGCTGAACTTCGAGGTGAACCTCGTCGCCTACGGCCGCTCGTTCGCGACGCGGCTCGAGCAGATCTTCGAGACGGACCTGTCGCGCTCGACCGAGATCCAGAGGGACGGCCGTCCGCTCGGCAGCAGCACGCGCCTGCTGCAGAGCGCCGCCCGCGTGATGGCCCCCGTCCTCTGACGGTCAGCCGGCGGTGCGCTCGTCCATGCGCCGCGCCGCCTCGAGGAGGAGCGCAGTGGTCGTGGCGCCGACCTCGTCGGGCTCCTCCACCGGGGCGGGCAGGAAGCGGAAGTCGCCGCTCGTCCACTCGAGGAGCGCGTAGACGCCGTCGGCGCCGCCGCGGATCGCGCCCTCGGTCGCCACGGTCGCGCGCATCACGCGCCCGTGCTTGAGGAGCAGCGACGCGGTCAGCGTCCCGCGCTTGAGCTCGAGCGCGCCCGTCTTGCGCTCCATGTCGAGGAGCGTCAGCAAGCTCGCCACGCCGACCTCGTCGAGGGAGCCGGAGAGCGCGGCCGAGCGCTGCTGCGGGGGCGCGCTCGGTCGCGCGGCCTGGGCGCGCCGGAGCGCGTTCTGCACGCGCAGATCGAGCTCCTCGAAACGAAAGGGCTTGGGCAGGTAGTCGTCCGCACCGAGCCGGAAGCCCTTGATGCGGTCCTCGTCGGAGCCGAGGGCCGTCAGGAAGACGACCGGCACGAGGGCGGTCTCGGGGCGCGCGCGCAGCGTCTTGACGAGCGTCCAGCCGTCCATCTTCGGCATGTTGACGTCGGTGACGATGAGCGCCGGGACCTCCTCGGCGCACCGCGCGAGCGCATCCTCGCCGTTGTCCGCGCTGATGACCGTGTGGCCGCGGCGCTCGAGCACCGTGCGAACCATCCGCACGATCCAGGGATCGTCATCGACGAGCAGGATCTTGCCCGGAAGCTCCCCCACGTTCCTAACGCTAGCAATAGATCCCTCTCCCACACAAACCCCATTGGCCCGCGCCTCAATCCAGCCAGCTCAGGTCCCCGTCTTCCTCGTACGTGTCGAGGGCGAGATCCCACGGCGGGTAGTCGTCGAGGTCCTGGAACACCGCGAGCGCCCGCCGCAGCGCGATCGCAGCCGGGTCCGTCGTGGCGAAGACGTCGCGGTTCTCCTTCGGGTCGGCCGCGAGGTCGAACAGCTCGAACTGGCTGTCCTCGAGGCCGTAGACGAGCTTTCGCGACCCCGCCACCAGGCCGAGCACGTGCGAGAGCACCGCGCGGCCCGCCGAGCGCGCGGAGCGCACGACCACGAAGCGGTGCAGCGGCGCGGCCGGCGCCGCCCGCAGCCGGAGCAGGCTGCGACCGAACCGCTCGGCGTCGGGCTCCCGATCGAGGAGGCCGAGGGCGCCGAGGAACGTGGGGTAGAAGTCGCGCTGCGAGGTCAGCGTGTCGACGACGCCCGGCCCGAGGCCCGGCGCGAGCAGGATGGCGGGGACGCGCGCGATCGACTCGTAGACGGACACCCCGTGGAAACGCACGTTGTGCTCGCCGAAGCCCTCGCCGTGATCGCTCGTGACGAGCAGCACCGTGCGCTCGAGGCGCCCCTGCGCGCTCAGCCAGCCGTAGATGCGCGCGAGCTGCTCGTCGAGCTCCACCGCGGCGCCGCGGTAGTCGGCGAGGAGCGGCGGCGAGCCGGGCGGCACGGCAGGAGGCGGGCGCGTCGGCTTCGGATACGGAAAGTGCACGTCGAAGTAGTGCGCCCAGACGAAGCGCGGGCCCGGCTGCGGACGCTCGAGCTCCTCGATCACCTTGTCGGTGATGACCCGCGCGCGCCATCGGCCCGACTTCGGCCGGCGCACGCTCGCGTAGCCAGGGAAGAGCTCCTTGATGAGCGAGGGCTTGTTCAGGCCGAAGATGACCGTCTGGGCGACGCCCGCCTGGCCGAGGTGCACCGGCAGGCGCTTCGAGCGGCGGGTCGGGCGCTGCCAGGCCGACAGCGAGACGAGCGTGCGCGTCCCGGGCGCGTACATCCGCGAGAACTGAAGGCCCTTCTTCGCCAGGGCCGCGGTGTTCGGCATCGTGTCCGCACCGACGGTGTCCCACCGCAACGAGTCGATGCTGAGGACGACGACCTGGTCGATCCGGCCGCGGGGCAGCGCCGGGTCGCCCTCGGGCGGCAAGAGGCCGTAGTCGACCTCGGTCGGTGCGGCCGGCGGTGACACGCCGTTGCAGTTGGCGTCGCCGGCCCCCGGGCGGTCCTGCGCGACGGGGTTCCGGGTCGCATCGAGGTCGTCGCAGTCGCCGCCCCACGCGATCGGCGAGTAGCCGTCCGAGTCGAAGTCGACCAGGGTGCGGACGAAGCGGGCCATGCGGCTCGCGTGGCGGCCGAGCAGGCGCCCCTCGGCGCGCCAGCCCGGCGCGAGATCGTCCACGAACCGGAGCCACACGAGCGCGCCCGCGAGCGCGAGGGCCCAGGCGCCGGCGATCCGCGCGCCCCTCGGGTGCCTGGATCCCCCGCCGATCTCGCCGAGGACGCGCGCCATCCCGAGGACGGCCAGGATCGCCATCGCGTCGTGGATCTCGCGGACCATGGTCGGCGGCAGGAGGCCGTCCACCGCGATCGCGAGGACGACGCCCGCGAGCAAGACGCCCCGGCCGGCGCGCGAGCGCGCGGGCACCGCTCGCGCCACCGTGAGCGCGAGCGCCATCGCCGCGCTGAACAGGCCCACGTAGGTGGTCTCGCTGTGCACGCCGAGCAGCCAGCCGAGGAGGCCCCCGAGGCCCGCCGACAGGAGCGCCCGGCGCGCGCGCGGCCGCGGGGCGCGCTCGCAGAGGCGCCGCTCGAGGTGCGCGATCGCCGCGAGGTACGGGGCCACGAAGAGCGCGAGCACGACCGAGAAGGACGCGTCGACGAGCGCGTTGCCGAGGGCCACCCGCGGGCGGGCGCCTCCTGCGCCGAGGAGGACGAGATCGCCGAGGACCGTCACGGCCGCGAGCGCGAGGACCGTGGTGAGCGCGAGGGCGGCGACGCGGCGCGCGATGGCCCCGAGCCGGCGAGTGGGTGCTGCGTCCACGGTCGTCCCGCCCTCATCGTAGCAGCGTCCCTCGGCGGTCGTGGCGCGGCGCCCACGCCGGAAGTACGCTCGGCGCATGCGACGCCTGCTCCTCGTGACGTTCCTGCTGTCGTGCTCCGAGCTGCCGCCGAACCAGGCCTACGACGGGCCCGGCACGGGCGGCGACGCGGGACCGGCGCCAGGCGAGCAAGGCAACCGCTCGCAGCTACCGCCCGCGCGGCTGTCGTTCCAGGGGACGTTCGGGGCGGACGGCAAGGCGGCGTTCGCGCTCTCGGGGACGACGCTCGATCGGCTGCCGTTCGTGCAGACCTGGCAGGAACGCAGCACGGGGACGTGGTCCACGGACGTCGTGGCGCGCGTGCACACGGACGGCTCGGTCGAGATCGAGGGTGCGCCCGGCGTGCGCTACCAGGCCCTCGTGCTGCCTTAGGCCGTCAGCTCGGCCGGACGGCGTCGTCCTGCGACAGGCGCAGGACCTCGAGGTAGTGCTTGTCCGCGTAGTAGCTGAGCGCGTCGAGGCCGTCCTTGAACTCGGAGAAGTCCAGGTTCTGGCGCGGCAGCTCGACCGACAGCACCACGTCGTCGTCGTCGTCGAGCGCGAACTTCGCGAGCGTGACCTCGCGGTTCAGGCGCAGGAGGTGCCGGAACAGCGGCCGCTCGCAGGCGGACGACCGCGGCGCCACCACGAACGGGACGATCGTGAAGAAGACCCAGTCCTCGGCGAGGCGGATGAAGAACCGGAACGAGTTCGTCTCGCCACGGAAGCCGGAGCGCCACGTGTGATCGTCGATGCGCTCGAACGGCCACTCGTCGCGGCGCAGGAACTCCTCGATCGTCTCGGGCGTGACCACCGCGCCGGACACTAGGCAAAGCGCCAGGGGGTGTCAATTCCTACCGGGACGGGGCCCGGCGACCGGTCGAGGCGCTACCGCGTGCCGGTGAACTCGCCCGGGAAGTCGCTGCCGACCAGCGAGCCGTTCCACCGACCGGACGACAGGCGGGTCGGCGAGGTGATCGCCGCCTCGCCCTGGAGCGTGAGGACCGACAGCGTCGCGGTCGAGGAATCGATGGCGCTCGTGACCTGCCCGAGGATGTTGTCGAGCAGGCCCTGGCACGCGGCGGTGATCGCGCCCGAGCCGAGGCCGAAGACGTTGCCCGCGATCGCGTTGCCGATCGCGCTGCAGTTCGCGAGCTGGCGCACCGCGTCCTCGGGGCGCTGGAAGCACGGTCCGCTCGTCGCCGTACAGGTGACGACCTGCGTGACCTCGTCGAGCACCCAGCGCAGCAGGCCCGAGATCACGTTCCTGACGCGGTGCCGGTCGATGTAGAGCTGGCCGCACTGGATCTTCGCGCCGAATTCCTCGGGGCGAACCATGCCGATCTGCGGGATGTCCACCGGGCGGCGCGTGATCTGCTGGCCGCGGAACGTGAGCGTGATGGTCTGCCACTCGGCGCGGCCGCGGTACGCCGTCGGGCAGTCGCCGGAGAGCGACACGCTCTCCTTGACCTGCAGCGTGTCGAGCACGTCCGAGACGTCGCCGAGCGCGACGATGAGGTTCTGGCCCCAGGGTGGGATGTACTGGTTGATGATCCCCTGCACGAGCGGCCCGACGATGCCCGCCGCCCAGCCCGGCACGCCGAGGGCCGTCAGATCGCCGGTCACGAGCGAGCGGCCCACCTCGCTCGCGGAGAGCAGGAACCGCACGGCGCCCGCGAGCGCCTGGCGCAGGTGCAGCGTCGAGTCGAACGTCCAGTCGCCCGCGAGGGACAGCGTGCTGTCCATCCGGCACTCGTCGGAGCCGACGCAGCGGCCGCCCACGCAGGTCTGACCGCCGGGGCAGCCGGCGCCGCAGCCGCTCGGCGGGCTGCACGTGCCGTTCGCGCACGCGTAGCCCGTCGGGCAGTCCTGGTTCTGCACGCATGCGCCGGGCACGCGCTGGCAGAAGCCGGCGATGCACTGGGTACCCGCCTCGGGGCACAGGACGTCGATGCCGTCGCAGAAGCGACCGCTTCCGAGCGGTGGCTGGCAGAACCCGCCGATGCAGACGTTCGGCGCCGCGCAGGCCGCCGTCGCGTCACACGGCATCGGCGCAGCGCCTCCGCCCGTGGTGCCTCCGCCCGTGGCGCCTCCGCCCGTGCACTGCGGCGGCACGGTCGGCGCCGGGGTCGTCGCGCCTGTCCCGCCCGCGCCCGCGGTGCCGCCGGGACCCGTGGTGGGTCCCGTGCCCGCCTGCCCCGCCTGGCCACCCGCCGTGCCGGTGCCCGACGGGCTGCCGGCGATGCCGCGGGGGCCGCCGAGGCCGCCCGCGCCGCCGATCCCGACCACCCGGCCCACGAGGTCGGATCCCTCCGCCTCTGGATCCGTGACGACGCCGGCCGTGCAGCCGACCCCGCCGGTCACGAGGAGCAGGAGGGAGAGGAGGGGCGCCGCGCCGGAGCCTGCACGTCGAGCCATGCGGACCAGGCACTGCAACCACCGGACCCCACATCGGGGCCCGCGATCTCCAGGGCTTGCGAGGAAACATCGGCGGGGACGGATGGCCCCAGTCAGGCAGCCCTGGGGACCGCTGACCAGGGCCCTATACTCGAGCCGATGCGCAAGCTCGCCGCCCTGGTCCTCCTCGCGCTCGCCTGCGACAAGGCGATCGGCCGCGCGGCCGCCCCCGACGCCGCCCGCCAGGGGCCGCCCGACGGGCCACGAGCCGACACGCCTCCACCGGCCGACGCGCGGCCGGACGACGGCGCGGGCGGCCGGCTGTTCCAGGACGCCTTCGTGCCGCCCGACGGCGGCGGGCCCTTGCCCTTCACGATGCCCACGGCGTTCGACGGCTCCGCCCGCTGTGCGCAGCGCGGCTTCGGCGGCGTGTCGCTCGCGGGCGTGTGGGCGCTCGACCTCGCGCTCCCCGGCCGCCAGTTCCCGGGCGTCTTCAGCTTCGAGACGAGCGGGAACCTCCTGCAGGGGCGCAATGGCACCCTCGTCTTCAACCACATCGAGCAGACGGACGCAGGCCTGTTCTTCTACTACGCGGTGGACCGCGTGGGCGTGCCGGTCGTGCGCTCGTTCCTGGTCTGCGAGCCTCCGGCGCCGGGCGGCAAGAGGCTCGTCGGCCTCTACGGCACCTGCAGCAACGGCACGTGCGGGCAGGGCACGTTCGAGGCCACGCGCGTCGAGCGCATCGCGGGCGAGGCCGAGGCCGACGGGATCACGAAGCTCGGCGAGGTCGGCTTCCCCGGCACCTCGGGCATCACGACCAACGTGCGCGTGCAGGGGCGATACGCGTACCTGTCTCGCTACCAGGATGGCCTGCGCGTCGTGGATGTCGGGGACCCGGCGCGCCCGGTCGCCGTCGGCCACGGCGAGACGGAGACACCCGCGAACGGCGAGATCTACAACGACGTCAAGCTCCTGCCGGGCTGGGCGTTCCTCGCGTCGACGGCGCACGGCATCGTGGTCTGGGACATCTCCACGCCCACCGCGCCGCTCCGCGTCGGAAACCTCGAGGACGGCACCAACGTGCACACGATCTTCCTCGTGGGCACGACGCTCTACGCGGCCTCGAGCGGCGGGGGGTTCTCGGGCCTCGTGATGTGGGACGTGACGAACCCGCGCGCGGCCACGCGGCTCGGGCAGCTCGATCAGCCCGTGGGCACGGACTACCTGCACGACCTCTACGTCGAGCCGGGCCGCGCCTACCTCGACTACTGGGGTGCGGGCATGCTGGTCGTCGACGTCACGGACCCGGCGCGCCCGCGCGAGCTCGGCCGCTACGACGCGTACCCGCGCCGAAAGAGCCACTCGTCGTGGGTGACGACGATCGGCGGCCGCAAGATCGCGGTGCACGGCGACGAGGACTTCGGCGCGCACACGCGCATCCTCGACGTCACCGATCCCGCGGCGATCGCGCTCGACGCCGAGTTCCAGCTCCGCCCCGAGGTCTCGGTGCACAACGTCTACGCCGAGGGCTCCCGCGCGTTCCTGTCGCACTACCAGGACGGCCTTCGCGTCCTCGACCTCGCGGATCCGCGCGCGCCGCGGCAGATCGCCTACTTCAACTCGTGGTCGCGCGAGGGCGCGAAGGCCGACTCGTTCTACGAGGGCGGCATCGGACTCGACAAGGTGGGCGAGCTCGTGTACCTGGCCGACACCGCGCGCGGCCTCCTCGTGCTCCGCCTCGATCGCTAGCGCCTGTCCCTGAAGTCGGTTCGCAGGACGACGGCAGCTCTTCCGAGGCGAGCGCAGCGAGCCGCAAGGGCGTAGCGAGCGCAGCGAGCGAAGACGCAGGGAGGGGGCCCGGATGGGCTTTGCCCATCTGGGGGAGGGGCGGTCGCGGCCCTCCTGGTGGCCGGCTTCCGAGCCGGCCACTCGCAACTAGGGCTGGTCCATCGGCGCGACGGCGAGCTGCACGGCGCCGGTGCCCGTGCGCCACTTGCCGATCACGTTCTTGCCTGCGAGCGCCATCTCGACGTCGCTCGCGTCGCCGAGAAAGCCGAGGTCCGCGCGGCCGACGACGCCGCCCTGCGCGCCGTAGCGCACGGCCTGCAGCGCGGTGCCGCGCATGCCCGACAGCACCCAGTAGGTCTGGCCGTCCCAGGCAAGGCTCCACGATCCGTCGTAGCTCGTGGAGGCCGGCGCGGGCGTCGAGCGCGACACCGTCCAGCTCGGCGTGACGAAGTCGAGGAACGCGCCCGAGATGCCGCCCTGCGAGAGCACCGTCACGACCCCGTCGTGCGCGACGAGCTCGGGGCGCGAGCCGTCGCGAATCGGCCGCTGCGTGGTGGTGCCGTCGAGCGGACGCACGAGCACCTTGGGCGTGCCCGTGCCCTCGAGCGAGTACGCCACGAGCGGCGTCCCGCCGGAGAACGAGATGCTCGGCGCGGTCGCGCTGCCGCCGGGCGCCGAGACGCGCAGCTCCGCGTCGCGCGGCCGGGCCGCCGCGTCGAGGCGGCGCGCCCACACCGCGTTCTGCCCCGCGCGCGCATCGCACCAGGCGACCACGAGCTCACCTTCGTTGCGCGAAAGGCGCAGGTCACGCGCCGGGCCCACCTTGTTCGACAGGCGCTGCGGCGCGCCCGCGCCGCCGCTGCGATCGATCGCGGCCGCGTACACCTCGGTCGTGCAGCTCGTGCAGGTCGCGGGGCTCGCGTCGTGGCGCGCGTCGAGCCACGCCACCACGAAGCCGTCGCCGGTTTCGACCACGCGCGGCCGGGAGGCCGATCCGCTCGCGAGCTGCACGGGCGGGTGCGCGAACGCGCCGCCCGGCGCGAGCCGCACGAACCACAGGGCGTCGCGCACGGTGCCCGGCTCGGTCCACGCGAGGCCCACCTCGCCGCGGCAGCGATCGAGCGCGAAGCTGGCGCTCGTCGGGCTCTTGCCCTCGAGCGGAGAGAGCGACACGAACGACGGCGCCTCCGCGCACCCGGTCGGCGCCGGCGGCGGCTCGCCGTCTTGCTCCGGCGGTGCATTCTTTGCGTGCTCCATGATCTCGCAACCCGCTCCGGACAGGAGCAGCGGAGCCAGGAAGGACGCCCCGAGGGCGACGCGCGCGAGCCAGCGAACCATGCCCCCCGGTTCTGCAGCGCCCATGCCGCCCCATTTTCGGGGTCAAACGCTGGAAAACGCTGGGCTCTTGGGCGGGGGTTTGGGCCACGAAGTGCGGACTCGATCCCGCGCGCAGGTGGGCGCACATCGGCGCCGCGAAGAGTATCCTGCCGCGTCATGCACGAGCTCCACGAGACCAGCACCGAGGCGAGGCGCGCGATCGCGGTCGCCGTCCAGACGCCGGACGTCGACGACGAGGCGCTCGAGCGGTCGCTCGCCGAGCTCGAGCGCCTCGCGCTCACGCTCGGTCATCGCGTCGTCGGCAAGGTGCACCAGCGCCGCGCGCACTTCGATCCGGGCCACTACGTGGGCGCCGGAAAGGTCGGCGAGCTCAAGGCGCGCATCGAGGCCGGCGAGGCGGACCTCCTGCTCGTCGATCACGAGATCTCGCCCTCTCAGGCCCGCAACCTCGAAAAGGAGACCGGCGCCGAGGTGCAGGACCGCACCGCCGTCATCCTCGAGATCTTCCAGCGCCACGCGCGCTCGCGCGCCGCCAAGGCCCAGGTCGAGATCGTGCGCCTCGAGTACATGGCCCCGCGCATGCGCGAGCAGGGCAAGGGCCAGGGCGACCGCCAGCGCGGCGGCATCGGCGGCAAGGGCGAGGGCGAGAGCAAGATGGAGCTCGATCGCCGCAAGATCCGCGACCGCATCAAGGAGCTCAAGGAGCAGCTCGAGGAGCTCGAGGCCGAGCGGCGCACGCAGCGCGCGCGGCGAAAGGACCTGCGGCGCGCCGCGCTCGTCGGCTACACGAACGCCGGCAAGAGCACGCTCATGCGCGCGCTCACGCACTCGGAGGTCTACGTCGCAGACAAGCTCTTCGCGACGCTCGAGACCACGGTGCGCACGCTCGAGCCGCCGGCGCGCCCGCCCATCCTCGTCTCCGACACCGTCGGCTTCATCCACAAGCTGCCGCACGATCTGGTCGCGTCGTTCAAGAGCACGCTCGACGAGGCGCTCGAGGCGTCGCTGCTCCTGCACGTCGTCGACGCCTCCGATCCCGCGTGGCGCCACGAGAAGCAGGTGACCGAGGACGTGCTCGCCGAGATCGGCGCGGCGGACGTGCCGCGGCTCGTCGTGCTCAACAAGATCGATCGCGTGGCCGACGAGGCCGCCGCCAGGGAGGCGCTCTCGCTCGAGGTGCCCGGCGCCGTCGTCATGAGCGCGCTGCGGCCCGACGACGTCGCGGAGCTGCGGCGCGTCCTCATCGACCACTTCGCCAGGGGCCTGGTCGTGGAGGAGGTGCTCGTCCCGCACACGAACGCGCACGCGCTCGGCGAGGTCTACCAGAGCTGCGAAGTGCTGGCCGAGGCGTGGGACGAGGTCGGCGGGCGCCTGCAGGTGCGCACGACGCCCGAGGGCCTCGCGCGCATCAGGCGCGCCCTCGGCGGCTGACCGCGAAGCGCGACAGCTCGCGACGAGGTGTCGCGGGGGTCGGCCGTCCCCCTGCCGTGGGCCCCGAGGCCCCGATCAATCCATCCGCAAAGGCACATGAATGATCGCGGATCGCGCGCGGTTCCGTGGCCTTGCGCGCCGCGGCCGCGCGAGCGCGCCGCCGGCCCGCCGCTTGAAGTACGTCGCCTCGGCTCGGAGATCGACCAGGAGGTCTCCCGATGCGTCTTCGCTCCCTCACGCTCGCCTCGCTCCTCGCCGCTTGCGGCGCCGGCACCGCGGCCCCACCGGCCGGCCGGCCCGATCCGATGTCGGCCACGCCGCCTTCGGGCCCCGCCGAGGCGCCCCCGACCGGCGCGCCCGTCCTCGAGCCTCCCCCGGCCGCGCGCGGCTTCCAGGTCAAGCCGCGGTCCTTCACCGTCGCTCCGGGCGAGGAGGTCTACTGGTGCCACCGCATGCCGATGCCGCAAGACGGGGCGTTCGACCTGCGCCGCGTGCACTCGCGGTTCTCCCGCGGTGCGCACCACCTGCTCGTCTCGACCGTGGACGAGCGGTACGACGCCGGCGACGGCCGCTGCGACGCCGGCACGCTCGGCTTCGGCATCGGCGTCGTCGAGCTCGCGACCCAGAACCTGCGCTTTCTATCGGGCACCCAGACGCCCGGCCAGGCCGCGCCCGAGGCCGACACCGACTTCGGCGAGGCGTCGGGCATCGGCATCCACGTCAAGGCGGGCACGACGCTGCTCCTGCAGCAGCACTTCGTGAACGCGACCGCCGAGCCCATCGAGGCCGAGGCGCTCGTGAACTTCTGGTTCGCCGAGGCGCCGCTCGTAAAGCCCCTCGAGTCGTTCTTCTTCTTCCACCTCGACATCGACATCCCGCCGCACGCGGACAAGGACGTCGCCGCGCGCTGCACGTTCCCGTTCGCCACCGAGGTCCCGGCGATGAACTCGCACATGCACCAGCACGGCATCGGCTTCTCGGCGCAGCGCTGGAAGGACGGCGTCTTCGGCGAGATGCTGCACCAGACGACCGAGTGGGCCGAGCCCAAGGCGAGCGCTTGGCCGCTCGATCGCATGCTGCAGGTCGCGCGCGGCGACACGCTCGAGTACCGCTGCCGCTACCGCAACACGACCGACGAGCGCATCCTCGTCGGCGAGAGCGCCAGGGACGAGATGTGCATGCTCGTCGGCTACTACGTGGGCACTGGCGGCACGCTGTGGGGCTTCCCGGGCTCGCGCCTGCCGGGAGATCCCTGCGTGGCCGTGCCCTGACCCGTCAGCGCTTGAGGAGTCCGACCGCGGTCAGGACCGCGCCGCCGACGATCGCCGTCATCCCCACGGCGCGCATCCACTTGGCCTGGCCGCGCGCGCCCGAGACGAGCTCGTCCTTCGAGCGCATCGACACGATGAACGGCCCGTCCTTGGGCCGGCGCAGCACCACCTCGCCCTCGCGGTCGGCGGCCTCGGCCATCACGTAGAGGCGCGCCCCGACGGGCACGTGGTGCTCGACGATCTTGTGGCCGATGGTGCGCCGGCCGACCTGCACCGCGGGCAGCGTGATCGAGAAGCTGCCCACCGAGAGCGAGAGCCCGCTGCCGCCGCCGCCCGAGACGGGCTCGAACCGCTCGAGGGTCTTGGCGCCGTCGAACTCCGCGCCCTCGGCCGCGACCGCGACCGCGCCCGACGCGTCCCGCAGCGCGAACTCGGCGTGCTGCTGGTTGCTCGCGACGGTCTCGCTGCCGCGCTGGGTGCGCTCCTGGCCGTTGTCCTTGACCGTCTCCTCGTACTGCCGCTCGACGCGCATCGAGTAGTAGATGCACGGAGTCCCGGAGACCTCGGCGCGGAGCGGCTGCGCGCACTCGGCGGTGCCGGAGATCTCGCACGTCTCGGCGAAAGAGCCCGCGCCGATGTCCTTGCTCATCTGCGCGAGCGCCTCGCGCAGGCCCGCGGCGGTCTGCTTGGACGCCGTGCGCAGCGCCAGGAGGCGCTTCTCCGCGCTCCTCGCCCCGAGCATCAGGAGCGCCCCAACCACCGCGACGACGATGCCGGCAATCCACATGGTGCCCGCATCGTACCGCTACACCCGCGCGATGGGGCGAGCGGACACGCGCAGGAAGCGCCACAGCAAGAGCGCGCTCACCACCACGAGGCCGGCGCACAGGCCCCACCACAGCCCCGCCGCGCCGTAGGGCCCCCACACACCGAGCGCGATCGCGAGCGGCAGGGCCACGACGTAGTAGCCGAAGAGGTTCGCGTAGAGCGGAAGGCGCGTGTCGCCGGCGCCGCGCAGCGCCCCGGCGGCCACCACCTGGATGCCGTCGAAGATCTGAAAGCATGCGGCGATGCGGATGAGTGGCGCCGCCGCGGCGACCACCCCCGGCTCCGACGAGAAGAGCCGCGCGAGCACCTCTGGGATGCAGACGAACGTCAGGGCCGAGGTCGCCATGATGGCGACGCCGACGGCGATGCCGACGAGGCCCGCGTGGCGCGCGCGCGCGGTGTCGCCCCCGCCCACGTGGTGGCCGACCCGCACGCTCGTCGCCTGCGCCACGCCGAGCGCGATCGTGAACGTGAAGCTCGCGAGGGTGATCGCGATCTGGTGGGCCGCCGCGGCGTCCTTGCCGAGCCGCCCCGCGAGGAGCGCCACCGTCGCGAAGACGCCCACCTCCGCCACGAGCTGCAGGCCCGCCGGCACGCCGAGCCGCAGGATCGTGCGCTGGATGGCCGGGCCCTCGGCAGGATCCGCGGCGGGGCCGGCGCCCCGCAGCGCGGCGCGGACCGCGAGCGCGAGCACCGCCGCCATCGTGACGCCCGCGACAGCCGAGGAGATCCCGGAGCCGAGCGCGCCGAGCGCCGGCAGGCCCAGCGCCGGCAGGCCCAGCCACACGAGCGCGCGGTCGCCGAAGATGAGCGGGACGTTGAGGGCGATGTTGGCGGCGTTTCCGACCACGGTCGCGACGATGATGGAGCGCGTCAGCGAGCGCGCCTGCAGGTGGCTGCGCAGCGCGACGAACACCAGGAACGGCAACACGCCGGCCGCGCGCCCGTGGAGGAAGCGCGCGGTCTCGGCGGCGGTGCCGGGCTCGACGCCGGCCGGGCCGAGGCCGAGGGGCGAGAGGAGCACGCACGCGGTGAGCGGCAGCGCGAGCCAGAGCGCAACCCGCAACCCGCGCGAGAGCACGAGGCGCGCGCACGGCATCTCGCCGGCGCCGAGCGCCTGGGCCGTGGGTGCGTCCATCCCGAGCACCACGCCGAGGCCGAAGCACGTGAACGCGAAGAAGATGCCGTTGCCGATGCCGACGCCCCCGATGGACGTGGTGCCGATGCGCCCCACCATCGCCGTGTCCACGAAGCCCATGAGCTGGTTCCCCGCCTGCGCCGCGGCGAGGGGCAGCGCCAGCGCCAGCAGGATCCGCAGCTCGGGTCGTTCTGTGGAGGTCACGTGGCGAGGCTCCCGGCGGGCGCGCCGCGGCGCGATCGGACGGTCAGCGGCCGGCGAGGAGGCGATCGACGAGGGCGATGTAGGCCGTCATCGCGGCGTCCTTCGACATGCCCTTCTTGCCGCTCCAGAAGTCGTGCTTGGCGCGCGCCTTGACGTCGAGCATGCCCGGGCGGCTGCCCTGCACGTCGCCGACCGTGCCCTGCTTGTAGAGCGCATAGAGCTCGAGGAGCACGTCGTTGCCCGGCTTCGCCGGAAGACCGTTGACGCGCACCTGCGCGTCCTGGAATCTCTGCTCGAGCGTCTCAGCCATGGCGGAACCCCTCGTCATCGACGACCGTATCACGCTGCCCGCCGCGGAGCTTGCGTGGACGGCCGTGCGCGCGAGCGGCGCCGGTGGCCAGAACGTCAACAAGGTAGCGTCGAAGGTCGAGCTCGTCTTCGACCTCGCGGCGACGCGCGTGCTGTCCGAGGCGGTGCGCGCGCGCCTCGTCGCCCTCGCGGGGCGGCGCCTCGACGGCGAGGGGCGGCTCCACGTCCAGAGCCAGCGCTACCGGGACCAGCCGCGGAACCTCGAGGATGCGCGAGAGAAGCTGCGCGAGCTGGTGCTCGCCGCGCTCGCCCCGCCACCGCCGCCGCGCCGGCCCACACGCCCGAGCCGCGCCGCCAAGCGACGGCGCGTCGAGGACAAGCGGCGGATGAGCGACAAGAAGCGCGAGCGAAGCCGCACGGGCGACTAGCTCGAGCCCACATCGAAGCACCAGCGCTCCGGTGCTTCGATGCGCACCTCGAGCAACTCGCAGCTGAGCTGTGTCTCTCCCACTCCGCGCTCCGCGCTCCGAGCGTCCCTGTGCCGGTCGCGCCGAAGGCGCGCAACGCCAACGTGCGGCAAAGCCTGCGGGCGGCACGCGCTCGCTGCGCTCGCGGCTCAGTGTCCCCTGTCGCCGAAAAAGGGACAGCCCGCGAGGGACGCCCTTGCGCCTCGCTGCGCTCGGCTCGAACGCGCATGCCGCCGCTCCTCTGAGCGGCATCGACAGACCCTCGCTGACGATCGGCCGTCGCAGACGACCGCCGCAGGAAGCCTTTCGGCTCGCTGGCGCTCACCTCGTCGGTGACGGCGGTCGCGACACGGCTGTCCTGGTGGGCATGTCCGGCCACGACGGGTCGCGACACCGTTGTCGTGGCGGACGCCGATCACGTCGAGATTAATCAGTAATTCTAGAACGTTTCGGCGCGTCTCGACCTGGCCGGATGCTTGCACATCCGCCTGGCCATATGCGTCGCCTGCTGCCCGCCGCCTACACGCTCGGGGTTCGCCTCTCCGCGCTGCTCGTCGCCATCGCCGGCTGCGGCGGCCTCGCCGAGGGAGAATCCGTGCGCGGCAACGCCACCGGAGGCAACCGGCTCGGCCAGGACCTCATCGTGTCCGAGGACGGCGCGACCCTCATCGTGCAGGTCGAGTCGGCAGGGGCCTCGATGGGCCTTCGCGCGGTGGACCTGCGCACCCGGGCGGCCGTTCGGCTCGACGTCCCGGCGGGCGCGCCGCGCATGGTCTTCGGCGCCACGCGCAACGGCTACTTCCTCGGGGACGACGCGATCACCGAGGTGTCGCTGGACTCGGGTCGCCGGCTGCGCCGCATCCCGCTCGAGGTGATCGGCGACGCCCTCACGCTCGACGACGCCAAGCGCCGCCTGGCCGTGTGGAGCAGCCGCTCGAGCGGCGTCGCGCTCATCGACCTCGACGCCGGCCACGTCCGCTACGAGCCGATCTCCGATCCGGTGCGTGACGTGCGCTTCATCCCGACGCTCGGCGATCTCGCGGTCGTGAGCGCGCCGACGCGCTCGAGCGCGCGGGTGACGTTCTTCAAGCAGGACGGCACACGCATCGAGACGGACGTGCCGAACTGCGCGAGCGCGCTGCGCGTCGCCCCGAAGAGCCGCATGGCCCTGCTCGCGCCGAGCGCGTGCAGCACGGACCCGGTGAGCGTCATCGACCTCGGACAGCGTCGCTTCGTCAAGAACCTGCCCGGCTTCGGCCCGGTGGACTTCTCGCCCGACGGCCGCTTCGCGGTGGCGTTCGGCCGCGGCCCCGACCTCGAGGCGGCCGGCCTCCACACGCGCTCGGCCTACAGCCTGCTCTTCATCGCGCTGCCCTCGCTGGAGATCGCCGTCGTCGAGCTCGGCAACGACCTGCCGACCTACCGCGTGACGCCCGACGGCGACGTGGTGCTGCTCTACGACGCCACCGACCTCGATCACGACGAGGGCCTGCGCCTCGTGGACGTGGCCGGCCGCATGGTTCGCATGTCGCACGGTCCGGCGGTGCACCTCGACGAGTTCGTGATGACGCCCGACGGCAGCAGCGTCTTCCTCGTCGACGGCGGGCTCTATCGCCTCGACGTGGCGAGCGGCGAGGTGCGGAGCCTCGCGTTCTCGTGCGGCACCAAGGACGCGCCGCCGCGCTGCGTGCCCGACGTGCTGAACCTCCTGCCGGACGGGACCACGCTGGTGCTCGGCTTCCTCACCGAGAGCACCTTCGCCCTCTACGACACCGCCTCGGAGCGCGTCACCGCCCTCATCCGCGTCGCGGGGTAGTCCGAACGTCACGCTCTGAAACGAGAGAGAGCCCCCTGGTCCGAACCCTCATCGACGCGCGGATGCGTCGGTGCGTATCCTCCCCGCATGAAGATCCACGTGGGGACGAGCGGCTTTTCGTATCCGGCCTGGAAGGGCGCGTTCTACCCGGCGGATCTCCCGGCGAAGAAGTTCCTGTCGTTCTACGCGAGCCGCTTCGGCACCTGCGAGATCAACAACACCTTCTACCGGATGCCGAAGGCCGACGCGCTCGCCAAGTGGCTCGGCGAGGTCCCGGAGAGCTTCTCGTTCGTGCTCAAGGCCTCGCAGCAGATCACGCACCGAAAGCGCCTCAAGGAGGCCGACGAGCCCACGGCGTACTTCTTCGAGCAAGCCCGCGGCCTCGGCGATCGGCTCGGCCCGGTGCTCGTGCAGCTCCCACCGAACCTCAAGAAGGACCTGTCACGCCTCGAATCGTTCCTCGCGCTCGTGCCTGGCGGCCGCCGGGTCGCGCTCGAGTTCCGCCACGACTCCTGGCAGGACGACGAGGTGCGGGCGGTCCTCGCGCGCTCGGGCGCAGCGCTCGTGATGTCGGAGACCGACGAGGACGGCGCGCAGCCGCTCGTCCCGACGGCGCGCTTCGGCTACCTGCGCCTCCGCCGCTGCGACTACACGCCCGACGACCTCGCGCGCTGGCTCGATCGCGTCCGTGAACAGCCGTGGGACGAGGCCTTCGTCTTCTTCAAGCACGAGGACGAGGCGCGCGGTCCCGCGTTCGCGTCGGAATTTCTTTCGCGGGCGACGGTGTAGGACGCCGTCGGGCAGACGCCCGCACGCGACGAGCAGATCCCACCCTGGCTATCGATGTCAGCCCCGCAACCTCGGGGCCGCAGCGGACCGAAACCCCCTCCTCCCCTCCCGGCAACACCCCGGAATCGTGTCCGCGCGCGCTGGTGTGGAGCTTGCTGATGGGGGCGCGCACCGGAGGGACTCTTGCGACGACACCACATTCTCCCACACCGACTGCTCTGGCTCGCTCTCGCCGCCGCCGCGTGCGGACCGGCCACCACCACCGACGACACCAACGAGAAGACGCCGCCCGTGGACGACGACGACGGCAAGGCGGATCGCCTGCGTGGCGGCCAGACCGCGGGCCTCGACGTGCTCTCGCGCAGCCCGGGCGGCGCGCCCACGTTCCTGCGCGGCAAGCTCGCGCAGGTCGCCGACGTCACGCTCGCGCGGCGCTCGCAGGGCGGCGGCCTCGGCGGCGAGCTCGATCAGGTCGCGGCGCGCTTCCAGATCACCGGCGCCGATCTCGAGCACGTGCGCACCGACGTCGACAAGGCGGGCGGCGCCCACGTCCGGCACCGTCAGATCGCAAACGGCCTGCCGGTGCTCGGCGCCGGGCTCGTCGTGCACGTCAGCCCGACGGGCGAGGTCTACGCGGCCAACGGCCTCGTCAAGGCCGGCGGCCTGCCTTCGCCGACGCCGCGCTTCGACGCCAAGAGCGCGCTCCGCGCCGCGGCCGATGGCGGCCTCGCCACGAGCGCCGTCTCGCGCCTCGTCTACACGCTGACCACTCGCGGCACCGCGTTCCTGGCGTGGGAGGTCGAGGCGACCGGCACGCGCGCGGACGGCACCCCCGTGCGTGACCTCGTGTACGTCGACGCCGCGACCGGGCGCATCGCCGACCGCCGCGCGAAGATCCACACGGCGAGGAACCGCCGCGTCAGCGACGCCAAGGGCGCGCAGACCACGCCGGGCACGCTCGCGCGCAGTGAGGGCCAGGCCGCGACGGGCGACTCCTCCGTCAACGCCGCGTATGACAACACGGGCACCACGTACGACTGCTATTCGACCCTCTTCGGGCGCGACGGCATCGACGGCAGCGGCGGCACGCTCCTGTCCACCGTGCACTTCGGCCGGGCGTACAACAACGCGTTCTGGGACGGCACCCAGATGGTCTACGGTGACGGCGACGGCCAGGAGCTCGGGCCGCTCGCGCTCGCGCTCGACGTCACCGCGCACGAGCTCACGCACGGCGTCACCGAGCACACCTCGGGCCTGCGCTACGAGAACGAGCCGGGCGGCATCAACGAGGCGCTCTCCGACATCTTCGGCGCGACCTGCGAGGCCTGGCGCAACGGCGCGGTCGACCAGCGCACGTGGCTGCTCGGCGAGGACATCTGGACGCCCGCCACGCCCGGCGACGCCCTGCGCTACATGGACGACCCGACCAAGGACGACTACTCGAAGGACTACTACCCGGAGAAGATCCCGGACTCGAGCTCGCCGAGCCAGTGGGACGACTACGGCGGCGTGCACGGCAACTCCGGCATCGCGAACCTCGCCTACAAGCTCCTCGTCACGGGCGGCCGCCACCCGCGGGGCAAGACGACGGTGGAGGTGCCCGCGCTCGGCATCCAGCAGGCCGGCGCGATCTTCTACCGCGCACAGACCGCGTACGTGCACGAGAGCACGGACTTCGCCGCCCTCAAGGCCGCCACCGCGCAGGCGGCGACGGACCTCTACGGCGCGACCGCGGCCGCGGCCGTCACCGCCGCGTGGGACGCCGTCGGCGTCGGCGCGGGAGGCGGCACGCCCGGCGGCGGCACGCCCGATGCGACGGCGATCGAGAGCGGCGCGCCGGTCACGGGCCTCTCGGGCGCGCGCAACGACAAGAAGTACTACGTGCTCGACGTGCCGGCGGGCGCACGCAACGTGACCGTGACGCTCGCGGGTGGCTCGGGCGATCCCGACCTCTACGTGCGCCGCGGCCAGGTGCCGACCACGAGCGCCTACGACGGCCGCTCCTGGGCGTCGGGCCCCGCGGAGTCGATCAGCCTCGGCGCGCAGGAGGGCAAGCTCTACATCCTCGTGCACGCCTACTCGCAGTACAGCGGCACGACGCTGACGGCCACCTGGCAGTAGCCCACACCCACCTCGCAGGGCGCTCCCTCAGCGCTCGACGCTGAGCTCCGCGCTCGGCGCGGCCTCGATCCCCACCGGCGGGCAGTTGAACGTCACCTGGATGTCGGCCGACTGACCGAGCGTCTGGAGCTGCTGGCACGCCGCGCCCACGAGCGTGATCTTCAGGCCGTCCGACGACAGCATCCAGCCGTCCGCGGTGTCGCGCGGCACGACCTACCCGCCGAGGCGGACGATCACGTCGTCGCGCGCGGGCGGCGGCCGGACCAGCGTGAAGTCGCAGGGCACGATCTGCTTGGCGATCGCCGTCATCGCGGCCTCGAGCGAGCTCGCGCTCGTCGCCTCGTAGTAGAAGGGCGGCCCGGGGGTGCGCGGCGCGCCGCCGGCCTGTGCGAGCTGGTTGAGCGAGTCCTCGAGCCCCTGCGCCATGCCGATCACGTAGACCGGGATCTCCGCGCGCGCGGACGCGCCGAGCTCGCCCGAGGCGCCGGCCACGTCGAGCTGATCGCCGCCGTTGCAGAAGTACGTGCACGAGCCGTTGCGGCAGCACGAGGTGCCGCTCGGGCTCGGCGAGAAGCCCGTCGGACAGACGCACGGCCCGTCCCAGTGGCAGTTCGGCTCGCCGTCGGTGAGCAGGAGGATCGCCTTCTTCCCGCGCGGAGGCACCGCGAGGCCCGCCATGTACGCGCGCGCCGTCTGCATCGCGAGGCGCGTCGGCGTACCGCCCGCGGCCTCGGTGGCGTCGAGCTTCTGCGCGATCGGCGCAAACGCGCTCTCCCCGACCGGCACGTCGACCTGCCCGCCGGCCCCGCAGCCGGTGTCACCCGGGAAGAGCTGCAGGCCGAAGCGCATCTGGCCCTGCAGGTTCATGACGATGCTCTTCATCGCCGTCCGCATGATCTGCCACATGGTCGCGCCCGCGACCATGCGCATGGCCATCGACCCGCTCTTGTCGAACACCACGAGAACCGACGCCGGCGGCGGCGGCTCGACGCGGAAGGTCTCCGCGCCACACGTCGGCCCACCAGCGGCGCCCATGCCTCCCACGCCCGCTCCTCCTGCGCCCGGCGGCGGCGGGAGCGCCCGACCACCCGATCCGGCCAGGCCCGCGCCGCCCATCCCACCGGCGCCCCCGCGACCCGGCTGGTCCTGCTTGCCAGCCGCGCCGGCGCTGCCGGCGTTGCCGTCGTTCGGGAGCGTGGGGCCGCAGGCCCCGAGGGCCACACAGAGCGACAGCGAGGTCAGGACGAGCCGCATCCCCACTCTCATCGCATTCGCCGTGCCAGATGCTCTCGCCTGATCTCGGCAGCTTGCGCGGACGTGATCGGGGAGCCGTCCGCCGCGGGATGGGGACAGGCGACCCGCGCGACGTCGTGCCGGACCCGCTGTATGCTGCGGCCGCATGCGGCAAGGCGCATGGATCGTCGCCCTCCTCGGGTGCGCTTCAGTCCCACCTCCACCACCACCGGCCGTGGTGATCGAGCCCATGGCGACGTGGGTCGAGCTCGGCCCCGGGGGCCAGCCGCTCGCGCGGGCGATCGTGCGCGCACCGTCGTGCCCGGCCGTGCTGATCGACGGCACCTCGCGCGAGATGTCGCTCCGCGCGGCCCCCCGCCCGAGCTTCCCCGAGCGGGTCTGCGAGCTCGCCCTCCCGGCCGGGACGCGGAGCGCTCGGCTCGGTGCGCACGCGCTGCCGCTGCCGAAGGCGGACCCGAGGCGCATCGTGGTGCTCGGCGACAGCGGCTGCCGGCTCAAGAAGAAGGTGCTGCAGGCCTGCAACGACCTCGATCAGTGGCCTTTTGCCCAGGTCGCCGCGCGGGCCGCGGACGACGCACCCGACCTCGTCATCCACGTGGGCGACTACGTGTACCGCGAGCGCGAGTGTCCGGAGGGGAACGAAGGGTGCGCTGCGAGCCCCTTCGGCGACCGCCTCGACACGTGGGTCGCGGACTTCTTCGCGCCGGCGCGGCCGCTCCTCGCCGCGGCGCCCTGGATCATGGCGCGCGGCAACCACGAGAGCTGCCAGCGCGCGGGCGGCGGATTCCTGCGCCTGCTCGACCCGCGCCCTGTGCCCGCCCAGTGCTCGGACCGCACGGGCCCCTACGCCGTGCCGCTCGGCTCGCGCTCGCTCGTGGTGCTCGACTCGTCGGGCGTCGTCGACGAGCACCCCTCGGCGGCCGATGTGGCGCGCGCGCGCGCAGACATCGCCACGGCGCCCTTTTCG
Organism: uncultured Myxococcales bacterium; assembly: GCA_964593795.1. Taxonomy (GTDB): domain Bacteria; phylum Myxococcota_A; class Polyangia; order JAHFDS01; family JAHFDS01; genus JAHFDS01. The sequence goes on along the minus strand of CAZQJC010000295.1, from coordinate 9,332 downwards.
AAGGACGCGCCCGCGTGGCTCGTCAGCCACCACCCGCCCTTCGGCGTGGAGGCGAACCTCAAGCGCAAGGGGGAGCTACGGGCACCCGGGGCCTCCCTGCGCGCGGCGAGCGACCTGTTGCCGCGCAGCCTCGAGCTCATCCTGTCCGGCCACATCCACCTCTACGAGCTGGTGAAGCTCGAGCATGGCCCCGTGCAGGCCGTCGCGGGCACCGGGGGCACCGAGCTCGATCCCGAGCCGGAGCTCACGGTGGAGCGCGTCGCGGCTGCCCTCGGCGTGCCTGTGTCGTTCGCGCGCGCGCGTGCGTCGTTCGGGTACCTGCTCCTCGAGCGAGAGGCGGACGGGGTGTGGGTCGCGGACCTCCGCGACGAGAACGGGAGCTGCGCGCTGCGCTGCCGCCTCGAGGCGAGCGGCCCGCGCTGCGGCGCCGTTCGTCCGTAGCGCCGTCAGCGCAGGCGCGCGCGCATCGCGGCGAGGAGCGCGGCGCCCGCGGGTCCGCCGAGGCGCCTGGCCTCCTCACCGAGGGGCGAGAGCGCCGCCTTCCAGGCGGCTCGCTCGGCGGATCCGAGCTCGATCACCTGCACGACCTTGCTGGCCACGAGCGCGCCGAGGAGCTCGGCCTCGAGGTTCTCGTGCGCGGCCGTCATGCGCTTGACGAGCGGAGGGACGCTCTGCCGGAGCTTGCCCTGCAGGTCCGCAGGGAGCTTCGCGAAGGCGTCGCGGTGAAAGACCATCGAGCCGAACTGCACCATGTGCTGCGTCCGCGAATGGAAGCGGATCTGGTCCTGCAGCGCGGTCGCGAAGACGTAGGTGACGGGCGTGTCCGTCCCGTCGATGCGGCGCTCGCGGAAGGCGGCGGCGACGTGGTTGAGCTCGATCGGCTGCGCGTCGGCCCCTAGGAGCCGCCACATCGCGCGGTGCATCTCCACGTTGGCCGAACGGATCCTGAGCCCGCGCACATCGCCGGGCTGGCGCACCGGGCGATCGCGCGTGGAGATCGCGCGGAAGCCCACGAACGCGACGGCCCCGGGCTCGAAGCCCGCGGCGCGGTGCGCGGCCGCGATCGCCGGCAGGAGCATCGCGTCGTGGGGCAACGCGCGCGCCACGGACGCCACGTCCGGGAACAGGAGCGGCGTCTCGAGCACCGACAGCGAAGGGACGTGCTCCGCCAGCGAGCCCGACGCGCCGCCCCAGCCCTGGATCTTTCCCTGCTTGCAGAGCAGGAGCGTGTCGGGATCTTCCCCGAGCACACCGCCAACCCGCAGCCGCAGCTTGAGGCGTCCGGCCGCCCCCCGCTCGATGCCGCGCGACCAGTCGCCGATCGCGTTCGCGGTGGGCGAGCCCTCCGGCGCGATGCTGGCGAGCGTCCACACGACCGGCGCGCTCGCATCGGCGAGCGGGCTCGCGATGCAGGCGGCTGCGATGGCCACGGCCAGAGCGAGCGAGCGACGCACCCGATCGCCATCAGAGCCCGAAAAGCGCTCCGCGTCGAGATCGCTCGGACAGCGCCGGTCGTTGCCTCGCGCGGAGCGGCGCGGCTCCTGCGCGCCCCTAGCGCGCGCGGACGCCCACGCCCTCGACGGGGAGGTTGCGACCCTTGGGGATGCCAGCCTTGACGTTGGTCTTGGTCTTCATGCGAGGACGACATTGCGAACGGGATGCCAGCCTGGTCGCGCTCGCAACCACCTGATCCGATTGCATGCGCCTGCGCGAGTGCGTCCGGATCCGTGACCGGAGCGTGAAAAAGCGTCCGAAAGTGGGAAACGCGCGGTGTCGGTCGGGGGACCAGGGCCCCGCACCCTGTGGGCCCGCGGCCCCATCTAGACGTCGTAAGGATTAATCCTGCCGCTGTCAGGATCGAACTTGACGACGTCTAGTTCAGGCGAGCGTCCCAGGTCCGGACAGAGAGAACACCCGATCGAACACCTGGCGAGCACGCAGCGATGGGATCTCGCCGGGTTCGAGCGGCCCAGCGGCTGGCAAGGGGATTGCTGTGCAGGGAGTGCATGAAGACCAAGACCAACGTCAAGGCTGGCATCCCGCTGCGCCGCAACATCATCATCGAGGGCGCGGGCGTCCGATCCCGCTAGGCGACTCAGTCGTTCGTCGGCCACCCGGCGTTCGCGCTCCGATCCGCGGGCGCCGGGGGGGCTGACCCTCTGTCGCTCACGCCGCGCGCGCGCGGACGTACGCGGCCACCCGGCTGCGATCGCGCGACGAGATGCGCGTGAAGCGGATGGAGACCACGCGGTGATCGTGCTCCGCGTGGCCGACGACCACGCCGCGAGCTCGCACGGGAGCCCGCCCGTCCGGGATCGGGATGCCGAGGTCGAGCTCCGTGCCTTCCGGCTCGGGGAGCGACGCCAGGAAGCACACGCCACCCTCGCCGAGGTTCATCGCCCGGCGCAGCACCACCCCGGCGCGCCAGGACTGCTCCACCCACGCCGACAGCGGTGCGCGGGCGCCTCGCCGGCGCTCCTCCTCGCTCGCATCGGGTTCCAGGTCGGGGGCTGAAGGGCCCCAGGGCGACGTCATGAGCTCCTCCTGTCCGGGTGTAGGAGCAAGTGGCGGACCACCTACCCACCCTGAGATCCCGCCAGGTTCGCTCGTGGGGCCCGCGGATCCACCGGCCGGTTGCTGGGAACCGCTGTCCCCAGCGCGCGTGGTACAGTCGCGACGGAGAGACTGTGGCCTTACCCAGCCACGAGGGTGAATCTGCGCACTTGCGGGAGGGAGCGATCCTCCAGGGCAAGTACCAGGTCGAGCAGATCCTCGGCTCTGGCGGCCTCGGTATCGTGGTCTCGGCGCGGCACCTCCAGCTCGGCCAGCGCGTCGCGCTCAAGTTCCTCCGCGGCTCGGTGCTCGAGGATCGCGCGATCGTCGAGCGGTTCTCGCGTGAGGCGAGGATCCTCGCGAGGCTGCGCAGCGAGCACGTCGCCCGCGTGCTCGACGTCGGTGCGCTCGAGGCCGGCGGCCCGCCCTTCATGGTGCTCGAGTACCTCGAGGGCGAGGACCTGTCGGAGCTGCTCCGGCGCGGCCCCGTCGCGGCGCGCGATGCGATCGACCTCGTGCTCCAGGCGTGCGACGCGGTCGCGGAGGCCCACGCGGCGGGCATCGTCCATCGCGACCTCAAGCCCTCCAACCTCTTCCTCACCCGGCACGCGGACGGAACCCCGCTCGTCAAGGTGCTCGACTTCGGGGTCGCCAAGACCATCGACCAGGACCAGAGCGATCACTCCGTCACGGACACGGGCGTCGCGGTCGGCTCCCCGCGCTACATGTCGCCCGAGCAGCTCCTCTCGTCGCGCGACGTCGATCGGCGCGCGGACGTGTGGTCCCTCGGCGTCATCCTCTACGAGCTCCTGTCCGGTCGCGTGCCCTACGAGGCCGAGAGCGTGGGTCAGGTGTGCGCCGCGATCCTCGCGAAGCCGCCGCCGCCGCTCGTCATCGTCGGGGGAGGCGTGCTGCCGGGAGGCCTCGAGGCCGTCGTGCGGCGCTGCCTCAAGCGCGACGCCGAGGCGCGCTTCCCGACGGTGGCCGACCTCGCGGAGGCGCTCCTGCCGTTCGCCTCGCCGGACCTCGAGCCCGCGGTGCGGCGCATCCGGCGCCTCGAGCCAGCCGGCCCGGGAGAGCCGACGCAGCCGCTGCAAGTGCACCCCGACATCGACGCGACGCCCATCGTCACGGTGCGGCCGCAGGCGAGCGCGATCCACGACGCGCCCACGCAGATCGGAGCGTCCGGGCTCGTGCGCCTGCCCCCAGGAGCGCAGCCGGAGCCCACCGCGCGGGCGCGCGGGTGGTGGTTCGCCGCGGGTGGCGTGGTACTCGGGGCGATCGCCGCCGTCTGGCTGATGAGTCGTGGCGGCGAGGAGCGGTCCGAAGCGAGCGTCACGCCCGCGCCCACCGAGAAGGCCCCGCCGCCAGCGCAACCCCGGACAGTGCGGCTCGAGCTCAGGGCGCAGCCGTCCACCGCGCGGATGCTGCTCGACGGTGCGCCGCTCGGCGGCGCCAGCGTCGACGTGCGCCGGCCGGCCGACTCCGCGCCCCACAAGCTGCGGGTCGAGGCCCCCGGCCACGCGACCGAGGAGCGCTCGGTCTCGCTCGGAGCGGACGTTCACCTCGAGGTGATCCTCGCGGCGGTCGAGCGACCGGCGGCGCCGCGCCCGGAGCGTGAGGTCGAGCGCAGGTCCACGCGCGCCGCCACCAAGCGCGGGGCGCGACCGGCTCGGCCGACGCCCGAGCTCGAGCCCGAGGAGCCGTCCCGCCCGGCACGACGCCCCGCCCTCGACACCTCCGACCCGTGGAAGTGATGTCGCGCCTCGCCGCGGTGATCGCGCTCGCGCTCGCGCTGGCGGGCGGCGCTGCCGAGGCGGCCCCGCCTGCGCCCAGGGGCGCGGCCCCTGCTGCGAAGGCCGCGCCCGCTACGGCCGCAGGCGCGGACGCGGAGGCGCGCAGGCGCTTCGATCGCGCCCTCGAGCTCTATCGGGACGGTGCCCTCGACGCGGCACTGGTCGAGCTCGAGCGTGCCTACGCCCTGCGGCCCGCCTCGAAGCTCCTCTACAATCTGGCGGTCGTGCGGCGCGACCTGCGGCGCTACGCGGACGCGCTCGAGACGTTCGAGACGTACCTCGCCGAGGCGGGCGCCACGATGGATCGCAGCCGGCGCGCGGAGGTCGCTCGAGAGATCGACAAGCTCCGCGGCTTCGTGGGTGTCCTGCGCATCGAGGTCACCGAGGCCGGCGCAGAGGTCTCGGTCGACGATCACGTGGTGGGCGTCTCCCCTCTGCCCGGGCCCGTGCGCGTCAACGTCGGCCAGCGCAGGGTCACCGCGTCCAGGCAGGGTCGGCAGGCGGCGACGGTGATCGCGGTGGCGGGAGGCGACGAGGTGCCGGTCTCGCTGCGCATTCCGAGGCCGGCGGCGGCCGCGGCCGTGGTGCCGGCGATGGCCCCCGCACCGATGCCCCCCGCGAGCCGCTCGAGCCTCAAGCCCTGGGTGGCGGCCGGCGTGACCGCGGCCCTCGTCGTGGCGGCGGCCGTCACCGGCCTCGCCGCGCTCGACGCCAAGGACGAGCTCGCGCGCACGCGCTTTGCCGGCAGCACGCCGAGCCCGGCCGCGCGTGACCTCGAGTCCCGAGCCTCGAGCCTCGCCCTGGCCACGGACCTGCTCCTGGCGGGCGCGGCGGCCGGCGCCGGCGTCACGGTGTGGTTCCTCGTGCGCCCGGAGGGCGAAGCCGGGCGTGCCGCGTCGGTCGGCGCGGGCGTACACTGGAGGTTCTGAGAGCGTCGATCGGAATAGGCTGCCCACGCGCTGCGGTCCTGCTGCTGGTCGCGCTCGGCGGGTGTTCGAAGCTGGCGGAGCCGGAGCTGCACGCGCGCGGCGTCGGGGCGCCGTGCGCCGCCGACGGAGACTGTCACGCGTCGCGATGCGAGCAGGGCCTGTGCACGATCGCGTGCGCGCGAGAGGCAGACTGTCCTGCGCCCACGCAGTGCTTCGCCGACCGCTGCCAGATGCCCATCGACGTCGGGGCCCTCTGGGTAGGGGTCGTCTCGGGCGGCGAAGGCTGGACGCTCACGCACCAGGACGGCCTCGAGGCCACGAAGAAGGCCCTGCCCTACGTGTCGTTTCAGTTCCGCGAGAACATCGTGGACGCCGAGTCGATCGGAAGGACGATCGACGAGTTCGTCGCGCAGGGCAAGGACCTCATCCTCGCGAACTCGTACTCGCAGCGCGACGCGGTCCTCGAGCGGGCGATGCGCTACCCGGACATGCGCTTCGCCATCGTGGCCGGCTTCCGGAACGCGGCCAACGTGAGCTCCGTGTTCGGCCACATGGAGCAGGCGTGGTTCGTCGCGGGTCGCGTGGCCGCCGCGCGCGCGACGCGACGCATCGGGCTCGTCGCGGCGCTCGTCACGCCCGAGGTGGTTCGGCACATCAACGCGTTCACGCTCGGCGCGCGCACCGCGAACCCGAGCCTGGTGGTCGAGGTGGCGTGGCTCGGCTTCTGGTACGACTACCGCGGCGGTCCGACGGACACGTACACGGGCCCGCTCGCGCGCGGCGGCTCGGAACGCGTGTACCGCGAGGAGCTCCTGACGTTCCGCCTCCTCGAGAGCGGCTGCGACGTGATCGCGCACCTGGCCGACAACCAGCGCGTTACGCGGCTCATCGAGCGGCTCACCACGGAGGGCCGCATCCACGACCGCTGGGGCATGGCCAACGACAACCGGGACGGCTGCCGGCAGCTCACCCCCGAGGGGCTGCCCGCGGGCCCGGCGATGGTGAGCTGCCTCGGGGTCCCGTACTGGAACTGGGCGCCGCTCTACACGCGGCTCATCGAGCAGATCCACAAGGGCACCTGGGAGCCGCGGCGGCTCATCAACGAGCCCCTCTCCGCGGGCGAGGACAGCGTCGTGGGCTACAACCTCAACCCGGCGTCCGGGGTCGACGTGCCCATGGTGCGGGGCTTTCTGGCGGAGGCAGCTCAGGCGGGCCCGGAGCGCGTGTTCACGGGGCCCTATGCGACCACCGGGCAGCGCGACGCCGACGGCGACGGGATGCCGGACGCGACGCAGGCGGTGGGCCCCGGCGAGAAGGTGAGCGACTCGGAGTACCTGCGGATGTGCTGGTTCGTCGACGGGGTGGTCGAGAAGACGAACCCGCTCGACCCGGCCTCACCTGACGTGCCCGCGCGCGTGCCGGACGGTCGCGTGCCCCCGCCGCCCGACGTGCTCGGACCGCCGGGTGCGCCGGCGGGCGTGGGCGTGAGCTGCCCCGAGAACCGCTGACTACGCGGCCGTGACCGCGGCCGCGGGGCGGAGCCAGCGCCGCGCGGCGTCCGCGATCACGAAGACGAGCGCGACCATCGCGAGCGCGGCCAGGGCGGAGAGCAGGTAGCCCTGGAACACCAGCTCGGGCTTGCCGGACGCGACGAGCTTGCCGAGGAACGTGTCTCGGATGAGCTGGACGCCGGCGGTCTCCGTGACCGTGCCGACGAACGCGAGCGGGATGAGCGTCACCCACACGTAGCGCTGCTTGCCGCGGCGGATCAGCATGGACGTCGCGGCGGCGAGCGCGATGCACGCGAGGAGCTGGTTGCAGATGCCGAGGAGCGGCCAGATGGTGGCGATGCTGCCGGTCCAAACGAGGTAGCCCCAGCCGAAGCAGACGAACGTGGTCGAGATGAGCGTGCCGGGGAGCCAGTCGGTGCGCGCGAAGCGGGCGTCGAATCGCCCCACGAACTCCTGGACCAGGAAGCGCGCGACGCGCGTGCCGGTGTCCACGGTCGTGAGGATGAAGAGCGCCTCGAACATGATCGCGAAGTGGTACCAGTAGGCGACGAGGGTCTGCAGGCCCGGCAGCCCCGCGAAGATGCGCGCCATGCCCACCGCGAGCGAGACCGCGCCGCCCGGGCGGCCCGCGAGGTGCTCGCCGATCTGCTCCTGGAGCTCGCCGAGGTGCTCGGTGGCGAGGCCGAGCGCCGCGAACTTGTCGGGCGCGGTGTTGATCGCGAAGTAGTCGCCCGGCGTCAGCGAGCTCGCGGCGATGAGCGCGACCACGCCGACGATGCCCTCCATCAGCATCGCGCCGTACCCGATCATGCGGCAGTGCGACTCGCGGTCGATCATCTTGGGCGTCGTGCCCGAGGCGACGAGGCCGTGGAAGCCCGAGATGGCGCCGCACGCGATGGTGATGAAGACGAACGGGAAGAGCTTGCCCGGGACGACGGGGCCGCCGCCCGAGAAGCGCGAGATGGCGGGCGCCTCGATGGTCGGGTTCGCGATCAGCATGCCGCCGATGAGCAGGGCGATCGTGCCGATCTTCATGTACGACGACAGGTAGTCGCGCGGGCAGAGCAGCATCCACACGGGAAGGACGCTGGCGGCGAAGCCATAGGCGCCGATGGCGAGCGTGAGCTTGTGCTCGGAGAGCAGGAACGCGTGGCCGATCGAGGAGCCGGCGACCCACTTGCCCGCGACGACGGCGAGGAGCAGGAGCGAGACGCCGATCGCCGAGGCCTCGCGGATCCTGCCGGGGCGCAGCTTGTACATCCACAGGCCCATGAAGAGGGCGATCGGGATGGTGACGCCGATGGTGAAGGTGCCCCAGGCGCTCTCGGCGAGCGCGGTCACCACGACCTTGCCCATCGCGGCGATGGCCACGAGGACGATGCCGAGGATGGCGGCGCCGGCGACGCCGCCGGAGAGCGGCGAGATCTCCTGGCGCGCGATCTCCGCCAGGGACTTGCCGTCCCTGCGCACCGAGCCGACGAGGATGACGAAGTCGTGCACCGCGCCGCCGAGGACGACGCCGACGAGGATCCAGAGGTAGCCGGGGAGCCAACCGAACTGCGCGGCCAGGGTGGGGCCGACGAGCGGGCCCGCGCCCGTGATGGCCGCGAAGTGGTGGCCGAAGAGGACCCACTTGTTCGTGGGCACGTAGTTGTGGCCGTCGGCGTGCGTGTGCGCGGGGGTCACGCGCGTGTCGTCGAGGACCATGACCTTGGCGGCGAGGAACGCCGAGTAGTAGCGATAGGCGAGCGCGGCCACGCAGAGCGCTCCGAGCAGGAGCGGCAGCGCATGCACGCCGGAGGCAGAAGACATGCGCCAAAGTGTACGATGGGCCCATGAAGTTCCGGACGGTCAGATGGTCCATCGCGCTCCTCGCCTGGTGCTCCACCGCGTTCGCGCTCGGCGAGCCGGCGATTTCCCCGGCAGTGCTCGCGTCCGCCAAGAAGAGCGCGTCGAGGATGCAGGAGGCGGCCAAGCGCGGCGACTGGGCGAAGGTGCTCGAGCTCACCTACCCGGCGCTGGTCGAGCGCATGGGCGGCAAGGACAAGGCCCTCGCCTTCATGAAGAAGCAGTCGAGCAACATCAAGTTCCGCTCGGTCAAGCTCGGTGATCCGACGCAGGCGGTACGCGTCGGCGACAAGACCATCCAGGTCACGCTGCCGACGACCGTGCGCATGGTGGGACCGATCAACGAGGCCGAGGTCGACTCGACGCTCCTCGGCGTGTCGAGGGACGGGGGAAAGACCTGGACCTTCGTCGACGTCCAGAACCCCGATCAGGTGCGCAGCGTGGTGCCGGACGTGAGCCCGGAGCTCAAGCTGGTCTCGCGCGGCAAGCCCAAGATGACCAAGCCCCCCGCGCCGCAGTAGCGCCTTCGCTGCGGCGTCCGAGGCGCCCACACGCGAGCTAGAGCACCGATCATGTTGAACCGTGTGCTGCAACGCGGACTTGCGAGCTGTCATGCGAAGAGGCTTCAGGCTCCAGGCTTCAGGCTTCGGGTCTCTGACCCGGATCCGGAGCCTGAAGCCCGAGGCCTGAAGCCC
>CAZQJC010000294.1:0-18016 GCA_964593795.1 uncultured Myxococcales bacterium | reverse complement strand
GGGGCGCGGGCGCGGGAGGCGCGGGCGCGGGCGGTGCCGGCGCGGGCGGTGCGGGCGCGGGCGGTGCGGGCGCGGGCGGTGCCGGCGCGGGCGGTGCGGGTGCGGGCGGTGCGGGTGCGGGCGGTGCCGGCGCGGGGGGCGCGGGGGCGACGGGGGGCGCGGGTGCGGGGGGCGCGGGACCGGCGCTCACCTGGTCGAGCATGACGTTGCCCGCCGGCACCGGTCAGGTGACTGCGCTGTGGGGCGTGCAGATGGGGGACCTCTACGCGGGCACGTCGACCGGCCGCATCCTGCGCTTCGACGGCACGCGCTGGTCCAACTTCCAGCAGGTGCCCTCGAACGCCGCGATCCACTCGCTCTACGGAGCGTTCGACGGCGCCACGCTGCGCCTGCACGTCGGCTGCGAGTCCGGCCTGCTCTACGTTTGGCGCATGGACGCCTGGGAGAACTACATCGTCTCGTCCGTGGGCAGTCCGCGAAGGATCAACGGGATCTTCGGCTACTCGAAGGACGAGGTCTACGCCGTCGGCGACGAGACGGGTGGAGGCGCCCTCTATCGGTTCAACGCCTCGGCGACGACGGACAAGTTCGTGCGCCTCGCGACGGACTCCGGCACCTTCGCGGGCGTCTGGGGGCCGGCCACCGGCCGCGTCTTCATCGCCGCGAGCGCGGGGCGCATCTTCGAGTGGACCGGCAGCGCGCTGCGCTCGCTCGACGTCGCGTTCCCGGCGGGTTTTCGCCCCGAAGATCGCCCCTACTTCGAGTTCCTCGGCATCCGCGGGAGCGCCACGGGCGCCACGTACGCGGTCGGCTCGGGCGGGGCGCTCTTCGTCCTCGAGGGCACGGCCGCGCGGCACCTGTTCTCGCAGGCCGGGCCCACCGCCCTTCGAGGCAGCACGGGGCTGCGCGCGCTCGCCTTCTCCCCGCAGGAGGTCGTCGCCGTCGGCTCGCCCATGTTCGGCGGCTCCCTCGTCATCGGCGATGGCGTCGGCTTCGCCAGCGCGAGCCCGCCGTTCGACGTCGATCTCTGGGCGGTCTGGACCGAGGGCTCGCCCGGCACACCCTACGTCGCCGCGGGCATGATGCGCTCGGGCGTGGATGGCGTCATCCTGCTCGGGTCACGTTGACCGGTTACCCGCCGATCCACGCGCCGATGGCGGCCACCTCCTTGGGCCAGCGCGAGGACACGCGGAGCGACAGCCACTCGGTGAACGCCTCGCGCACGATGCCGTCGAGCTCGTCCATGAGGTAGAGGCGCTCCTCCTCCTGGTCGTCGTCCGCCTCGGAGAGCACGGCCGGGAGCTTGCCGCGCGAGACGTCGAGCGTGTCGGCCTCGAGCTCCAGGGTCCACTGCCGCTCGTTCTTCGTCACGAGGAGCTCGAGCGCTCGCACCTGTGCGCCCCGGCCGAGCACGAAGCGCGCCTCGGCGCTCGCCGCGGCGCCGGGCCCGCTGATGCGAACCTCGGCCACCTCGCCGTACGCGAGCAGCGTGATGCGCCCCGCCGGCTTGATCGAGAACGACGCCGTTCCGCGGCCGAACACGCCGTCCTCGGCCTCCGCGTGATAGATGAGCCACGCGCAGAACTCGCGGCCGAGGAACCGCAGGTCCTCGCGCGCCTCGTCGAGCGCGACGGCGCGCTCGTCCTTCTCGGTCTCGCCGCTCTCGGCGATCTGGTCGGCCAGCGTCGGCTCGCCGCCTCGCCGCTTGCGTCCCCGCTCAGCCATCGCGCCGTCTCCCCGCGAAGCCGAACAGGAGCTCCGGCGTCGGATCGGGTTTCTTCTTGTCGGCGCCCGCGTCGGCCGCCCAGGCGGCCGGCCCCTCGACGTCGATCGCGAGGCCGAAGCTCTTGGCGAAGAGGTCGATCATCGCCTCGTTCGCGGCCTTGGTGCGCGAGAAGAAGTGCAGGCGCCCCTCGCCACCCTTGGGCGCGGGCGTCCACACGAGGTCGAGCACGCGCGTGCGCACGAACGAGCGCTTGCGCAGCTTGCGTACGATCTCCGCCTTGAGGGCGGTCTTCTCGCCGCGCGAGAAGGCCTTGCCGCGCTCGCGCTCGCGCCGCGTGAGCTCGCGCCGCACCTCGCCCGCGGGGGGCTTGAGCACGTCGATGCGCAGCCCCAGCATCACGCGCTCGCCCGAGAACACCTTGTCGGCCGAGAAATCCGTGTCCTCGGCGTCGCGGAGGCAGACCCAGCCGACGGACTTCTCGAGGTCCGAGTCGGGGTCGATCGGTGCAAATGCGTGGGATCGCAGGCCTCGGACGATGCGACCGCGGACGTCCTTGGGCAGCTCGCCGGTGGTCCGGTACCGGCGAGCGGTCAGGCTACCTCTCAGGGCTGGCATGGGCGCACTCTCCTGCCGAAGGCGGCAGGAGGTCAATTCCTACAGCTTCCCGGGCGCCGCGCTCCTGCTATCCTCGACGGCCGATGACCGAGAAAGCCAAGCTCTTGCTCCCCGGTGGCACTGCCGTGGAGCTCCCCACGGTGGTGGGCGCCGAGAACGAGCCCGCCATCGACATCGCCAAGCTGCGCGCCCAGACGGGGTACGTGACGCTCGACCCGGCCTTCGTGAACACGGCCGCGACGACGAGCACGGTCACGTACATCGACGGCGAGCAGGGCATCCTGCGCTACCGCGGCATCCCGATCGAGGAGCTCGCGGAGAAGAGCAACTTCGTCGAGGTGAGCTACCTGCTCATGTACGGCAAGCTGCCGACGCGCCCCGAGATCGACCGCTTCTCGACGCTGCTCACGCGCCACTCGATGATCCACGAGGACATGAAGCGCTTCTTCGATGGGTACCCGATGACGGCGCACCCGATGGCGATCCTGTCGTCGATGGTGAGCTCGCTGTCGAGCTACTACCCGGACGCGCTCGACCCGATGAACCTCGCGGTGCGCGAGCTGACGATGATCCGCCTCTTGTCGAAGGTCCGGACCCTCGCGGCGTTCGCGTACAAGAAGTCGATCGGCCAGCCGTTCATGTACCCGAGGAACGACCTCGAGTACTGCGGCAACTTCATGTACATGATGTTCTCCGTCCCCGCGGAGCCGTACGCGCTCGACGAGGACATCGTGCGCGTGATGAACCTCTTGTTCATCTTGCACGCCGATCACGAGCAGAACTGCTCGCCGTCGACCGTGCGCATGGTGGGCAGCTCGCAGGCGAGCCTGTTCGCGGCGATCGCGGCGGGGATCCTGGCCCTGTGGGGGCCGCTGCACGGCGGCGCGAACCAGGAAGTCATCGCGATGCTCGAGCAGATCCAGGCCGACGGCGGCGACGTCGGCAAGTACGTGCGCCTGGCCAAGGACAAGAGCTCGGGCTTCAAGCTCATGGGCTTCGGCCACCGCGTCTACAAGAACTACGACCCGCGCGCCCGCATCATCAAGAAGGCCTGCGACAGCGTGCTCGCCAAGCTCGGCAAGAAGGACGACAAGCTCCTCGACATCGCGCGCAAGCTCGAGGAGGTCGCGCTCCAGGACGAGTACTTCATCGAGCGCAAGCTCTACCCGAACGTCGATTTCTACAGCGGCATCATCTACCGCGCGCTCGGCTTCCCGACCGACATGTTCACCGTGCTGTTCGCGCTCGGGCGCCTGCCCGGCTGGATCGCCCACTGGCGCGAGATGATCGAGAACAGCGACACGAAGATCGCGCGGCCGCGACAGATCTACACGGGCCGCACGCTCAACCACTACGTGCCGATGGATCAACGGACCTGATCGACCACCGGTTGCCCCCGCGCACCCGGGTGTAGTACAATCTCCTACCTGTGAAGAGCGGCAGAGGCGAGCGGCCGGCAGCGGCCGGGGCGATGGCCAGGCGACTGGCGTTCGAGCTCGAGCAACCGGAGGAGGCGCTGCGCGTGCTCGACGAGGCCGGGGATCACCCGGGGCTCGGCGTGGTGCGCGCGGAGATCTTGCTCGCCGGCGGGCGCGTGGCCGAGGCGCGGAGCGCGCTCGCGGTGACGCTGTCGCGCTCGGCGGAGATCGAGCCGGCGACGCTGCGCGAGGCGATCGAGCGGGCCGCGCGCGGTGCGCAGGCGCGGGTGGAGGCCGCCGAGGGCGAGGCCGCGCTCGGCGAGGGCCGGCGCGAGGAGGCGCTCTTCGCGATGCGTCGCGCCGCGGCGCTCGATCCCGCGTGGCGCGAGCCCCGGGCGCGCCTCGACGCTCTGCGACCGCGGACGCGTCGCTGATGTCTGCGCCGAGCGAGGCCGGCGCGCCGGCGCGCGTGCGCCAGAGCGCGACGCAGAGCTTCATCGGCCCGGGAGGCCGCCTCGCGGGCAGCGAGGACCTCGCGCCCGCGGACATCGAGCGCTACTGGTTCGAGCACTGCTACCAGGGCGACGACATGCCCCAGCTCACCCTGCGCGCGGTGGCGATCGGCATGGTGCTCGGCATGGTCCTGTCGCTGTCGAACCTCTACGCCGGCCTCAAGGTCGGCTGGTCGCTCGGCGTCTCGGTCGTCGCGTGCGTCCTCGCCTACTCGATCTCGCTGCTGTTCCACAAGGTCGGCCTCTTCCGCACGCCGCTGTCGATCCTCGAGTGCAACTGCATGCAGTCCACGGCGTCGACCGCGGGCTACTCGACGGGCGGCATCCTCGTCTCCGCGGTGCCGGCTTACCTCATGTTGACCGGCCACCACATCGGCGGCGGCGTGCTCGTGGCCTGGCTCGTCTGCACGGCGGGCCTGGGCGTCATGCTCGCGGTGCCGATGAAGCGGCAGCTCGTCAACGTCGAGCAGCTGCCGTTCCCGACCGGGCTCGCGGCGGCAGAGACCATGCGCTCGCTCTACGCCGAGGGCGGCGGCGCGTCGCGCACGGCGACCCTGGCCCTCGTGGGCTCGGGGGCGGTCGGCGCCGTCATCGCGTACATCCGCGACCGGCTCGAGTGGATCCCGGGTGCGTTCGGGCTCTCGAGCATCTCGGCGCCGTTCACGGCCGGCAAGCGCTCGCTCGCGGAGTTCACGCTCTGCTTCGAGGGCTCGGCGATGATGCTCGCCGCGGGCGCGCTCATGGGCCTTCGCGCCGGGTGGTCCATCTTCCTCGGCGCGGTCGTCAACTATGGCCTCCTCGCGCCGTGGATGTACGGCGCCGGCGACATCCACGCCTCCGGCAAGGCGGATGCGCTGCTCTTCCGCGACATCACGAAGTGGTCGGTGTGGCCAGGCGTGTCGATCCTCGTGAGCTCGGGGCTGCTGCTCTTCGCGATGGAGTGGCGCACGGTCGCGCGCGCGTTCTCGGGGCTCGCGACGATCTTCGGCAAGAAGAGCACGAGCGACGATCCGATGGAGCGAATCGAGGTGCCCGGGTCATGGTTCCTCGGCGGCTCGCTGGCGTTCGGCGCGGGCGTGGTCATCGTGGCGGCGCTCGGCTTCGCGGTCGCGTGGTGGATGGGCGTCATCGCGGTGCTGCTGGCGTTCGTGCTCTGCATCGTGTCGTGCCGCGTCACGGGCGAGACCGACACGACTCCGCAGGGACCGATGGGCAAGATCGTGCAGCTCACGTACGGCGTCCTCGCCCCGTCGAACATCCCGACGAACCTCATGACCGCGTCGATCACCGCGAACACGGCGGCGACGAGCGGCGATCTCCTGACCGAGCTCAAGAGCGGCTACTTGCTGGGTGCGAACCCGCGTCGCCAGTTCATCGCGCAGCTCCTCGGCGTGTTCGCGGGTGCGGCGTTCGTCGTGCCGTTCTACTTCCTGCTCATCCCCGACGCGAGCGTGCTCGGCACATCGCAATGGCCCGCCCCCGCGGCGCAGACGTGGTCTGCGGTGGCGAGGCTCCTCGCGGACGGCATCGGCTCGCTGCCCGTGTCGGCGCGCTGGGCGGCCGCGGCGGGGGGCCTCTTCGGCCTCCTCGTGCCGATCCTCGAGCGGCTCTTCCCGAAGTCGCGCAGCTTCCTGCCGATGCCGAGCGCGTTCGGGCTCGGGTTCCTCGTCAACGGGTTCAACTGCGTCTCGATGTTCCTCGGCGCGCTCGCGGGCTACCTGCTCATGCGGTTCGCGAAGGCGACGGCCGAGAAGTACACGACCTCGGTCGCGTCGGGCCTCATCGCCGGCGAGAGCCTGACCGGCGTCGGCATCGCGGTCTCGGACGCCGTGACGGGCCTGCTCGGCAAGAAGTAGTCGCCGCGGCCGATCCGCCGCGCCCGCTTGCAACCCGGGGATGGAAAGCGCGTACCTCCATTTGCGCAGAGGAGCGCGAGGGGACCTGGCGCGCGTCCGCGGGGCCGAGGCCGCCACGGGTTGCGCCGAACCCGGCGCATGCTCATACTCCGGGACGAAAGGAACCCAAGGGGGCGAAACGGCTTCGACGGGGATACTGCAACGAGGTGTGCGCGCCTGGGTGCCGGAGGCCCAGTCAAAAACCGGCTCTGTAGAACAGCGAACGACAACGCGTTCGCTCTCGCCGCCTAAACAACGGTGAGACGCTGACCCCGAGCTAGGCTCCGCGGCCCGGGGAAGGCGCCAACTTAGCGGGCCCGTCCGGTGACAGCGCTGCTCGGTCACCGGATCAAACTCAGGAGCGGCTCGTCGTGCCAGGAGCCTGTCGGTGAGTATCTGGCGTGATCAGACTCTTTTCATCGGCTACGCGCGTAGACCGCTTCGTGAATGATCTTCGGACCCGGGTTCGTCTCCCGGCGCCTCCACCCCCTGGTTTCCCCGCGATCCCGGCCCGTTGACCGGGATCGCGGCGCCTTGGTGCCGCTCTGGTGCCATGACCTGCTGCGGTGGTCGGTCGTATGCTGGTCCGCATGGGCGTGGAGCGAGGGACATCGCTGCGCGGTCGGCCGTGGCAGGGCTACGTCATGGTGCCGGTGGATGCCGCGAGCCATCGGCACGTGCTCGGCGGTGAGCAGGGTGCCGGAGCGCGTTGCCCGGCGTGTGACAAGCTCCTGGTGCAGCTGGCCTTGCTCGATGCCACCGACGAGCGGCTCGATGTCGAGGCCTTCGCGCCGGAGGTGCCGCTCCTCTACTGCTGGACGTGCGCGACCGAGAGCATCAGGTACCGCATCGAGACGAGCGGGAAGGTCGTCGTTCTCGAGCATCGCGGTGCGCCCGAGGCAGGCTTCCCCTATCCGGGGTATCCCGCCTCGTTTCCGGCGGTGCCCGTCGAGCTCGTTCCGCTCACGGCCGATCAGCAGGTGGTGATCCGGCTCGAGCACCTTGGGCTGCTGGACAGCAGTCGCCAGGTGCTGCCGCCGTGGTATCGGCGCCGTGAGCCACCACCTGTGCGCTTACCGAGCGGTCGGCGGATCGAGCGCGGCACTTGGGCGAAGGAATTCCCCGAGTGCTACTTGCTGCAGCATCAGGTGGGCGGTGAGCCGACGCTGATCCAGCGAAGCATCGATGCGCCCGTATGCCCGTGTTGCAGCCAGCGCACGGTGCTGTTCGCGAGCATCGCGCCGGGCCACCCCAGCGGGCAGCGCTTCGTCGACGGGGATTTCCAGGCGATCTTCTTCCTCTGTCGGGTCTGCCGCGTGGTGGCAGCCTACGCGGACACGGACTGATCGATGGCAGGTCAGATCGCGGGTAGCACGTCGCGGAGGAAGGCCGTGGGCCGGACGATCTGGATGACCTTGTGCCCGGCCAAGCGAATGGCCTTGAGCGGCAGGAGGTCGCGCCGGTCGTCGGTGACGATGTAGTCGGCGCGGCCTTCGAGCGCGGCTGCGACGACCTTGTTGTCGTCGAGGTCGGTCGGGACGAGGTCGACGTCGTAGAGACCCTTGCAGACGTACGCGTAGCGACGCAGCGCGCGGATGATCGCGGTGATGTCGGCGTGCGACCAGGGCGCGAGTCTCTGCACCTGCGGGTACGTCATGGTTGTCGCCAGCTCGGCCAGGAGCGGTTGCGAGGTGACGAGCTGATAGTGCTGGCGCCGGGCCGGCGAGAGCAGCTGCGCTGTCGTGCCCAGCGGGCTCAGGAAGACGCGGAGCAGGACGTTGGTGTCGAGGACAGCCCTCGGCTTGGGTGGCTTGTGGGCCGGCATTCAGAGACGGTAGGAGCGGGCCGGGAGGTGTCCAGAAAACCCTAGCGAGATCGTTTGCTGGTAGGCCGGCTTCGCGCCGCACGGACGGCAGTATCGACGGTCCGCGTCAGCGTGCGGGAGTCGACGCGCTTGGCCTTGGACCACACGCGTTCGAGCGCGAGCTGCAGCTCGAGCTCGGGCGTGAGCACCCTGGCAAAGAGACGTGCTTGGCGCTCGACGCTCAGGTCCTTGAGGCGGCCTGCCAGCTCGTCGATCTCGGGGTCACGGCGTGCGGTGTGCTTCATCGCTGCTGGATCGAAGGGTAGCACGCGCATCACGGAGCCTCAGGTTCCGTTGCCTGCGCCGGGCGTGATTCCCGGCTCCACTCGGGCGCGGGGCGGGCGAGCTGCTCGACGGCGTTGCGGCGCACGGCGGGAGCGAGGTGCACCGATGGCCCGGGACGCCTACGGCGCGCTCCTCGGCGAGAAACTGATCCAGCTGGGCTACAGGGCGACGGGAGCAGGTGCGTACGTCCGTGCCGTTCCGGGCGACTCGTTTCATCTTCTGGTTGAGCCAGTGGCGAGCCTGTTCCGCTGCGCGCACACATTACGTTCGCAGCCAGCGCGGACTAGAAGCATGCCCGTCGGCACGGGATGGCGCGCACGACCCGCGCGCTCCGGCCGGCGAGTCCGCGGGCGCCCAGGGGCTCCACCCTTGACGGCGCCTGTCACGGTGGATATCGTAAAAATACGATGGAGCGGGCCCAAGGCGATGTTTCGTGCTGTCCGCCGACCAGCGAACAGGTGGACCTGCGGCCGATCGAGGGCGATGCGGCCGACGAGGAGGTCGCGATCCTGGCCAAGGCGCTGGGGCACCCGGCCCGTGTGAAAATCTTGCGCATCCTGGTCCGCAGGAACGCCTGCATCTGCGGCGACATCGTGGAGGAGCTCCCGCTCGCCCAGTCGACCGTCTCGCAGCACCTCAAGGTGCTCAAGGACGCCGGACTCATCCGCGGCGACGTCGATGGCCCCCGCGTTTGCTACTGCATCGAGCCGCGGGCGCTGCGACGCCTCAAGGCGCTGGTGGGAGGGCTCTGATGGGCTTTCCCCAGCCGTTCAATCGATACCTGCCGATAAGCGAAAGGACCCGCCCATGTCCGTGACCATTCGAGTCTTCGACCCCGCGATGTGCTGCTCTACCGGCGTCTGCGGGCCCAGCGTGGATCCCGAGCTGGCGCGCTTCGCTGCCGACGTCGAGTGGCTGCAGAAGCAGGGCGTCGCCGTCGAGCGCTTCAACCTGTCGCAGCAGCCGGGCGCCTTCGCGAGCACCCCTGCGGTCAAGGAGGCGCTCGCGCGGGGCACCGAGGTGCTCCCGCTGGTCCTGGTCGGCGATCGCATCGCCGTCGAGGGCGCCTACCCGTCGCGCGAGACGCTCGCCGCGCTCGCAGGGGTGGTCGTCAAGAAGCTCGCGGTGGCGCCTGCGGAGTCTACGGCCTGCTGCGGCCCGAGCACCGGCGCGAAGTCGAAGACCAGCTGCTGCTGAGCGCGCGCCCATGGACTTCCTCGACCGCGCGCCGCGCAACCTCTTCTTCACCGGCAAGGGCGGCGTGGGCAAGACCAGCGTCGCCTGCGCCACGGCGGTGACGCTGGCCGAGCGCGGGCGGCGGGTCCTGCTGGTTAGCACCGATCCCGCGTCGAACCTGGACGAGGTCCTCGAGACGACGCTCTGCGCCGAGCCTCGCCCCATCGCGAGCGTGCCGGGTCTGTTCGCGCTCAACATCGATCCCGAGGCGGCCGCGCACGCCTACCGCGAACGGATGGTGGGTCCCTACCGCGGTGTCCTCCCCGACGCGGCCGTGCACAGCATCGAGGAGCAGCTCTCCGGCGCGTGCACCGTGGAGATCGCGGCCTTCGACGAGTTCTCGAAGTTGCTCGGCGACGCAGCCGCGACGACCGGCTTCGATCATGTCGTCTTCGACACCGCACCGACCGGCCACACGCTGCGCCTCCTGGAGCTGCCCGCTGCCTGGACCGGCTTTCTCGAGTCGAACGTCGGCGGCACGTCTTGCCTCGGGCCGCTCGCCGGGCTCAAGGCCCAGCAAGCGCTGTACGCCGCGTCGCGGGCGGCGTTGGTCGACGGGGCACGCACTGCGCTCGTGCTGGTCTCGCGCGCCGAGCGCTCCGCCCTGAACGAGGCCGAGCGCACGCGCCACGAGCTTTCGAGCCTCGGCATCACGCGGCAGGAGCTCGTCATCAATGGCGTCCTCGCCGCAGCCGACCCGCGCGACCCGGTCGCAGCGGCGATGCAGCGTCGCGGTGATGAGGCGCTGGGCGCGATGGCCGCGGGCCTGCGTGAGCTCCCGCGGACGGAGCTGCCCCTTCTGCCCTTCGGGCTGCTCGGCGTCCAGGCGCTGCGGGCGCTGCTTGGCGCGCGTGGTGGAGCTGGGCTCGCGGACGCGGAGGCGACTGCTGTAGCGGAGGGGGTCCCGTTGCCGCCGCTTGCCGATCTCGTGCCGGCCCTGGAGAGCGGCGGACATGGCGTCATCCTCACGATGGGCAAGGGGGGCGTCGGCAAGACCAGCGTCGCCGTCAGCCTCGCCGTGGAGCTCGCGCGTCGCGGTCACAGCGTCCACCTGACCACGACGGATCCGGCCGCCCACGTGGCCGAGACGCTCGGTGCGTCGGTCGAGCGCCTGCGGGTGAGCCGGATCGACCCCGTCGCGGAGACGCGAGCCTATTCCGACGAGGTGATGCGGACGGCCGGCGCGCACCTCGACGCCGCCGGCCGCGCGCTGCTCGAGGAGGACCTGCGGAGCCCTTGCACCGAGGAGATCGCGGTGTTCCGGGCCTTCGCGCGCGTCGTCGACGAGGGCGCCCAGGGCTTCGTCGTGATCGACACGGCCCCGACGGGGCACACGCTGCTGCTGCTCGACGCGGCCGAGTCGTACCACCGCGAGGTGATGCGAACCGCCGGCAGCGCGCCCGAGGAGGTCCGGCGCCTGCTGCCGCGCCTGCGCGATCCCTTGTTCACGAAGATCCTCCTCGTGACGCTGGCCGAGGCCACGCCCGTGCACGAGGCGGCCGCGCTGCAGCGCGACCTGCTGCGCGCCGAGATCCGGCCCTTCGCCTGGGTCGTGAATCAGAGCCTCGTTCCCTTGCGCGTCACCGATCCTCTGCTCGTGCGGAGGCGAGCGAACGAGGTGCGCTTCCACGCCGAGGTGCGCGCGCTCGCGACGCGTGCGGTCCTCGTGCCCTGGTCCGCCCCGTCAGCGCGGTCCCGCCTCGACCTCGTCGCGGCACGGCCAGCCGCGCAGCCCGAGGTGGCTCTATGACCGGCGCAGCCGTGATCGGGCCGCTCGTGGAGGTACCGGCCTTGATCGGCCTCGTCAACGTCGCGCTGTGGGCACGTCGGCGCTACTTCCCGGACAGCCCGCTCGCGATCGCCACGCCCGCGTGCGCGATCGACGCCGCAGAGGTGTGAGCCCATGAGCCCCCCAGGCCAGAGCATCCTGTTCCTCTGCGTCGCGAACTCGGCGCGCAGCCAGATGGCCGAAGGTCTCGGCCGCCTGATCTTCGGCGATCGCATTCGCGTGCAGAGCGCGGGCAGCGAGCCCTCGCGGGTCAGCCCGTACGCGATCGAGGTCATGCGCGAGCTCGGCGTCGATCTCACGACCCAGCACTCCAAGTCGGTGCAGGCCATCGATCCCGCGACAGTGGGCACGGTCATCACGCTGTGCGCCGAGGAGGTCTGCCCCGTGTTCCTCGGGCAGGTGCGGCGCCTGCACTGGCCGATCCCTGACCCCGCGAGCAAGGACCCCGCCATCCTGCGGGAGGAGATGCTGGCGCGCTTCCGGACGGCCCGGGACGCGATCCGGGGAATGCTCGAGCGCTACGCGCGTGAGGACGGCTGCGTCCTTTTCGAGGGGCCGTCGTCCTCATGAGCAGGAGGCAACGAACATGAAGGAACAGAGCAAGGACGAGGTGCGCGCGGCGGTGCGCGCGCAATACGGAGCCATCGCGCGGTCGGCCACGGGCGGGAGCTGCGCGCCCGGGTGCTGCGGTCCCGGGGCGGACGCGAGCCTCGCGCTCGGCTACTCGGCCGAGGACCTCGGCGCCGTGCCCGAAGGGGCCAACCTGGGGCTCGGCTGCGGCAACCCGCAGGCGCTCGCCGCGCTCAAGACCGGCGAGACGGTGCTCGATCTGGGTGCGGGAGGCGGGTTCGACTGCTTCCTCGCGGCCCGCCAGGTGGGCACGACCGGGCAGGTCATCGGTGTCGACATGACGGCCGACATGGTCGCCAAGGCCAGGGCGAACGCGGAGAAGCTCGGGGCGAAGAACGTCGAGTTCCGGCTCGGCGAGATCGAGCACCTGCCCGTCGCGGACAGCACGGTCGACGTCATCCTCTCGAACTGCGTGATCAACCTGAGCCCCGACAAGGGCGCGGTGTTCCAGGAGGCCTTTCGCGTGCTCAAGCCCGGGGGCCGTCTCGCCATCTCCGACGTGGTGACGCTGCGGCCCCTGCCGGAAGGGCTCGCCAGTGACGTCGCCGCGCTCACCGGGTGCGTGGCCGGGGCCGCGAGCGTCGAGACCGTGCGCGCGCTGCTCCGCGTCGCCGGCTTCGAGGGCATCCGCATCGACGTCAAGCCGGAGAGCCGCGAGTTCATCCGTGGCTGGATGCCGGGCTCCGGAGTCGAAGACTACGTGGCGTCCGCAAGCATCGAGGCCACGAGGCCGGGTGGGAAGTCCTGCTGCGGCCCCTCCTGCTGCGCCCCGGAGGGCTCGGCATGATCACGCCTGCGGAGCGCGGGGCCTGGCGCGATCTGGAGGCCAGGCTGCGTCCATTCATCGCGCGCCGCGTGCGAGCCGAGGCCGATGTGGATGACGTGGTCCAGGACGTCTTCCTGCGGATGCAGCGTGGCCTCGCCGGGCTGCGCGACGAGGAGCGCTTCGGCCCCTGGGTCTACCAGGTCGCGCGCAGCGCCATCATCGACCACCTGCGCCGCGCGGCCAGGTCACCGGTCGCCGATGGCGCCGAGCTCGAGGAGATGCCGCTCGCGCTCGAAGAGGATGATCGCGCCGTCGAGCGCGAGCTGGCGGGCTACGTCGCTCCGTTCGTCGCGATGCTGCCCTCCCCCTACCGCGAGGCCCTGACCCTCACCGAGCTCGAGGGGCTCACCCAGAAGCAAGCGGCCGCCATGCTCGGCATCTCGCTGTCCGGCATGAAGTCCCGCGTGCAGCGGGGCCGGCAGCACCTGCGCACAGCGCTCGAGGATTGCTGCCACATCGCCCTCGACGTACGGGGGCGGGTGGTCTCCTGCGCGCCACGTCTTGACGGCAAGCTGCCCGAAGGCTGCTGCGCTCAGTCCACGGATCGAGCATGAACAGTCACTCGGGGCTCATTCGATGTAGGGCAGGTTCTCGACAATCCTCCTGACGCGCCTGCGCGAAATGGCGACTCGCCGCTTCGACTCGTTGCCGCCGCCTTCAAGGGCGAGGAGGCGCTTGGGCACCAGCTTGGAGTCATCGCAGCCGGCGTAGCGCCATCGACCGGCCCCATCGCGCTCAGTCTCCTCCCGCAGGACCAGCGCCCTGAGCAGCCGGTGGT
Source organism: uncultured Myxococcales bacterium (assembly GCA_964593795.1). Lineage (GTDB taxonomy): Bacteria > Myxococcota_A > Polyangia > JAHFDS01 > JAHFDS01 > JAHFDS01. Next base: position 4,442 of record CAZQJC010000294.1, on the reverse strand, counting down.
AGTTCTCCCCGCTGAGCTCGAGGCCGAGCTCCTCGAAGAGGGTGCGGAGCTGCTTCCGCTGGCCGTCCGACAGCCGCGAGAGAAGCAGCTGGTACCCGCACGGAAGGCCGTTCGGAAGCCCCCAGGTGTCGATGCTCTGCATGCTCATCCTCCGTTGGGCCTATGCGGCGGCCCGGTCCAGCTCCGCGACGGCGTCGCGAACGTCGTGGTTGAGGTGCTCGGCGAGCTCCGCCAGCACGAGCTCGATCTCGTCGGCCACGAGCGCGAGCCAGTAGCGGCCGTCGCCGTCGTTCTCGATGAGCGCGAGGACGGCCTCGCCGAGCTGCCGGCTGAGCTCCTTGCGCAGCCGCGACATGAGGTTCCAGCCGTAGCCCTTCGCCCCGAGGTCGACCTTGTGCGCCCACACGTCGCCCCGCAGCCGCGCCAGGGCGAGCCGGAGCAAGAGCACGAACAGCGCCGGCGACAAGCTCGCGACCTTGCCGTCGATCTCGATCCAGCAGCGCTTCCGGTCGAAGCGACGCGTGAACCGGAGCCGGGGCGCCCGCGGCGGACTGACCTCCGGGGACACCGCGGGGGCGGGCGACGCGGTCGTCGGCGCCTCGAGCAGCTCCGAGACCCCGAGGTGACAGTCCTTCGGCAGCTCATCGGGGTGGGGCTCGGGGGCGCGCCGCTCGGTCTCGGCTGGCGAGTCGCCGGGGGGCGTCAGTGGCGCCGGCAGCGGTAGCGGCGCAGCGCTTGTCGGCGTTGACGTAAAGGTGCTCGCGGCCGCCGCAGCGGGGACAGGCCCTTGCCGCGACCTGACGCCGGCGACGCCGCCCTGCGCGTCCCGCACGACCACCAGCTCGACGCGGTCTCCGATGAGCACGCGCCCCGCCGTCGCGGGCGACCGTCGTTCCGGCTCAGCTCGGGCCGACGTCGAACCAGGTGCACGCGCCCTTGGTGTCGACGAATGCGAGCAGGCGCCGACCGTCGCGCTCCGCGGCCGCGTGGAGCGCGAAGGGGCGCGGCACAATCGGCGTCTTCGCCTCCTCGTGCAGCGCGCCGGCGCGGAAGATCAAGGTCTGCAGCGCGCCCTCGGCGCCGCCGACGACGGTGTAGACGCGGCCGTGCGCGACGAACAGGTTGAAGCCCTCGATCGGCGTCGATGCGACGCGCGTCAGCGCGCCGGTCTCGGCGTAGCGGTACACGCGCGCCTCACGGTCCTCGTGGACGACGAGGTGCTCACCGTCGACGAACCCGCACGACCATCCGACCTTGGCCAGTCGCTCCGTCCGGGCGCCGGACACGAGGTCGATCTCGATCAGCGGCCCGGAGAAGCCGGCGGTCAGCAGCACGCGCTCGGCGCCGGGGATCACGCAGAGCCCGGGGATGTCCGTGGTGTCCGGCCACTCGATCGCGCGCGTCGTGCCGTCGGCGTCCTGCACCGCGATCGCGGCGGGCCTGTGGGGGGTGCCCGCGAGGAATCGCCGCACCAGCGCGCGCCGCCCCGCCGGGGTCGGCGGGGTCGAGAAGGCCTGGAGCGTCACCTGGAAGTGGGCGAACGCTGCGGCGAACGGGTGCTCGAGCGGCCCGCCCTGCCACGGCGCGATTCCCGCGGGCGCGGGCGGCGGCGCCACGGGCGCCGGCCGGGTCGGCGCGAGCAACTCGGTGACGACGGGCGGCACACCTCGCTCCTCCTCCTGGACCTCGATCTCCTCGAGGAAGCCTTGCAGCGTGTCGTGCCAGGTGAGCTGGCCCTCCTCGAAGTCGATCTCGGCGACGTGGACCCCGGCCTCGTCCCAGCACAGGCCGAAGTACACCTCGCCGCCTGCGCTCGATCCGATCTGCAGCCCGCGGGCGAGCGCCCCTTGGCGCGGATCGCTGGCGCCGAGGTCGTCGACGACCTGCTGCCAGGTGTCGGCGAGCCGGGCCAGGTAGCGGCGCTCGATCGAGCGCCAGCCAAGGCCGACCCGCGCGTGCTCGGTGGCGAGGGCTCGGGCCAGCTCCACCACGTCAGCGGGTGCGTCCGCGAGGAGCTGGGCGAGCTCCTCCGGAAGCGCGGCGCCCTGTCCCGGAACGGTACGACGGACGATCGCGAGCAATGCGTTCAACATCTCCCCTCCTTTGCGCAAGCAGTGTGCGACCAAGCGGCGCCCAGCGGCAAACCGCGGTCGGGTCACGTCCGGCGATCGCTCGACCGGCCCAGCGATCGCATCGGTGACGCGCACGGACCGCCACCACCGTGTCGCTGGGAGTCGCTTGCCGGGACGGGGCGGGGCCCTTCGCGGTCTGTTCGCGATCGCGGTCCTCTTCGCGGTCTTCTTCTTCACCATCGCCATCCATCGCCCCGATTCGAGGGCTTCGACTGACCCGCGCCTCACGCGCGCGAAGTGGACGCGCCGAACACGCACGCCGCGTAGCCCAGGACGCGCTCCCCGTCGCGCATCGCCGTGGGCGTCGGCGTCCAGCCGCGCGCGAGCCGTGCCTCGAGCAGCTCTTGCGGGCTCGGCCGATGGTCCCAGACGGCGACCGCCGTCACGCCGCCGAGTCAGGTAGTGTCGTAGACGAGGTGCACGTCGTCAGCCGCCTGGATGATCACGTCGTGCGTGAACTCGTCCTGTGTCACGACCTCGGAGACCGCGCGCCGCTGGGCGAGCCAGTGGCGAACCACGTCCTCGAGCGTGCGGTGCCCCGCGGTGACGCGCTCGAGCGTTTCCAGTGCGCTCGGGTCGATGTCGCCGTGCACCAGCATCGTCGTTCTCCTCCCAGTCTCGCATGTCCGGAGCTGGACGCCGAGAGGGGCACGCGCGTGGAGCACGGCAGGACGTGACCGACCTGGCCGAGGGGGCCTCCTTCTGTCCGGCTGGGACGTCCAGCACTCCGGCCAAGGGTACCCGCACCCGGTCTTCAGCCGGACGCTCACCCTGGCCTGTGCGGTGCGCCGGCGGCACCGTGGAGGTGCGGCCGCTGGGGTCGCACCTGAGGAGCGGCTACTGCCTCAGGATGCTCGCCATCTTCTTTCCCTTGGCGAGCTCGTCAACGAGCTTGTCGAGGTAGCGGATCTTCTGCATCAGCGGGTCGGCGACGTCTTCGACGCGAACGCCGCAAACCACGCCCTTGATGAGACGCACGTTCGGGTTCATCCGGGGCGCCTGGGCAAAGAACGTCTCGAGGTCGACCCTGTCGTCGATGGCGCGCTGGAGCTGCTCACCCCGGTAGCCGGTGAGCCACCTGATGACCTGGTCGACCTCGTCCTTGGTCCGGCCCATCTTCTCGGCCTTCTGCACGTAGAGCGGATACACGCTCGCGAACGACATCGTGAAGATCCGATGCTTCTTGTCCATGCTCGTCCCGCCTACCTTCTCGGTTCGTACCGCATCGCCACGGCACCAGAGCCGCCGAGCTCGAGCCGGCTCACGAGCCTGAGGTCGAGAGGTCTCGATAGCCCCGCGAACAGCGTCGGCCCATGACCTGCCAGCCTTGGCTGCACCACGATCTCGTACTCGTCGATCAACCCCAGCTCGGTCAACGCCAGCGCGAGCTTCACGCCTGCCACGTACAGTCCCTCCCCCGGCTCCCGCTTGAGCTTCTGAACGGCGGTTTCCAGATCCCCGCGCACGAGCTCCGCGTTCCAGTCGACCTGCTCGAGGGTGCTCGACACGACGTACTTCTTCGCGGCGTCGATCGTCCGAGCGAAGGGCTCCATCCAGGGTGACATCCAATCAGGCCGAGCGCCGCTCCTGGCCGGCGCCCGCCACGCCGCCTCCATCATCTCGTAGGTCACCCGGCCGAAGAGCAGGGCATCCGCCCGCGCGAGGTTCGCTGCGTGATGACGATGCAACTCTTGCAGCTCTTCATCCGGGACGATCGCGCGATGATCGCAGCACCCGTCCAATGTGACGTTGATGGAATACCGAAGCCGTCGCATCCGGGCAGCCTACAACGTCGGCAGGGATCACTCAGTAGCTCCGCTGTGGCGCGCTGGCCGTGGATAATGGGTGGACGTGGGTGGCGTGACCGAGGGCGGTCGGGGATGGCGCTTCGAAGCGCGCTCGTTCGGTGCGGCCTCGCTCGTCTGTCTGCCCTTTGCCGCGCTGGTCGCCGCCCTCGCGATCCTCATTCCGCCATCGGCGACGCAGCTGCTGGCTGCAGATCCGCTCGTTCAGCTCCTGGGCCGCGGGGCGAGCTGGCTCACCGTCGCCGCCGCTGTCCTGGTCGCGCTCGTCTCGAGGCGCCGCGCGCACCTCGGGCGCACCGACGCGGCGCGGGCGATCGCTGGTGCGGCAGCGGCCGGGCTCGTCGCGCTCGGATTGCGCGTCGTCGTCGGAGCGCAGCTGCCGTCGTTCATCCCACCCGAGGAGAGCAGCGCACCCGGCGTGACGCTGGGACTGACGGCAGGCCTCCTCGAGGAGATCCTGTTCCGCCTGATCGTCCTGCCGGGTACCTACCTGGCGTGCCGCGGC
>CAZQJC010000293.1:0-1596 GCA_964593795.1 uncultured Myxococcales bacterium | reverse complement strand
GGAAGTACCGCCGCATGCGGCTCTTCGTCCTGACGCTGGGCTACAGCCGCAAGTCGGTGCGGCTGCTCGCGTGGCGCTCGAGCAGCGAGGTGTGGGCACGGCTGCACGAGGAGGCCTTTCGCCGGCTGGGCGGCGCACCGTGCACGGTCGTCCTCGATAATTTGAAGGAAGGCGTGATCACGCCCGACGTCTACGACCCGGCGCTGAATCCGCTCTACCGTGATCTGCTTGCACACTATGGTGTCACGGCACTGCCGTGCCGGCCGCGGCATCCAGATCGCAAGGGAAAAGTCGAGCGCAGCGTCGATCATGCCCAGCGCGCGCTGCGTGGGCTCCGCTTCGAGAGCCCCGAGGAGGCCCAGGCCTACCTCGACCGCTGGGAGGAGCGCTGGGCCGACACGCGCATCCACGGCACGACGAAGCGCCAGGTGGCGGCGATGTTCGCCGAGGAGAAGCCGAGTCTTCGGCCGCTGCCCGTCGAGCCGTTTCGCTTCTACCGCCACGGCACGCGGACCGTGCACCTGGACGGCGCCGTCGAAGTCGAGAGCGCCTACTACCACCTGCCCCCGGGCTGGCTCGGGCGCCGGGTGGCGGTGCAGTGGGACGTGCTGCACGTGCGGATCCTCGACCCTGCCACCGGAGCTCTCGTGCGTGAGCACGTGCGCCAGGTGCGCGGGCGCCGGCGAATGCGCGACGAGGATCGCCCCGAGAGGACGCCGGCGACCACGCTCACGCTGCTCGCGCGGGCCGAGCGCGTGGGGAAGAGCACCGGTGCCCTGTGCCAGCACCTCCATCGCCACGAGGGCGAGACCGGTGTGCGCCGCATCCTCGGCGTGCTCGCGCTGGCCAAGAAGCACGGCACAGCCTCGACCGAAGCGGCCTGCACCGCGGCCCTCGAACTCGGCGCTCCGAGCTACGGCTTCGTGAAGCGATTCCTCGCGCGCCGGCTCGTGACGGCTCCGACGCTCACGCAGATCGACCCTCTGATCCGCCAGCTCACGCTCTACCGCGAAGAGATCGACCGCCTCACCACCCCGAAAGAAGGAGACCGTCCGTGAACCTCATCGAGCTCGACCACGCCCTGCGCAAGCTCCGCCTCTCCGGCATGGCCGCCACCCTGGAGATGCGCCTGCTCGAGGCCCAAAGTGAGCGCCGCGCCCCCATCGATCTCGTCTCTACCCTCGTCCACGACGAGCTCGTGCGCCGGCAGGATCGGCTTCTGGCCCGTCGCATCGACGAGGCCCACTTCCGAGATCGTACCGCCTCGCTCGATCGCTTCGACTTCGACTTCAACCCGAAGATGAACCGCCGGCTCGTCTTCGACCTCGCCACCGCACGCTTCGTCGAGCAGCACGAGGATGTCCTCTTCCTCGGGCCGCCGGGCACGGGCAAGAGCCGCCTGGCCCAGGCCATCGGGCTCGCCGCCATCGCGCAGGGCCACAGGGTCGCCTACCGCGAGGCCCATACGCTGCTCGAAGAGCTCGCCGATGCGACGCTCGACGGAGAGCGCAAGGAGTACCTCGCCCGCATGGCGGCCGTTCCTCTGCTCATCCTGGACGATCTCGGAATGCGAAAGCTCCCGGCGACCGCCGCCGA
>CAZQJC010000292.1:0-25378 GCA_964593795.1 uncultured Myxococcales bacterium | reverse complement strand
GGGTGCGGGCGGCGCGGCGGGTGCGGGCGGCGCGGCGGGCGCGGGAGGCGCGGCGGGCGCGGGAGGCGCGGCGGGCGGCGGCGTTGCGACGCTGGTCGGGCACATCCATCGCAGCGCGATGCCGATGGCGGGCGGCGTGGGTGACCTCTACGTTGCCGTCTTCGACAGCGATCCCGTGTCCAATCGCGCGGGTGCCCGCAACGTGGCCAATGCGCGGCTCCTGGCGGTCGATCTGCGCGACGCCGCGACGTCGGTGGCCTACCGCGTGGAGGCCATCCCGCCGCGGCCCGAGCCGTACTTCGTGGTCGCCTTCCTCGACGACAACCACACCGTGTCGATGGCCGATCCGAACCTGACCGGCCCGGACCGAGGGGACCTCATCAGCCTGATGGGCCTGTCGGCGCCGACCGTGACGGTGCCTGACGCGCGCGAGGTCACGCTCGATCTCGACCTCAACTTCAACCTGCCGTTCTGAGCGTGAACATGTCGATCCTGCGCTTCTCGTGCGCGATCGCGATCGCGCTCACCTCCTGCGGCTCCGACGCGGGGATGATCGGCCAGTCGGGTGCTGCCGGTGCACCTGGTGCCGGCGGTGCTGGTGGCGCCGGCAATGCGGCCGGTGCCGGCGGCGGCGGCTCACCGTCGACGGCCACGGGGCGCTCGCTCACGCTGCGCGCGACGCTGCGCGCGGAGGCAGGAGAGGCCTCCTTCCTGACGCCGGCGGCGAGCCTCTACAAGCACCCGGTCGAGCGCCTCGTCGGGCGCCCCTACTACATGGCGGCCTTCCCGTCGGGCTTCTCGCCCGGCAACGATCCGCCGCTCGTGGACGTGTGGGGCACGGTGCCTGCGAGCCTCGAGCTGGTGTTCACGACGCCGGCGCGCTTCGCCGATGGTCCCTACGACATGGTGATGGTGGTCTACGTGACGACGCCGATCACGGACGCGATGCGAAGCGGGCAGGTGCCGCCGCCAGCCGCGACGGGCGGCGATCTCGCGTCGTTCACCCTGTCGCAGGTCAACGTCCGGCCGGGAGACCCGACGCTCGAGGCGGGCCTCGTGCGCGTCAACGTCGCCGGTGCCGACGGGCTCGTCGAGATCGAGAACCGCACGCCCGTCGATCCGATGAACCGCGACCAGACGCGCGCGGCGTTCGACAACACCGTGCTCGCCGTGCCGTGATGCGAAGGCTCGTGCTCTGGGCGCTCCTCGCGCTGCCGGCGTGCGGCGACGATGGTCCCCGGCCGCCCTCATCGCCCGCGCAGCCCGCGGGGCCGCCGCCGGTGAACCCCGCGACCGGCCTTCGCATCGCGGCGATTCCGGGCGTGCCGCCGCTGCCGGAGTGGCCGGACAACCCGGCCACGCCCGCGAAGCACGAGCTCGGTCGCGCGCTCTTCTGGGATTCGCGGCTGTCGGGCAGCGGCACGGCCGTGTGCGCGAACTGTCATCTCGCCAGCACGAGCTTCCAGTCCGCGACGCCGCTCGACGCGCCCGACAGGTCGTATCCGGCGCTCGCGCCGACGCTGCGGCGGCACACGCCGTCGATGATCAACGTCGTCTACGCGCCGATGATGCGGTGGGACGGCTCGCACTTCACCGACCTGGCCGAGATGATGGTGCTGCCGCTGGCCGAGCCGAACATGAACCTGTCGGGCCTCGACGTCACGGCGGGTGATCGCGTGGACGTGCCCGGGGCGCAGGCCGCGCTGCGGCGGAAGCTGGTCGAGGAGATCCCGGGGTATGCGGCGCTCTTCCGCGAGGCCTTCGGGCAGGACGTGCGGACGCTCTCGACCGAGCGGGTGTGGCGCCTCGCCGGGCAGGCGCTGGCCGTGTACATCCGCGTCGCGGTGTCGCGGGATGCGCCGTTCGATCGCTGGAACGCGGGTGAAGACGCCGCGATCTCGGCGGAGGCACAGCGCGGCGCGGTGCTCTTCGACGGCCGCGCCGGCTGCACGCTGTGCCACACGGGGCCGTTCCTGTCGGACTTCCAGTTCCACAACGTCTCCACGGCGCCGCCCGACACGGCGGGCAAGCGCGCCGACGACGGGCGTTTCCTCGTGACGGGCGCCGACGAGGACCGCGGCAAGTTCCTGACGCCGATGCTGCGCGGGGTGGCGCGGACCTCGCCGTACTTCCACGACGGGTCGCTGACGGGCATCCGCGAGGTCGTGCGCCACAAGGTCGGTGCGACTCGCACGCTCGATCCGCTGCACGATCCCGTGCTCGATCGGCTGTCAGCGCTCACGGAGGGAGACCTCGACGACCTGGTGGCGTTCTTGAAGAGCCTGGATGGCAAGCCGATCCCGCTCGAGGCGATCGCGCCGCCGGCCAGGCTGCCCTGACCGCGCGCCGCTGTCCCAGAGGCCATTGTCCTTGCCACGTCGATCGCGGGTCCGTATGGTCCGCCAATGCAGATCCCGCCGTCTCGGACTCCCTGCGCATTGGGCTGCGCGCTGGCCAGCTTGTTCATTTCCGCCTCCGCTTCCGCGCACATCAGCCTCGAGGAGGGCGGGACGCACATGTCGCGCTACGGCGACGGTGAGCTCAAGGACGGGCCGTGTGGCCGCGCCGGCGGGGCGCGCGGCACGAACGTCTACACGTACGAGCCCGGGCAGACGATCAGCATCGCGGTCGTCGAGACCATCACGCACCCGAGCTATTTCCGCATTGCGTTCGACGACAATGGAGACGACGCATTTCGAGAGCCGGCGTCGATCATGCCCATCGATCCCAATCGGAGGTGCCCGTCTGGTCCGGGAGACCATTGCGGGATGTCGGACTTCTACAACACGCCGGCGGTGCTTCCGGGCATGGACAACCTCGATCCGCACCTCGCGGGACGCAATGGCGCGCGCTACACGTGGTCGGTGACGCTGCCGAACGTGGAGTGCACCAATTGCACGCTGCAGATCCTCCAGGTGATGGAGGACGACCTCTTCCACGGGCCGTATGACCCGACGCCGGGCGTCGGCATCGAGGACGTCTATCACCAGTGCATCGACCTCGTGCTGCGCCGGACGACGGGCGCTGGCGGCGCTGGTGGCGGCGGTGGCGCTGGTGCGGGTGGTGGCGCTGGTGCGGGTGCCGGGGGTGGAGCTTCGGGCGCGGGGGGTGGCGTGGCCGGTGCCGGGGGTGGCAATGCGGGTGCGGGGGGTGGCCATGCAGGTGCGGGTGGCGCGGGGCGCGGCGGTGCGGGTGCAGCCGGAGCGGGTGGAGCCGCGGGGCGCGGAGGCGCGGGTGGCATCGGTGGTTCCGCGGGCAATGGCGCGGGTGCGTCCGCGCCGAAGGCCGAGGGTTGCGCGGCCGCGGCCGGCGGGGGCGCCTCGGGCCTGATGCTGCTGGCCGTGGCGAGCATGATCGTCGCGCGCCGACGCCGGCGCCGACGCGGAGTATGTGGCTACTCGAGTAGCCACTGATGCCTGACGACGGGCCAACGGCCCGCGACAACTGGTGAGAATCACCGGGGCGCGTGCAGGCACGTCGCTTGCCTCGCGCCCGGCCATGACGACCGTCCGCTACGCCCTCGCCACCGCGCTCGCGCTGTCCGCCTGCGCTTCCCAGCCCGATCACGAAGCCTCGCTCCCGTCCGACAAGGAAGCCGCGCTCGAGGAGGAGCTCCCTGCCGACGGCAAGCTCGACTCGTTCCAGCGGCCGACCGAGCACGGCGCGCTCGCGCCGGGCGCCTCGGCGCCCGCCCGCCTGACCGCCAGCGAGCGCCATCACACGTGGGACTTCGCGCTCGGTGGCGCGGCCCAGGTGGCGATCACGACCGGACCTGCGGCCGCGTCGGGCCGCGAGGTCGACACGGTCCTCTATCTCTACAAGCAGAAGTCCGACGGCGGCTGGGGCTCGTACGTCGCACGCAACGATGACAGCGCGGGGACGCGCTGGTCGGCGCTCGCGCGGAGCCTCGGCGCGGGGCGCTACCGCGTGCTGGTCAAGGGCTACGCGGCCACGACGCGCGGGGCCTTCGCGGTGACGCTCGGGTGCAGCGGCGCCGGCTGCGGCGCGGCGCCCACGACGCCCTGCCTGCTCGGCGACACCTACGGCGAGCTCCTCGCGAACCCGGGCTTCTCGCCGCTGCGCTCGGCGCGGCTGACCGCGCCGGACTCGCTGTCGCCGATCGAGCGCGAGCAGGTCATCGCCGCGCTCCACGAGTCGTCGCACACCGACGTCACGACGGTGGCCGAGGCGTTCGCGCGCGCCGACGGCGGCGAGATCAACCTCACCGAGCTGCAGCACCAGAACACGGGCACGATGCTCATCGCGTTCGAGTACGGCGCCGGCGACAACTCGTACGGCGCGGTGTTCTACCTGGGCACGCTCGACCGCGCGGCCGCGATCCACGACGGGGACCTCGCCTCGTGCACCATGCGCGCGGTGCCCGGCGGCGTGCAGCAAGGCGAGCTGTGCGCGTCGCGGACCGCCTGCGCGACGGGCCTGTCGTGCCAGGGCCTGACCGGTGGGCGCGGCGTGTGCGTGCCGATGCAGAGCCCCGCCGGCGACGGCCAGGCCTGCAGGGCCACGCAGCCGTGCCCGGGGACGCAGCTCGTCTGCGCCGGGCTCACGCGCGGTGACGCGGGGCTGTGCTTGCCCGCGTGGCTGCGCCGGAGCTTCGACGACGTCGGCCCGTTTCCGATCCCCGACGCGCCGGCCGCGGGGCTCACGCGTCACCTCACCGCGTATGGCCTGGCCACGGTCGACATGGACGTCGAGCTGCGCGCCACGATCGCCCACCCGCGCGCGCGCGACCTGCGCGTCACGCTCGAGAACCCCGCGGGGACCCAGGTCGTCGTCTTCGACGGCGCCGGGGCCGACCCGGGCGTGGACGGCGATCCCTACCTCGAGCTCGACGGCCCGGTCATTGGATTTTCCGGAGACGAGTCGGTCAATGGGACGTGGACGCTGCGAGTGGTCGATCGGCAGGGCGGTCAGGCTGGATCATTGGCGAGCTGGCACCTCGGCCTGACTTCGCGCTGGGATTGAGTTGCCGTTTCTCTCCCGCTCCGGCCTCCGGCCTGCGCGGGGCCCTCTGCCGTCCTCGGCACGGCCTGCGGGCGGCACGCGCTCGCTGCGCTCGCGGCTCGGTGTTCGCTGTCCGAAACAGAACAGCCTCTACCGCAAACCCATTGCGCGCAGGACCTTGTCGAAGTTGGCCTTGCGCTCGTCGCCGCCGTCGAGGGGGCCCGTGCCGCAGGGCGGGTTGTGGCAGCCGCGGTTGACGATGCCGGAGACGGAGTCGATGAAGCTGTCGTCGCGCAGGCCCCCGTCGACGAAGGCGCGCAGCTTGGCCAGGTAGGCCCAGTCGGGCTTCTCGTAGGTCTGCACCGAGCTCATCCAGTAGAAGATGCCGGCGATCCACTTGAGCTCGGGGTGCGTGGTGCTCGAGCAGATCGACTCGGGGTCCTGGCAGAAGTCGAGGTCGGGGTAGAGCGGCGCGCCCTGCTGCGGGAAGCGTGCGGGATCGAGGTGCGTGCGGCCGAGGTAGTGATTGAGCGTGCCGAAGTTGCAGCGGCCGGTCGTCTGGATGACGCCGCGGCCCCACCACGCGCAGCCCTGGACCGAGCCGCCCGAGCCGTCCCAGACGTATTTCCCGGCCTTCTGGCCCGCATAGACCTGGCAATCGGGGCGTGAATAGGCGGGCGCGTCGCTCGGCGTGAAGCCAGGCGCGGTGGCGGGGTAGGGGAAGCAGTCGCTCGTGTAGTCCCAGCGGCCTGTGCGGCCGTCGGTCGTCTTGCCGGCGGCGGCGAGCGTGGCGTCGGGCGCGCAGAAGAGGGGGCCGGGAGCGCCGTACCACTTGGCGTGCGTGACCGCGGTGATCGTCAGCGAGGGATTGCGCGGGCAGGCCATCTCGCAGTCGTAGCTCGCGTAATCCTGACCGAGCTGGCCGCACGCATTGGCCATCTTGTAGCCATTGGTGCTGTCCCAGTTGTTCTCGTCGCAGGCGTCGTACTTGATGGTCTCCTTCATGCTCTGCGCGAGGAACGCGGCGAGGTTCACGAGGCCATAGCGAGCGCGCGCCGCGCCGGTGTCGGTCGGCTCGCCGAGCCAGAGGCGGAAGTTGCCCACGCCGCGGGTGTGCATGGCGCTCACCGCCTGCACGAAGTCGGGCCAGCGGTAGATGGTGGACGGCTGCCAGGTCATGTCGGGCTGCTGCGAGACGAGCACCTCGGCGTCGAAGCGCGTCGACGGGCCGAGCAGCACGGCGTCGACCTCGGCGATGCCGGTCCCGGGCCCTGGGCCCGCGGTGCCGCCGGAGGCGCCCGCGGTGCCGCCGGAGGATCCCGCGGTGCCACCGGAGGAGCCCGCGGGGCCACCGGAGGAGCCCGCGGTGCCACCGCCGGAGGAGCCCGCGGTGCCGCCGGAGGAGCCCGCGGTGCCGCCGGAGGAGCCCGCGGTGCCGCCGGAGGAGCCCGCGGTGCCACCGGAGGAGCCCGCGGTGCCGCCGGAGGAGCCCGCGGTGCCGCCGGAGGAGCCCGCGGTGCCAGTGCCAGTGCCGCCGGTGCCGCCAGCGCCGCCGGTGCCGCCAGCGCCCCCGCCGCCGGCAGTGGGTTCGGAGCCGCAGGCGCCGAGCAGCAGGGAAAGCGTGAAGATCACAGGACGTCCGCGGTGCATGTCGGCTCCTCGCTGGGGGTCTGTGAGGAAAGAGGAGCGGAGGGGGCGAATCGGGTCACGAACTTCGACGGGCGGTATCGAGGGGAACTCCCAATCACCGTCAGTGCCTTCGCGGAGGCTGCCGCCGGAGAGCCACGACGAGACGTTTGCCGCGGCTTCGGCGGAGGTGGTGCCCGGACGAAGCGGTGGTGCCCTCGCGGAGGCTGCCGCTGGTCACAGCAGCGCGGGGGGCGCGGGTTCGGGCGTCGGGGGCGCAGGGCACGTCCTTCCACCGCGTGCGCAGGGCGCGAAGGCCAGCTCGTCGAGCGCTGGGTGCGAAAATCGACTCGGGAGCGGATTGCGATGTCGATTTCATTTGACTGATTTTCGAGCGGCCTCGGACGCACAGCGCGGGTGGACTGAGCGCATCGCAATGGGCGCGCTGGGCGTGTGTCTGACGCGGCGGCGGGGGCGCGGTGAGGAAGATCGAGAATGGAGGCGCCACAGAGGCCCTCGGCTGCGCTGCGAGGGCCTCGAAATGGGCATGATAGAAGGTCGTATGCGCGCGATTGGCGAGACGGAGCGGGGCGAGCTCGAGCAGCTCGGAGAGTCCATTGCGGCGATCTCGGCGGAGATCGACGCAATGACCAGGCGGATGCTGGGGGAGCTGCGGGAGTTCGACCGGCGCGAGGGGTGGGCATTGTCGGGGGCGCTTTCGTGTGCGCAATGGCTGTCGTGGCGGACGGGGTGCATGCGCCGCGCGGGAAAGGGTGCGGGTGGCCCGGCGACTGGGGGAGCTGCCGGCGGTCGAGGCGGCGCTCGAGCGGGGCGAGCTGACGTACTCCAAGGTGCGCGCGATGACGCGGGTGGCGACCGCGGAGAACGAGGAGGCGCTCGTGGCCTTCGGACGGCTCATGACTGCGGCGCAGCTGGAGCAGACGTGCCGCCGGCTGGAGCAGGTCGCGCCGCGGTCACCCGAAGGGGCCGAGCTGGCGGAGCAGAAGCGGGGCGTGCTGGTTCGGCGGCGCGGCGATGGGTTGGTGGTGCTCGAGGTGTGCCTGACGGCCGAGGAGTTCGAGACGGTCCTGGCGGCGATCGATGCGTCGGCCGACGTCCCCGCGGACCCCGCGGGGACGCGGGAGCGTGGGAAGGGTCACACCGGCGATTCCGCGGGAACGCGTAGGGCCGACGGCCTCGTCGCGATGGCCGAGCGGACGTTGCGAGGCGGCGAGGACGAGGGCGGGCCACCGGTCGAGATCGTGGTGACGGTCGATGCGGCGACGGCCACGGGGCAGACGGCGGGCGGCGATGGCCTCGATCGCGCGGTCGTCCGCAGACTGTGCTGCGACGCCGGTGTGGTGCCGGTCGTGATGAATGGCCAGGGCACGCCGATGGACGTGGGCCGCAGGCGCCGGACGATCCCGGCGCGGCTGCGGAAGGCGCTCGTGGCGCGCGACCGCGGCTGCCAGTTCCCCGGCTGCACCAACCATCGCTGGGTCGACGGCCACCACGTCCAGCACTGGCTCGATGGCGGCGAGACGAGCCTCGGCAACCTCGTGCTGCTCTGCCGTCGCCACCACCGATGCCTGCACGAGCTCGGCTTCGGCCTCGTGCGCGCCGACACCGGCGATCTCCTGTTCACGGATCCGCAAGGCCGGCAGGTTCATGCGGACATCCGCATGCGTTCGGCCGAGCGCATCGGACGTGAGCTCCCCGCCGCACCGTGGCCGGTCTCCGAAGCCGACGTCGACTACGAATGTTGCATCGACGCCCTCCTGCGGGCCCGGCGGGAAGCCGCCGCATGCGCGTGACGCGCGCCCGCCCCAGGCGAGCTGGCCCGCCGCGCGAACGACCTCGAGGGGGAGGGTTCAAAGCTCGGAGGGGCGCTCGGGGTGCCGGGCCAGGGAGCGCACTGCGGGGTCCTGGTCGAAGAGGCGCGTGAGGACCAGGCCCATCGCGGCCGGATCGCGGCTCAGCAGGAGCAGGCGTGCGACTCCCAGTCGAACGCGGGGGTGGGGGTCGGCGATGTACGGGGCGGCAATGGCGATGGTCGTCGGTCGTCGGTCTACGGTCATCGGTCATCGGTCGTCGGTCATCGGTCATCGGTCTACGGTCTACGGTCTACGGTCTACGGTCGTCGGTCTGCGGTCGTCGGTCGTCGGTCGTCGGTCGTCGGTCGTCGGTCTACGGTCGTCGGTCGTCGGTCGTCGGTCTGCCGTCGTCCGTCCACGGTTCACCGGCGACGGTTCTGGAGCCGGGACCGATCCGGGGCCGGGTCCGGATCCGGGCGCCGATACCTGGGTTCTACCCCGGCTTGCCGTCCACGCGGGGGCGGCAGAGGAGGGCGGCGTAGGCGGCGACGAAGAGCACGAAGGCGAGGGTCCACAGGCCCCCCGAGGCGTGGAGGGCGGGGCGGTAGGTCGCGGGGGCGAGGGTGCCGGCGACGCGGACGGCGGCGGCGAGGACGAGGAGCACGAAGGCGATGGTCACGGCGCGCGGTGGCGCGAGGGGGCGGCCCGTGTGGCCGAGCGCGACGCGGGCCATCATGCCGAGCGTCGTGCAGCCGAGCGCGCCGGCGGTCAGGGCGTGCAGCGCGGAGGACGCGGGCACGGCGGGCGTGAGCGCGCCGAGGACGCGCAGCGCGAGGCCGACCGGGATCCACGCGTGGCCGACGTGCAGGATCCACAGGAGCGGCTGGCGCAGGGTGTGCTGCGCGCCCCACGTGGTGCACCGCGCCGCCGCGAGGATCGCGATCGCGCCGGCGAGCACCGTGCCGGCGACGTGGCCCGGCAGGGCGAGGTCGGCGATCGCCAGCGCCAGCATGCCGCCCACCGTCGCGCGATCGAGCATCGGCAGGTTGCGGATGGTGTCCACGCGCGTCGCGTTCCGCGTGAACATCGGGAAGATCCGCGCGGCCATGAAGAGGATGAGGAGCGTGACGAGGTCGACCGCGGCGAGGCTCCCGCGGCGTCGCCATCCGGCGGCGAGGCCGAGCGCGTCGAGGTGCATCGCGAGGTCGGCCAGCCACAGCGCGGCGAGCACGCCGAGGACGGGGTAGTTGCGCGTGTTCCGCGTCGCGACGATCGGCCGACCCACCGCGAACGCCAGGGCGGGCAGGAACGCGAGGTCGATCGCGGCGACGACGGGCCGCGGCACCGCAGGGCCGGCGAGCAGCGCCACGCGACCCGCGAGCCACAGGGCGGACAGCAGCATGAGGGGGCGACCGACGGCGGTCTCGCGGCCCGTCCAGTTCGCGGCCGCCGTGAGCAGGAAGCCGGCGATGACCGCCACCGCGAAGCCGAAGATCATCTCGTGCGCGTGCCAGGAGATCGGGTCGAAGTGGGCGTCCGCGCGCACGATGCCCGAGAGCACGAGCAGCCACAGCGGCACGATCGCGGCGGCGAAGGCGCCGGACAGGAGGAAGAACGGCCGGAAGCCCTTGGCGGCCCAGGCGGGCGAGACGTGCGCGGCGGCGGGCGCCTCGCCGAGGAGGCGGAGTGACGTGGACATGGCCTCTGTCTAGCGCCCTCCGGGCACTTGCGACATGACGGATGTCAGCGCGCCCGGGACCCATCGTGGTCCGCGTCAGCCCGTCTCAGAGGTGGTCGGGGAACTCCTCGCGCTCCTGCTCGGTCCACCACTCGGTCTCCACGCCGTCGCACAGGACGCCGAACGACGGGCACACCACGCAGCCCTCGCCGCGCACGACCGACGCGTCCGCCGTGGGCGGGTAGCGGCGCACGAGCGCGAGGCCGTCCTCGAGCGCCGCGAGCTCCTCGGCGGTGGGGCCGCGCGCGGCCAGCTCGAGGATGCCGCAACGTCGGAGCCGCGCCTCGCTCTCCGGCAGGAGCTCCGACTCCTCGACGTCGATGTGCACCTCGAGGCCGCCCGCGTAGCGATGGGCGAGGGCCACGGCGAGCCGGCGCGCGCCCGCGTCCTCGAGCGGCCCGAGCAGGAGCGGGCCGAGCTCGGCGAGCAGGCCCTCGAGCTCCCGGTGCTGGGCGACGAGCGCCGCGACGGGCCCGCGCGTGGTGGGCAGGTGCGTGTGCTCGACGAGGGCCGGGAAGAGCACGTGCTCCTCGCGCTCGTGGTGGAACGCGCCCGCGTACCTGCGCAGGAACCCGAGGAAGCGCGCGGCGTCGTCGCGGTCACCCTCGCCGCGCGCGCGAAGCAGGACGTACGTGCGCAGCGCCCCCACCACGGCCTCGATCCGGCCGTGTTCTTCGTGCAGAGCGTCCAGGAGCTCCATGACTTCTCTCTCCGTTCGAGTCGCTTTCGGTTCGGGTCCGTTTTCGAGGCGAGCGCAGCGAGCCGCAAGGGCGTAGCGAAGCGAAGACGCAGGGAGGGGGGCCCGGGCGCGGCTTTGCCGCGGCGGGGGAGGGGCAGTCGTGCCCCTCCTGGCGGGCGCCTTCGAGGCGCACGCTAGCCAATCAGTCCAGCGCACCGAGGCGGCTCGCGGCGCCGAGACCGACGCGCATGGCGCGCTTGACGCCAGGGAGCCCGAGCACCGTGGGCAGCGCCGACGGCAGGGAGACGCCGAACATGTCCTCGGCGGTCTCGAGGACCTGCCGGAAGTCGCCGTAGAGCGGCTCGGTGTCGCCGCGGCCGCGCAGGTAGCACGTGTCGCAGCCGTCGCGCCCGGTGTCCGCGCGGATGAGCTCGCACGCGGCGCGGATGCCTTCGACGTCGAGGTCGCGCAGGTCGCCGTACGCCTTGCGCTGCTCCTCGCAGCGCGTGATGCGCCCGTAGGCGTCGATGTTGAACATCGTGCGGCCGGCGCCGCAGCCGGGGGCGCGACCGCTCTTGAAGTACGTCGCGACGCGGTCGATCATCGCGCGGCTCGTACCGATGTGCTCGTTTCCGTCCTTGAGGCGGTGGAGCGTGGGGCCGATCGCGTCCGAGACGCGATCGATGCCGCCGAGCGAGCCCTCGACGTGGCCGCCGCTGATGGGCTGGAAGTAGATGCGCACGCCGAGCTCGCGCGCGATCTCGACCATGGCGCCGAGCTGGTGCTCGTTCCTCGCCGACAGCACGGACTCGAAGCCGACGCACTGGTCCTTGGCGATCTTCGGCGCGTCGCGCAGCAGGCGCGCGGCCGCCAGCGCGCGCTGGAAGGCGCCCGGCTGCTGCCGCCCTGCGTCGTGCTGCGCCTCGTCCGACGAGTCGAGGGACACGTTCACGAGGTGGACGCCGGCCGCGAAGATGGCCCTCGCGCGCGCCTCGTCCATCACCCAGCCGTTGGTGTTGATCTGCACGAGCAGGTGCCGCGACAGCGCGCGGACGACCTCGGGGAGGTCCTTGCGCACGAAGGGCTCGCCGCCGATGATCGCGACGACGACCACGCCCGCGCGCGCGAGCTTGTGCGCCATGCGCTCGATCTCCGGCGGCGACAGCTCCCGCTTCTTGTCGGTGTTGAAGCTCGGGTACTCGCAGAAGTCGCACGTGAAGTTGCAGCGGTTCGTCACGAAGTAGGACACCGCGAGGGGGCGATCGGCCAGGATGCTGCCGATCGCACGAAGCGCATGGCGGGGCTGGAAGACTCCCATTGCTACAGGTTGGACCACCTGCGCCGAGGCCGAGTTGACGAGGCTCAAGTGCCCTTCGGCTCAAAGCGCAGAGGATGTGAGCGTGCCCCGTCGCGATCTCACCCACCCGCCGGACCTGACCCACGAGCGCCGCACCGGCCCGCTTCGTATGCATAGACCCGAATACGTCGACCTCCTGCCGCCGTGCAACGACGCGTGCCCGGCGGGCGAGGACGTCCAGGCGTGGCTGGGCCTCGCGCAGGCGGGCCGCTTCGAGGAGGCGTGGCGGCGCCTCGTGCGCGACAACCCCATGCCGGCCGTGCACGGCCGCGTCTGCTACCACCCGTGCGAGTCGTCCTGCAACCGCGCGCGGCTCGACGCCACCGTCAGCATCCACGCGGTCGAGCGGTTCCTCGGCGATCGCGCCCGCGCGGAGGGCTGGAAGGTCGCGCCCGACGCGCCGCCGAGCGGCAAGCGCGCGCTCGTCGTCGGCGCCGGGCCGAGCGGCCTGTCCGCCGCGTATCACCTCGCGCGCCTCGGGCACGCGGTGGAGATCTACGAGGCGGGGCCGGTCGCGGGCGGCATGATGGTCTTCGGCATCCCGGCGTATCGCCTGCCGCGCGCCGTCCTCGCCGACGAGGTGCGCTTCATCGAGTCGATGGGCGTGCGCATCGTGCTCGGCAAGAAGGTCGATGACGTGCTCGCCGAGATGGAGGCCGGCGACTTCGACGCCGTCTTCCTCGCGATCGGCGCGCACCTCGGCAAGCGCACGTCGTTCCCTTCGCGCGACGCGGGCAAGCTGCTCGACGCGGTCGCGTTCCTGCGCAGCGTGAGCGCGGGCGAGACCCCGCGGCTCGGCCGGCGCGTCGCGATCTACGGCGGCGGCAACACGGCGATGGACGCGGCGCGCGTGGCCCGGCGCCTCGGCCACGACCCGCTCATCATCTACCGGCGCGACCGCGAGCACATGCCGGCGCACCCGTCCGAGGCCGACGAGGCGCTCGAGGAGGGCGTGAAGATCCACTGGCTGCGCTCGATCAAGGCGATCGACGGCGCCGAGGTGCAGGTCGAGGTCATGGAGCTCGACGCCGAGGGGCGTCCGCACCCGACCGGCCGCATCGAGACGCTCGAGGCCGACTCGCTCATCCTCGCGCTCGGCCAGGACACGGAGACCAAGTTCCTCGAGCGCGTGCCCGGCGTGGCGTTCAAGGCCGACGGGACCGTCGTGGTGGGCGAGGACCTGCAGACCGGGCACCCGGGCATCTTCGCCGGCGGCGACATGGTGCCGTCCGAGCGCACGGTGACGGTCGCGGTCGAGCACGGCAAGCGGGCCGCGCGCCACATCGACGCGTTCCTGCGCGGGCAGGCCATGCCCGGCAAGAAGCGCCCGCCGCTCGTGCCGTTCGAGAAGCTGCACGTCTGGTACTACACCGACGCCGCGCAGCGCCCGCAGGGGCACCTCGATCTCAAGCGGCGCCTCGGCACCTTCGGCGAGGTCGTGGAGGGGCTGTCCGAGCCCGACGCGCTCTTCGAGGCCCGCCGCTGCCTGTCCTGCGGCAACTGCTACGAGTGCGACGGGTGCTTCGGCGCCTGCCCCGAGGACGCCGTGCAGAAGCTCGGGCCGGGCAAGCGCTACCGCTTCGACTTCGACCGCTGCACCGGCTGCGCCGTGTGCTTCGAGCAGTGCCCCTGCCACGCCATCGAGATGGTCCCGGAGCGCGCGCCATGAAACCCACGCAGGCCGTCATCGACGGCAACGAGGCCGCGGCGCGCGTCGCCTATGCGCTGAGCGAGGTCTGCGCCATCTACCCGATCACGCCGTCGTCGTCGATGGCGGAGCTCGCGGATCAGTGGGCGTCCGAGGCGCGCTGCAACCTGTGGGGCGCGATCCCGCAGGTGATCGAGCTGCAGAGCGAGGGCGGCGCCGCGGGGGCGGTGCACGGCGCCCTGCAGACGGGGGCGCTGACGACGACGTTCACCGCGTCGCAGGGCCTGCTGCTCATGATCCCCAACATGTACAAGATCGCGGGCGAGCTCCTGCCCACGGTCTTCCACGTGGCCGCGCGCGCGATCGCGACGCACGCGCTGTCGATCTTCGGCGACCACTCCGACGTCATGGGCGTGCGTCAGACGGGCTTTGCGCTCCTCGCGTCGAGCTCGGTGCAGGAGGCGCACGACCTCGCGGCGATCGCCCACGCGGTCACGCTGCGCGCGCGCGTACCGTTCCTGCACTTCTTCGACGGCTTCCGCACGTCGCACGAGGTCGCGAAGATCACGCTCCTCGAAGAGGACACGCTGCGCGCGCTCGTGGACGACGCGCTCGTGCTCGCGCACCGCGCGCGGGGCCTGTCGCCCGAGCACCCGGTCGTGCGCGGCCCCGCGCAGAACCCCGACGTCTTCTTCCAGTCGCGCGAGGCGCAGAACCCGTTCTGGGCGCGCACCCCCGCGCTCGTGGCCGCGGCGATGGACCGCTTCGCGGAGCTGACGGGGCGCCGCTACCAGCCGTTCTCCTATCACGGGGACCCGCGGGCGGAGCGCGTGGTGGTGCTGATGGGCTCGGGCGTCGACGCCGCGCGCGAGACGATCGATCACCTCGCGCAGCAGGGCGTCCGCGCGGGCGTGGTGCAGGTGTCGCTGTACCGGCCGTGGGACGCGGCGCGCTTCCTCGCGGCGCTGCCGCCGACGGCGCGCGCGATCGCGGTCCTCGATCGCACCAAGGAGCCGGGCGCGCCCGGCGAGCCGCTCTACCTCGACGTCGTCGCCACGCTCGCGGAGGCCGCGGCCTCCGGCGCGCTGCCCATGGCGAAGATGCCGCGCGTCCTCGGCGGTCGCTACGGTCTCGGCTCGAAGGAGTTCACGCCGGCGATGGTCAAGGCCGTCCTCGACGAGCTCGACGCGCCGCGCCCGCGCAACCACTTCACGGTGGGCATCCACGACGACGTCTCGGGGACCAGCCTGCCGGTCGATCCCGCCTTCGTCCTCGAGCCCGCGCACACGGTCCGCGCGATGTTCTTCGGCCTCGGCGCGGACGGCACCGTCGGCGCCAACAAGAACACCGTCAAGATCATCGGCGAGGACGCGGGCCTCTTCGCGCAGGGGTACTTCGTGTACGACTCGAAGAAGTCCGGCTCGCAGACGGTCTCGCACCTGCGCTTCGGGCCCGAGCCGATCCGCTCGAGCTACCTCATCCAGTCGGCGAGCTTCATCGGCGTCCACCAGTTCCAGTTCCTCGAACGCGTCGACGTGCTGCGCTACGCGGCGCAGGGCGCGACCGTGCTCCTCGAGAGCCCCTACGGCCCGGACGAGGTCTGGGCGCACCTGCCGAGGGCGGTGCAGGACGAGCTCATCGGCCGGGGCCTGTCCCTGTGGGTCATCGACGCCAACAAGGTCGCGCGCGAGGCGGGCATGGGCAACCGCACGAACACCATCCTGCAGACGTGCTTCTTCGCGATCTCGGGCGTGCTGCCCAGGGAGCGCGCGCTCGAGAAGATCCGCGCCGCGATCGAGAAGACCTACGGCGCAAAGGGCGAGGAGGCCGTGCGCCAGAACTTCGCCGCGGTGGATCGCGCGCTCGAGAACCTCCACCCGGTGAAGATCCCCGCGCGGGTGACGAGCACGCGCGCGCGCCTGCCCGTGGTGCCCGAGCGCGCGCCGGCCTTCGTGCGCGACGTGACGGCGCTGATGCTCGAGGGGCGCGGCGACGAGCTGCCGGTGTCGGCGCTGCCCGTGGACGGCACCTACCCGAGCGGCACGAGCCAGTGGGAGAAGCGCAACATCGCGCAGTTCATCCCGGCGTGGGATCCGGCGCTTTGCATCCAGTGCGGCAACTGCGGCCTCGTCTGCCCGCACTCGGTGATCCGGTCGCGGTTCTACGACGAGGCGCGGCTCGAGGCCGCCCCCGAGGGCTTCGCGAGCGCGCGCATCGACGCGCGCGGCTTCCCCGACATCCGCTACACGCTGCAGGTGTACGCGGAGGACTGCACCGGCTGCGCGCTCTGCGTCGAGGTGTGCCCTGTGCGCGCCCCCGACGAGTCCGCGCGGCGCGCCATCAACATGGTGGACAAGCCCCGCGACCTGTCGGCCTGGCGCGAGAGCGTCGCGTTCTTCGAGACGCTGCCCGTCAACGACCGCGCGCGCGTGGACTTCTCCACGGTGCGGGGCGCGCAGTTCCTCGAGCCGCTCTTCGAGTTCTCCGGCGCGTGCGCGGGCTGCGGCGAGACGCCGTACCTCAAGCTGCTCTCGCAGCTCTTCGGCGACCGCCTGGTGGTGGCGAACGCCACGGGCTGCTCGTCGATCTACGGCGGCAACCTGCCCACGACGCCGTGGGCGACGGACGCGTCGGGGCGCGGCCCCGCGTGGGCGAACTCGCTCTTCGAGGACAACGCCGAGTTCGGCCTCGGCTTCCGGCTGGCCGCGGATCAGCACCTCACGCTCGCGCGGCGCCTGCTGGAGGAGCTCTCGGGCGCAATCGGCGCGGAGCTCTGCGAGGAGATCCTCGAGGCGCCGCAGGCGCTCGAGAGCGAGCTCGCGGCGCAGCGGGTCCGGGTGGACGAGCTGCGGCGTCGGCTCGCCAGGCGGCCCGAGCCGGAGGCGGCGCACCTCCTGTCGGTGGCCGATCAGCTCGTGCGGCGCAGCGTGTGGATCGTCGGGGGCGACGGCTGGGCCTACGACATCGGCGCGGGCGGGCTCGATCACGTCCTCGCGAGCGGCCGCAACGTCAACGTGCTGGTGCTCGACACCGAGGTCTACTCGAACACCGGCGGCCAGGCCTCGAAGGCGACGCCGCTCGGCGCGGTGGCGAAGTTCGCGGCGGCCGGCAAGCAGGTCGGCAAGAAGGACCTCGCGATGCAGGCGATCTCGTACGGCAACGTCTACGTGGCGCGCGTCGCGATCGGCGCGAACCCGCAGCAGACGCTGCTCGCGCTGCGCGAGGCGGAGGCGTACCCGGGGCCGTCCCTCGTCATCGCGTACAGCCACTGCATCGCGCACGGCATCAACATGCAGCACGGCCTCCGGCAGCAGGAGCTCGCGGTGCACACCGGCTACTGGCCGCTCGTCCGCTACAACCCCGGCGTCAGGGCGTCCGGCGAGAACCCCTTCGTGCTCGACTCGCCCGAGCCGCGGCTGCCCTTCAAGGCCTACGCCTACAACGAGCTGCGCTACCGCATGCTCGGCCACACGCACCCCGAGGAGGCCGAGCGGTTGCTCGCGCTCGCCGAGGAGGCGGTCAAGCGACGCTGGCGCGGCTACGTCGAGCTCGCCACACGAGGACAGTGATGGACCTGCGAACCCGCTACCTGGGCCTGGACCTCCCGCACCCGATCGTCGCGTCGGCCTCGCCGATCACCAAGGAGGTGTCCGGCATCCGGCGCCTCGAGGACGCGGGGGCGGCGGCCATCGTGCTGTTCTCGCTGTTCGAGGAGCAGATCCGCCACGAGCAGGCCGCGCGCGATCACTTGACGCAGGTGTCGAGCGACGTGTCCGCGGAGTCGACGAGCTTCTTCCCCGCGGGGGGCGCGCCCATTGGTCCCGGTCGCTACCTCGAGCACCTGCGCCGGGCGCGCGCGGCGGTGGACGTGCCGATCATCGCGAGCCTGAACGGCGTGACACCCGGCGGCTGGGTCGAGTACGCGACGCTCCTCGAGCAGGCGGGCGCGCACGCGATCGAGCTCAACGTCTATCACATCCCCGCGGGGCTCGAGGAGACCGGCCGCGACGTCGAGGCGCGCACGCTGCACGTCCTTCGCGCGGTGAAGGCCGCGGTGTCGATCCCGGTCGCGATCAAGCTCGGGCCGTTCTGGAGCGCGTTCGGCCACATGGCGCGGCAGCTCGACGACGCGGGCGCCGACGGCCTCGTGCTGTTCAACCGCTTCTACCAGCCGGACTTCGACCTCGAGCGCCGGCAGGTGGTGCCGAGCCTGGAGCTGAGCACGCCCGCGGAGGTGCGGCTTCCGCTCCTGTGGACGGCCGTCTTGCACGGCCGCGTGCGCGCCTCGCTGGCGGCCTCGACGGGCGTGCACTCGCCGGCCGAGGTGGTGAAGTACCTGCTCGCGGGCGCGGACGTCGTCATGACCACCTCGGCGCTGCTCCGCCACGGCCCGAGCCACCTGCGACTCCTGGAGAACGGCCTTCGGGAGTGGCTCGAGCGCAACGGCGCGGCGTCCGTCTCGCAGATCCGCGGCTCGATGAGCCAGCGCAAGGTCGCCGATCCCGCCGCGTTCGAGCGCGCGAACTACCTGGAGATCCTCGAGAGCTACGCGCACCGCTACGTGCGCTGAGCGCGTTCAGGGCGCGTAGAGACGCTGCAGCGCGGTGTAGGCGGGGCGAGGGCGGCGATCGATGTCGACGATGCCCCACCACTCCTCGTTGAAGGTCGCGTCCGGGTAGGGGCCGCCGCCGGGCGCGACGCCGCCGGTGTCGTGCGCGTTCGGATCGCCCGCCTTCCACCACTCGTCCGACCACTCGAACACGGTGCCGCCGAGGGTGATGCCGGCCGCGTCCCGCGCGGCGCTGCGCTCGAGGAGGGTCCGCGTCAGCGCCTCGACCGCCGTCGCCTGCGCCGCCTCGTCCACGCGGCCGGGGATGGAGTTCCACGCGTCGGCGCCGTACTCCGCGAGGAACATCGGCTTGCCGCTGCGCTCGGCCCAGCGCTCGAACAGGTCGCCGAAGCCGATGCCCCGGTACACGTTGAGGCCCCAGATATCCACGAGCGGCATCGCCGCGAGCGTCTCCGGCGACGGCAGCTCGCCGTACACCGTGGCGATGGGGTGCGCCCTGTCGACGGCGCGGATGCTGGCGGCCGCGCGGTTGAGCGTGTCGAGGGCCTGGGCGTGCGACAGGCCCACGTAGAGGCCGTTGTAGTTCCACTCGTTGCCGATGAGCCACATGAGGATCGCCGGGTGATCGCGGAGCTGCGCCGCACGCTGGCCGGCGACCTCGGGTCCGACCCCGCCATACGGGTAGACGCTGACCGCGACGCGGATCCCCGCGGCCCACAGCGCGTCGAGCACCGCGCGATCGAGGATGGGCTCGTAGGTGCGCACGACGTTGATGCCCGCCGCCCGCATGAGCGCGGCGTCGGCCGCGACCGCGCCGGCGAAGTCGAGCCCCTCGGGGTGCGTGCGCCCTCGGGGCACCGGGTTCCAGCAGACCCCGCGCAGGTGGAACGGCTGCCCGTCCACGAGCAGCCGGCGGCCTTCGAGCGCGATGCCGCGGACCGCAGGCGGGGCATCGGGTGGCCGTGCCGCGTCGGGCGCAGGGGGCCGTGGCGCATCGGGGGGCGTGGCGGCGTCGGGCGCGCGGCGCGGGCCATCAGGTGCGCGGGGTGCGTCGGGTGCGCGGGCTGCGTCGGGTGCGCGGGCTGCGTCGGGGCCGTGTGCTCCGGCGTCCGGCGGAGCGGTGCGGGGCGCGTCCACGGGAGCCGAGGCATCGGGCCAGGCCATTCCCGGGATCGGCGCCGCGCTCATGGGCCCGCGCGATCCCCCCGCGCCACCATCGGTGCCGGCAGGCGGCCCGCCCACGAGGCCCGTGCCGCCGCAGCCGACGAGGAGGCTGACCGAGAGGAGCCATGCGCGCATGCGGGGCCAGCAGTGCAATCGCAGCGCCACGCGTGCCGCTGAGGCCATCGATGGCGCGGCGCGGGGTTAGGTGCGCGGAGGGTGGGGGCGGGCCGGAGCGATGCGATCGGATGGATCGCGGGGGGCCTGGCATCAGGCGCAGGCGGCGGTCTCGGGCCGCGCCTGCAGCAGCGCGTCGATGCACGTGTCGTAGTCGACGTCGCGCTCGGTGACCGGCCAGGGTGCGTCGGGGAGGTCACCTTCGCGCAAGGTCAAATCCATGCGCATAAACGAATGTATCGGACGCCCCTGCGGATCCGTGAACACCAGCGCGCCGTCGCTCCCGCGTGCGAGGCCGAACCACCCGCGCTCTGCGCCCGAGCGTCTCGAAAATCAGTCAAATGAAATCGACATCGCAATCCGCAATCACGTCATTCATGCGCCCACACTGCGCTCGGCGAGCTGGCCTCCGCGCCCCGTGTACGCGGTGGAAGGACGTACCCCGCGCATCCGACGCCCGAACCCGCGCCTCCCGCGCTGCTGTGACCACGGCAGCCTCCGCGATGGCACCGTCGCACCGCCCGGGAACGACCTCCATCGGAGCCCCGCCGCCACGCCTCCTCGTGGCTCTCCGGCGGCAGCCTCCGCGAAGGCACCGACGGTGACTGGGAGTTCCCCTCGATCCCGCTCGCCGAAGCGGCAGCCCAGGGCGACAGGGATGCGGGTCCCCGCGAGCCACGTATCAAAAGTGGAGAGTGAGACGTTCTAGTACTTGAAATCGATGGCTGGGGCCGCTACAGATCGGTCGCGCCGTCTGTCGGCGCGAGGAGGGTCGGATGCGGCGACACGCGGCAGCGCTCTGGACGGCGATCGCGCTCTTCGGTTGCGACGCATTCGACTACGGACCGCGGGCGTTCCTGTGCGTTCCGATCGCGCCCTCCTGCCCGGAGGGCTACGGGTGCGTCGACGGCGAGTGCCGGCGCGGCAGGGCCGACGATCCCGGCGGCGCGCTCGAGCCCGAGCCGGGGGCGCACGGCGACGGGAACGCCCCACCGCCCGCAGGCGCCTCGGGGGGCACCGGCGGCAACGCGGGAGGTGCAAGCTCGACCGGCGGCGGCGGCTCGACCGGCTCCGGTGGCGGCGGCGGCTCCGGTGACGGCGGCACCTCCGGTGGAGTGGCGGGCGGCGCGGGCCCCGGCGGCGGCGCGCCCGGCGGCATGACGGGCGGCGCGGGCGCGGGCGGCAGTGGAGGCGCCGGCGGAGCGCCGCCACCGCGCATGTGCGCGACCGACGCCGACTGCGCGGTCCCCTTCGAGTGCTGCGCGCCGGGGCTCATCCCCGGCACGCCGGGCACGTGCACGGGGCTCCTGCCGCTCGGCCTGCTGCTCTGTCCGAGCCAGAGCGGCGGCGGTGGCGCCGGGGGCAGCGGTCCCTGAGGGACGCTCCGGTCGGCGAACTTGCCCCTCGCAGCCCTCCAGCACTACCGTGGCGGAGGAGATGTCGGACGAAAAGCGCGGCCTCCCGCGCTATCCCGCTCGGCTGCTCGGGCAGTACGAGCTTCTCCTCGGGCGGGTCGAGGACAGACACCAGCCCACCGAGGCCCTCGACGTCGGGCTGCGCGGCTGCCGCCTGACCACCGGCCAGCGAACCGAGATCGCCGGGGCGCGTGTGTTCGTTCTGCTCTCCATCGGCGAGGAGCGGGTGCGGATGCCGGGCACCATCGTCTGGGTCCGCCAGCCCCGGGGCGACGCGCCCGGCACCATGGGTGTGGACCTGGAGCCGCCCATCCCGGCTGCCTACGGCGAGCTCGTGGCCGAGCTGGCCGTTCGCGCTCCGTCCCGCGAGCCACGGCGGACGACCCCACGCCCCGTGACCCCGCCCCTGCCTGCGGAGGCCGCGACCCGCCAGCCGGCCCCGACGGCGGCCGAGCGGCTGCGCGCGGGGCTGCCCGCGGGGCTCGACTCGGCTCCGGCGCGACACCCCGACAGGCCGCCGCTGGTCGGTCGCGCCGTCATGAGCTCGCTCGGCCTCCTGCCCGACGTTGCGCCGGTCCCTCGGGCACCAGCGGCCGCGTCGGAGCCGCGCGCGCCGGTCCCGTCGCTCCAGGATCTCGATGCGGTGCTGCTGGCGTTCCTCGCGGAGTCCTCCGCGTCCCAGCTCTCCCCGGGATCGCAGCCGGCGCTCCCGACCGGGTCCGTCCTGGAGCCCGACACCGACACCCTCCTTCGGGAGTTCCTCGCGACCACCCCCCTGCCACCGGTCTCGCCGCGCCCCGTTCAGCCCGCGGGCTCGCCGTCGCGCGCCATCGATCGCCTGCTGCGCCGGTTCATCCGCGAGGTGCGGAGGTGCTCGATCCCCGTCCGCCCCGGGCGGATCGACGAGCTCTTGCGCGACTTCCTGGCCGAACCGGCGCCGGAGGGTCCCCGTGAACCGGCGGCCGCAGGTTGCTTCACCGACGAGGACATCGACGGGCTGGTCGGTCAGCTCAGCAGCCAGGAGATCGACCTCCTGGATCAGCTGCGGGCCGCGGTCGCGTGGAGCGCCCGGGTGGTCGACGCGAGCGCGACGCGGGCGGCGGTGCTGCTCGTGCACGACGACGGCGCGGTGCTCGACGCCCACACGCGAGAGCTAGGTTCCTTGCTCGAGGTCGTGCGCGTGAGCTCGCTGGAGCAGGCGCTCGCGGTGCTCGACCGCCGTGACATCGAGCTGCGCGCGATCGTGACCGACGCCGTGATCCAGGGGGACGCCTCGGCGGGCATCGTGCTCCTGCAGCAGGCCCGGCGCCGGCTGCCAGGGTGTGCGCGGGTCCTCGTCACGACGCTGCGGGGCGAGCTCGCCGAGGGCTACGTCGAGCAGGGCGTGGCCGGGCGAGCCTTGCCGGCGTCGTACGGGCCGGGCGAGCTCCTGGCGGCGCTTCGCGCGCTCTTGCCCGTGGCGTGACGGCGGATCGAACGCTCAGCTCCAGCCGAGCAGGTACTGGATGGTCACCGTCGGGACGCCGCCCAGCTCGCCGTCGCGCTCGTGCGACACCACCCGGATCGTGGGCCGCTTGCCGCCGGCCAGGTCGAGGGCCACGCCCGAGAAGCCCTCGACCGCGGCGGCCATCCACGCCCACATGGGCTCGGGGATGCCGCGCTGCAGGGCCTCCACGCGCTTCTCTCCCTGGCGCGACGCGCTCGCCTCGCCGAACGCGAAGTACTGCATCGCCGCCTTCGGCAGGCGCTTGGCGACGGTCTCGGGTGAGAACACCTTGAGCAGCAGCTTGTAGATGCCGTTGATGTCGCGCTCGGCGAGCCAGCGGGCGTTGTCGCGGACGAGCTGCAGGTGCGTCTTGCCGCAGAGGCGCGCGGCCACCTGGCTGATGGGCAGGATGGCGAGCGCGTCGTACTGGCCCATCGACACGACGCCGTCGCCGAGCAGCGCCACGAGCGCGGGATCGCCGAGCGCGTCGGTCACGGCAGATACGCCGCCCGGCACGGCGATCGCGTAGTAGTCGCGCGCGCCCCGGAAGACGTGCCCCCGGCAGCGGAAGGTGGGCTCGCTCAGGGCGTCATCATAGCGCGCCCGGCGATCCGTGGCCGCGGCGGTTCGATTTCTTGCGCCCGCCCGGCGGCCGGATACCGTCGAGGCATGGACAAGACGTGGCTCGTCGAGCAGCTCGCGAGCCGCCTCCGGCAGAGCGCGCAGACCGCGCGGCAGGCGATGGAGGCGGCCGTCCTCGAGGCGCGCGAGGGGGCGACGCCCTCGGAGAAGCGCGAGAGCGCGCAGGTGGCGCAGGAGAGCCAGGGCCTGGCGCGTGGCCACAAGGCGCGGCTCGACCGCGCCAACGAGGAGCTCGGCGTGCTCGAGAAGTTCCGGCCGCCGCGGCTCGCCCCGCCGGCGCGCGTCGCCGTGGGCGCGGTCGTGGAGGTCGAGGACGAGGGCGAGGGCGAGGGCCGGACGTTCTTCCTCGCGCCCGTGGGTGCAGGGATCGAGCTGTCGGGTCCGGGCGGAGACGGCTACCTCTCGGTCGTCACGCCGGCCTCGCCGGTCGGGCGCGCCGTCCTCGGGCGCACCGTCGGCGACACCATCGAGGTGGTGGTCGAGGGCGACGCGCGCGAGTGGACGATCACGTACGTCGAGTAGTGCCGATCCGCCGCCACTCCGAGCGGGCGCGCAGCACGCAGTCCTCGATCGCGAGGCCCCCGAACCAGTTGCCGACCAGCGCCAGGCGTCCCGACGCGGCGGGCTCGCTCGCCAGGAGCGCGTCGATCTCGCCGATGCGCTCGTGGTGGCCGAGCGCCGGAGAGGGCAGCACCGTGCGCCGCTCGGCGACGTGCTCGACCTCCGAGAGCGGGAGCCCGAGCAGCGCCGCGATGCGCTCTCGGCGCGCCACGGGCGCGAGGCCGGGCTGGAAGTGGAACGTGAACGCGCGGTAGGTGGGATCGGCGACCACGTCGCGCGTCACGACCGAGTGGAAGACGTCGCCGGTCGGGATGAGGAAGGACGCGTAGGGCAGGCGGACGCGCTCGCCGCGCACGGCCACGCCGACGCTGTCGACCACCGCCTCGCCGATGGTCCGCACGCGCTCGGCCAGCGCAGGCGAGAGGCCCGCGAGCAGGCGCGCCGCGCTCTGCGGGGGCGTCGCGATGGCGAGGCGATCCGCCTCCTCGCGCTGGCCGTCCTCGCGCGTCACGACGAAGCCGGCGGCGGCGCGCTCGATGGCGCTGACGCCCTGGCCGACCGCGACGGTGATGCGCGGCTCGGCGGCGATCGCCTCGGCGATGGTCGCCAGGCCCCCCTCGAGCGTGAAGCTGCGCATCACGTCCTTCCGCCGCGGGCGCTTCTTGAACAGCATGTCCGCCGGGAAGTCGTCCGCGCGCTGCGAGGGGACGGCCGAGAGCATCGGGCCGAGGACGCGCGCGTAGTTGTCGGGGCCGACGAGCCGCCCGTAGTACGTGCGCACGGTCTGCCCGGCCTGGCTCGCACCGAAGACGCGCCAGAGCGAGCGGAAGAGCTGCCAGAGCTTCATGCGGCGCAGGAGCGCGCCGAGGTTCTGGCCCGGCGCCACGCGGTCGCCCTCCAGGAAGCGCAGGACCGGCTTGCCGCGGCGCTGCAGCTTGCCGAGCAGGCCCAGCTCCTCGATCACCTCGAGGAACGCGCCGTACGAGTTGTAGCAGGTGTGCGCCCCGAGCTCGAACCAGTAGGCGCCCGGCGCGCGCTCGCTGTGCAGGCAGCCGCCCACGCGCGGAGCCTGCTCGAGGACGAGCACCTCGTGGCCTGCGCGCGCGGCGTGGTGCGCGAGCCCGAGGCCGGAGATCCCGGCGCCGATGACGAGGACGTCGTGCCGGGGCATGTGGTCGGCCGCCATGATTCCGCGGAAAGGCGCGCCGCTCAAGCGCGCCCGGCGGCGCGGCGGACGTGACGACGCGCACAGGGTGTTCGCGCCGCCCGCGCATTCGCTTCGCCTTCGCGGTGCCGCGGCTATGCTCCGCCCGCGCGAGGACGGTGCGACGCTGGGTCGCGCGCCGCTCCCCGTGACGAGGAGGCTCGCATGCGAAATGGCTCGGTGATCTACCCGCTCCTGGCGGTCCTGGTGTTCGGTTGCAGCAGCGAGAAGGCAGGCACGGCCGGTACTGGCGGTGCGGGCGCCACGGGAGGCGCAGGTGCCACCGGCGGCGCGGGCGCGGGCGGCGACGGCGCCGGCGGCGCTGGCGCGACGGGCGG
>CAZQJC010000291.1:0-52163 GCA_964593795.1 uncultured Myxococcales bacterium | reverse complement strand
TCGGGCTTCAGGCTCCGGATCCGGGTCAGAGACCCGAAGCCTGAAGCCTGGAGCCTGAAGCCTCTTCGCATGACAGCTCGCAAGTCCGCGTTGCAGCACACGGTTCAACATGATCGGTGCTCTAGTGCCGCTCGTCGGCCCTGCTGGATTCTGCTGGGTCACGGGCAGCACTAGGTATCTCGTTTGCTCGCGCTCCGCGCTCGCGAGTGCCGCGTGCACGATGGGCGCAGGTCTTCGCCCCGAACCGAATACGGTCACACTATTGACGAGCGGCACTAGGGGCACGCGCCCGCGGGCACGTCGAAGCGGAAGATGTAGTTGTCCTGGCCCGCCCCGACGAACACGGGGTAGCTCTTGCAGTAGCGGGTCATGCCGGTGTCGTCGCGCAGCTCGACCACGAGGTCGTAGGGGCCCCAGTCGAGGAGCTCGGCGATGCGCTGCAGGTCGTCGGGGCCCGCCGGTGTGTGGCAGGCGCCCTCCGCGACCCCGTCGGTGGCCTGACCGGGCAGCGGCATCCCGCCCGGCATCGTGTCCTCGGTCCGCGTCGTCACGACCTGTCCGCCCTTGAGGAGCTTCAGGCGCTGCTTGGTGACGGGCATCATGGCCGCCGCGCAGGTCGTCGCGCCGCCGACCTTCTCCACGCGGAACTTGAGCGAGCCCTTGTAGCTCGTCTGGAACGAGTCGTACGGGAAGCCGATCTCGATGGGCGTGTCCATCATCGCGACCGCGGTGGCCATCTTGCTGGCGGGGGGCGCGAGCATGGTCCGCCCGCCTCGGCCGTCGTCCTCGATGAGCGTCGCGGTCACCGTGTACGCGCCGGGCATGCCGACGTCCACGAGCGTGCCCACCGCCGCGGAGCACGCGACCTCCATGCTCATCGACGCGGGCCCCTGGATGTCGAGCTTGATGAACCCGAGGCGGCCGGTCGTCAGGACCTCCGAGCAGGTGTCACCGTCGAAGCCCGAGCGCGTCATGGCGAGGGCTCCGTTGACCTTGGCGGTGATCGACAGGCGCGTCGGCGTGGTGATCGTGAACTTGCAGTTGGAGCCGCAGCTCCGCGCCGGATCGGGCGGATCGCAGTCCTCGCGGCCCTCGACCTTGCCGTTGCCGCAGA
Organism: uncultured Myxococcales bacterium; assembly: GCA_964593795.1. GTDB lineage: Bacteria > Myxococcota_A > Polyangia > JAHFDS01 > JAHFDS01 > JAHFDS01. The sequence continues at coordinate 51,049 of CAZQJC010000291.1, read as the reverse complement.
CCATCGTGCCGCCGCCGCCGCCGCTCGAGCCGCTCGAGCCGCTCGAGCCGCCGCCACCGTCGCCGCACGAGAGCAGCACGAGCAGCGCTCCCGCCGAAGCCCGAAGCCCGAAGCCCGAAGCCCTCTTCGTCACAGCACCACCTCGAGCCCCAGGTACTTGCGCACGGTGAAGTACTCCTCGCTGCACGAGTAGCCGAGCAGCTCCTTGAGCCGTTGCTTGGGCGCCGGTCCGCCCGGGAGCTGCGGCTCGGCCGCGATGGCCCGCGCCGCCACTTCGAAGTCGTTGCACAGGAGAAAGCCCGTGCGCGACGCGGTCTGGTCCGTCGCCACGACCCAGTGCTCGAGGTCCACGCCGTGCTCGCCCGCGCTCGCCACGAGCTGGGAGGCGAGCGCGCCGACCTGCGTGAGCACCGGCGCCGGGAGCGTGCGCCGGAGCTGGTCGGCCAGGCCCTGCGCCTCGGCGTCCGCCGGCGCCTGCGGCACGACGCCCGTCACGTAGAGGACGGCCTCGAGCGCGCCCGCGAGCCGCTCGGCGCCCCCGAGGGCGTAGCGCAGGATCCGCTCGGGCTTGACGAGGGCGAGCCGGCGCGCGAGCTCGTAGACCAGCTCGCGCTCCTTCGCCTGCGCGACGATGCCGCCGGCCAGCACCATCGCCGGCACGACGATGCCCTTGTCCTGCGCGACGTGCAGCGTGATCGCGGTGGGCTGCTCGGGCCGCAGGAAGAGCTCCGGTCCGGGCGAGAGCGCGAGCGTCTCCGAGACGTAGCGGAAGAGCTGCGCGCCGATGCGCGGGTCGCTGTTCGGGTCGTTCTTCTCCTTGCGGCGCAGGCCCAGGTTCTCGTGCTTCTGCGCGGTCGTCGCCGAGATCGCGCTCGCCGTGGCCGCGAAGATGCCGTCGAGGTAGGCGTTCTCGTCCGGGTGCACGACGCACTGCCGGAGGAGGTCGTCCGTCAGCGGGCGCTTGGCCGTGACGAGCCGCTGCGGGCGCCGCTCCTCCCAGAAGCGGCGCTCCTCGGCGTCGGCGCGCTTGAGGAACGCCAGCGCGCCGCAGACGCACCACATCTTGTCCCACTGCTTCGACTCGGCGTAGAGCCGGCGCAGCGCCTGGTAGGACGCGAGCCGATCGGGCTCGCGCTGCAGGAGGTGCTGGTGCTCGGAGATCGCCTTGTCGGCGCGATCGGGGCCCGCCTCGACGTAGAGCGCGGCCAGGATCTCGCGCCGCACGAGGTTGTCGGGGTCCATGCTCTCGGCGACCTCGAGCGCGGCGATGGCGGCCTCGCGATCGCCGAGGCGCTCGAGGCTGATCTCGCCGAGGTCGTTCCACAGGCGGAGCTTGAGGTCGTCGAGCCCCTGCGCCGGCAGGCGCTTGAGCATCTTGCGGTAGGCGCGCGCCAGGCCCCGCCAGTCCTGCTGATCCTGCAGGAGCACGACGAGCGCGTCGAAGGCCTTGTGCATGTCCGGCGCCTCGTCGAGGCACTGGGAGAAGAGCTCCGCCGCGGCCGCGCCGTCGCCGAGCTCGTCGCGCGAGATCACCGCGGACGCGTAGTAGTACTTGCCGCGCTTGGCCGCGTCGCCCTCGAGCGAGACCAGCTTGGCGATCACGTCGACCGCGTCGGTCCAGCGCTTCTGCGTGGTGTGCAGGTCGAGCAGCTTGTGCAGCAGGCGCCTCCTGAAGGCGTCGGCGAGCCCCTCGGTCCCGAGCGCGCCCTCGTAGGTCTCGATCGCGGCCGCTGGGTCGGGCTTGGCCTCGAGGTCGGCGATCTCCTCGAGGCGCTTGGCGCGCTCCTCACCCGAAGCCTGCTCTGCGAGCTGCAGCTTCGCGGAGCGGACGCGGTCGAGCTGGCCGTGGCTGCGCGCGAGCTCGGCGAGCGCCTCGAGCACCTGGCGATCGCCCGGCACGGCCACGAGGGCCTGCTCGAACGCGTGCGCCGCGGGCTCGACGTGGCCGAGCGCCGCGCGCGCCTGGCCGAGCTGGAAGTAGACCTCGCGCCGCTCGACGCCCACGAGCGCGGTGTCGTGGTGGAGGATGAGCCGCTCGAGCGCGGCCCCGGCCTGCGCCGCGTCCTGCGTCAGGAGCAAGGACGCCATGCCATAGAGCGTCTCGGCGTCGTTGGGGTCGAGCTCGGCGGCGCGCTGGTACGCGCGGAGCGCCTTGTCGTTGCCCCCGAGGCGCTTGCAGGTCGAGCCGAGCGCGGCGAGCAGACGCGTCGCGCGCACCGGATCGGCCTTGGTGTCGATCTTGCGGACGAGCACGTCGTAGAGCGGCTCGAGCTCCGCGTAGCGGCCCGCGCGCTCGTGCAGCGTCGCGAGCTGGGTCGCGGCCTCGACGTGCTCCGGGTCGAGCGCCATGACGCGGGCGTACAGGCCCGCGGCGCGCGTCTCGTCGCCGAGGTGCTGATCGGCGATCACGGCCGCGTCGAAGAGCAGGCGCGTCTTCTCGAGGCGATTGCCGCTGTGGCTCTCGGCCTCGACGAGCAGCTTCTCGGCGCGGAGGTAGTCCCCGCGCAGGCGGTACAGGGTCCCGAGGCCCACCATCGCCCCGACGTGCGTCGGGTCGGCGGCGAGCGCGCGGGCGTAGCGCTCCTCCGCGCCGGCGGTGTTGCCGGTGCGCGTCGCGAGCTCTGCTGCCTGGGCCAGGAGGGCTGCGGCGCGCTTGGGATCGGCGGCCTCGAGGGCAGCGGCCTGCCGGTCGAGCGCCTCGATGGCGCGCTCGCCCTCTCCCGTCTGGACGTAGAGCCGGCCGAGCGCGGCCGCGGCGTCGCCGCCGGCCTCCTCGACCTGCCGCCAGGCCTCGATGGCGCGGGCCGCGTCGCGCAGCTCGCTCTCGTAGACCTGCGCGATCGTGGTCGCGGTGGCGCGTCGCCCCGCCGCGTCCGGCGTGGACGCGAGGCGTCGGCGCAGCACGTCGATGACGTCCTGCCAGCGCCCCGCGCGGCGGTAGAGCCGCTCGAGGGCCGCGGGCGCGTCGGCGTCGCGCGGATCGAGCTGCAGCACGCGCTCGAGCGCCGCCGCCGCCTTCTCGAGGCCGCCGTCGCGCTCCTCCCACTCGACCGCCATGCGCCGCAGCACGAGGACCCGCTCGCCCTCGCTCTCGACCGCGTCGGCCAGCCGGCCGAGGGTCGCCAAGTAGGACTCGACCTTGCCCTGGCGATCGTAGAGTCGCTCGAGCAGTCGCAGCGTCGCCACGTCGCGCGGGTCCTCCTCGGCCAGCTTCTCGAGCTGCTCGATCGCGCCGGCAAGATCGCCGAGCTTCTCGGCGTGGATCTCGGCCGCCTCGCGCCTCGCCGCGCGCGCCTCGCCCGGGTCCGTCGCGATCGACGCGCGCCGCCCGAGCAGCGCCACGAGCTCGCGCCAGCTTCCGCGCTTCTTGTAGGCACGCTCGAGGTGCGCGAAGGGCTCGCGCGAGGTGTCGTCCGCCTCGAGCGCACGCCGGAACGCCTCGATCGCGCGGTCCTGATCGCCCGCGTGCTCGTGGAGCTGGCCGATCTCCGTGTAGAGCTCGGCCCGGCGCGCGCTGTGGTCGGCGCGCTCGACCTGCCGGCCGAGCAGCTCGACGAGCTCGCCCGTACGCGATGCCCGCCGGAGCGCGCCTGCGAGCGCCTCCTCGAGCTCGATGGTCGTCGCCGGGTCGTCCACGCTGGCGGCCAGCGCGAGCGCCTGTCCGAGCGCGCTCACCGCGTAGTCGGGCTGGCCGAGCCGCTCGTCGTAGATGCGGCCGAGGCGGCCGTAAAGGCGCGCCGAAAGCGCACGATCCTCCTGCGCGGGCGCGATGTCCGCGAGCTCGGCGGACAGCTCGTTCCACAGGCCCGCCGCGTCGGCGAGCCGCTCGACGTCGTCGTAGAGCGAGAGCTCCGACGGAACCTCGCGCAGCGCGGCCGTGAGCGCCGTGAACGCCCGCGGCAGATCGCCGAGCTGCTCCTCGAACACCCGCGCCACGGACGCCAGCGTGCTCGCGCGGTGGCCGCGCTCCTCGCCGCCGGGCGGCGGCAGATCGAGCTTGCCCAGCAGGAGCTCCGCGACCTGCTCCCAGTCGCCTTGCGCGCGGAGGCGCTCCTCGAGCCGCAGGATGGCGTCGAGCGCGTCCGGCGCGTCGGGCTCGGCCGCCAGCCAGCGCAGGTGTCCCTCGAGGTCGTCGTCGTCGAGGGCGGGGCGCGACATGTGCCCCACCGCCTCGCGGAGCTGCGCCACGGCGGCGCCGATCTGCGCGGCCGGATCCGCGCCCACGAGCTCGCGCCCGAGGACGCGCACGCGGTAGCGCGCGTAGAGCTCCTCGGCCTCGATCGCGCCGGCGTCGGGCAGGAACGCGTAGTGGTCCTCCGTCGCCTCGCCCGCGTGGACGAACAACCGATCGAGGAGCAGGCCGAAGTCCTGATCGCCGCTCGAGAAGCCGAGGAAGACCAGCGAGCGCTCGCGCGCGAGGTCCTCCGCGAACGCGCGAAGATCCGGCGCGCCCGCGAGGGTCCGCTCGAAGTCCTTCGACGAGTACGCGAGCGTCTCGGGTCGCGCGAGGTCGCCGAGCACCTTGAGCACGAGGCGTCCGCGCGCGTCGCGCCGCAGGTCGCGCCCGTCGAGCGGCGTGACCACCATCGGCGGATCGCGATCGGGCCGCGTGAGCGCGCGCTCGACGAGATCGTCGCCGCCCGCGGTGACCGCGATGCGGAACGGGAGCTCGCCGAGCAGGCGGAGCGCCTCGGGAAGCTCCGCCGGCGTGGCGAGCTGCGCGCGCACCTCGGACGCCATGAGCTCGTCGCCGAGCCGCCGCTGGATGTAGCCGGTCGCGAGGAACGGCCGGCCGATCTCGAGCAGGTGCCGCAGCTCCGCGACCCGCTCGGCGGGCTCGCCCGCCTGTTCGAGCCGATCCACGAGCGACTGCAGCACGCCCTTCCAGGACGGCAAACCAGCAACTTGACGAAGCCCGGCACCGAGGCAGAGCACGCAACGACCGGCGCGCACGCGCTCGATCAGCGACTCGGGAAGCTCGATCATGAACCCTCCGAGCGCGGGGTCTTACCATAAAGAGCCCTTCGGGCCGTCAGCGGTTTCGCGCGAGCGAACGAAACCTCTGTCCTTGACGTCCCCTCACCTGATCTCGGACACTCTTGCGGCTCTGATGAAACTGCTCTGCTCGCGCTGCAATCTCTCGCTGAACGCGAAGGACGAGGATCGGGGGAAGGCGTTCCAGTGCCCGATCTGCCGGTCCCCGCTGGTCGAGGCCGGCTCGGAGGGGCGGAAGTCCGAGGCCCCGCCGCCGGTGGTCGCGGTCGAGTGGACCTCGGGCACGCTCGACGAGCTCGTCCTCATCCTCGGTGCGCAGTCGATCTCCGGCGTCATCGAGGTGCACGCGCCCGACCTCAAGGGTCAGGTGCGGATGGTGGCGGGCGGCATCGACGAGTCCACCTGCGGCGACCTCACCGGCGACGCGGCCTACGAGGCCCTCGCGGCGCAGCTCGGCGCGAAGTTCAGGATCGAGCCGCGCCTGCCGAACGAGAACGGGAGCCTCGAGACGACCGGCGAGGACCGCGGCGATCTCAAGGTCAGGCCGCTGGCCAAGCTCATGCGCTACTGCGACGACGTCGTCCTGACGGGCACGCTCGAGGTCTGGCGCGGCACGGAGACGTGCGGGATCGAGTACCGGCGCGGATCCATCGAGCGCACGACCGTCGGAGGGATCGACGCCCCGGAGAAGCTGTCCGAGGTGATGCAGTGGCGGGCCGGCAGCTACCGGATCCGGCTGCCGACGCCGACGCTTCCCGCGCAGGTCTCTTCCGACGTCAAGGAAGCGGCTCGCCAGGCGATGCAGGGGCGCGCGGGCGCCGGTGCCGCCCTCGAGGCGGTTCCGCCCGCCGCAGCGCCCGCGGTCGACGGGCCCGTGGCGGGGCGGACCACGCTCGAGATGCAGCCGGTGCACGCCCAGGATCGCGGGATGGGCAAGGCCACCGTGATCGGGATGCAGGCGCCGGATCTGGCGCGCATGGGCGTGACCGCGGCGGCTGCGGCCCCTGCGGCGGCGGCCCCTGCGGCGGCGGCTCCGGCCCCTGCCCCGGCGCCCGTGGCCGCACCACCGGCTGCCGTGACGGTGGCCCAGGTCGCCCGTCCGGCCGCGGTCGGGAGCACGATCATCGGGGTCCCGACGGCCGAGGTGATCGCGGCCGCGAAGGCGGCGGCCGCCGCGGCGCCTGCGCCGGCGGCCAAGCCCACCGAGCCGCCCAAGGCCGAGGCGAAGGCGCCCGTGCCGGAGCAGAAGGCGGAGCCCGAGAAGAAGGCCGAGGCCAGGCCTGCCGAGCCCAAGAAGGAGCCGGAGAAGAAGGCGGAGGCGAAGAAGGCCGAGCCCGAGAAGGCCGAAGCGAAGAAGGCCGAGAAGAAGGCCGAGCCCGAGCGCAAGAGCGGCGGCCCCAAGGCCGACGATCGCAAGAGCCGCGGTCCGCAGGGCAAGAAGGACGACAAGGGCAAGGACGCCAGGAAGGAGGTCGCCAAGAAGGACGAGGCGGTCTCCAAGGCGGAGACGGCGGACAAGCCGGTCAAGAAGTCGAGCACCGGTACGAACGTCGTGATCGCGGTGGCGGCGGCGGGCGTCTTCGTCGCGCTCTACTTCCTCATCCGGATGTTCAGCGGGCAGTAATCGCAGCGATGCTCGGCGAGATCGCCGCGCTCTACCGTCAGAGCCGAAAGCCCAGGGATCTCGTCTGGAACACGTACGCGGCCCGCCCGATGGCCGCGGCGCTGCTCTACTTCGTCAAGGGCCTGCCGGTCACCCCGAACCAGATCACGTTCGCCTCGCTCGCGGTCTTCGTCGCGGGCGCGGCGCTCCTCGTCTCGTGGCCCTCGTTCTGGGGCCTCGTGGCTGCGGCGTGCGTCATCCAGGCCTCGTACGTCCTCGACTGCATCGACGGCCAGCTCGCGCGCCTGCGCAAGACGACGACCCCGGTCGGCGCCCACCTCGACTTCCTCATGGACGAGCTCAAGGCGTTCATGCTCGTGCCGGCGATGGCGGTGCACCTGCACCTGCGCGTCGCCGCCGGCTCGGCGGGGCTGCTCCGGCGCGTCGTCCCGGACGCCTTCTATCCGGGCTGGCTCGACGGCGCCTGGCTGTACGTCGGGCTCGCGGGGCTCGTGGTCGTGGCCAGCGCCATCTGTCTGACCACGTTCGTCCGCCGCCCGGAGTACACGGGCCAGAAGACCGTCCCGCACTCGCAGGAGGCGCCGCCGCCGACAGGCGGCTCGCCCCTCACGCGGATCGTGCGGCTCGTCGAGGGGCTGGGACGCCTCGTGATCCACTACCCGAGCTACATCCTCGTCGTGGCCGCGCTCGACGCGCCGGACGCGTTCCTCGCCCTCTACCTCTTCATGAACGCCGTCTACGCGGCGCGGACGATGCTGGGGATGATCCTCAAGCTCGCTCGGCGCAGCATGGAGGGAGCCTCCGCATGAGAGCCATCATCCTCGCGGCCGGCCGCGGTCGCCGCCTCGGCCACAACACCGACGCCATCCCGAAGACGATGGTGCCCGTCGGGGGCAAGCCCATGATCGAGCGCCAGCTCGAGGCGCTGGCCGGCGCGGGCATCGGGCGCGACCGGGTGCACGTCGTGCGCGGCTACCTCGGCGACGTGCTCACCCGCGCCTACCCGGACCTGCACTACTTCGACAATCCGGCCTGGGAGCGCAACAACATCCTCGCGTCGCTGATGCACGCGGCAGCCGCCTTCGACGACGAGGTGGTCTTCTCGTACTCCGACATCGTCTACGCACCGGAGGTGGCCCTTTCGCTCTGTCAGGCGCCCGTGGCGGATGCGCTGCTCGTGGTGGACCGGCGCTGGCGGGATACCTACGAGGGCCGCGACCAGCACCCGGTCCCGGAGGCGGAGCTCGCCCGGGTGGACGACGGCCGGGTCACCCGGGTAGGCAAGCGGGCCGTCCCGGCCGAGGCCGCCGCCGGCGAGTTCATCGGCCTCGCGCGCTTCGCCCGGGGCACCCTCGCGCGCATGCACGCGGAGTGGGAGCGGCTCGTCGCCGAGGGGGGGCTCGACCAGCCGTTCGGGCTGTCGCCCCGGCTGGAGGTCGCCTATCTATGCGACATGCTGACGCACTTGATCGAGCGCGGCCTGGATGCGCGGCCGGTCTACATCGACGGACGGTGGCGCGAGGTGGACACCGAGCAGGACCTCGAGCGCGCGCACGGGGCGGTGCGCTGACGACGGTATCCCGGCGAAATCCGGGAGCGGATCCGCCCTCTTGCAAGCGTCGGCTGGGCGTGCTAGTGATCCGCCAACATTTTCGGTCGCAGCACTGAAGGTGGGCTCCGGGCCCACTTTTTTTTTCTCTCGGGTCGCGGTTTTTCTTCGGAATCGGTTTCGAGGAGCCAGGAAACACGCACGGATCTCGGTCTCTTAGCGTCGGAGGGAGCTTGAACGTCGACATCCAGCAACTGCTCTCGATCTGTGAGCCCGCCGCGGCCGACATCGGCTTCGATCTGGTGGATCTCGAGTTCCAGCGTGAGCCGCAAGGCTGGGTGCTGCGGATCTACATCGATCGCCTCGACCCGAAGCTCGGTGAGACCACCTGCGTGGACCTCGACGACTGTGCGCGCGCGTCGCGCGAGCTGTCGACGGTGCTCGACGCCGCGGATCCGATCGAGGTGCCGTACAACCTCGAGGTCAGCTCGCCCGGCCTCGACCGGCCGCTGCGGCGCGACCGCGACTTCCAGCGATTCTCGGGCCGTCGCGCCAAGGTGCGGCTGCACGATCCCCTGGACACGATCGGCGGGCCTCGCAAGAACTTCGCGGGCGTGATCCTCGGCGCCGAAGAGGGGCGCGTCGCCGTCGAGTGCGACGGCGTGTGCTTCGATTTCCCGCTGTCGTTCGTGCAGAAGGCGCACCTCGACCTCGACGACGCGCTCGGCGCGGGTGCCGTGGGCGCGGGTGGCAAGGACAAGGGGCCGAAGGGGCGCAAGCCACCGCGCGCGCATGCCCGTTCGGGGCAGGCGCGTGAGGTCAAGCGCGCGAGCGAGCGGTAGCGCCAGGCAATCGGAAGGGAAAGCGGAATGCAGGCAAACCTCAGCATCGTCCTCGACCAGGTCGCCAAGGACAAGAACATCGAGCGCGAAGTCCTCGTGCAGACGCTCGAGCAAGCGATCCTTGCCGCGGCCAAGAAGGTCTTCGGTCTCCACCGCGAGATCGAGGCGCGCTTCAACGAGGCGACGGGCGTCGTGGATCTGTTCCTCGTGGTGCTCGTGGCCGAGACGGTCGTGACGCCGGGGCGCGACATCACCGTCGAGGACGCGCACAAGGTCGACGACGGCGCGCAGCCGGGCGACGAGCTCCTCTTCCAGATCTTCTACCGCGAGGAGGACATGGAGCTCGCGGCCGAGGAGGAGCGAAAGCACGGCCGCATGCTGGACCTGCACGACACGGTCAAGCACTTCGGGCGCATCGCGGCGCAGACGGCCAAGCAGGTCATCATCCAGCGCGTCCGCGAGGCCGAGCGCGAGAACATCTACAACCAGTACAAGGACCGGAAGGGCGAGCTCATCAGCGGCATCGTCCGCCGGTTCGAGCGCGGCAACATCATCGTGGACCTCGGCGGGGCCGAGGCGATCCTGCCCGTGCGCGAGCAGGTCCCGCGCGAGAGCTACCGCGCCGGCGACCGCATCGTCGCGTACGTGCTCGACATCGACAAGGCCGCGCGCGGCCCGCAGATCATCCTGTCGCGCGCGCACCGCCGCTTCATGGAGAAGCTGTTCGAGATGGAGGTGCCGGAGATCTACGAGAAGATCGTCCGCATCGAGACGTCGGCCCGCGAGGCCGGCGCCCGCTCGAAGATCGCCGTGAGCTCGCGCGATCGCGACGTGGATCCGGTCGGCGCGTGCGTCGGCATCAAGGGCTCGCGCGTGCAGGCTGTGGTGCAGGAGCTGCGCGGCGAGAAGATCGACATCGTGCCGTACGACCCGGATCCGGCGCGCTTCGTGTGCAACGCGATCCAGCCGGCCGAGGTGTCGCGCGTCCTCATCGACGCCGAGCGCCACACGATGGAGCTCATCGTGCCGGACGAGCGGCTCTCGCTCGCGATCGGCAAGAAGGGGCAGAACGTCCGGCTCGCGTCGCAGCTCACCGGGTGGAAGATCGACATCCACTCGGAGAGCAAGATCCGCGAGCAGGAGATGGCGGCCAAGGCCGCGATGACCGAGATCCAGGGCCTGACGCTCGACCTCGTCGAGACGCTGTTCAAGCTCGGGTGGCGGTCTCTCGACGATCTCATCGACGCGCAGGTCGAGGCGCTCGGTGCGGTGCCGGGCCTCGGTGGTGTCGAGGCGGCAAAGCGCGTGGTCGCAGGGGCGGCGCGCGTCAAGGGTGAGCTGGCCGAGCGCGCCAAGCGCGCGGCCGAGGTGGCAGCGGCCGAGGCGGCCGAGGCTGCGAAGGTGGCGGCGGCCGAGGCGGCCGCCGTGGCGGCGGCGGCGGCGACGGAGGCCGAGCCGGCACACGGCTAGCGTGGCGTTTTTGCCGCGTTCAGGGACGAGTTGAAGGAGAGAACCTGCTTGGGCTGCAAGAAGATCGACCAGCGTGACGCGATGGTGCGCCTCATCCGAGGCGTGGCTGGCGTGGTGCGCATCGATCCGAAGCGCTCCGCGCCGGGGCGCGGTGCCTGGGTTCACCCGCGTCGCGGGTGTTTGCAGGCGGTCAAGGCAGGCGGGCTCTCGCGGACGTTTCGTCGCGAGACCCGCATCGAGATCGACCTCGTCGAGGGCCTGCAGCGCCTCGGAATCGCAGTAGTTGACGTCGGCTCCACGGGGACATCCGTCGGAAACGCGACCGGAGGATCGGGAACACGATGAACACGGGTGAGCGTACGCAAGCAGCGACCGCGGCAGCGAAACAGCGGGTCTACGAGATCGCCAAGGACCTCGGGGTCGAGTTCGCCGACATCCTGCTCAAGGCCCGCGCGCTCGGCGTGGAGTCGGCAAAGAACAAGATGTCCGCGCTCGAACCGCAGGACGTCGACCGGATCCGCCGGGCGTTCGACCGTGAGCGTCAGGAGACGCTGATCGAGGAGCGCGTGGGCTCGACGGTGATCCGTCGTCGCTCCCGCAGCGGCGCTGCGCCTGCGCCCCGCCAGCCCACCGCGGCGCCCGTCGCGGCGCGTCCGGCCGTGCCGGAGGTGCAGGTCGAGCGGCCCGCGCCCCCCCCGCCGGTCGAGGCGCGAGAGGAGCGCGCGCCGACGCCGCCTCCCCCGCCGCAGCCGATCGTGGTCGAGGTGCGGCAGGAGCGCGCGCCGACGCCGCCTCCGCCCGCGCCGCCCCCGGTGGTCGTCGAGGTCAAGCCCGAGCCCGTCGTGGAGCGCGCGCCGACGCCGCCCCCGCCGGTCGAGGTCCGCGCCAAGGAAGAGCGCCCCGCGGCCGAGGCGCCGAAGGTCGAAGCGCCGAAGGTCGAGGCCCCCAAGGTCGAGGCCCCCAAGGTCGCCGAGCCCGTCAAGGCCGAGGGCCCGCGTCCGGAGGCCCCGCGCGCCGGAGGCCCGAAGGTCGAGATCGTGGCGCCCACTGCCACGCCGCCGGGTGGCCCGATCGTCGAGAAGAAGAAGGAGGAGCTGCCGCTCGGCCTCACCGGCCGGCGCATCGAGCTCCCGCCCCGCTATCAGATCGAGAACCGCGACAAGCCCCAGGGGCTCGTCACGCGGCGCGAGATGCAGCAGCGCACGGCGCGCCCGGGCATGGGCGGTCGCCCGGGCGGCGGTGGCCCCCCGGGACCGGGCGGTCAGCGCCCCGGCTACGGCGGGATGGCGCAGAAGCGCGGCCTGCCGCCGGGCAAGAAGGCCAAGCAGACCCAGATCACGACGCCCGCGCAGCACAAGCGCGTCATCAAGATGGAGGAGACGATCGCGGTCTCCGATCTTGCGCAGAGGCTGGGCGTCAAGGCCACCGAGGTGCTCAAGAAGCTCTGGAGCCTCGGCATGATGCAGACGACGATCAACTCGTCCATCGACCTCGACGCCGCGACCCTCGTGGCGCAGGAGTTCGGCTACGAGATCGAGTCGATCGCCTTCAAGGAGACGGACGTCCTCGCCGAGGCGCCGGACGCCGAGGAGGATCTGCAGAAGCGCGCGGCGGTGGTCACCATCATGGGCCACGTCGATCACGGCAAGACGACGCTCCTCGACGCCATCCGCGACGCGAACGTCGCCGCGGGCGAGTCGGGCGGCATCACGCAGCACATCGGCGCCTACAAGGTGTCGACGCCCGCGGGCGACGTGGTCTTCCTCGACACGCCTGGTCACGAGGCCTTCACCGCCATGCGAGCCCGCGGCGCGCAGGCGACGGACATCGTCGTCCTCGTGGTGGCGGCCGACGACGGCGTCATGCCGCAGACGGAGGAGGCGCTCGCGCACGCCAAGGACGCGAAGGTGCCGATCGTCGTCGCGGTCAACAAGATCGACAAGCAGGGGGCGAACCCCGACCGCGTGATGAACGAGCTCTCGCAGCGCGGCCTCGTGCCCGAGGCGTGGGGCGGCGACACGATGTTCGTGCCGGTCTCGGGCCTCAAGCGCCAGGGCGTCGACACGCTGCTCGAGAACCTGGCCTTGCAGGCCGACGTGCTCGAGCTCAAGGCGAACCCGAAGAAGGCCGCCAAGGGCATCGTCATCGAGGCGCGCCTCGACCGGAACCGCGGCCCGATGGCGACGGTGCTCGTCCAGGACGGCACGCTGCACGTGGGCGACCTCATCGTCGTCGGCGAGGTCTCGGGCAAGGTCCGCGCGATGCTCGACGACAAGGGCCGGCAGCTCAGCGAGGCCGGGCCGTCCACGCCGGTCGAGCTCCTCGGCCTCGACGGTGTTCCCGAGGCAGGCGACACGCTGCGCTCGGTGGCCGACGAGAAGACCGCGAAGTCCCTGGCCGAGCACCGCCAGGAGATCACGCGCAGCAAGAAGGTCGGCCCGTCGGGTGGCTCGCCCAAGGTGTCGCTCGAGAACCTGCTCAAGCGCATCCAGGACGGCGGCGTCAAGGAGCTCAAGGTCGTCCTCAAGGCGGACGTCCAGGGCTCGGCGGGCGCGCTCAAGGACGCGCTCTCGAAGCTCTCGACGGAGGAGGTCCGCGTCAACGTCATCCAGGTCGGCGTCGGCGGCATCACCGAGACGGACGTCAACCTCGCCAAGGCGGGCGGCGCCGTCATCATCGGCTTCCACGTGCGGCCGGCGGGCAAGGCTTCGCAGCTCGCGGAGCGCGAGGGCGTGGACATCAAGCTCTACGACATCATCTACGAGGCCCTCGAGGACGTGAAGAAGGCGATGGCGGGCATGCTCGCGCCGGTCGAGCGGGAGAAGCCCGTCGGCCAGGCCGAGGTCACCGCGACCTTCAACATGCCCAAGGTCGGCACCATCGCGGGCGTCAAGGTCAACGACGGCAAGCTCACCCGCGCCGCGCAGATCCGGCTCGTTCGCAACTCGATCGAGATCTGGAAGGGGCGCCTCGGCTCGCTCAAGCGCTTCAAGGACGACGTCCGCGAGGTCGCGCAGGGCTACGAGTGCGGCCTCACCCTCGACGGCTACCAGGACCTCCAGATCGGGGACGTCATCGAGGCGTTCGAGATCGAGCAGGTCGCCGCGCAGCTCAGCTAGCGCGGTCTTCTCCACCCGAAAGAACATGTACGTAGGCGTCGCGCGGCTCGTGCTCTCGGTGCCGGGGGCGCAGTCGCTCAAGGACAAGCGCGCCGTCGTGCGCCGCGTGCGCGATCGGCTGCTCGCGCGGTTCGACTGCTCGGTGGCGGAGGTCGGGATGCTCGACGAGCACCAGCGCGCGGAGCTGGGTTTCTCGGTGGTCGGCGGCGATCACCGGGTCGTCGAGCGCGTGCTCGGTGAGATCGTGGAGCACGCCATCGAATCGGCGGAAGGACGCGTCATGACGGAAGTGCGCGAGGTGTTGCAGGTGGGCGAGGAGCTCGGAAGGCCCGCTCCGCGGCACTGGGAACCCGAGGCGCCGAACCCGCCCCAGTATGGGAAGGCCGAGGCGGGGCGGCCGCTGCGGCCGGCGCCCGGCAAGCGCCCCGTGCTCCGCTCGAGCCACCGGCGGGGGCGGCCGTGAAGCGGCCCGGACACGTCCCGGGGCGCGGCCCCACGCAGGTCCCGCGGACCGCGCGCGTCGGCGAGCTCGTCAAGAGCGTGGTGAGCGAGCTCCTCGCGGCGGGGAAGATCAAGGACCCGCGCGTCCAGGGCCGGCTCGTGACCGTGACGCGCGTCGAGGTCGCGGGCGACCTCGGCGTGGCGACGGTGGGCGTGGTGGTGCACGGGGACCGCGCGGAGGAGGCGCTCGCGGGGCTCAAGAGCGCGGCGGGGCTCTTCCGGCGCGCGGTGGGCTCGGCGCTCAAGGCGCGCGTGACGCCCGAGCTGCGGTTCCGGCTCGACGAGGGGCACGACGCCGAGTCGCGCATCGAGGAGATCTTGCGGCAGGACCGGCCGGCGCCTGCGCCGGCTGCGACCGCGCCCGCCGACGAAGCCGACGACGACGCGTGAGCGGGCCGAGCGGGCTCCTGCTCGTGGACAAGCCCACGGGGCCGAGCTCGGCGGCGCTCGCGCGGTCGCTCGGCAGATCGCTCGGGGCGGCCAAGGTCGGGCACGGCGGCACGCTGGATCCGATGGCGAGTGGCCTCCTCGTCGTGTGCCTCGGAGAGGCGACCAAGGTCGCGGGGTACCTGCTCGATGCCGACAAGGGGTACGAGGCCGAGCTGACGTTCGGCGTCGAGACCGACACGCACGACGCCGAGGGGCGCGAGACCGCGCGCGCGGACGCGAGCGGGCTCGACGAGGCCACCGTGCGGGCGGCGCTGCCGCGCTTTGTGGGCCCGATCGCGCAGGTGCCGCCCATGCACGCGGCGATCAAGGTCGAGGGGCGGAAGCTCTACGACCTCGCGCGCAAGGGCCAGGAGATCGAGCGCGCACCGCGTCCGGTGATCGTGCACGCCTTCGAGCTCGTGTCGTTCGCGCCGGCCGGGGGCGGGCCGCCGCGGGCGCGGGTGCGCGTCTCGTGCAGCAAGGGCACGTACATCCGGGCGCTGGCGCGGGACCTCGGCGCGGCGCTCGGCGTGGGGGCTCACCTGTCGATGCTGCGGCGAACGCGCACCGCCGGGCTCGACGTGGCCGATGCGCTCTCGCCCGAGGCCATCGAGGCGGCGCACCGCGCGGGCACGCTCGCGCTCCTCCCCCCGGCGCAGGCGGTCGCGCACCTGCCGCGGATCGTGCTGGATGCGGAGGGCGAGCGGCGCGTTCGCGTGGGGCAGGCGGTGGCGCTGCCGGCGGAGCTGGTGGTGGACGAGGGGGCCGCGCTGGCGCTGCTGGATCCTCGGGGCGTGCTGGTCGCGCTGGCCGAGGCGCGCGCCGGGCGCGCGAAGGTCGTGCGCGGGCTCAACGATGGCTGACCGCTGCGCCGTCAGTGAATTCGCGGCTCGAGGGGGAGCTCGCGGACGATCGCGGCCTCGGCGGCGATCCACTCGCGTAGGCGAATGTGTAGCGTGATCTCGTCGACGAGCGGTCGGGCGAGGCCGAAGAAGAGCTCGCGGTGGCCCTCCTCGCTGGCGGCGAGCTCCGCGTAGAAGGGCGCGAGGGCGGCGTCGGGGCCCGGGTGCGCCGGCAGCGCGCGGGCGAGCAGTCCCAGGCGCTCCGCGGAGCGCGCCTCGATGAGCGCCGAGCACAGGAGGAGGTCGAGCTGCCGCGCGGGCTCGCCCTTTCGGACCAGCTTGCGCAGGCGCTGCGCGTAGAGGTCGCCGTGGTCGGGCGTGAGCACGATGCCGCGGCGCCGGAGGCGCGTCGCCACCTGCATGACGTGCCGGCTCTCCTCGTACGCGAGGCGTGACAGGGCGCGCACGAGGTCGGTGCGCTCCGGGTACTGGTGCAGGAGCGAGAGCGCCGAGGCGACGGCCTTGCGCTCGCAGTGCAGGTGATCGCGCATGGTGGCGGCCAGATCAGCGAGCGCGACGGGCAGCCAGCCGTCGGGCGTGGGGCACCCGAGCGCGAACGAAGCCATGGCGATCGAGTAGCAGATCCGGCCGCGCCGATCACGCGTCCGGTCAAGTCCGACGGGGGTGGTAAGGTCCGCCCGTGGCGACCGGCTCCTCGCGCTGGCGTGGGTGGGTGCTGGCGCTCGCGGCGGCGTTTGCGAGCGCGGCGGTCGCGCTCTATGCGGTGTGGGCGAGCGGATGGCTCGAGGCGCACCGCGGCCGGGGCCTGTGGCGCGAGGTGACGAGCGCGACGCTCGGCCTCGCGGGCCTCGCCACGCTCGCGCTCTCGGGGCGGCTCCGCGCGCGACTCCTGCCGGCGCTGTGGCCCCGCGTGGCCCTCGGTGGCGCCGCTGTCGGCGGCGCGGTCGTGCTGTCGCTGGCTGCGAGCCCGCTCGGCGCGAGCCTGTCGGGCTCGGTGGGGCTCGACGGCGCGGCGCTCCTGGCGGCGGCCCTGCTCCTCGCGGTGCTGGCCGGGTACCACGCCCCGGTTGAGCAGCGCGTGCGACGCGAGTACCTGCCCCTGCGCGCGCTCGCGGGGTTCGTGTGCGCCTCGGCCGCCTCGGCGTCGGCCGCGCGCGACGTGGGGTTTCGCGGCGACCCGGCGCTCGAGGGCGCGCTCGCGATGTGGGCCGTCGCGCTCGGCGTGTACCTCGCGAGCCGACGCGCGGTGGTGGCGCGGGCGGTGTTCAAGCGGGCCGCCGCGGTGGCGGCGCTCGTCGCCGCGGGTGCGCTCCTGCTCCGCGCGCGCTTCGAGGCCAACGAGGAGCTGGCCGTCCTCGCGGCCGCGCTCGGGGCCGCGCTCATGCTCGCCGGGAGCGCGACGGCGCTCTTCGCGGACGTGTCCCGCCTCGTCGCGGTGAGCGCGCTCGCGGCCGCCACCGCGGGCAGCTTCCTCGGGCACCTCGTGGCCGCGCGGCTCGGCTCTCCCGCGGCGACCGTGACGATGCTGGCGCTCGCCGCGGTGTTCGGCGCGATGACCACGCGCGGGGGCTGGACAGCCGTGGCGGCGTTGATGGCGCTCGTGGTCGGGGCCTTCGGGGGCCAGCTCGACGCGCGCGGGGGGGACGTCCTCTACCGCGGCGAGGGGCGCGCGGTGGCCGTCGAGGTGCGCCGCCGAGGCAGCGCCATCGAGCTGCGCGTGGACCGCGTCACGGTCGCCCGCCGGGACGGAGCGGGCTGCGATCGCGAGAGCGCGCTCTCGGCCCTGCTCGCGCTCATGGTGTCGGACGCGCCGAGGCGCGTCGCCGTGCTCGGCGGCTCGCTGCCGGACGCGTTGCGCCTCCTGTCGCGCGTGCCCGGGGTCGAGCACCTCGACCTCGTCGAGCCCGAGCAGCCGCTCGCGGAGGCGGCGAGGCGCTTCTCGCCCGAGCCCCTCGAGCGGCGCTACGCCCACGTGCGCTCGCGGCCGCGGGCGGCGCTGGCCGCGCATCCGGCGGCCTACGACCTCATCGTCGGCGAGGTGCGCGAGCCGCGCGATCGCGCCGCGATCCCCGCGATGCTCGGGGCGCTGCGGCCCGGAGGGACGGTGTCGCTCGTGGTGCCCGTCGGCGCCGACACGGCCGACACTGTGGTGGCGCTGGCCTCGACGTTCCACGACGCGCGCGCGTTCTCGATCTCGCCGGGTGCGCTCGTGGTCATCGCGCGTCGCGACGCGCGCACGCAGCTCTCGATCGCGCAGATCACGCAGACGCTCGCCGTGCCCGCCGTCGGCGCGATGGGCCGCGCGGCGGGCGTCACGCGGCCGGACGAGGTGGCGGCCCTCTACGTGCTCGGGCCGCAGCGCGTGGGGGCGCTGCAGCGCGGCAGCACCGTGCGCGGGCTGCGATCGCTCCTCGGCACGGCCGCGGCGCAGGCTGCGCTCGACGAGGACCTGCTCGACCCGGGCGACCGCAAGACGCTGTTCGCGGGCGCGGCGGTCCGGCAGGTCGATCTCGTCGAGCAGGGGCTCCTGCCGCCCTGGCGCGCGCAGGCAGCGGTGCGCGCGGCGGAGAGCGTGCTCACCCCCGCGGATCGCGCCCGCCTCGACGCGCGGCTCAAGCGGGCCGACGGTCAGCTCGCGGAGGCGCGGCGCGTGCTCGAGGAGGCCGCGCGGCTCGCGCCCGAGGACCTCGGCCTCGCGCGGGACCTCGGCCAGCTCTTCGAGGCGATGGGGCTGCCCGCCGAGGCCCGGGGGCCGCTCGGTCGCGCGTTCGCGCGCTCCGGCGGGCGCGAGGATCGCGTCGCGTTCGCGCGGGTGCTCGTCGCCGAGGGGGATCCGACCGCGCGCCGCCACCTCGACGCGCTGCGCGCCGACGATCCGGCCGATCCGCGGCCGCTCCTCCTGCTCGGCCGGCTCGACGCGCTCGAGGGGCGGGACGACGACGCCGAGCGATCGCTCCTCGAGTACCTGCGGCTCGCGCCCGACGACGCCGACGCGCACTTCGACCTCGCGTCGCTCTACCGCCGGCGCGGACGCACGGTCGAGGCGCGAGATCAGTTCCTGCTCGGGGGGCGAGCCGCGGATCGCGTGCAGCGCGCGCTCGCGGCCGAGGCCGAGCGGCACCTCGCGGAGGGCGAGCCTCGCGTGGCCGTGCAGCTCCTCCGCCGGGCGATCGCCGAGGGGCGCCTCGCGCCGGCCCTCTACCGGACGCTGGCGCTCGCGTATGCGCGCGCGGGGCGCAAGCTCGAGGCGCAGAAGGCGCTCGACCAGTACGTCGAGCGCACGGGCGGCGCCACGGAGGCGCGGGCGTTCGGCGAGGAGCTGCGGCGGGAGGTCCGTGGGGAGGAGTAACGACCGAGCACGAGCACGAGCACGAGCACGACTGCCTGTGTGCGTTGACCTCCTACCTCCGGCCGTGCTCTAACCGCTGCTCATGTCTGCCGCACCCGTCGACAAGCCCGCGCACGAGCCGTACATCGCGGCGTCCACGTCGATGCGAGAGCTCACCGTCCGCGCGGTCGTCCTCGGGACGCTGCTCGGCATGGTGTTCGGCGCCTCGTCACTCTACCTCGTGCTCAAGGTCGGCCTGACCGTCTCGGCGTCGATCCCGGTCGCGGTCATCTCGATCACGTTCTTCCGCCTGCTCTCGCGATCGCTCGGCGCGAAGGACGCCACGATCCTCGAGAACAACATCGTGCAGACGGCGGGCTCGGCCGGCGAGTCGATCGCGTTCGGCGTGGGCGTGACGATGCCCGCGATCATGATCCTCGGCTTCGACCTCGAGATGACGCGCGTGACGCTCGTCGCGGTGCTCGGGGGCCTGCTCGGCATCCTGATGATGATCCCGCTCCGCCGCGCGCTCATCGTCGATCAGCACCACACGCTCAAGTACCCCGAGGGCACCGCCTGCGCGGCCGTGCTCAAGGCGGGCGCGTCCGAGGAGTCGATCGCCGCCGCCTCGCCGGCCGCCAAGGCCGAGATGGGCGCGGGCATGGCGGCCAGCATGAGCGCCGCCACCATCTTCGGCGGCTTCTTCATCGGCCTCGTCTACAAGACCGCCAACGTCGCCGGCAAGCTGTGGAAGGACGTGCCCGAGAAGATCTTCGGCGCGCCCTTCAAGTCCGGCAGCGTGTCCGCCGAGATCTCGCCGGAGCTCCTCGGCGTCGGCTACATCATCGGGCCGCAGGTGGCCTCCGTGATGTGCGCGGGCGGCGTGCTCGCGTACCTCGTCCTCATTCCCCTCATCCAGTTCTTCGGCGACGCGATCCCCGGGCCGCTCGCGCCGGGCACCATCCCGATCTCGCAGATGGGGCCGAACCAGATCCGCGGCGCGTACGTGCTCTACATCGGCGCGGGCGCTGTGGCCGCGGGCGGCATCGTCTCGCTCGCGCGGTCGGTGCCGACGATCTGGCACGGCCTGCGCCAGGGCCTGCGCGACTTCTCCGCGCAGCGCGGCCAGGCCCGCGGCGAGAGCCTGCGCACGGAGCAGGACCTGCCGCTCAAGGCGGTCCTCATCGGCATCTTCGCCCTCGTCGGCGCGATCTGGGCGGCGCCGGGCCTGCACATGAACCTCGGCGGCGCGCTCACGGTCGTGCTGTTCGGCTTCCTCTTCGTCACGGTGTCCTCGCGCCTGACCGGCGAGATCGGCTCGAGCTCGAACCCGATCTCGGGCATGACGGTCGCGACGCTGCTCTTTACGTGCCTCATCTTCCTCGTCGTCGGCTGGACCGGCCCGCGCTACTACGTGACGGCGCTCTCCGTCGGCGCCATCGTGTGCATCGCCGCGTCGAACGGCGGTACGACCTCGCAGGACCTCAAGACCGGCTTCCTCGTCGGCGCGACGCCGCGGCTGCAGCAGATCGCGATCCTGGTGGGCGCGCTCGCCTCCGCCCTCGCGCTCGGCCCGATCCTCCTCAAGCTCAACGCGAGCGCCACGGTCTACGTGCCGGCGGCGCAGGTGGCGCCGGGCCTGCGCACCGACGCGAGCAAGCTCGACGTCACAGAGAAGCTGGCCGGCCCGCAGGCCTCGGGCGACGCCAAGGTCTACAAGGTCTGGCAGAAGCTCGACACCGTGGGCGGGCCCTCGGGCAAGTACCTCGTGGATGACGCGGGCCAGGCCGCGTACCTCGTCGATCCGGGCATCAACGGCACGTACAACAAGCGCCCGGACGGCAGCGAGGTGCGCAAGTTCGACGCGCCCAAGGCCACGCTGATGTCCTACATCATCAAGGGCATCCTCGACCGGCAGCTCCCCTGGGGGCTCGTGCTCTTCGGCGTGATGATCGCGCTCGTCCTCGAGATGTCGCTCATCCCGTCGCTGGCCTTCGCGGTGGGCGTGTACCTGCCGCTGTCGTCCTCGTCGCCCATCTTCATCGGCGGCATGGTGCGGTGGCTGATCGACCGCCGGCGCAAGTCGGACCTCATCAAGCAGGGCAAGGCGATGACCGAGCAGCAGCTCACCGAGGAGGGCGACAAGAGCCCCGGCGTGCTGCTCGCGTCCGGGTACATCGCGGGCGGCGCGATCGCGGGCATCATCATCGCGTTCGTGGCGGGCGTCCTCGAGAAGGTCGACGCGTCGATCACCCACTGGGCCACCGCGTCGAACCCGCTCTTCGCCGGGCCGCACGCGGATGCGCTGTCGATGATCCCGTTCGTGATCCTCGTCGGCGTGCTCTACCTGACCGGTCGCGAGCGCCTCTTCCGCGGCAAGCGCTGACGGCGGCGCGGCCTCCGCGTTGTAAGATGCCCGCGGTGAGTCGGTCGTGGGTGGTGCTCGGCGGGCTCGTGGCGCTCAACGCGCTCCTGCTCCTCCTGCCGGTCCACCGGCGCGCCGAGTCGACCGGGCCGGTGCACGCGCGCGTGGGCCTCGTGTTCGACGTCGGAGGCCGCGGCGACAAGTCCTTCAACGATCGCGCGTACGAGGGCGTCGAGCGCGCGGTCCGCGAGCTCGGCATCGCCGCGCAGTACGTCGAGCCGGGCGAGGGCGCCGACCGCGAGGCGGGCATCCGCCTCTTGGCGGCGCAGGGCTTCGATCTCGTCATCGGCGTCGGCTTCATCTTCTCCGACGACATGTACGCGATGGCGCATGAGTACCCGAGGACGCGCTTCGCGTGCATCGACTACGCGAAGTTCGATCAGCACGGCCTCGTCGTGCCGCCGGCGAACATGGTGGCGCTCAAGTTCCGGGAGGAAGAGGGCGCGTTCCTCGTCGGGGCGCTGGCCGCCCTCGCATCGAGGACGCAGGCCGTCGGGTTCGTGGGCGGCATGGACATCCCGCTCATCCACAAGTTCGAGGCGGGCTACAAGGCCGGCGTCACCGCCGTGTGCGCGGGTTGCCGGGTGCTCGTCGGGTACGCCGGCGTCACCGGCGACGCGTTCAAGAACCCCGCCAAGGGCAAGGAGCTCGCGCTCTCGCAGTACGGCGCGGGGGCGGACGTGATCTTCCACGCGTCGGGCTCGACCGGGCTCGGCGTGTTCGAGGCGGCGCGCAGCCAGGGCAAGCTCGCCATCGGTGTCGACGCCGACCAGTGGGCGGAGGCGCCCGGGCACGTGTTGACGTCGATGATCAAGCGGGTCGACGTCGTCGTCCTCGACACCATCCGTCGCGTGCTCGAGCAGCGGTTCGAGGGGGGCCTCCAGGTGTTCGGGCTCGCCGAGGGGGCGCTGTCGTGGGTGGACGACGCGCACAACCAGGCGCTCGTGCCGGCGGCGGCGCGGGCGCGCGTCGAGGCCCTGCGCGCCGACATCGTGGCCGGGCGCATCAAGCCGCCGAGCACGCGAGGGACGCCTTGAGCTCCGCCTTCCGCCTCGTCGGCATCGCCAAGGCATTCCAGGGGCGCGCGGCGCTCCGCGGCGCGTCGCTCGACGTCCGCCCCGGCGAGGTACACGCGCTCTGCGGCGAGAACGGCGCGGGCAAGAGCACGCTGCTCAAGGTGCTCGCGGGCGTGCTCCGTCACGACGACGGCCGCATCGAGATCGGCGGCAAGGCCGTGAGCGGCGTGTGGACACCGGCGCGCGCCATCCGCGCGGGCATCGGCATGGTGCACCAGCACTTCATGCTGGTGCCGACGCTCTCGGTGGCGGACAACGTCTTCCTCGGGCAGGAGCCGCGCCGCGGCCCCCTCTACGACCGCGCGCGCGCCGAGGCCGAGACGCGGCGCCTCGGCGACGAGAACGACCTGCCGGTGGACCCACGGGCGCCCATCGAGGCGCTCTCGGTCGGGGAGCGGCAGCGCGTCGAGATCTTGAAGGTGCTGGCGCGCGGGGCGCGCATCCTCGTGCTCGACGAGCCGACGGCGGTCCTCGGGCCGGCGGAGGCGGCTGGCCTGTTCCGCGCGGTGCGGCGCATGGTGCGCGAGGGGCGCTCGGCCGTGGTGGTCACGCACAAGCTCGACGAGGTGGCCGAGGTCGCGGACCGGGTCACCGTGCTGCGCGCGGGCGAGAGCGTGGCGCTCCTCGAGGCGCCGATCGAGCGGCACGCGGTGGCGCGCGCGATGTTCGGCGAGGAGGCCGCCGCGGCGGCGGTGGCGCGGAGCCCGGTCGTCGCCGGGGCGCGGCCCCGCCTCTCGCTCGAGGCGCTGTCGGTCCCGCGCGCGCTCGACGACGTCTCGCTCGACGTGCGCGCGGGCGAGATCGTGGGCGTGGCGGGCGTCGAGGGCAACGGCCAGCACGAGCTCGCGCTCGCGATCGCGGGGCTCGTCTCGGCGCGCGGGCGCGTGCGCATCGACGACGCGGACGTGTCGGCCGAGGACACCGCGCACCGCCTCGCGCGGGGCCTCGCGCACGTCCCCGAGGACCGTCACGCGCGCGCGCTCGCGCTCGGCCTGGCCGTCGCGGAGAACCACGCGCTCGGGCACGACCGCGACTACGGCCGCGTGTCGCTGGACCTCGGGCGCCTGTATGCCGAGAGCGCGAGGGCCATCACCGCCCTCGCGGTGGAGCCGCCGCTGCCGGACCTGCCCGCCGGGGCGCTCTCGGGCGGCAACCAGCAGAAGGTGGTGGTCGCGCGCGAGCTGCGGCGGCCGCCTGCGGTGCTGCTCGCGTGCCAGCCGACGCGCGGCATCGACCAGCGGGCAGCCGGGCGCGTGCACGCGCGCATCCTCGAGGCGCGCAGCCAGGGGAGCGCGGTCCTGCTCGTGTCGAGCGACCTCGACGAGCTGCGGCAGCTGGCCGATCGCCTCGTGGTCCTCTACCGCGGGCGCCTCGTGGCCTCGCTGCCGCCGGACGTGCCGCTCGACACGCTCGGTCGCGCGATGACGGGGGCCGCGTGAGCTCGCGGGCGCTCCGCGAGGCGGTGATCGCGCTCCTCGGCGCGATGGCGCTCGGGAGCTGCCTCGCCATCGCGTACGGCGCGCGGCCCGCCGAGGTCTGGCAGGTGCTGGCCGCGGGGACGTGGGGCTCGGGCTACGGCATCGGGCAGGTCCTCTACAAGACGACGGCGCTCGTCTTCACGGGCCTCTCGGTCGCGGTGGCGTTCCGCGCGGGCCTCTTCAACGTCGGCGCGGAGGGCCAGATGCTGCTCGGCGCGCTCGCGGCGGGCCTCGTCGGGTCGCGCGCCGGCGCGCTCGGGCCGCTGGCGGTCCCGGCGGTGATGCTCGCGGCGGCGGCCGCCGGGGCCGCGTGGGGGGCGCTGCCCGGCCTGCTCCGCGCGACGCGCGGCGCGCACGAGGTGATCACGACGATCATGCTCAACTTCGTGGCGCAGGCCGTGGCGCTCACGATCGGCGCCGCCGCCTTCGCCAAGGAGTCGCTGCACACCGCGCCCATCGCGGACGCGGCGCGCCTGACGCGGCTCGACCGGCTCGTCCCCGCCCTCCACGGCAGCGCGGCCTCCACCGCGATCTTCGTGGCGCTCGCGAGCGCGCTCGGGATCTGGTGGTGGCTCTTCCGGTCCCGGCCAGGCTTGCGGCTGCGCGTGGTCGGCGAGGCGCCGCTCGTGGCGGCGAGCACCGGCGTCGCGGTCGGGCGCACCACCGTGGCGGCGATGGCGCTCGCCGGCGCGCTCGCGGGGCTCGCCTCGACCGGCTTCGTGCAGGGCTACAAGGGCTACTACGAGGACGGGTGCGCCTCGGGCGCGGGCTTCGTCGGCATCGCCGTGGCGCTCCTCGGGCGCAGCCACCCGGCCGGCATCGTGCTCGCCGCGCTGCTCTTCGGGACGCTCTCGCAAGGGGGCCTCGCCATCAACGCGCTCGTGGCCAAGGAGCTCGTGGACATCCTGCTCGCGGTGGTCATCCTGTCGCTCGCGGCGCTCTCGCCCGAGGCGCGCCGCGCCTTCCGGAGGGGCGCGTGATCGTCGAGCAGATCGTGCGCATCGCCGCGCCGTACGTCCTCGCCGCCACCGCGGGCGTGCTCGCGGAGCGCTCGGGCACCATCGACATCGCGCTCGAGGGCAAGCTCCTCGCGTCTGCGTTCGGCACGGCCATCGGCGCCCTCGCGAGCGGAAGCGCGCTCGTGGGCCTCGGGTGCGGCATCGGCTGCGCCATGCTCCTCGCCGCCGTGCAGTCGCTCGCCGCGGTGCGCCTGCGCGCGAACCACGTCGTCGTGGGCGTCGCGTGCAACCTCCTCGCGGCCGCCGCCACGCGCTTCCTGCTCCGGCTCACCCACGGCTCCTCGTCGAACTCGCCGCGCTTCGCAGACGCGTTCGGGCCGGGCCTCCTCGTCTTCGCCGCGCTCCTCGTCGTGGGCACGCACCTCGTCCTAGGGCGCACCGTGCTCGGCCTGCGCCTTCGCGCCGCGGGCGAGCACCCCGAGGCGGCGGAGAGCCTCGGCGTCCGCGTGGGACACATTCGCCTATCCGCATTGATGCTGGGCGCGGTGGTGGTGGGCACCGGCGGCGCGCTCATGGCCTTCGAGCAGCACGGCTTCGTCGACGGCATGTCGGGCGGGCGCGGCTTCATCGCGATCGCGGCCCTGGTGCTCGGGCGCTGGCGCCCCCTGCCCACCGCGGCGTGGGCCACGGGCTTCGCGGCCGCCGAGGCCGGGCAGATCGCGCTGCAGTCGGCGGGCATCGGCGCGCAGAGCCCGCTCCTGCACGCGCTGCCGCACGCGCTCACCGTGCTCGCGCTCGCCGGGGCCGCGGTGCGCGCGACCGCGCCGCGCGCGCTCGGCCAGCCGCCGCCCGAGCGGTGACGATCACGCGCGCGACCTCCTCGAAGCCCTTGCCGCCGTCGGCCCGCGTGACGAAGCGCGGGCGCGCCGGCAGCTCGTCCCACAGGGCGAGCACGCTCGCGACGCCGATCGAGCGCGCGTAGGCGCCGAAGAGCGGCGCGTCGTTGAGCGCGTCGCCGACGTAGACGGCCGCGTCGGAGGGCAGGCCGAGCCGCGCCAGGAGCGCGTCGCACGCGGTGCGCTTGTCGAACCCCGGCGGCCAGAAGTTCACGTGCACGCTCGAGCGCACGGCGTCCCAGCCGCGCGCGCGCAGGGCGTCCTCGATCTGGCGCGCCGCGCCGACCGGCAGGCGCGCCTCCTCGTTCCAGTCGATCGCGAGGTCCACCTCGGTATAGCGCGAGTCCGACGACAGGCGCGCGCCGGGGACCGCCCTGCACACGCGCTCGGCGTCCGCGTGCATGCGGCGGCGCAGGGCCGGCAGGCGCGCCTCGTCGACCGCGTAGACGCGCTCGAGCCGGCCGTCGGGGCCGGGCCAGAACGTGACGCCGCCGTTCTCGGTGATGACGGCCGAGACGGGGAAGGTCCGGCAGAACGCCTCGCCCCAGCCTGCGGGGCGCCCGGTCACGAGGACCACCTCGAGCCCCGCGGCCTGCAGGTCCGCGAGCGCCCGGTACGTGCTCGGCAGGAGCCGACCGCCCGTGGTCAGCGTGCCGTCGAAGTCGGTCAGGACGGCGCGCACGCCTTGCGCGTTCGAGGCCGAGAAGCGGGCGGGTCGCATGTCCCGAGGGTAGCCCCCCCGCGTCGCGTCCGTCACGTCGCGCGAGCCTTCCCGCCGGCGGAACCTGCGCTAGACTCCGACCATGAGCACGAAGGATGCGTTCGAGGAGCGCCGGCACGCCCTCGAGGAAGAGTACTTCCAGAAGCAGAGCAAGGAGCTCGCTCACAAGCTGCACCAGCGGCTCGTGCAGGAGCAGATCGGCCAGAGCACCGGGGTCTCGGACGAGGACCTCTTGAAGCGCATGTCGGACCTCGGCTTCGGCCCGGAGACGCTCGCGGTCCTTCCGCTCGTGCCGCTCCTCTACGTGGCGTGGGCCGACGGGACCATCACGGACGCGGAGCGGCGGACGCTGACCGAGGTCGCGACGCGCCGTGGCGTCAAGGGCGAGGCCCTCGGGCGCCTCGAGGCGCTCATGAAGAAGCGCCCGGACCACCGCTTCTTCGAGACCACGTTCGAGATGATCCGCAAGATGAAGGAAGCGCGCCCCGGCACGCTCGACGATCTGTCGGGCCTGGCGCGCCAGATCGCGGAGGTCTCGGGCGGGCTCCTCGGCCTCGGCGTCGTGTCGGGCGAGGAGAAGGAGGCGCTCGAGCGCATCGCCAAGGAGCTCGAGAGCACGCGCAAGAAGGCCGCCGCGGAGCTGCTCGGGAAGCTGTAGAGAGCGTGCGGGGTGCTCGGCGGCGAAGCTTCGCCGACCGTCTTCAGTCGACCGTGATCGACTTCGACACGTTCTTCGGCACGTCGGGGTGGACGCCGTGCTCGGGGATCCCGCGCGCGTCGAGGTAGCTCGACTTGAGGACGCTCATGCGGAGCGCCAGGCGCTGCAGCGCCACGGTGGCGGAGAAGGCGACGAGGAGCGCGTCGCCCGTGCGCGGCAAGGGCACGTAGACGGCGCGGTAGCCCGGGTTGTCCGCGGGGGCCTTCTCGGCCGCCTGGCGCAGGCCCGCGTGCTCCTCGGCCACGACGATCGTCGTCGCGCCGCGGATCTTGTGCGTGTTGATCTGCGAGATCGTCAGGTGCACGTCGCGCTCGTCCGGCCCGGTCAGAAAGAGGAGCGGGTAGTCGACGCGGAGCGCGTCCGCGAGCGCCTGGCCGAGGAGCGCCCCGGCGGGTGGCGTCGTCGTCTCGGGCGCCAGCGCCGCGGCCTGCGTGCGCAGATCGACGCCCGCCTCGGCCAGGCGCGCGAGCAGGTGCGCGAGCTGGTCCGGGCCGAGGAGGGTGTTCCAGCCGAGGATCGTGTTCGGTCCGTGCTTGAACTCCGAGCCCTCGAAGCCCTCGGCGTGGTCGAGCACGATCTCGCGGATCTTGAGCGCGCCCTCGCGCGCCAGCCCCGACAGGCGCATGGCGAGCAGGTGCATCGACGGGCGCAGGTACAGCAGCGACGCCGCCTCGTCGATCGTGGCGGCGGTCTCGCGCTCGGTGCGCTCGAGCAGCGCCGGCAGCGCGTCGAGGCCCGCGCGGCGCGCCGCGAGGTCCGCGGCCCAGCCGTCGCGATCGGGCGCGCCCTCCGCGAGGCGCCGCTCGCCGAGGCGCAGCGCGAGCAGGTACATCACGACGAGCTGCGCGAGGAAGCTCTTGGTCGCGGGCACGGCGATCTCGGGCCCGCAGCGGAGCGGCACGACGACCTCGGCCTTCTCCTGCGCGATCGTCGAGTTGACGTTGTTGACGAGCGCGACGCAGCGGACGCCGAGGCCCGCGGCGTGCACGTCGTCGAGGATGTCCACGAGGTCCTTGGTCTCGCCGCTCTGGCTGATCGCGACGACGACGTCCTCGGCGCGCAGCGTCCGCGCGATGCGCTCCCGGTACTCGCCCGGCAGGAGCGGCACGAGCTCCGTGCGCGAGAGCTCGGAGAAGAAGAGCGCCGCGGTGCGTGCCGCGTTGTAGGAGCTGCCGCACGAGACGACGAGGAGGCGGCCGCCCTTTCGCGCCGCCTCGGCCGCGAGCGTGACGAAGCGGTCCGCGGCCGTCGCGAGCTCCGCGGCCTCGTCGCGCTGGAGGAGGGCGTCGAGCAGGCGAAGCGAGGCGCGCTCGGACCCGGCGCGGTGCGGCATGAGGTCGACGAAGAGGCCGGCGTCGGCGGAGGCGAGCGCGGCGGCGTCCTCCTCGGCCGTGGCGGCGGCGTCGAGCCGTGCGGCGCGCGCGAGGGCCCCGAGCTCGGGCGCGGCGAGCAGCCGGGCGAGGTCCGCCTCGAACCCCTCGTCCGTGACCGCGCGGCGCAGCGCCTCGATGCCCTCGTGGAGGCGCGCGGGGATCTCCTCGCCGAGCCCCGCGAGCGCGGCGGCCACCTTGCGGGCGTCCTGCCCGCCGCCGTCCATCTGGGCGACCAGCGAGCGCACCGTCGCGGGCTGCGCGGCGATCTCCTGCTCCATGAACGTCGCGAACCGCGGGTCGAGCGCGGTGTCCCCCGCGCGGAGGCGGCTCCGCACCGCGGGTCGCTCGATGGGCCGGGCGTCCGCGACGCTGTACACGGCGTGGCCGAGCGCGTCGTACTCGACGAAGTCGCCCTCGCGGAGCGGCACCAGGAGGTGCGTGAGCTTGAGGACGCTCGACAGGTCGCTCGACGCGAGGCCGAAGTGGCCGCCCGTCTCGTCCTTGCCGAAGCCGAAGTAGAGGCTCGACCCCTGCTTGATGGCCCACTGCACGCGGCTCACCGGATCGACGATCACGGCCGCGTACGAGCCCTGCAGGCGCCTCGCGCCCCCGGAGATGGCGCGCCGCATGGCCGCGCGGCGGGCGGCGTGATCGCCGGCGTTCGCCCCACCGATCGCGGACAGGGCGGCGAGCTCGCGCGCGAACTCGTGCTCGATCGTGTGGACGACCATCTCGCCGTCGTTGTCGGAGCGGACGTGGTGCCCCTCGGCCTCGAGCCACGCCTTCTGCGGATCGCAGTTGGTGACGTTGCCGTTGTGGGCGCCGTAGAGGAAGGTCTTGCAGCGCACGACGTGCGGCTGCGCGTTCTCGGCGGTGATGGCTCCGAAGGTCGCCCAGCGCACCTGGCCGCAGAAGAGGCTGCCTCCGAGGCCGGTGATGCCGAGCGACTCGACGAGCTTCGAGGGTGCGCCCACGCCCTTGCGGAGGACGACGTCGGTGCCGGGGCCCTGGATGGCGGCGCCGGTCGAGTCGTACCCGCGGTACTCGAGCGTCCTGAGCAGCATGGCGGCGACCTGCCCGAGGTCGTCGCGCTCGCGTTCACAGATGAGTCCGAGTACGCCGCACATCTCGGCGCAAGCTAGCCGCTTCGGCCCGAGCGGCGCAACCGGGGGATCGCATGTTCGTGCGGGCGCGGGGTGCGCCGGGCCACGGCCGCCCCGACGACGGCGTGGTACGTTCATGCGCGTGGCCGCATGTATTGCGCGGCCCGGGAGATGATCATGAGGCACTGGCTCTGTGCGGCGGTTCTGCTCTGTGGCGCGATCGGCTGCGGGGATGACAAGGGCGCGGGGGGTGCGGGCAGCGGCGGCGCGGGCGCAGGAGGCGCGGGGAGCGGCGGCGCCGGCTCCGGCGGCGCGGGCGCGGGTGGCGCCGGCAGCGGCGGTGCGGGAATGGGCGGCGCGGGAATGGGCGGCGCGGGAATGGGCGGCGCGGGCCGTGGCGGTGCGGGCGCGGGCGGCGCGGGCGCGGGCGGCGCGGGCGCGGGCGGCGCGGACTGCGGGACTCCGCTCTCGTGCACCGGGCCGCTCGGGTGCGTGCGCGGCCGCGTGACGCGCTTCGTCTCGGAGTCGCTCCAGCCCGCGATGCGCACGACGCTCGCCGGTGACGCGGGCGTGTGCGTGAGCGTGACCACGCCGATCGACTTCGCCCCCGGGCGGACCATCGGGATGGCGCGGCCGGACGCGTGCGGCCGCTTCGCGGTCGGCGGCGTGCCGCGCACCTCGAACGGCACGCTCATCCTCGTGGTCGACGATTGCGAGACGACCGCGGCGCGCTACGCGACCGCGATCACGCTGGTCGTGCAGACCGGCGATCTCGTGGCGCTCGACGACGGTGTGCCGGCGATCGAGACGGCGGTCAGCGACGGCTGGCGCGGCATGGCGGGCCGCGACCTCTTCATGGACGGCGGCACGCAGCTCGTGTGCTTCCAGGACCGCGCGGGCACGCCGATCATGGGCGCCGTGCCCACCTCGCCGAGCGCGCTCAGCGGCGACAACGTCATCTACTTCGCGCCCGATCTGCGCAACCTCGAGCCGGGTCGCGCGTTCACGAGCGGCACGAGCGCAGGCGGCTGCCTGCTCGTGAACCCTCCGCAGGCCGACACGACGTACTCGGGGATGGCCGCCTCGCGCACGTTCGGCATGGCGCTCGGCTCGGCCCGCGACGGCACGTACTTCTTCGCGCGCGTGCAGTCGACGAACTGACGACCATCACCGTGGCGGCACCGCGTCCACCGCGAGCACGCCGAGGTCGCGATCGCCGAGCCCACGCGCGACGAGCTCGTCCATGCGCGACGCGAGCGCGGGCAGGAGCGCGAGCGCGCCGGGCGCGAGCTCCATCATGAGGCGGGCGTCCTTGCGCGCCATCGTGAGCTCGAAGCTCGGCGTGTAGTCGCCGCGCGCCATCGCGCCGCCGCGGAACTGGATGGTCCCCGCGGGGCTGAAGAGCTGGAACAGACCGTGGGCATCTCCGGGCGGGATGTCGAGCGCGCGCGCCATCGCGAAGACATCGGCGAGGCCACCCGCGAGCACGAGGATGAGCGCGTTGCCGAAGAGCTTGTACGCCGCCGCCAGATCGCGCCGCTCGCCCACGTGGTGCAGCTTGCCCGTCATGCGCGCGAGCTCCGGCTCGAGGCGCGCGAAGAGCGCCGCCGGCCCCGCGGCCAGCATGATCCCGCCGGCCTCGCGGCACATCTTCGGCGACATGAACACGGGCGCGTGCAGGTACGCCGCGCCGGCCGCCTCGAGCCGCGTCGCGCGTGCCGCGGTGCCCGCGGGTGAGGCCGTCGTGTGATCGACCAGCGTGGCGCCCATGAGCGCGTCCCCGCACGCCGCGATCACCGCGTCCACCGCAGCGTCATCGCTGAGCGCCACGTGCACCCGGTCGGCGCCGCGCACCGCGTCCGCCGCCGACGCCGCCGCGCGCACGCCGTGGGGCGCGAGCGCCTCGGCCTTGCCGGGCGTGCGGTTCCACGCCACCACCGCGTCGCCGCGCCGCGCCGCCGCCTCCGCGAGCCCCGCGCCGATGAGTCCGGTCCCCAGGAATCCGAGCTTCGCCATGCGCGCAGCATAGGGGAAATCGAAGGCGTTGCTCGTCCGGCCGACTGCGGCGACGATGCGCGCGTGCCCCACGCGATCGTCGTCCACGCCCCCGGCGGACCCGAGGTCATGCGCCTCGAGCCGCGCGAGCTCCCCGCCACGCCGGGCCCAGGCCAGGTGCGCGTGCGCCACGCCTGCGTCGGCGTGAACTTCATCGACGTCTACAACCGGAGCGGCCTCTACCCGCAGCCCATGCCGCTCGTCCCGGGCCAGGAGGCCGCCGGCACGATCGAGGCGGTCGGCGCCGGCGTCGGCGGGCTCACTCCGGGCGATCGCGTCGCCTACGCGGGCGTGCTCGGTGCCTACGCCGACGTGCGCGACGTGGCGGCCGACAAGGTCGTCGCGCTGCCGGACGCCGTGCCCTTCGCCACCGCCGCGGCGCTCATGCTCAAGGGCATGACCGCGCACATGCTGCTCCACCAGGTGACGCGCGTGCAGCCCGGCGACACCGCGCTCGTGCTCGCCGCCGCGGGCGGCGTGGGCCAGCTCCTCGTCGCGTGGGCGAGCCACCTCGGCGTGCGCGTCCTCGCCGGCGTCGGCAGCGCCGAGAAGGCGGAGATCGCGCGGGCGCGCGGCGCGTCCGAGGTGATCGTCTACGGGGTCGAGCCGCTCGCGGAGCGGGTCCGCGAGCTGACCGGCGGCCGCGGCGTCGACGTCGCCTACGACTCCGTCGGACGGGCGACGTTCTCGGCGTCGCTCGACTCGCTGCGCCCGCGGGGGCTCATGGTGTCGTTCGGCCAGTCGAGCGGGAAGATCCCGCCGATGGAGGTGTCCGCGCTGCAGCAGCGGGGCTGCCTCTACCTCACGCGGCCGTCGCTGCACGTCTACACGCACGGCCGCGCGGAGCTCGTCGCGACGTCGAGCGCGCTCTTCGCCGCGATCGCCGCGGGGATCCTGCCTCTCGCGATCGCGGGGCGCTATCCGCTCGCCGAGGCCAGCCGCGCCCACGCCGACCTCGAGGCCCGTCGCACCACGGGCGCGCTGCTCCTCGAGCCGTAGCGTTCGTGCTCAAGGCGCGGCAGCGGCGAGCGCGAGCAGGCGCTGGCGCATGGCCAGCCACTCCTCTTGCGAGACGCGGTCGTGCTTGCGCGGCTTCTTGGCGCGCGAGCCCCGGATGCTGAGCACCTTGACCCGATCGAGCTGCGCCACCACGAGCGTCCTCGACGCCTCGTCGTAGCGCAGCGAGCTCCGCGAGGTCACGTCGAGCGCGGTCACCTCCTTCGTGCGCTCGTCGAGGTGGTGCAGCACGCGGCTCACCGACACGAGCTCGTCGAGGTCGAAGAGGCCGAGCAGCAGGCGGTACGCGGAGCTCGCGCCGTGCCCGTCGAGGAAGAGGTCCCCGGCGCGCGGGTCGTAGGCGAGGGACGGCGGCGCCACCGTCGGGAAGCCGCGCGGGCCGCAGAAGTACGCCGAGTGGTCCTGCTCGTGGGTCGCCACGCCGCGGCCGGTGAAGGACAAGACGGGCAGGAACGGCGTGGCCACGTCGCCGTGGCTCGAGCTCGCCGGCAGCACGAACGCGAAGAGCGGCTGCCGTCCCCTCGGGGCAGGCCACAGCGCGAGCGCGGCGCCCCGTCCGTCCGGTCCCCGCTCGAGCGCGCGCACGAAAGCCTCGACGGTCGCGACCTCCGCGCTCGCCGCCTGCTGCGCCGTGGCGATGACGCCGCGCAGGTCGGAGCGCGCGTCGATGCGCTGCACGATCGCGTCGAGCCGCGCCAGCCGCGCCCGCTTGCGCTCGAGCAGCCACCGGAACCCCGCGAGCTGGCCGCGCGCCTGCGTGAACCAGACCTGCTCCCGCTCGCGCTGCGCGGGTGCCTCCGGATCGAGCCCTGGCGCGGTCCCGCGCACGCGGTCCCGCAGCGAGAGGACGGCCCGCTCGTAGTCGGACGTCTCGCGGTCGTCGGCCTCGGGGCAGGCGGCGCCTCCTGCCCGCGCGCGCCCGGGCGTCACGAGCAGCGCGGAGGCGATCACCAGCGCGGACGGACCGCGCCGGCGCCACGTGCGGCGTTCGTGGCTCGCGCGCGCAGGCATGGCGGCCATCCTACGCCGCCACGAGAGCGGGCGCAGGCGCGAGCAGGGCCTCAGTACATCTCGTTCTTCGTGACGCCGTCGTCGTTCGAGTGCAGCGCGCGCGCCCCGACGGCCTTCGACAGCACGTCGAGGCGGCGATCCGACCGCCAGAACAGCAGGTCGGCCCCGGGTGCGGCGTCGAAGCGCCCGAGCGGGGCGGGGCGCAGCATGCCGTCGGGGTCCGAGCCCGTGATGACGTTGCGCGCGTCGGTGCGTGCGTTCGTCCACGCGGACGTCCCGCCGTAGGAGATCTCCGTCCGGGTCGTGAGGCTCGACGTGTACTGGCTCGCGGTCACCGTGTACGTGGTCCGCACCGCGTCCGAGCGCCCATCGCCGTCGACGTCGGCGATCCGCACCTGGCCGAGGCCGCCGCGCGACGGCCCGAGGCGGACGGACCGCGTCGGCGCGCCCCCGGGCACGATGATCCAGTCGGTCCCCGTGTCGAGCAGCACGTCGCTGTAGGCGTCGCCGTCGAAGTGCCCGACCCGGGCGTCCCTCGCGCGTCGCGTGTAGAGGGGGTTCGTGCCGGACCACGACCCGCCCGAGCCGTTCGTCAGGTGCAGGGTCCAGGCGGTCCCCGACAGGTGCAGGAGGTCGTCGGTCCCATCTCCGTTGAAGTCGCCCACGAGGAGGTCCGCGGTCGCGGCTGCGATGCGGGCGAAGCTCGCCCACTCGCCCTCGCCGCCCCACTTGACCTCGAGCCGGCGCGTGCCGTCGGGCGAGGTCACCGAGCGCAGCACGTCCGTGCGACGGTCACCGTCGAAGTCTCCGAACCGCAGCTCGCCCAGCGACTCGGTCGCCGCGGCGCGGAAGCGCCAGGTCGTCTTGCCCGCGAAGGACACGTAGAACGCGGCGCCCGTCGCGAGGAAGAGGTCATCGCGCCCGTCGCCGTCGAAGTCCCCGGCGCCGAGCTCGCGGGTGGGATCCGCGGCCGAGTAGCGGTTGCGCTCCTCGATCAGGTTCACCGGGAAGTTCTCGTTGCCGTCGGTGTCCACGTACACGGCCCGGTTGTGCCCGAGCAGCGCGTCCTTCGGCTGCCGGGTCACGTTGTCCGTGAACCGGGCCTCCTTGCACGGCGGGCCCCGCAGCTGGAACGCGGTGCGGTTGTTGCCGAGGAAGGTGTTGTTCTGGATCCAGACCGTCTCGCCCCCCACGCCGTCCCGCCCCCGGCCGCCGCCGGCGGTGCCGTGCATGTCGAAGTCCTGCTGGTACGACGCGCCATCCTTGGGCGAGGAGAACAGCACGAGGTTCCCGTGCGCGTGGAAGGTCTGGCCAGCGTCGCCGCTGGCCGTCAGGGCGTGGCGGTTGCCGATGAAGGTGTTCTGCAGCACGAGGGCCCGCGCGTCACCGCCGAGGCTCACGCCGTAGCCGGTGCCGTCCTTGCGGTTGGCGTGGATGTAGTTGCGCTGGACGACGCCCACCGGCGCGGCGGCGATCGGGGCGGCGCACTGCTCGATCGGGGCGGTCCGCGGAGCCCAGAGGTTCACGGCGCCGGTCTGCCAGCCGAACAGGTCGCAGTGATCGACCGACGCGGCGCGCTCTGGGCCGCCGGGCTCGCCCCGCGTTAGGATCTGCGTGCCGATCGCGAAGATCTCGGTGCCCGTGCTCGTGGACGGGCCCTCGATCTGCAAGCCCGTCACGCGCGCGCCGGCGCCGTCGAGGGAGATCAACGTGGCCTCGCTGTAGGGGCCCTTGCAGCTCACGTAGCGCGGGTCCCCGGTGCCGCTGTAGTGCGCGAACAGCCGCGCCGCGGGGGACGGCGCGCGCCGTCCGCTGCGATCGCCGGCCACTCGGAGCGTCACGCGCGGGCCGACGCGCACGCGGCATCGATCGCTGAGATCGAGCGTGGTCCCCCGCGCCATCTCGACCACCGCGCCCGGCGTCGCGCGCTCGAGGGCCGCGATCAGCTCCGGCGCGGTGCGGACCGTCTGGAAGCCGCTCGTCGGAGACGGGGCTGCGGCCGCGTTCGGCAGGAAGTCCCAGTAGTCCGACTCGTCCCGCCGCGTGCGGGCGAGGGTGATCGGGCTGCCCTCCCGTCCGCTGCGATCGCCGACCGCCAGCACCATCTCCGACAGCGTCCCCGCGGGCAGCGCGCGGCCCGCGGGCGTCGCCGCGATGCGCACGCTGTCGCCGTCGAGCATCCAGCGCTGGTAGGGGGCGCCGTTGCACGCCGCGAGCTCGAGGGCCATGCCGTCCACCGCCCAGCCCCAGACGGGGCCGAGGCAGAGCTCGCCGATGCGCAGCTCGACGAGCCTCTCGACTCCCTCGAGGACCTTGACCTTCTGCGCGTCTGCGCCGCTGCACGTGGCGAGCGCGAGGCGGCCTCCCGTCGCGGCCTGCACGCACTTGCCGGCCAGACCCCGCAGGCGATAGGAGGGCGTCGGATCGTCTGCCACGGTCCCCCCGCCGAGGGTCTCGCCGCCGAGGGCGCTGTCCCGGGTCAGCGCGAGGGCCTCCGCCTCGGGGGATTCGACCTCGCCACCACAACCATGGGCGGCGGTCGCGAGGAACAGGGCCAGGGCGCTTCGGAGCGTGCTCATGCCCCGGCGGATTGCAGCGGTCGTGCCGTCTCGGGGCCCAGCACTCCCGCGGGGTTGACCGGGGCGGGGCGAGCAGGTCTTGCGTGCGCGCCGGTCTTGCTTGCTCTCCTGAGACGCGCGCGAGCGCCTTGTGGTCGCTGCAACGGGCACGGAAGCCCGCGTGCTACGATGCCCCGGGGCCGCGCGTCTCGAGCGCGGGTGTGGTGCAACCGGTGGCAGGTGCAACGAATCGAGGCCCAGCGCGGCCGACGGTGAGCAGGTGGGGCCTCGCCCTGGTGGGCCTGGGGGTCCTCGCGGTGGCCTCCCCGGCTCGCGCCGAGGGGCCGCAGCTCGTCCGTATCGGCTCCATCGCCCCCGAGGGCACCTCCTGGACGGGCAACGACTGCCTGGGCGGCGCGGCGAGGATCCTCGAGCAGGCCGGGGCGGGAAAGCTCCGCGTGCGCCCCATCTACGGCGCCTCGCTCGGTGACGAACAGAGCCAGATCGATCGCGTCCAGAAGGGCAAGCTCGAGGTCTACGGGGGAGGGCTCGTGGCGCTGACGCGCTTCGTGCCGGAGCTCGCCGCCCTCGCGCTCCCCTTCCTGTACGACAGCGACGAGGAGGTGGACGCGGTCCTCTCCTCCCCGGTCGCGGACCAGGCCCGCGCGATCGCGCGCGCCGCGGGCTTCGAGGTGATCCTGTTCTCCGAGGTCGGCTGGCGCGGCTTCGGCAGCAAGCGCCCGCTGCGGAAGGCGGGCGACTTCGAGGGGCTGCCCGTCCGCTCGTCCGAGAGCGCCGAGCAGCTCGAGATGTGGCGGCTGCTCGGCGCGCGCCCACGTCCGCTGCCGGTCACCGAGACCCTGCCCGCGCTCGAGACCCGCGTCGTCGAGGGCTTCGATCAGACGCCGGTCTTCATGTTCGGCGCGTCCTGGCACACGCACGCGCCCCACTACACGATCTCGCACCACCTCTACGAGCCGGCCATCTTCGTCGCGGCCAAGGGCAAGCTGCAATCGCTCGGGATCCGGACCGAGGCCTTCAAGAGCCTCGGCCCGCGCTGCACGGCGGCCGTGCGGGCCGAGGGCAAGACGGTGCTCGAGGAGCTGCGGCGCACGGGCGCCCAGGTCCTCACGCTGTCGGCCGACGAGCGCCGCGCCCTCGCGGAGCGGGTCGGCGGGCCCGTCCGTGCGTACTTCCGCAAGCACACCACGGCCGCCGGCCGCAAGCTCCTCGACGCGATCGAGCGCGTCCTCGAGCAGCGGCGCAAGGGCAAGCGATGAGGCGCGTCGCGCTCGCGGTCGCGCTCTGGCTGGTGCCTGGGCTCGCCGCCGCCGAGCCGACCCGCAAGATCGTCTGCGTCGGCCCGGAGGGGTCGCCGTGGGGCGACGGCATCGTCAAGGTGGCGCAGCGGATCACCGCGGAGACCAGGGGGCGCGTCAAGGTGCGCGCGGTGCCCGGCGCCGTGCAGGGGGACGAGGTCGACACCGCCCGCGCCTGCGCCGAGGGCAAGCTGTTCATGTGGGCGGGATCGGCCGGGGGCTTCGCGCGCGTCGTGCCGGAGCTCAACGCGATCGAGCTGCCGTTCCTGTTCGAGGACGACCGGCAGGTGACGGCCGCGCTGACCGGCCGGCCCCTCGCGCTGCTCGCGCGCGCCTTCGAGCGCGCCGGCGTGCAGCTTGCTCCCCACTTCAGCGAGGTCGGCTGGCGGAGCTTCGCGGGGCCGAAGGCCCTGCGGACACCCGAGGACCTGCGGGGTGTGCGGGTCCGCTCGCAGGAGAACCCCATCCACCTCGACATGTGGCGGGCGCTCGGCGCCCAGCCCAAGGCGATCTCGGTGCTCGAGACGCTGTCGGCGCTGCAGGCCGGCGTGGTCCAGGCCTTCGATCAGAGCCCCGTCTACATGTTCGCGACGTCCTGGTACCAGCACGCGCGCGTCTACACGATGTCGCGGCACATCTATCAGCCCGGGCTCGCGGTGCTCTGCAAGGGTGCCCAGGGCGGCCTGTCCGCAGCCGACCGCCGTCTCGTCCTCGAAGTCGCGGTGGACGAGCTCAAGGCGTCCGGGGCGCGTGTCCGGGAGCTCGATCAGCAGGTGATGGCGCAGCTCCGCCACGAGGGCATGCAGATCGTCGAGCTCACCTCCGAGGAGCGCGCGGCCCTGCGCGGCCGCACGCGCCCGGTCATCGACAACTTCCGCGCGTCCACGACCCCGCTCGGGCGGGAGATCCTGGACGCCATCCAGCGCGCGACGGGGGCCCGGCACCCGTGACCGGTCGAGCCGCACCGTGAACTCCGGCGGCCGGCGCATCGGCCGGCGGCTCGTGGCCGCACTGCTCGCGGTGCTCCTCGTGCCGCTGTCGGCGCTCGTGATCTCCGGCGAGATCTCGCGCCGCAGCATCGACGGCGTCGAGGCAGCGACCGCGCAGCTCGTCGCGCAATCCGGTGAGACGCTCGAGCAGACCCAGCGCTCGGTGGCGGCGCTCGTCAACTTCAACACCAAGGCGCAGGTCCTCGGCGTGGCCGAGGCGATCGACCTCGCGATGGCCCTGTCGCCCGAGCTCACGGCCGACCCGACCAAGCTCGCGGACGAGGTCGAGGTCTTCAAGCTCGTGCGCACGACGGTGGTCGGTCGGGCCGGCTTCGTCTGCATCGCGGACCTGGCGACGAAGCGGATCCTCCTGCACAAGGAGGTCGACGCGGCGACGCTGCGCGACGTACCCGGCCTCGAGAACGCGATCGAGAAGACGGAGCTCGCCGCGAGCCTGTCGCGGGAGCGCGCGAGCGCCATGCACGCGCGCGGTCTGGCCGGCTGGCGCCGCTCCTTCACGTACGAGGACCCGAGCGACGGCGGCCGGTACTGGGTGCTCGTGCCGCTCAAGAAGGACTCGCTCCTCGTCGCGGGCATGACGACGCGCGCCGGGCTCGCGGACTCGGTGGAGATGGACGTCGCCAAGACCGTCCAGACGGCCAAGCGCTACCTCGGTGAGGTGCAGGCCCGGACGGCGGCCGTGCACGCGACGTTCCGCGCCACCCTCGTCCTCGCGGTGGTGCTCGGCGGGATCGTGGTGCTCGGCGGGCTCGTGTACGTGCGACGCCGCTTCCTGCGGCCGATCGGCGACCTCACCGCGACGGCGCTCGCGGTGCAGCGCGGCGATCTGCACGTGCGCAGCCACGTCGAGAGCAAGGACGAGTTCGAGCTCCTGTCGCGCGCGGTCAACGACATGCTCGAGCGCATCACCGCGCAGCTCGAGGAGCTCGAGCGCTTCTCCGCGGAGCTCGAGCACCGCGTCATCGAGCGCACCGAGGAGCTGCGGCGCGCCCAGGCGCAGGTGCTGCACAGCGAGAAGCTCGCCGTGGTCGGCACGCTGACCGCGGGCATCATGCACGAGATCAACAACCCGGTGAACTTCGTGTCCGGCGCGACGTTCACGCTCGGGCGCGAGGTCGAGCGCCTCCTCGGCCTGCTGGAGGAGCAGCTCGATCCGGCCGACTGGCAGACCGAAGAGGGGCGCGCGCTGCGCGGCGGCCTCGACAAGATCGGCGAGTCGGCGCGGCTCATCGCGCAGGGCTCGGACCGCATCTCCTCGATCGTGACCAGCCTGCGCGCGTTCGCGAGGGCCCAGGATCGGCGGGCGGTGGTCGATCTCCGCGAGGGCCTCGAGAGCACGCTCGTCCTCGCGAAGCCGCTCGTCAAGGAGCGCATCGTCGTGCACCGCGAGTACGGGGATCTGCCGGCCATCGAGTGCAACCCGGGAGAGGTGAACCAGGTCTTCATGAACCTCGTGGTCAACGCCGCGCAGGCCATCCCCGACAAGGGCGAGATCTGGATCCGCACCGCGCTCCTCGGCGACAGGGTGATGGTCGAGATCGCGGACTCGGGGCCGGGCGTGCCCGACGCGCTGCGCTCGCGCATCTTCGATCCGTTCTTCACGACCAAGGAGGTCGGTCAGGGCACCGGCATGGGCCTGTCGATCTGCGCGCAGATCGTGCAGGCCCACGGCGGAAAGCTGGAAGTCGGCGATCGCCCTGGGGGGGGCGCCAGCTTCCGCGTGATCTTGCCCGTGAGCGCGCCCGGTCCGTCGACCGGGCAGCACCGCATCGCGCCAGCGTGACGCCGAGCCGCTGATATACTGGGGCTTCGTGTCGTTCTTCCGTCGTCCGACCCGCAACACGACGTCCTCTCCGCGCATCGTGGCGCCCGAGCTGCCCCGGGTGCTCTTCGTCGACGACGAGGAGGGCAACCTGTTCGTCGCGCGCGAGATGCTCGCCGACGCGCCGGTGGTGGTGCTGACCGCGACCGATGGCGCGAGCGCGCTCGAGACCCTGCGCAGCGAGCCGATCGCGGTGCTGGTGTCGGATCAGCGCATGCCCGGCATGAGCGGCGTCGAGCTCCTGCAGCGCGCGGCGACGGACTGGCCCGACACGATCCGGCTCCTTCTGACGGGCTTCGCGGACCTCGGCGCCGTGGTGGACGCGATCAACCGCGGCGGCATCTGGCGCTACCTCACCAAGCCGATCGATCCGACGGACCTGCAGCACGCCATCCGCCTCGCGACCGAGCAGTACCGCACCCGCGCGGCGCACCGCGAGGAGGTGCGCTCGCTCAAGGCGCGCATCGACGAGCTCGAGCAGCGCCTCGCGGCCAAGGGCTGACGGTCGGTAACGATCGAGGGGCGCCCAGCGTACAATCCAGCGTGCGTCACCCGATCCTGAAGATCCTCCTGGTTCTGGGCTGTTTTTCGGCATGTGCCGCGCGGCGCGCGGGGGAGGGCGGGAGGGGCGACGCCACGGGCGCGACCGCGCCGAGGAGCGCACAGATGAGCAAGACGACCTACACGCGACCTTCCGACGACGAGCTGCGCCGCAAGCTGACGCCGCTCCAGTACGAGGTCACGCAGCGGGACGCCACCGAGCCGCCGTTCCGCAACGCGTTCTGGGACAACCACGAGGCGGGCCTCTACGTCGACGTCGTCACCGGCGAGCCGCTCTTCCTGTCGACGGACAAGTTCGAGTCCGGCACGGGCTGGCCGAGCTTCTCGCGGCCGGTCGAGCCCGACCACGTGGTGTCCAAGGCCGATCGCAGCCACGGCATGGTGCGCGTCGAGGTTCGCTCGCGCGCCGGCAGCTCGCACCTCGGCCACCTCTTCGACGACGGGCCCGCGCCCACGGGGCAGCGCTACTGCATCAACTCCGCGTCGCTCCGGTTCGTTCCGCTCGCGAAGCTCGAGGCCGAGGGCTACGGCGAGTACCGCGCACGCTTCGAGGGCGCGGCAGGGACCGGCGCGCACGCGGCGACGGCGTGCGGCGTCTCCGACGGCCCCGCGGGCTGCCAGACCACGCTCGAGACGGCCATCCTCGCGGGCGGGTGCTTCTGGGGCATGGAGGACCTCCTGCGCGCGATCCCGGGCGTCCTCGAGACCGAGGTCGGCTACACGGGCGGCAGCGTCGAGAGGCCGACCTACGGCGACGTCAAGACGGGCCGGAGCGGCCACGCGGAGGCGGTGCGCGTGGTGTTCGATCCGCAGAAGCTCAAGTACGCCGACCTGCTCGAGCACTGGTTCTTCCGCATGCACGACCCGACGACGAAGAACCAGCAAGGCAACGACATCGGCACGCAGTACCGCTCGGCGATCTTCTTCTCGTCACCCGAGCAGCGCCGCATCGCCGAGGAGATCAAGGCGAAGGTCGACAAGTCGGGAAAGTGGAAGCGGCCCATCGCGACCGAGATCGTCGCGGCCACCACCTTCACGCGCGCCGAGGAGTACCACCAGAAGTACCTCATCAAGAACCCGGGCGGTTACACCTGCCACTGGATGCGCGACTGACCCCAAGGCTCACCACGGTTGATACCGTTTCGAGCCCGAGCCCGATCGGATCCGGAACGGGCTCGGGCTCCGCTTGCCTCGCAAGCTGGGCTCGTGGGATCAACTCACGCGAGCGCTGGGGTTGGTTAGTTGGCCAGCGGACGCCTGGGAAGGCGTCCGCCGCCGACCCCCTACCGCACCGTGCCGTGCGCGCGTCGTGCCGTCGCAGGCCCCTTGCTTGGAGGTCTGCGCAGCGGGCGCGCCGCCCCAGTTGGGGCTACCTGGCCAGCAGCCGCTCGACCTCGACGGCGGCGTCGAGATCGTGCTGGATCTCGGCCAGCGAACGCAGCGGTCCCGAGAGGAGCTCGCGACGCGCCTCGGCGCCCTCGATCACGGCCAGCGACGCGACCAGCGCCGCGACGTGCCGCGGGACGTCCGCGAGCTCCTCGAGCAGCGCGGCGCGGCTGCGCTCGAGCTCGGCGGCCCGCTCCGGCGGGGCGCCGGCGATGGCCATCGAGAGGCGCCCCGCGGAGCCACAGACCGCGACGGTCCGGCGCAGGTGCTCGAGGAGCTGGCGGTCCGCACGTGCGAGCTCCGGCAGGTGCAGGTGCGCGCCGCTCGCGCGCAGCAGCACGAGCGCCTCCACGAAGCCGGTGACGGCCTCGCGAAGGAGCGCCGTCGCGCCGGCCTCACGGAGATCGTGCCGCGCCGCGTGGATCTCGCTCGCCAGGCCGGGATCGAGCTCGAGGCGCGCGCTCACGTGGTCGGCCTCGAGGCGCAGCTCGCGCGGCACGATGCGCAGGAGCGACACGACGGCCGCGCCGCCGGCGACCACCGCCGCGAGCGGCACCCAGGGAACACCGTAGAACGCGGCCGCGGCGCCGACGGTCACGACCGTCACGAGCTTGGCGATCCCCGGCCGCTCGAGCGCCCACGTCGTAGAGTGCTCCGCCGCGGGCACGAAGCGATCGGTCGGCGCGCAGGCGGCGCCGGTCGCGACGACCAGCGCCTGCAGCCGCGTC
This sequence comes from uncultured Myxococcales bacterium, assembly GCA_964593795.1. Lineage (GTDB taxonomy): Bacteria > Myxococcota_A > Polyangia > JAHFDS01 > JAHFDS01 > JAHFDS01. The sequence continues at coordinate 8,113 of CAZQJC010000291.1, read as the reverse complement.
TCGGCGACGGACGTGACCGACGTGACGACGTCGAAGCGATCGAGCGCGACCTGGTTCGCGGCGAGCTCTCGCGGGGCGCCGAGCGCCACGAGCAAGGCCTCGAGGCGCCGGAGATCACCGGCCGGCTTGATCTCGAACCGACGCTCGCGCCTCGGGGGCGGCGCCATCGGGGGGGCCTGGCAGGAGAGGCACAGCTCGAGGTGGGCGATGCGCGTGGCGCCGCAGAGATCGCAACTGCTCATGGCGCCGGGGCGGCGAACGTGCGCTCGTAGAGCGCGCGCGCCTCGCGCAGGTAGCGCTCGGCGTCAGCCCTCGCGGAACCTGCGCCGAGCTGCCGCTGGGCCACCTCCGCGCCGCGCCTGGTGAAGTCCGCGAGGCGGCGCTGATAGTTCGCCTCGAGCTCGTCGTGGGCGCGCTTCCTCCACGGATCCTGCGCGTCCCTGGGCTCGAGCGGCGGCGGCATGGGCGGTGGCGAGTCGAACGACGGCTCCCCGCGCGGCCCCTCGGCTGACGCGCGGTGGGCGCGGTCCACCGCGGCGAGCACGTCGGAGAGCGTGCGCCGCCGGTCCTCGTCGAGGCCGTGGCCGAGCGTGCTCACCGTCTGCCGCCGCCGGTAATAGGTGGAGCTCGCGCCGTGGTCCGTCGCGGCGGCGAACAGGCCCTCCATCTCCGTCGCGAGCTGGCGCAGCGTCTCCGTCGCGCGCTCGCCGGCCGCGCGGGCCCGCGCCGCGAGGCGCTCCATCCTGCCGCCGAGCGCCTCGTCGCCGAGGATCGCGGCGGCGCGGACGTAGCGCTCGCGCGCCAGCGCGTCGATCCCGCGCGCGGCGGCGAGGTCCCCCTCGAGCGCCAGCGCCGCGCCGCGGAGGGTCGCGACGTCCGTCTCCGTCACGCGTGGGACGCGGACGCGGTTCGCGCTCGACATCGCCTCGAGCAGCGCCTGGCCGAGCTGCGCCTGGACCTCGGAGGGCCCCTCGGCGCGCAGATCCTCGAGCGCGCTCGCGGCGCCCCCTGGATCGGCCGCGCCGGTTGCCACGACGAGGCGCGCGAAGGCGTCGTCGATGCGCGCCTGCCGCGCGTGCCGCGCACGCTGGACGCACCCGTGCTGGAGGAAGGCCGCCCCCGCGAACACGAGGAACGCGGCGAACACCCAGTCGGTTCGCCAGCCTTGCCGTAGCCGCTGCAGCCAAGCCAGGGCCTCGAGCATCGCCGCCTCCGCTCCCTAGCGTAGCACTCGCGATAACATGGCGCGCATGGCTCGCATCCTGGCCCTCCTGTCGGTCGCGGTGATCTCCTGTGGTGGTGGGGGCGGGCAGGGCTCCGCCGGTTCGTCCGGGCGGACGGGCACGCCGCCGAACCACGGCGACGGCGAAGGGGGCAGCCCTCCCGCGACGGCCGACGGCGGCGCGGGCCGCGCGGGGGGTGGGGGCTCGGGCGGCTCGGGGGCGGGCAGCGGCGCGGGCGGCGCCGGCAGCGGGGGTCAGGCGGCCGCCAACGTATGCGCCCAGGCAGATGCGATGCCCCCGATCGCGATGGGCGTGCAGGGCGGCTTTCTCCCCCAGGGCGGCAGCGAGCGCGGCTCGTGCGGAGGCCCCGGCGGCGAGGTGGCTTATCGCGTGGTGGTGGATCGCGCGCTCGCGGCGCTCGACGTCGAGCCCGTCGTGCCGCCCACCGCGCCCGACGTGACCATCTACGTCCGGCGCGCGTGCACCGATGCGGGAAGCGAGCTCGGCTGCGCGACCGGCGCGGGGGCCAGGGTCACGGTGCCGGCCCCGGCGATGGGCACGTACTACGTGTTCGTCGATGGCGGCGCCTCGGCGAGCTTCCAGGTGCGCGTGCGGCAGCGCCTCGCGGACGGCCAGGCCTGCGATCCGTCGAGCACGCAGGTGATCTGCTCGGCCGGCTCGGTGTGCGGCGTGCGCGGCGGCGCGACGATGTGCGCCCGGGCGCTCTGCGCCGACGGCATGGACAACGACACCGACGGCACGGGCGACTACCCCGCGGATCCCGGCTGCGATTCGCCCGAGGACGACGACGAGGCCGATCCCGCGACGCGCCCCACGTGCGCCGACGGCATGGACAACGACGGCGATGGCCTGTCCGACTGGCCCATGGATCCCGGCTGCATGGCCGCGAGCGACGCGGACGAGGCCGACGTGTGCGTGCCGGGGCTGCCGATCGCGACGCTGCCGGCCGACGGCGTGGCGATGGGCGACGTGACCAACCTGCCGAACCTGCTGACGGGGAGCTGCGGCGCGCCCATCCCGATCTTCGGCACCGGCGAGGTCGTGTACCGCGTGCGCCTGCCCGACGGCGTGGCGCGCCTCGACGCGAAGCTCGACCCCGCGTTCATCGGCGCGATGATCTACATCGAGCGAGAGCGGTGCGGCGATCCGATGGCCGAGGTCGCCTGCGCGCCCGACGGGATGATGGGCGCGAGCGTGCAGGCGCCCGCGGCGGGCAGCTACTTCATCGTGGTGGACGGCATCGCGTTCCCGGGCGCGTTCTCCCTGCACGTGACGGGCACGCTCGGCATGGGCGCCGCCTGCGATCCGATGCGGCCCATGCTGCAGTGCCCGATGGGGCAGACGTGCACCGGCGGCCGGTGCGGCTGAAGGAGGCCGAGGTCAGCGGAGGAAGTACCAGAGGGCGCCGGCAGCGCCGAGGACGGAGGCCGTGATGACGACTCCCGCCATCAGGGCCTTGCCGGCGCCGCGGGCTTGCCTCTTCGCCGGGCCGGCTCGGCGCTTGGCGGGCAGCGTGGTCCGACCGGAGGTGGAGACCGGGGGTTCGAGGGAGCGGAGCTTCTGCAGCAGGTGGGCCGGCAGAGCGTCCTGGCCCCGCGTTTGTCCAAGATCTTCAGCTGGTTCGCAGCCCTCGGGGGTCGACTGGCTGAGCATGGTCTTCGACGCGTCATCTTCGGGCGGAACCCGCATCGTTCTGGATCGTACCCTCAGATGAACCCCGGGGCCCGTGTCCTTCCGCACGACCTTCCGTCGCCGTAGAGCCCGCGCGAGACGTTTGGCGCTCTACGCCGCCCGGTCGAGGTCGCCGAGCATGCGCTCGCCGGTGAGCTTGTCGGCCGCGTCGCCGCCGAAGTACTGCATCAGGCCCACGCGCTCGTAGCGGGGGATGATGCGCGGCGACAGGAGGCCGATCTCGCGCAGGTTCGGCACGAGGCGGCTGAACATCACGCTGCGGAACTCGCGCATGCCGGGCGACTCGGTGACGAAGGTGCGCCACTGGTCGCGCGGGAGCTTGCCCGAGAACCACTCGTCGTAGACCTCGTAGGCCATGAAGCGATTGCGCATGAGGAGCGCGACCTCGAACGACCAGTCCTCGCGCTCGCGGCGCTCGCGCTCGTCGAGCTCCTTGGTGATGTGCTCGCGCAGCGCGAGCACGCCGTAGTGCACGTGGCGCGCCTCGTCCTGGATCACCATCTTGAGCAGCGCCTTGAGGAGCGGCTCCTTGGTGATCTTGTAGAGCGTGCCGAACGCGCCCAGCGCGAGGCCCTCGACCATGATCTGCATGCCGAGGAACTTCATGTCCCAGCGCGAGTCGCTCATGAGCGAGTCGATGATGACGAAGAGGTTGTCGTTGATCTGGTAGAGCTTTCCGAGCTTCTCGGTGAGGTAGCGGTTGAAGACCTCGACGTGGCGGCCCTCGTCGACGACCTGCGTGGCGCCGTAGAGCTTGCCGTCGAAGAACTGCACCGCCTCGGTCACCTGCGCCGCGGCGAAGAGCGCGCCCTGCTCGCCGTGCAGGAACTGGCTCAGCATCCACGCCGTCAGGCTCGCCAGGAACTCGCGCTCTTGCTTGGCGTCGAGGCGGATGCCGAAGCCGCGCAGGCGCTCGAAGTCGACGAACTTGCCGGGGATGATCGGCTTCTCCGGATCCAGGGGATCGACGCTGGTCTTCCACGCCAGGTGCGTGTCGCTGTCCCACTGGCCCTTCTTGGCGCGCGTGTAGAGCTCGCGCATCTCGGGCATGTCGGCGGGGTAGGTCCAGTCGAAGTGCGCCGAGTGCGTGGCCGGCATCTTCGTGGGCACGCCCTGCTTGCCGCGCCGGAGCACGAGGCCCCGCACGCCCGAGGGCCCGAGCGCGCGCATGACGCGCGGGTCGCGGATCTCGAGGAAGAGGTTGACGATCTCGATCACCTGGTCGGCCCGCTCGCGCATGCGCGCGGGGAGCAGGTTCGTGAGCTTGGCAGCGTCGAGCATGTCGTCTCCTGGTTGCGGGCTTCGCGGGCTCAGACCTTCGTCGCGCCGAGCGCGGCGAAGAAGTTTCTGACCTTGGTCTCGTGGTACCGGACCATGAACGTCGAGACGAGCGGCAGCGCCCGGCCCACCATGTCGGCGAGGTGATCGGCGGGCAGACCCTGCAGGCGGTCGCGGATGATCTCGACCTCGCGCGTGAACATCGTGCTCACGGCCTCCTCGAACGCGGACAGCACGCTCGGCGCAAAGCCGAGCTCACGCGAGAACCCCGCCTGCCGTACCTGCGCCCAGAGCTCGAGGATCCACACGTCGCTCTGCAAGAGAACCGTGCGTCCGCGCGGTCCCTCGCGCGTGGCCAGCAGGCCGAGCGCCACGAGCTCCTCGAGGTCCTTGCGGTCGACGCCGGTGCGCAGGAGCACCTCCTTGACGGAGATGGTCTCGGGCGCGTCCGCGTGCAGCGCCGGCGGCAGGTGCTGCTTGACCTCGTGCAGGAGCTCGCGCTGCGCGGGCGAGAAGGCGTCCTCTTGCTCGTCGAGGAGCGCGCGGATCGCCTTGAGCGGCAGGAAGCGCTCGTGCTGGAGCTTGCGGATGAGGCGGATGCGCTCGACGTGCGCGTCGCCGTAGTAGGCCATGTTCTTCCCCGTCTTGTGACCCTCGGGGACGAGGCCCTGCTGGATGTAGAAGTGGACCGCTTGGCGCGGCAGGCCCACGAGCTCGCACAGCTCCTTCATGCGGTACGGGTGGTCGGCCGGGCCGGCGGCCTCCTCGGACGCGGTCGCCCTCATGGCAGCTCCACCATCGCCGTGGCCTTCGGGCGAGCGACGCACGCGAGCACGCAGCCCTCGGCGCGCTCGGCGGGGGTCAGGCAGTTCGGCTCCTCCATCTCGAGCTCGCCCGAGACGACCTTGACCTTGCACGCGCCGCAGCCGCCCATCGCGCACGAAAAGGGCATCGCCGCGCCGGCCTCGAGTCCCGCCTCGAGCAAGGTCTTGCCGGGCTCGACGCGCGCGAGCACGTCGCCCCGGCGGGTGCGCACGGTGACGTCGTGCGCGTCCTGGACCTCGGTGGCGCCGCTGCGCAGATGGGGCGAGCTGAAGCGCTCCTCGTGGATGCGCGCGGGCGGCACGCCGAGCTCGGCGAGCGCGCTGCGCGCGGCGGCCATCATCGGCTCGGGTCCGCACACGAAGAAGTTCGTCGGCAGGTCGTCGGCGGGCAAGAGCGCCGCGAGCTCGCGCGCGGTGGTCGCCGCGTCGAGGAGGCCCGTGCCGCCGCTCCACCCCGGGGGCGGCTCGGAGAGCACGTGGCGCAGCGTGAAGCGGCCCGGGTGCGCGGCCGCGAGCGCGGCGAGCGCGTCCGCGAAGACGATGTCGCGCGGCGCGCGGTTGCCGTAGAGGAGCACGAGCGCGGTGTCCGGCTCGCTTGCAAGGAGCGTGCGCGCGATGGACATCATCGGCGTGATGCCGCTTCCGCCCGCGAGGAGCACGAGGCGCCTCGGGCCCGTGGCGGGCGCGGGGCCGAAGCTGCCGGAGGGGCCGAGGATCTCGAGCGACGCGCCCTCGTGCATCGTGTCGACGAGGTGGCTCGAGACCCTGCCGCCGGGCACGCGCTTGACGGTGACGGTAGCGGTGGCGGGCTCGAGCGCGGAGCTCGAGGCGGAGTACGCGCGGCGCAGCGCCTCGCCCTCGACGCGGACGTGCAGCGTGAAGAACTGGCCGGGCGAGAACGTGATCGGCGCGCCCGTCGGATCCTCGAACGTGAGCGAGACGGCGTCGGCGGTCTCGCGCGTGACGGACTTGACGCGCACCACGCGGGGCGCGAGCGCGTGCGTGGGCGACACGGCCTCCGCGGGGGGAGCCTGCCGGGGCACGAACGGGCGGGGCGCTCGTCCGGCCAGCGTGTCGCGGAGCATCGCGACGTCGCGCGCGAAGGAGGCGTAGCGGCGCGTCGCGGGGCGCGGCAGCACGGCAGACAGCCTGGAGAGCAGCGTGCGGGGAGCGGGGCGGTGTTCGAGGTCGCTCACGGATCATGGATAACCCTGTCGCCGCAATGTGTCAAGTGTCGATTTACACTTTGTGCCGACGGGACACCGTGCCTCGCGGTCGGGCTGCGCTAACGTGCGCTAACGTGCGCCGCATGCGTTCGCTCCTCGCGCTGGTGCTCGCCCTCGGCCCGGTCGTCGCCTGGGCCGCACCGCCGGCGGTCTCGCTCGCCGAGGCGCTCCCGTTCATCGAGGACGACTACCCGCGCGCGCTCGCGGAGGCGCGGCGGCGCAAGGTGCCGCTCTTCGTCGATGCGTGGGCGCCCTGGTGCCACTCGTGTCGGTTCCTGCGCGCGCACGTCTTCACCGACGCCGCGCTGCGGCCCCACGCGGGCCGCTTCGTGTGGCTCGCGATCGACACGGAGAAGGCCGAGAGCGCCGCGTTCCTCGGCAAGTACCCGATCGAGGTGTGGCCGACGCTCCTCGTCATCGATCCAGGAAGGGAGCAGGCCGCGCTGCGCTGGCCGGGCGGCCTCACGGTGCCGCAGCTCGTGCGGCTGCTCGAGGACGGCGAGCGGGCCCTCGGGGGCGGGAGCGCGGGCGACGGCGGTGCGGCGGCGCTCGCGCGGGCCGATCGCCTCGCCGCGGAGGGCAAGAAGGCCGAGGCGGCGCGGGCCTATCGCGAGGCCCTGCCGGCCCTGTCCCCGGATCGCAGCGCGCGCGCGATCGAGTCGCTGCTCGCGGCCCTCTCGATGAGCAAGCAGGCCGCCGCGTGCGCGGAGGCCGCGACCGAGCTCGTGCCGGCGATGCCGCGTGGGCCCTCGTTCGCCAACGCGGCCGCGTTCGGGGTGGGCTGCGCGGATCGGCTCCCGGAGGCCGACGCGCGAAAGGCCCTGCCGAAGCTGGCGGCGCTCGCCGAGGAGGCGCTCGCGCTGCCCGGGCTGCTCGCGGACGATCGGTCGGGCCTGTACGAGCAGCTCGTCGAGCTGCGCGACAAGGCCGCCGACGCCGCGGGGAAGAAGGCGCTCGCCGCGCGTTGGCTGGCCTTCCTCGAGGGCGAGGCGGCCCGCGCGAAGGGCATCGAGCAGCGGGCGGCGTTCGATCCGCACCGGGTGGCCGCGGCGCTCGCGCTCGGCGAGCCGCTGCGCGCGGTGCCGGCGCTCCACGCCACCGAGCGCGATCTCCCGAGCGACTACAACGCCCCGGCGCGGCTCGCGCTCCTCTACCGCGCGGCCGGAAAGCCCGACGAGGCGCTCGCCGCGATCGACCGCGCGCTCTCGCGCGTCTACGGCCCGCGGGCGCTGCGCCTCTACGACCTCAAGGCCGACCTCCAGGCCGCGCGCGGCGATCGCGCCGGCGCACGCAGCACGCTCGAGCAGGCCCTGCGCGTGGCGCGCGCCCTGCCGAAGGAGCAGCGCCGCGATCAGCTCGTGGCGGCGCTCGAGAAGAAGCTGGGGAAGTAGCTGTGGATCGGCTTCAGGCCTCAGGCTCCAGAGGGTTGATGGGCATACGGCGAGAGACCGTCGGGCGGCCAGGGGACTGATGTTGTAGGTGAGCACCTCGGCCTGGATCGTACGATCGAGGCGGGAGCTGGCGCGGCGGAAGCCCTGACGTCCTGGATGCTGGCGAAGACGGGCTCGGGCTGAGCACTTCGTCGATCATATCCGTTTATGCACATATGATCTCGCGGCGTCAATCCTGCTTCTTCGCAGCTGCGGTCCGCCGCGCAGGTTGCTGCGTCGGCTGGCGTCGCTCCTGCCAGCGCGCCGCGGCTGGCACCGTGACGCGCTCGCGCGCTGTCATGAGCGCCGCAGAGCCTCCTCGCCTGCATCATCCCTTGTCACCGTCTCCTGGGTCGGCCCGTTCGCGGGCCTTGGACTGGCGGAAGGCCCGCGAACGGGCCTCTACCAGGAGGCAGACG
>CAZQJC010000290.1:0-2996 GCA_964593795.1 uncultured Myxococcales bacterium | reverse complement strand
CGCAGGCGGCTCGCGGCCAACAGCCGCGGGGAGGGGGAGGCGAGCCTGGGGGCGAGCCGACGCGGGGGAACACCGTTCCCCCGCAAGAAAACGCCTAAATGGCCGGTCGTGATCCCGAATCACGGCCGGTCATTTAGGGGCTGTCGGGCTGTCCCTAGTTCCCGTGGCCTGAGAGCGTCCGCCAAGCGAGCGAAGCGAGCGTGGTGTCGCCGCAGGCTGTGCCGCAGTTGGTGCTGCGCGCCTTCGGCGCGACCGACACGGGGCCCCACGAAGGCCGGAGGCCGGAGTGGGGGGACACACAGCTCAGCCACGAGTTGCTCGAGGTGTGCATCGAAGCACCGGAGCCCTCGTGTATCGATGTGGGTTCGGACTATCGGCTCCAGAGGGCGTCGCGCCATGTGCGCGTGGGCGGCTGGTTGCGCGTCGGCCCCCCGCGCCTCGGCGGCTCCGGGCGCGAGACTCCGCTCCGTGACTCGGGCTCGACGTCGCGCACGATCTCGGCCTCGACCACGCCCTGCCGCTCGCGCTCGCCCGACGACGACAGCAGGCGCCCCGAGAGCGCGCCGTGCACCGCCGACGCCAGGAGGTGCCGCATGTCCTTCTCCGCCTCGCGCGTCTCGCGCTGCTCCGCGCGCACGGCGGAGAGCTCCTCGCGCAGGACCTGCACCGTGGCCTGCAGGACGCCGATCTGCTCGCGAAGGAGCGCCTCCCGCTCGCGCGCGGCCTCGAGCTTGGCGACGAGGCGCTCGATCTCGGCGGCGGGATCCATCCGTCGATGCTACCGCCCCGCGCCTGCGGCTGCCAGCGCGTCGGCGACGAGCGGCGCGTATCCCTCCCGGTAGGTGGGATACCGAAAGGTGTAGCCCGAGGACGTCAGCCGGTCGCTCGAGCAGCGCTTCGAACCCCTCGGGCGATGCGCGTCGGCGGCGTCGCCCGCCCCTGGTATGGCGACGCCGAGGCGCGCGGCGAGCCACGCGATGACCTCGCGCTGGTCGGCGGGCTCGCGGTCCACGCCGAGGTAGAGGCGCTCGGGCGCGGCGAGCGCGAGCAGGTGGAGGAGCGCGCCCGCGCAGTCGTCGCGATGGATGCGGTTCGAGAACAGGGGTGTCGAAGGCAGCCTCGCGGCGCCCGTGCGCACGCGCTCCACGAGGCCGGCGCGGCCGGGCCCGTAGATGCCGCCGAGGCGGAGCACGATCGCACCCGCGGCAGCGGCGAGGCGCTCTCCCTCGAGGAGCGCGCGGAGCGCCGGCGAAGCGGCGTCGGCCGGCGACGTCTCGTCGACCCACACACCGCCGTCCTGCGAGTAGACGCCCGTGGACGACACGAACACGAGGCACGCAGGGCGCGCCTCCGCACGGCGCAGAGCCTCGACGAGCCGCTCGAACGCCGTCACGTAGGCGCCCCGGTACGCCGCCTCGTCCGGCGAGCCAGGACCGACGGCGAACACGACCGCATCGAGCGCGCCCGGCAAGGGTGGCGGCCCGGCGGCGAGGTCCCAGGCGATCGCCTCGATGGGCGGCGGCACACGCCCTGCGTCCCGGCGCAGCCCGAAGACTGTGTGGCCGAGCGCACTCGCCCGGAGCCCCAGCGCGGTTCCCACGTACCCACAACCGCAGACGAGGATCCTTTGCATTCCCGTGGTATAGCCTGCGCGCCGTCTGGATCCAGGGGCCCCGTAACCGGGGTGGGCGTGCCCTCGTACAAGATGATGAAGGCGCAGGTGGATGAGGAAGCGCTGATGGCAGCCTATCAGCGCGGCGACAAGGATGCGTTCCGACGGTTGTTCGACCGTCTGGGGCCGCGGGTACACGCGCTGTTCATGCACATGTTCCGCGACCGCGCGACCGCCGAGGACCTCATGCAGCAGACCTTTCTCAAGATCCACCGAGCGCGCGATCGCTACGACCCCACGCTGCGCGTGCGCCCCTGGGTGCTGGCCATCGCCGGGCGCGTCGGCGTGGACGAGCTCCGCCGGCGCAAGGTCGTGCTCGAGGAGGCCGCAGAGGAGGCGACGCTCGAGCGCGCGGACGCCGCGGCGTCGCTCTCGCTCGCCGACCGGACCGATCGCCTCGAGCGAACCGAGCTGCAGAAGCTCGTGCACAGCGCCCTCGATCGCCTGCCCGAGTCGCAGCGCATCGTCATCCACCTGCACCGGTTCGAGGAGCTGACCTTCGGCGAGATCGCGAACGTCCTCGGCACCACCGAGGGCGCGGTGAAGCTGCGCGCGTTCCGCGCCTACGCGCAGCTCCGCAAGGTGCTCGTGCCGATGCTCGGCGCCGATCGCGAGGCCGTGTGAGCGATCGCGACGATCCGCTGGTCCTCGCGGCGCTGGCCGGCAAGCCAGAGGGCGCGCCGGTGGAGTCGGCGGAGCGCGCCGCCGCGGCCCGCGTGATGGAGGCCGTTGACGCGGCGCCGTCTCCCGAAGGCCCCACCGCTGCCGCGATGCAGCGGAGCCTGAACGCCGTGATGGCAGAGTGGGAGGCGCCGTCGTGGGCCGCCCGCCTGCGCGCGCTCCTGTTCCCGGTGGCCGTGGTCGCAGCCTCGGTGGCGCTCGCGTTCGCGCTCGTCCGCCCCGAGGGCACGGTCGCGTTCGCGACGTGGCACTGCGCGCCCGCGGAGATGCTGTTCGGGCTCTTGCCGTTCGCGATCGCCATCATGGCGCACCGGCGCCGAGGGAGCCGCGTCAGCGCGCTCTCGATGGGAGGCTGGGCGGCGGCGGGTGCGCTCGTCGGGCAGGTGGCGATGCTGCGCCTGTGCTTCGGGCGCGACCTCGAGCACCTGCTCGTCTTCCACGTGGGCGGGGTGCTCGCGGCGGCGCTCGCTGGCGCCCTCGTCTCGCGGCCGCTCGCCTGGTTGTTCGCGCGGACGTCCAGCTAGTCCGAACCCGCATCGATTCGCGAGAGCTCCGGTGCTTCGATGCACACCTCGAGCGACTCGTCGCTGAGCTGTGTCTCTCCCGCTCCGGCCTCTGGCCTGCGCGGGTCCCCGTGCCGTCC
>CAZQJC010000289.1:0-28953 GCA_964593795.1 uncultured Myxococcales bacterium | reverse complement strand
TCTCCTTCGCCTCCGTCTTCCGTCTCCGGCGGTGCCGCGACACCCCGACGGGAGAGGGGCGACTGACCGCGGTGGACGCCACGACGGGGTGAGGCCGGGCGTGGTGTTAGGGGCCAGAAAAATCGATCGCTTGGGCCTCGCTCCCGCCCTATCCATGCGCCTTGGCAGATGTGATCATATGATCAGGGGCGGCGCGCCCCTCCTGCGGACGCCTTTCGAGGCGGCCGATAGCCGTCAGTCGAAGACGCCCTGCAGGCCGCGGAGGACGTCGATGTAGCTCACGATGCCGACCAGCGCGCCGTCGGAGTCGGTGACGGGGAGGGCGCCCACCTTGAGATCGAGCAGGAGCTCGATGAGCTCGCGCGCGCTCGTCTCCTCCTCCACCGAGACGACGTCCGAGGACATGAGATCGGAGACCGGCACGTCCGGGCTCGGCGAGCGCGAGGACTCCGCGTCGTGGGGCAGCGGGCGGAAGTCGCGATCGCTCAGCATCCCGACGAGCGCGCCCTCGTCGTCGACGACCGGCAGGTGGCGGACGTCGAGCCGGTGCAGCTTCGCGAGCGCCGCGCCCGCCGACGCGCTGACCATCACGGTCGCGGGATCGCTCGTCATGAGGTCGGCCACCACCACGTGACCGAGCGGGGTCCCGGCAGCCACGCGCCGGGGCGCCGGCTTCTTCGGCGAGGCGGGCCTGGCCGGCGCGGGCTTCTTCGGCGGCGCCGGCTTCCTGGCCGACGCGGCCTTCTTCGCCTTGCCGGTCGCGGCCGCGGGCTTGCGCGCCGCGGGGCGCAGGGGCGCGCGCCGGCTCGGAGGCGGCACGGTGCGACGGGAGCTCTTCTTCGTCCGCATGGGGGTTCCTCCAGAGCGATCAGAAGCCGCTCGGCTCCTCGGTGGTCGAGACCTCGGGCACGAGCGTTCGCAGCACGTCGGTGGTGGACAGGAGGCCCACGAGGCGCCCGCCGTCGAGCACGAGCAGGCGGTGGATGCGCTCGACAAGCATGTGCTGGATGGCGGTTCGCAGCGGGGTGTCGGGGGTCACCCAGACCACGCGGCGGGTCATGACGTCGGCGACGACTCCGCGCTGATCGGGCTCGGCGCCGGACACCAGCGCCGGAATCTCGGCGTCGCCGTGGAACAGGAGGTAGTAGTCGAGGCCGCCGCCCTCGCCGCCGACGTGCGGGCGGGCTCGCAGGAGGTCGCGCGAGGAGATCACGCCGACCGCCTTTCCGCTCTCGTCCACGACCGGCGCGCCGGAGATGCGGCGCTCCGCGAAGAGCCGCACCGCGGCCGAGATGCTCGTCTGCGGGGTCAGCGCGGACACCACGCCACGCATCGCCTCCTTGACGTGGGTATCGAGGGCGTCGCTGGTTCTCATGACGGATGCTCCGTGCAACCCGCGCGCCCGCCGGCCCACGTCGGTATCGGCGTCGGCGCCAGCGTCAGCGTCGGTGTTTGCGTTCGCGGCCGGTCGTCCCCAGACGCAATCCCTGCGCCACCCGCCACGGGGACCGCAGATCTTGCAGCCGGATCCCATCAGACGAATCGCGTCCAGCCGTCCGGGTGCGCGCGCTTGTAGCGGTCGTACCAGCGACACAGGGGCAGGAGCGCCGCGAGCACGATCGCGGTCGCGAGGTACGTCGCGCCGAGGCCGCTCGCCTTGCGTACGCCGAGCGCGACGGCACCGAGCTCGAGCAGGTGCGCGTGCAGGAGGTAGAAGAAGAAGGCCGTGCGACCGAACGTGCCGAGCGCGCCCATCACGAGGCCGCGCGCGGTGCCGAGACTACAGAAGAGCGCGAGCGCGGCGGCGGCGAGGCCGAGCTCGAGCGTGGCGTAGCTCAGGCTCGGCGGGTACTTCGAGACGTGCAGCCACTGGACGAGCGAGGCGTCCTCGCGCAGGAGCAGGAGGTTGCCGTAGCCGTTCACCCCGCGAACCACGGCGAAGAGGCCGAGGAGGAGCGCCGCGGCGACGGCGAGCCGGCGCGCGAGGGCGCCCTCTTCGCGCCAGCGATCGAACACGCGACCGAAGCACCAGCCGAGCATCATGAACGCGAGCCAGGGCAGGACCGGGTACGCGATGATGAAGCGGCCGAACCGCCCGCCCGTGAGCGCCAGCGCGAGCGGCAGCCCCGGCTCCCCGCCCGAGAGCCAGAGGAGAAGGCCCATCAAGGCCTCGCCGCCCACGAAGATCGCGAGCGAGAGGCCGAAGAGAACGCCGGTGGGCAGCCTGCGGAGCGGGATCATGAGCAGGAACGACGCGCCGATGGCGTAGAGGACCTGGAAGATGAGCTTGCTCCAGCCCATGAACGCGCCCGACATCCAGAGCGGATCCAGCGCGACGATGAGCAGGCCCCGCAGGAGGAGGTGCCGGTCGAGCGAGGCCGCCGGCTCGCCCCCCGCGGAGCGGCGCTCCACGCTGCGGGCGAGCGCGGCGCCCGCCAGGAAGAGGAACGTGGGAGCGCACAGGTGGGTCACCCAGCGCGTCAGGAACTGCGCGGGATCGAGCGCGGTGCCCGCCTTGTACATGTGCGTCGCGTCGGTCATGAGGCGGCCCGCGTTGAAGGCGCCCGACGCGTGATCGATGGTCATGATCACCATGACGAGGCCACGCAGCCAGTCGAGGGCGTCGAGCCGGGCCCTGGCCGGCGCCGCGTCGGAGGTCGTCATGCGCCGCTCATCATACGCAGGCATTGCTCGGGGGAGCCTGTCCGAGGCGCGTCCGAACGCGCGGGCCTACCCGTACGCGTCCGCGACCGCCATCTCGCCGATCTTCACGCCGTAGAGAAGCGCCCCGCTACCGCGAGAGGACGACGGCGCCGTAGGGGGCGAGGCGGACGGGCAGCGAGAAGGGCTGGCCGTCCTTCTGCTGCGCCGCGGCGGTGATCGGCCCGGTCTGCCCGCCGCCGAGGTCGTCTCCGTAGCGTGACCAGTCGGTGTCGAGCCGCACGCGCCACGGGCCCGCGGCCGGCGCGCCCACGTCGTAGCGCGTGTACGCCTTGTTGCGGAGGTTCACGACCACGAGCACGTCCTCGCCCGAGGGGCCGCTCCGGCGGTACGCGATCACCTTGTTGGCGTCGTGCCGGTGCAGGACCGCCACGCCCGGCTCGGAGAGCGCGGCCGTTCCGCCCGCCGTGTTGCGCCGCAGCGCGATGGCGTCCTTGTAGAAGTCGCGCATGCGGAGGCCCGCGGGCGTGGGCGCGCCGAGCACGGCGGGCGGGTTCGTGAACGTCCCGGTCGCGAGCGCCTCCTGCCCCTGGAAGAGCATCGGCACGCCCGGCGCCGTCAGGAGCAGCACGCCGCCCAGCATGGAGCGCCGCCGCGCGGCGAGGCTCGTGGGGTTCGCGGCGTCGATGCGGCTCGGCAGCCGCGCGCCGCCGTTTCCGACCGCGTCGTGATTCTCGACGAACAGGAGGCGCGCGAACGCGTCGCCCGCGTAGGTGCCGCGCAGCACGCGCTCCACCGTGCCGAGGTCGCGGCCGTCGTCGCTCGCGGGCGCGAGCACGTTCATGACGTCGTAGCCGAAGCCGTCCCACTGCGCGTCGAAGCCGAAGCCGCCATCGGAGGCGGGGCGCGTGAGCGCGTCCCAGCCCTTGAGGTCCTCGGCGACGCTGAGCGCGCCCGCCGCGTGCGCGAGCGCGTTTCCTCGCACGATGAGCTCCTTGCCGCCGGGCGTCGTCCCCTGCCCGTCGATGCCGCGGATGTTCGACGTCGAGTCCCAGCGGAAGCCGTCGCCGTGGAACTCGATGAGCCACTGGCCGACGGAGGCGAGCAGCATCTCCGTGACGCGAGCGGACGGATAGTTCGGCCGCGGTCCCCACGGCGTGCGCGCGTGGTCACCCGGCGGGAAGAAGTAGAGGCCCGCCGAGCCCTCGGCGCACGCGCCGTCGAAGCAGTAGAGCGGCGCCTTCGTCCAGCCGTCGGTGTGGTTGACGACGAGGTCGAGCCACACCGCGAGGCCGCGCGCGTGGGCCTCGTCGACGAAGCCGCGCAGCTCGTCCGCGGTGCCATAGGCGGGCTTGGGCGCGAGGAAGAGCTGCGGGTTGTAGCCCCAGCCGTTCGGGCGGCCGCCGAAGGCGTGCACGGGCATGACCTCGACGACGTTCACGCCGAGGTCGGCCAGCTCCGCGAGGCGCGCGGTCGCGGCGGCGAGCGTGCCCGCTGCGCCCGCGGGCGCGGCGAAGCTGCCGACGTGGAGCTCGTAGACCACGCTCCTCTCGCGCGGCGCGCGGGAAAAGGCGCGGTCACGCCACGCGAAGGCGGACGGGTCGATGACGACGCACGCGGTGCCGTCGGGCGCGAGCTGGCGGCAGTAGGGATCGAGGCGCTGCAGCGAGCCGCCGGGCGTGTCGAGCACGTAGCGATAGCGCGCGCCCGCGCCGACGCCCGGGACCACGGCGGAGAACACGCCCTCGCCCTCCGCGGTCAGCGCGGCGCGCCCACCGGGCAGATCGCCCTCGATCGCTGCGGCGGTCGCGTTCGGCGCCCAGAGGCGGAACGTCACGCCGGACGCGGTGACGTTCGCGCCGAAGACGAGGAGCGCCCCGGGGTCGAGCGCCGCGTCGGGGGCGGGCGAGGCGGCGTCGCGGGGGGCGGCGTCGCGGGCCGCAGGGCTTGCGCCGGCGTCGGCGGCGAGGCCGCGGGCGTCGCGACCTGGCGCGGACGCATCGAGCGCACCTTGCTGCGGCGAGGCACCGCACGCGCAGGCGAAGAGGACCGAGCAGGCTCCGGGCAAGCGCACGGGCGGAGCATGGCCGGACCGCGCGGTCTCCGCTTTCGCGGGACCGTCATTTTGTTTTGCGCGCCCGGCGGACCGTGCGAAGGGGGGCGCGGCCGTGCGGGGGCAGGACGTCGTCGGCGCCGGGGCGCGCGCGGGCGACCTGCGAGGGCGGCACGCCGAAGCGGCGCTGGAACGCCACCGAGAAGGCGCTCGCGCTCGCGTAGCCCACGCGGAGCGCGACCTCGCCCGCGCCGTAGCGCCCCCCCTCCAGCAACAGCAGCGCCTCCTCGAGCCGACGGCTTCGCTGGAAGACCGCGGGGGGCACGCCCACCTCGCGCCGGAACGCGCGCAGGAGCGTCGACTCGCTCGCGTGGCACGCCCGCGCGAGGGCCGGCATCGACAGCGGCTCGAACAGGTGCTGCTCGAGGAGCGCCCGCGCGCGCGCGACCACGTCGCCCTCCTCGGCGACGGCGGAGCTGCGCGTCTTGTCCTCGAGCGCCTCCTGGCCGAGGAAGAAGAGCTCCTTGGTCAGCTCCGTCTCGAGGAAGCGCGCCGCGGGGCTGTCGTCACGCTCGCACACCGTGCGCTCGAAGAGGTAGCGCTGCACGAGCTCGTCGACCCAGCGCGTGCGCGGCAGGACGCGCGGCTCGGCCACGATGCGCGCGAGCGTCGCGTCCTGGAAGTGCGGAGCGTACTCGCGGCGCGCGGCCGCGCGATCGGCGGGCTCGACGAGCAGCGTCACGAGCGGCGCCAGGCTGCCCACCGGCTCGACGCGGTACGGCGCGCGCGCGGGCACGAGCGCGAAGGTCGCCCGATCGAGCTGGTGCGTGGCGTCCTGCAGGTGCAGGCGCACGACGGCCGAGCCGATCGGGAAGAGGAGCGCCGGGGCGCGCTCCGTCCGCTCCCGGTCGAGGAGCGCCGCGTCACGCGCGTGGCGGAGCTGCATGCCTCGATATTCGCATACGCGAATGCGATTGCGTCACGGCGTCGGCCAGAGCTGCTCGGGCGCGGCGCCGAGGCGCGCCAGCGTCGTGGCGAGCTCGTCCGCGCTCGCGGTGTACAGGGCCCGCAGGCCCGCGAGGCCGACCCTTCTGTGCGCCGCCTCGACGACGAGGCCCGCCTGCGGGTAGCTCGCGCGCTCGGGCAGGCGCGCGAAGCGCGCCGTGGCGAGCTCGCCGAAGGGCACGCGCGACGGCAGCCGGGACGGCCACGCGGCGAGCGGGATGCCCGCGTGCTGCCCCGACACCCACACCGCCAGGCCCTCGCCGAGGAGCGGCGTCCCCGCGCCGCCCCAGGCCTCGTACGCGAGCACGTGCGTGCCCTCGTGCGCGACGAGGCCCTCGAGCGCGCCGCCGGGCGAGGGATCGGCGGCGAGGACGTGCAGCGCGCGCGCCGCGGGGACCGCGTGCCCGTCGCCGCCGTCGCCGGTGAGCGTGACCTTGCTGCGCCGGTCGGGGTGCACGTAGACGGAGAGCGCGGCCGGCTCGGCGAGCGCCAGGCGTCTTACCGCGGCCTGCAGGCCGCGCAGGCACGCGGCGACGGTCGCCTCCTCCGTGGCCGCGGGCGCCAGCATCGCGGGGAAGAGGACCCGCACCGTGACCTTGCGCGCGCTGCCGGCGAGCGGGCGCTCCACCGCGCGCCACTCGATGCGGCGCGCGGCGGGGCCGAGCTCCGCCACGACGGCGGTGCCCCTCGCATCGAGCGAGAAGCGTCCGCGGTGCAGCGGGCCGAACGCGTCGGCGATCACGAGGGGCTCGTCTCCGCGCGACACCAGGCGCGAGTTGATCTCTCCGACGCCCGGCGTGCCTGTGCCGGCATAGAGCAGGAACTCGGGCGTCGCGGGGCCGCGCGCGTCGGCGGCCCGCGCAGGCACGACCGCGACGAGGCGGACGTCGTCACCCTTGAACACGGCGCCACCGAGCGCGAGCCGACCGGGGCCGAGCTCGAACGGCAGCGTGGGCGCGATCGCGGCCATGAGCGCGTTGACGTGCGGCCCTCCGTAGACGACCGGGCGCGCCGGCCACCCCGACGGTCCGCGCGACGCGTCGATCGTCACGTCGGCGACGGCGGGCGCGGACGAAAAGAGGAGCCCGCGCACGAGGCCCACCTGCACGGCGATGCGCTGGTCGGCGCGGTCGTCGCCCGCGGTGCCGAGGACGAACGTCGGCAGGCCGCGCGCGAGGAAGTCGCTCGGCGTCACGGGCGCGGGCATGGGCACCGCCGCCGGCGCGGGCTTGGCGTCAGGAGCCGGCGGTGGCCTGCCCCTCGAGCATCCGAGCCACGCACAGAGCAGCACGGCCGTGGGCCCGGGGCGCATGCGCCATCATACGCCCCTGCCCGGGCGCGTTCGGGGTAGCCTCCGCGGGTGAGCACCGCGAGCCAGGCCGACACCCCGCCCGCCACGGACCTCCGGCGCGTCGCCTCGGAGCGCGAGCTCGAGGGCGACGGGCCCTTCGCGCGCTCCGTCGCGGAGCACGAGATCGTCCTCTTGCGCACGCCGCGCGGGCAGCTCCGCGCGTTCGAGGGGCGCTGCCCGCACCAGGGCGCGCTCCTCGGCGAGGGCGAGCTCGTGGACGACCAGCTCGTCTGCCGCAACCACCGCTGGCGCTTCGACGCCGAGTCGGGCCAGCGCGACGGGGGCAGCCAGTGCCTGCGCGCGTGCCCGGTGGAGGTGCGCGACGGTAGCGTGCTCGTCGACGTCTCCGCGCTCGCGGACACGGGCGTGCGCGCGGCGGGGACGCGGCGCGTGCGCGACCTGCCGGGTCCGAGCACGATTCCCCTGCTCGGCAACGCGCTCGACTTCGACGTCGAGCGGATGCACCTCGCCATGGAGGGCTGGGCCGAGCAGTTCGGCGCGACCTACCAGTTCAGCATCGGCACGCGTCGCATCATGGCGGTGACGGATCCCGCGATGCACCAGGAGGCGCTGCGCGACCGCCCCGAGCGCTTCCGCCGCTGGAGCAACTTCGAGGACGTGTTCGAGGAGCTCAGCGCGCACGGCGTGTTCTCCGCCGAGGGCGCCGCGTGGCGCCCGCAGCGCCGGCTCTCGATGGAGGCGCTGTCGCACCGTCACCTGCGCGGCTTCTACGGCACGCTCCAGGCGGTCGCGGCGCGTCTCGTGCGCAGGCTGGCCGCCGAGGCGCGAGGCGGCGAGGAGGTCGACGTCAACGACCTCCTCAAGCGCTTCACCGTGGACGTCACGACGCAGCTCGCGTTCGGCCACGACGTCAACACGCTCGAGGAGCGGGACGGCCAGAGCGCCCTCCTGCAGCACCTCGAGCAGATCTTCCCCGGGATCGCGCGGCGGATCGTCGCGCCCGTCCCCTACTGGCGCTGGTTCAAGCTGCCCGTCGATCGCGACCTCGATCGCGCCCTCGTCGAGGTGCGGGGGTTCCTCACCGGCCTCGTCGAGGAGACGCGCGCGCGGCTCGAGGAGTACCCGGACCGCAAGGTGCGGCCCACGAACTTCCTCGAGGCCATGCTGGTGGCGCGCGACGAGCACGACCAGCCGTTCTCGGTCGAGACCATCCTCGGCAACGCCATGCAGATCCTGCTCGCCGGCGAGGACACCACGGCGCACACGCTCGCGTGGGCGGTGCACGAGCTCTGCGAGCGACCGGACGTGGTCGCCGCGCTGCGCGCCGAGGCCGACGAGGTCCTCGGGGACGCGACCGTGCCGCCGGACATCGACGCCGCGGGCCGCCTCGCCTACGCGAACGGGGTGGCGAACGAGACGATGCGCCTGCGCCCCGTCGCGCCGTTCGTCGGCCTCGAGGCCACGCACGACACCACGCTCGGCGACGTGGCGCTGCCGGCCGGTCAGCGCTTCGTCCTGCTCACGCGCCCGCCGGGGCTGACCGCGCAGCACTTCGAGGCGCCCGCCGAGCTGCGCCCCGAGCGCTGGCTCGACCGCGACCGTCGCGGCGACGCGCAGGACGGGCGCGGCGCGCACGACCCGTCGGTGATGCTCCCCTTCGGCTCCGGCCCGCGCATCTGCCCGGGCCGCTCGCTCGCGCTCCTCGAGATGCGCCTCGTCCTCGCCGCGATCTACAAGGAGTTCGACCTCGTGCGCGTCGGCCGCCCCTCCGAGGTCTCCGAGGTCTTCGCCTTCACGATGCACGCCCGCGGCCTCTACGTGCGCGTCAAGCCGAGGCGCCGGGCGGGGTAGGCGCCGCCTCGTGCCCGCGACCGGGGCATGCGAAGCTCTGCGCATGAACGCCCACGATCGCGCGTGGCAAGCGGCGAAGTCGGATCCCGAGACGTTCTGGGCCGAGGCGGCGGGCGCCATCGAGTGGTTCCGGCCGTGGGACCGCGTGCTCGACGACTCGCGCCGGCCGTTCTCGCGCTGGTTCCCGGGAGCGATCACGAACACCTGCCACAACGCGCTCGACCGGCACCTCGCCGCGCGCGCCGAGCAGAGCGCGCTCGTGTACGACAGCCCCGTCACCGGCACCGTGCGCCGCTACACGTACCGCGAGCTCCACGCGGAGGTGGCGCGCTTCGCGGGCGTCCTCGCCGGGCTCGGCGTCGAAAAGGGTGATCGCGTCCTGCTCTACATGCCGATGGTGCCCGAGACGGCGATCGGCATGCTCGCGTGCGCGCGGCTCGGGGCCATCCACTCGGTCGTCTTCGGTGGCTTCGCGCCCGCCGAGCTCGCGACGCGCATCGACGACGCGCGACCGAAGGTGCTCCTCGCCGGCTCGTGCGGCATCGAGGTGCAGCGCGTCCTGCCGTACCAGCCGCTCGTCGAGGCCGCGCTCGCGCAGAGCCGCCACCGGCCCGAGCGCGTCGTGGTGCTCGATCGCCCGATGGCGCCCTGGCATCCGGTCGCCGGCCGCGACGTCGACTGGGCCGAGGCCACGGCCGCCGCCTCGCCGCACGACTGCGTGCCGGTCGCCGCGACCGATCCGCTCTACATCCTCTACACGTCGGGCACGACCGGGCAGCCCAAGGGCGTCGTGCGCGACCACGGCGGCCACATGGTGGCGCTCGCCTGGAGCATGCCGAACATCTACGACACGCGCGCGGGCGAGGTGTACTGGGCGGCGAGCGACCTCGGCTGGGCGGTCGGCCACTCCTACATCGTGTACGCGCCCCTGCTCGCGGGCTGCACCACCGTGCTCTACGAGGGCAAGCCCGTCGGCACGCCCGACGCCGGCGCGTTCTTCCGGGTGATCGCCGAGCACGGCGTCGCGACGTTCTTCACCGCACCGACCGCGTTTCGCGCCATCCGCCGGGACGACCCCGAGGGCGCGCTGCTCGGAGGGCACGACCTCTCGCGGCTGCGCGCGCTGTTCCTGGCCGGCGAGCGCTCCGACCCGGCGACGCTCGAGTGGGCCGAGCGCATGCTCCGCGTGCCGGTCATCGATCACTGGTGGCAGACGGAGACCGGCTGGCCCATCGCCGCCAATTGCCTGGGCCTGCATCGCTTCCCGGTCAAGCACGGTTCGCCGACCAAGGCCGTCCCTGGCTGGGACGTGCGCGTCCTCGGCGAGGACCACGCGGAGCTTCCGCGCGGCAAGATCGGCACGCTCGCGATCCCGCTGCCGCTCCCACCCGGCTCGCTGCTCACGCTCTGGAACGCCGACGACCGCTTCGTGCAGAGCTACTTCACCGACCTGCCCGGCCACTACACGACGCTTGACGCGGGGTACCTCGACGAGGACGGCTACATCTTCGTCATGGGCCGCACCGACGACGTGATCAACGTGGCCGGCCACCGCCTCTCGACCGGCGCGATCGAGGAGGTGCTGTCCTCGCACCCCGACGTCGCCGAGTGCGCCGTCATCGGGCCGGCGGACGAGCTCAAGGGCCAGGTGCCGCTCGGCCTCGTGGTGCTCAAGGCGGGCGTCACGCGCGATCCCGCCGTCGTCGCGGCCGAGGTGGTGGCCCTCGTGCGCGAGCGCATCGGCCCGGTGGCGGCGTTCAAGACCTGCGCGGTCGTCGAGCGCCTCCCGAAGACGCGCTCGGGGAAGATCCTGCGCGGCACGCTGCGCAAGATCGCCGACCACGAGACCTACAAGCTCCCCGCCACCATCGACGACCCCGCCGCCCTCTCCGAGATCCAGACCGTGCTCAAGGACCTCGGGTACTGACGGGGCTCAGGCGTCCTCGTCGAACGCGGGCGCGTCGACGAGCGTGCTCGAGGCGTCGCCGACGCCGTAGGCGCGCTCGCAGCACACGTCGAAGGCGGCCTTCATCGCGGCCGCGGTCTGGAAGCGCTCCTCGACGCGCTTGGCGAGCGCGGCCGTCATCCAGTCGTCGAACGCGGCGAGCCCCGGCGCGTGCTGCGACGGCGAGGCCGGCCGGGCGGTGAGGTGCGCGCGCATGATCTCGACCACGCCGCCGCCGAAGACCTCGAGCCCCGTGAGGAGCAAGTACGTCAGGCACCCCGCGGCGTAGAGGTCCGAGCGCTCGTCGACGGCCCGGCCGCGGATCTGCTCGGGCGACATGTACCCAGGCGTTCCGACGGTCTTGCCGAGCCGTGTGATCCCGAGCGGCAGCCCCGTCGTCAGCTTGGCGACGCCGAAGTCGATGAGCGTGGCGCGCACGCCCCCCTGCGGCAGGTCGCAGAGGAACACGTTCGCCGGCTTGATGTCGCGGTGCACGATGCCGCCCGCGTGCGCCGCCTCGAGGCCACACAGCACCTGGCGCGCGATGCCGAGGCGCACCGCGAGCGGATGCTCCTCGTCACGCCCGAGCCAGGTCTCGAGTGGCTGTCCGTGCAGGAGCTCCATCACGAGGTACGCGCTGCCCTGCTCGTCGTGCCAGTACTCGAGGACCTCGATGACGTTCGGGTGCGAGATGCGCGCCGTCGCCATCGCCTCGAGGCGGAAGCGCTGCTGCATGCGCGCGTCGTCCCCCACCGCGTCGGACAGGATCTTGACCGCGACGGACCGCCCGAGCTCGAGGTGCGTCGCCTCGAACACGACGCCCATGCCGCCCCGGCCGATGACGCGCTCGAAGCGGAGGTTACGGACCACCGTCCCCGCTCCCGGTTCGCGCGACGTCCTGCCCACGCCTCATCCTACAGTGCTACGGTCGGCGCATGCCCAAGGTCTCGCTGCCCGCCGACGCCCTGTCCGACGCCCTGGCCCGCCTGAAGGCGGCGCAGGCCGAGTTCACCGCGCGCTACCCCGGCGAGTCCGGCGCGCGCCAGCCCGTGCACACCGTCTACGGCGGCGCGCACCTGTTCAAGGCGGAGACGTCGAAGAAGCTCGGCGAGCTCGGGCTCAAGATGCTGGCCGAGCACGCGCCCGACGCGGGCACGTTCGCCGAGGCGATCGGCTTTCCGGCGGCGCTCGCCGACACGGTCTACGAGCGCGTCAAGGAGAAGCTCGGGCGCGAGGCGGTCGAGGACTTCCGCATCGACTTCGAGGACGGCTACGGCAACCGCGCCGACGCGGACGAGGACGGCCACGCGGAGGCCGCGGCGCGCGAGGTGGCGCGCGGGCACGCGGCGGGCCTCCTGCCCCCCTTCATCGGCATCCGCATCAAGACGTTCTCGGCGGAGCTCGGGCCGCGGTCGATCCGCACGCTCGACATCTTCCTGTCCACGCTGGTCGGCGAGCTCGGCGGCAAGCTGCCCTCGGGCTTCGTGGTCACGCTGCCGAAGATCACGAGCCCGGATCACGTGCGCGTGCTGGTGACGCTCTTCGAGGCGCTCGAGGGCAAGCTGGGTCTTCCGGCCGGCGCGCTCAAGATGGAGTTCATGGTCGAGACCACGCAGTGCATCCTCGACGCCGACGGCGGCTCGATGCTGCCGCGCCTGCTGGATGCCGCGCGCGGGCGGTGCACCGGCGCGCACTTCGGAACGTACGACTTCACCGCGAGCTCGGACATCACCGCGGCGCATCAACGCATGCGGCATCCCGCATGTGACTTCGCCAAGCACGTGATGAAGATGTCGTTCGCCGGCACGGGCGTGTGGCTCTCCGACGGCGCGACGAACATCATGCCCGTCGGCAAGGACCGCAACGTCGTGCACGCCGCGTGGCGCCTGCACGCGGACGACGTGCGGCACTCGCTGGTGGGCGGCTTCTACCAGGGCTGGGACCTGCACCCCGGCCAGCTCCCGAGCCGCTACGGCGCGGTGTACGCGTTCTTCCTCGAGGGCCTGCCCGCCGCGAGCGAGCGCCTCTCGAACTTCGTCTCGAAGTCGGCGCAGGCGACGCTCGTCGGCGACGTCTTCGACGACGCGGCCACCGGCCAGGGCCTCCTCAACTTCTTCCTGCGCGGCATCAGCTGCGGCGCCATCCGCGAGGAGGAGGCCCTCGCCACCGGCCTCACCCTCGAAGAGGTCCGCGGCCGCAGCTTCGTCAAGATCATGGAGCGCCGCCGCGCAGCCGGGAAATAGGGGTCCCTGGGGCAAATAGGGGTCAGGCTCAAGTTTTCAAGTTTCCGGCTCCTGCTCAGGGGTCAGGCTCAAGTTTTCAAGTTTCTCCAAGGCGAAGCACTCCTCGGCGACTCGCGTCGCCACGCTGATCAGCTCCGACGTGAGCGCAGGGTCGCCACGCAGCAACTGGCTCGCCGCCTGTCCGGAGATCCCCAAGGTCCCAGCCATCTCGAACACGCCACGACGAAGCAAGCGCACACCCGCGACGAGCACGACCCGCCGGGCCGCCACCACATCACGGGCGCGCTCCGTCGAGCGCATTCGAGCGGCTGCGATGCCCGTGTGCCGCGCGGCAACGTCCAGCACTCCAGAGGCCACGCCCTCCCAGCGCGGCCGCAACACCCCACCTGGCCGGACGACGATCTGATGGCGAACGTCCCCCCTTGCGTCCTGCTGCGCGGTTGTCAGCTCCACCGTCGGGCCGAGCCGCGCGCGTGCAGCCAACCGCCTGCGCCCGAGTGCGATCTCGTCGAAGGCGTCGATGCGGGCCTCGTGGGAACGCTCGGACACGAGCTCGTCGAAGTGACGTCTCGCAGCGAGGGACGCCCCGCAGCCAGCAAGCGCGAGCCCGTGCTCCACATCGAGCCAGCGTGGCACCCTCGCCGCGCCGATGTAGGCACGATGGCTCGTCCAGCGTGACCGCTGCGGCTTCGACACCACGCCAGCCCGCACCGGGTTGTTGTGGATGTACGTGAGCAGGGCCAAGGCGCGGGATGGATCCATGAGCACCACGGTTGGTCGGCCTGCGAAGACGGGGCCCAGGCGCCCAGTCCTGCGATTGAGCCAGTGAGCGAAGCCCGTGTGGAGCGGCTGCACGAAGTCCTTCCAGGGGGCTTCGCCGGTCACCAGCGCCCAATGCACGTGGGAGCTCATGAGCGCATAGCCGAGGATTCGAGCGTCCGTGCCAGCCGAAGCCTCGGCCGCACGACGAAGATACTCGGAGCGTTCGAGGCGCCCGGCCATGAGGAAGCCGCGGTTGAGGAACCTCGAGATGATGTGATGGAGCGCGCCTGGAGCCGATTGGCGTACGCAGCGGGGCATGGGCCAGGTATCGGCAGCCGGCGCTCCGCGTTGCTCCGAAACTTGAAAACTTGAGCCTGACCCCTATGCCCCTAGCTCCCGAAACTTGAAAACTTGAGCCTGACCCCTACGAGCCCCCAAATAGGCGCGCCCAATAGCTAGGAGCCGCGATAGGTGGAGTAGCCGAAGGGGCTGAGGAGGAGGGGGACGTGGTAGTGGGCGCCGGGGTGGCGGACCACGAACTGGACCTCGACGACGGGGTAGAAGGCGTCGGTGCCGGAGGCGGCGTGGTAGCGGGCGGTGTCGAAGCGGATGCGGTAGCGGCCGGGGGCGACGTCGGGGCACAGCGTGCGCAGGCGGCCGTCGTCGTCGGTCTGGCCCTGGCCGAGGAGCTTCCAGCCGTCGCCGTCGGCGAGCTCGAGCGTGATGGGCACGGCGCGCGCCGGCTTGCCGAGGGCGGTGTCGAGGACGTGCGTCGTGATCATGGGTTGCCGTGCGTCGTCATCATGGGTTCTCCTGAATCCATCTGCGTAGACGGATACGTGTGATCTTCGCCTGCTCCTCGGCGGCCGTGCGGATCTCCTCGGCCTGGTCGCGGCCGAGGCGCTGCTCGAGGAGCGCGAGCATCTCGGCGGCGCTCTTGCCGCTCGCGCACACGATGAAGATGAAGCCGTGCCGGTCGAAGTACGCCTGGTTCTGCTGCGCGAGGCGCCCGAGGAGCTGCGCCGTCGCGTCCCCCGCGCCCGCCTGCTCCGCCTCCGACCAGCGCGCGTGGCCGGTCGCCGGCGCGCCGCGCTCGCCGATCTTCGGGTGCGCGGTGAACGCCTCGAGCCAGTCGGCCTGTCCGAGCGACCACCAGAGCCGCTCGCCCGCAGCCAGCAGGGCCGGCACGTCGCGGAAGGGCCGCCCGTCCGCCATGCCCTCGGCCCAGCGCGCTGAGCCGCAGCACGCGCGGAGGGCCGTCATCGTCGCGCCGCGCTCGAGCCCGTCGAGCCGCCCGACGCCCGCCGCGCCCGCGTCTCCCCACACGCGCAGGCGCGCCACGCCGCCGTCGGGGAAGACCGACAGGCGCACGTGCGACACCGGGCCCACGCGCCGCAGCGCCTCGTCGAAGAAGTGCCGCGTGTGCGGCTGGAGCGGCGTCTCGAGCAGCGTCCGCCAGCCCGAGAGCGCCTCGGGCGTGGCGTCCCGCGGCCCCGTGCAACCCTCGAGCGTGCAGCGCCCCGGTGCGTTGCCGCGGAAGTGCGTCGTGTCAATCTCCACGCGCTCGACCGTGCCCGGCCGGCCGAGCCGCACGATCGACCAGTCGTGCCCGGGCCCCCGCCGCCGCTTGGTCTCCCAGCCGTCCGACATGTTGATCGAGCGGCCCGGCCGGATGAGGTTGTGGCGCGAGCCGAAGAACATGTCGCTGCACGCGATGACGTGCGCGCCGTTCTCGAGGGCCGCGAGGTCCACCGGCCCGCCGAGCGCCTGAAGGCGCGGCCAGTCGGGCGTCGCCTCGCCGTGGATGCGCAGGCGCGCCACGCCTCCGTCGGGGAAGATGTTCAGGCGCACGTGGGTGAAGCGCCGCCCGTCGGCCACCGCGAAGGGGTTCTTCGAGTTCCCCTGCAGCGCGCTCTTCGGCACGATCTCGACCCACGCTGCGCGCTCGAGCTCCGAAAGGTCGAAGGACCCCGCGAGCTCGCACGCCTCGAGCGAGCAGGACTCGGGGAAGTTCCCGCGGAACCACTTCGTGTCCACCACGACGCCGCGGATGACGCCCGGCAGGCCGAGCCGGACCACGCACCAGTCATAGCCGGGCTCGCGGCGTCGGCGCGTCTCCCAGCCGTCCATCCACTTGCCGCGGTCGGTGTACGCGTGCTCGCGCCACTCGGCCTCATGCAATCGCAGGAGGTTCTCGCGCTCCGCGAAGAACTCGTCATTGCAAGAGAGGGCCACGCCGCCCACGCGCTCGCTCGCGAGGTCGGGCAGGTCGGTGAAGTCGGGGAGCTCACTGGGCATCGTCATCGGGGCCTCGATTGGATTTCGTCCACGTCCACGTTCACGTCCGCGTCCACGAACGGCGAGAGGGCCTCAAAGGAGGTGGCCCGAGGGGGCGCCGGAGAGCTCGCCGCGCTCGAAGACCTTGCGGCCGGCGAGGTACGTCGCCTCGACGACGCCGAGGAGCTCCGCGCCCGCGTACGGCGTCACCTTGTGGCGGTGCTCGAGCCGCGCCGGCGCCACGGAGAAGCGCGCCTCGGGCGCGAGCACGCACAGGTCCGCGTCGAAACCAGGCGCGATGCGCCCCTTCTTCGCGTCGAGCCTCGCCAGACGCGCCGGCCCCTCACACATCCAGCGCACGAGGTGCGAGAGCGAGTAGCCGCGCGCCGCCGCCTCGGTCCAGGTCACGGAGAGGCCGAGCTGCAGCCCCGAGATCCCGCCCCACGCGCGCTCGAAGTCGCCCGCCTCGAGCGCCTTGAGCGCGGGCGTGCACGGCGAGTGGTCCGACGCCACCAGATCGAGCGTGCCCTCGCCGAGCGCGCGCCAGAGCGCCTCGCGGTTCTCCCGCTCGCGAATGGGCGGCGCGCACTTGAAGGCCGTCGCGCCGTCGGGGATGTCCTCGGCCGCAAATCGCAGGTAATGCGGGCACGTCTCCGCCGAGAGCGGCAATCCCTCCGTCCGCGCCGCGGCAATGAGCGGCAATGCGGCCGCGGCCGAGTGGTGGACGATGTGCGCCCGCGCGGGGAACTCGCGCAGGAGCCGCACGACGAGCTTGATCGCCTCGGCCTCCGCGGCTGGCGGGCGCGACGCGAGGTACGTGGCGTACTTGCGCGGATCCGCGCCCGAGAGCGCGATCGTCGCCGCGTCGATGGGCCCCGACACCTCCGCGTGCACGAGCAGCGGCAGCCCGAGGAACGCCAGCTCCGCCATCGCCGGCCGCAATTGCCGCTCGCCGACCCAGCCGAATTCCTCGACCCCGGACTCGACGAGGAAGCACTTGAAGCCGAGCGCGCCCGCGCCCTTCATGGGCCCGAGCTCGGGCGTGTTGCCGGGCACGACCCCGCCCCAGAAGCCGACGTCGATGTGGCACTTGCCCTCGGCCGCGCGGCGCTTGTCGACGAGCGCCTCCGCCGACGTCGTCGCCGGGATCGAGTTGAGCGGCATGTCCACGAGGGTCGTCACGCCGCCCGCCGCCGCCGCGCGCGTCGCCGTCGCGAAGCCCTCCCACTCGGTGCGCCCCGGCTCGTTGACGTGCACGTGCGTGTCGACGATGCCTGGCAGGAGCGCCGATTCGCCCACGTCCTCGAGCGGAACGCCCGCGGGCGCCTCGTCCCAGCCGGCGAGGCCCGCGATGCGACCGTCCTCGATCACCACGGTCGCCGGGCCGACGCCGTCCGGGCGAACCACGCGGCGGCTGCGGATCGCGTGCGCGCTCATTGCGTGTGCCCTCCCTGGTCGATCCAGCGACCGAGCGTCGCGCGCTCCTCGTCCGTGATCCCCGTCTTGTTCAGAAAAGGCATCGTCTTCTGCACCACCGTGCGCTCGCGGATGCGAAGGCGCATGGCCCGGATCTGCTCGGGCGTGTCGAACATGACGCCCGCCGGTGCGGCCGGGAACATCTTCTCCGTCGGCGTCACGCTGTGGCACGACTGGCAGCGCTGCGTGACGATGTCGCGCACCGCGGAGAACGCCACCGCCGCGCCCCCGGCGCCCGTGACGTTCCGCTTCATCGTCAGGAGGAACACGCCGGCGATGGTCCCCACCACCGTCGGCACGATGAGCTTGAACCACGGCTTCCACCAGAAGCGGATGTTCATGAGGTGGCGCGTCAGCGCCCCGCCGACCATCAGCACGCAGAGCACCCAGAAGCGGTGCGCGCTGCCCCACGTGCTCGGGAAGTGGTTCGAGATCATGATGAAGAGGAGCGGGAACGTCATGTAGTTGTTGTGGATGGAGCGCTCCTTCGCGCGCAGCGACAGCGAGCGGTCCTGCTCCCGGCCCTCCTTGGTCGCCGCGATGAGCTCGCGCTGCGACGGGATGATGATCATCCACACGTTGCCCGTCATGAGCGTGCCCATGAGGACGCCCACGTGCATGTACGCCGCGCGCCCCGAGATGGTCTGCGAGAGGACGAAGGCGATGCCGAACAGGAGCGCGATCGACGCGGCCGCCGGCACGACCGGCACCTTGCCGAGCACCCGCCACAGCAGGTCGTAGACCACCCACGCGCCGACGAGGACGCCGACGCACAGGCCCGTCGCCTGCCAGCGCGTGAGCTGCGAGACCGCGGGGTCCGTGAGGAACGCGCCCTCGTGCATGTAGTAGACGAGGACGAGGAGCGCGATGCCGCTCATCCAGGTGACGCCGTTCTGCCACTTGAACCAGTGCAGCTTGTCCGGCATCTGGTTCGGCTCGAGCAGCTTCTTCTCGACCTCGTAGAACGCGCCCGAGTGCACCATCCAGATGACGCCGTCGGACTTCGGCCGCCCGCCGTCCAGCTTGACCAGGTTGCGGTCGAGCCAGTTGAAGAGCATGGAGTTGCCGATCCACATGATCCCGGCGATCAGGTGGACCCACCGGACGAGAAGGTCTAGGAGCTCGCTATGCGGCATCGCGGATCCCGCAAGATCGCACGAAGTCGGCCGCGATGGGAGGAGGGACCTGTGACGGGGCGACTACGGGGTGACCATCGCGCCTGCTGCGCGCCACGCGCCGAGGACGTGCTCGATGACGTCCGTCACGCCCACGCCGTGCCGGGCCTGCGCGAACACGACCGGGCCACCCTCGCGCATGCGCGCGGCGTCGCGCGCCATCACGTCGAGGCTCGCGCCCACGAGCGGCGCGAGGTCCGTCTTGTTGACGACGAGCAGATCCGACTGCGTGATGCCGGGGCCACCCTTGCGCGGGACCTTGTCCCCACCCGCGACGTCGATGACGTAGATCGTGTAATCGACCAGCTCGCGCGAGAACTGGGCGGCGAGGTTGTCGCCGCCGCTCTCGACGAGGAGGAGCTCGGGCCGCACCGCCGCCATGAGGTCCTCGAGCGCGAGCAGGTTCGGGCTGATGTCCTCGCGGATGGCCGCGTGCGGGCAGCCGCCGGTCTCGACCGCGAGGATCGCCTCGGGCGCGAGCGCCTGGTTCCTGTGCAGGAACTCGGCGTCCTCGCGCGTGAAGATGTCGTTCGTCACGACGCCGAGGCGCATGCCGTCGCGCAGCGCCCGGCAGAGCGCGAGCACGAGCGCGGTCTTGCCGCTGCCCACCGGCCCGCCGATCCCGACCGTGAACGCCCGCTCCGCGTAGTTGCGCGGCAGGCTCGGCTCGCGCTGCGAGAACAGGCCCGGGTGCTCCCAGTGCTCGTGCGTGTGGCCGTGCTCGTGACCGTGGCCGTGCTCGTGGCTGTGGCCGTGCTCGTGACCGTCGCCCTCTCCGTGCCCGTGTCCGTGCATTCGCTCTCCCTACGACTGGAACAGCCGGTGGAACAGTCGATCCTGCTGCGCGCCCAGCAATTCCACAAGCGGCGCCACCTGGGTCGCCTGCTCCGCGGCCACACCCGTGCACGCCGCGAGCACCTCGTCCATGAGCGGCGCGAGCGTCTGCTGCACGCGCTGAGCCTCGAACGGCCCCATGCGCCCGAGCCGCACCGCCGCCGACAGCACGCCGCGCACGGTCTGGTGCAGGTAGAGCGCCTCGGCCTCCACGCGCGGAACGCCGAGCGCCGAGAGCGCCGCCCCGAAGAGCGGCGGCAGGTGCCCCTCGATCGCGCGCTCGCGGAGCAGCTCCGGCAGTCGAGCGAGGACCGCTGTCTCCGGGAAGCTGCGCGTGCACGCCGCCACGAAGGCGCGCCCCTGCGCGATGCTGGCCTGCCGCTGTACGCGCCCGGTCACGAACGCGTGGCAGCGCGCGTCGAGCTCCGGGAGGCGCTCCGGCTCCGCGTGCGCCGACCCCAGGAACGGCAGCGCGCCGCGGCCCGCCTGCCAGAGCGCCTGCCGCCCGAACGCGATCACGTCCTCGACACCGGCGACCTCGCCGAGCTGCACCGCCGCCTCGAGCCCGCCCGAGTGCGGCAGCGCCCCGGCGGGGAACGCCGAGTCCGCGAGCTGGAGGACGCGGAAGGAGAGCATCAGAACATGGTGTAGAGGCGCGAGAGCGGCAGCTTCGCGGCGGGCTCGCAGCGCAGGAGCTCGCCGTCCGCGCGCACCTCGTACGTCTCCGGGTCCACCGTGATCTTCGGCAGGGCGTCGTTCCACTTCATGTCGGCCTTCTTGACCGAGCGGCAGCCGCGGATCGCGACGAGGCGCTTGTCGAGGCCGAGCGCCGCGACGAAGCCCTCCTCGAGCGCGCGCTGCGACACGAACGCGACGCTCGTGGCGCCGATCGCCCCGCCGAACGCGCCGTACATCGGCCGCGGCAGGACCGGCTGGGGCGTCGGGATCGACGCGTTCGCGTCGCCCATCTGCGCGAACGCCACCATGCCGCCCTTGATCACGAGCTCGGGGCGGATGCCGAACATCTCCGGCCGCCAGAGCACGAGATCCGCCAGCTTCTTGGTCTCGATCGAGCCGACCTCGTGGGAGAAGCCGTGCGCGAGCGCCGGGTTGATCGTGTACTTGGCCACGTACCTGCGCACGCGGAGGTTGTCGTTACGCACGTCGCCCGGGAGCGACCCGCGCTGCTGCCGCATCTTGTGCGCGGTCTGCCACGTGCGCGTCACGACCTCGCCGATGCGGCCCATCGCCTGCGAGTCGGACGACAGGATGCTGATCGCGCCGAGGTCGTGCAGGATGTCCTCGGCCGCGATGGTCTCGCCCCGGATGCGGCTCTCGGCGAACGCGACGTCCTCGGGGATCGTGCGGTCGAGGTGGTGACAGACCATGAGCATGTCGAGGTGCTCGTCGAGCGTGTTGACCGTGAACGGCCGCGTCGGGTTCGTCGAGCTCGGGATCACGTTCGGCTCTCCGCATACGCGGATGATGTCCGGCGCGTGCCCGCCGCCCGCGCCCTCGGTGTGATAGGCGTGGATCGTGCGGCCCTTGAACGCCGCGATCGAGTCGTCGACGAAGCCCGACTCGTTCAGCGTGTCGGTGTGGATCGTGACCTGGACGTCCTCCTCCTCGGCGAGCGCGAGGCACGTGTCGATGGCCTGCGGCGAGGAGCCCCAGTCCTCGTGCAGCTTGAGGCCCACCGCGCCCGCGCGGATCTGCTCGCGCAGGCCCGCGGGGTGCGAGGCGTTTCCCTTGCCCGTCAGGCCGATGTTGACCGGCATCGCGTCGGTGGACGCGAGCATGAGCTCGATGTGCCAGACGCCCGGCGTGCACGTCGTGGCCTTGGTGCCGGTGGCCGGCCCGGTGCCGCCACCGAGCAGGGTCGTCAGGCCACTCGCGAGCGCCTCCTCCGCGAGCTGCGGGCAGATGAAGTGCACGTGCGTGTCCACGCCGCCCGCGGTGCAGATGAGCCCCTCGGCGGAGATGACCTCGGTCGTGACGCCGATCAGCATGCCCGGCGTGACGCGGCTCATCGTGCGCGGGTTACCCGCCTTGCCGATGCCGACGATGCGGCCGCGCTTGATGCCGATGTCCGCCTTGTAGATGCCCGTCCAGTCGATCACGAGCGCGCCCGTGATGACGCAGTCGAGCGCCTCGGCGTCGGGCACGCCCTCGGCCTGCCCCATGCGATCGCGCAGCACCTTGCCGCCGCCGAACTTGCACTCGTCGCCGTAGGCGGTGAGGTCCTTCTCGACCTCGACGACGAGGTCGGTGTCGCCGAGGCGCACGCGGTCGCCGGTGGTCGGGCCGTAGAGGCTCGCGTAGTGCCGGCGCAAGAGGCGCATCAGGGCGTCTCCGGGTACGCGACGAGGCTCACCGTGCGCGTCTCGCCGGGCTCGAAGCGCACGGCCGTGCCCGCGGGCACGTCGAGGCGCATGTTGCGCGCGGCGTCGCGATCGAAGGCGAGCGCGCGGTTCGTGTCGACGAACGGG
Source organism: uncultured Myxococcales bacterium (assembly GCA_964593795.1). Lineage (GTDB taxonomy): Bacteria > Myxococcota_A > Polyangia > JAHFDS01 > JAHFDS01 > JAHFDS01. The sequence goes on along the minus strand of CAZQJC010000289.1, from coordinate 6,870 downwards.
AAGTGGCTGCCGACCTGGATGGGCCGATCGCCGCCGTTCGTGACGGGGAGCGTCAGGCGCCGGCGGCCGGCGCAGAGCTCGATCTCGCCCTCGGGCGAGACGATCTCGCCCGCGACGACGGCGGGCGGCGCGACGTCGGGGAACACGGTCGCGTCCGGCACGGGCAGGAAGCTCCCGTGGAGCGCGAGCGCGAGGTCGCCCTGCGGCAGGCAGATCGGATCGTGCACCGTCACGAGCTTGGTGCCATCGTCGAACGTGCCCTCGACCTGCACCTCGGCGACGAGCGCGGGGACGCCGTCCATGACCTGCGCGTGACCGAGGATGCGCCGGCCGACGTCCATGAGCTCGGCGACGCGCTTGCCGTCGCGGATGAGCTCGAGGAGCTGCGTGGCGAGGAGCGCCACGGCCTCCGGGTACGACAGCCGCAGCCCGCGCGCGAGGCGCTTCTGGGCGAGGAAGCCCGCGCCGTGCAAGAGCAGCTTGTCGAGCTCACGGGGTGCGAGATGCATGACCGCTCATTGTGGCTGGGCCTCGTTTCCTGGAGGTTTCTTCATCGAGTGTGCGCGAACGGATCGTCGCCGAGGACGTCCGCCAGGCGCGCGAGCGCGGCGCGGACGACCTTGCTGCCCGCCTCGACCGAGCGGGCCGCGATGCGCAGCATGACCCCATCGGCGCCGAGTGGCGAGGGCGCGACGAGGACGTCGGGGCGGTGCCCGAGGGGCCTCGGCAGCGCGAGCGCGTCGGCGACGAGCGGCGCCACGAGGGGCCCGACCACGACGAGCGTGTAGAGCGCGTCGAAGCGCGCCATTCGCGGCGGCACCGCGCCGTGCGCGGGATCGAGCTCGAGCGCATCGTGGAGGAGCGGCGCGCCCGGCCGCGTGACGTCGATGCGCGCGAGGTAGCGATCGAACAGCCAGCGCTCGCCGCGCGCGCTCCGGCCCGCGGTGACCGCGTCGAGGAGCACGAGTGAGGCGCCCTCGGCGAGCGCGACCGTCGTCTGCTGCGTGTAACGCGCGCCCTCGAAGCACGTGACGGGATCGGGCAGCACGGCCAGGAGCGCCCCCCCGGCCACGTCCGCCACGAGGCGCTGGCTCGTACCCGCGGGCGATCGATAGACCTTGGTGGACGCCTGGGTGCCGAGGAGCAGGCTCGCGCCCTGCCCCACCCGCACGTCGAGCGAGACGCCGTCGCCGTCGACGAGGCCGCCGCCGAGGGTCGCGCAGACGATCCAGGCGGCCGGGCCGCGCCCGCGCGGCTCGAGGAGGCGCAGCGGGCTCGTCGCATAGAGGCGCTCGGCGATGCTGCGCTCGCCCACGCGCCGGACGGCGATGGCGCCCGTGCCCGGGACGCCGCTCGGTGCGTGCCGCGGCGAGGCTCACCCCCCCGAGCGAGCGCCGACCGCGCCCGCAACGCCTGCGCCCGGCTCCCCCGGGCCGCGGGTGGACCCCGCACCGCCTGCGCCCGCACCGCCTGCACCAGTCGAGGCGCTCGCGCTCGGCGAGAGCGGGAGCACGATCCTCGCGACCAGGAGAGGCATCCGCATGCGGCGAGCGTAGGGCCGCGCCTGCGGGAAATGCAACGCGCGCCGGGTCACCCCGCAGTTCCTGCGCGGATCACGCCGGCGAGAGCCTCGATCGCCAGGCACGGGGCATGCTCCAGCACAGGGCATGTCGTCGTCATTGCGGCTCGCCACCCCCGCGCCCAAGCAGGACCGACCCCTGCGGGACCTCCTGAGCGCGGACCACACGAAGCTCGAGCGCCTCTTCGACCAGCTCGTCGAGGCCTTCCGCGCTGGCGCCGCCGAGGACGCCGCGCGCCTCTTCACGCGCTTCGACGAGGGTCTGCAGGAGCACCTGGCGTTCGAGGAGCGTCACATCCTGCCGCTGTTCGCGGAGACCGCGCCGGAGGAGGCCGCCGCGCTACGGAGCGAGCACGACGCGATCCGGGCACGCCTGACGGCGCTCTGCGTCGGCGTGGACCTGCACCTCGCGCGCGCGGACGCCGTCGAGGCGTTCGTCAAGGCGCTGCGCGCGCACGCCCGCCGGGAGGACACGCTCATGTACCGCTGGATGAGCGGCCGGCCACCGGAGCCCGCGCAGGGAGAGCTGCGCAAGCACTGGCTGGAGGTCGCCCGCCGGCTCGACCGGAGATGAGGCATCTCGAGTCGCGGGCGCGGGCCCGCGAGGAAGGCAAGGACCATGGACCAGGAGAAGCTCAAGAAGGAGATCTCGGAGACGGTGGCCGAGCTCGAGACGATGCGCGATCAGCTCCGCGTGCGCGCGCACCTCTTCGGCATGGAGGCCAAGGACACCTGGAACAAGCTCGACGGCGACCTCGACAAGCTCGATCGCTTCCTCGAGGACGCGAGCGAGACGTCGCGGCAGGCGGTCAAGCGGCTGGCCAAGGGCGTGCGCGCGTTCCGCGCCGCGCTCCACGACGACACCACGGGGAGCCCGCGGCCGTGACGCCCGGTGCCGCGGCGTGGCACGAGGCGCATCCGATGCCGAAGCACCCCTCGACCGCGGAGCGCCTCGCGTGGCACCTCGAGCACCAGCGACACTGCGGCTGCCGGCCCATCCCGGCGCGCCTGCTCGTGACTATCCCCGGCGTTTCACCGCGGCGATCGCGCTCGCGAGCTCCTCTGGGCGCGCAGAGCCGATGAGGAGCGCCGTGCCGTCCTCGAAGGCGAGCCGCACGCCGCGGTTGCCCGACACGTTGTAGGCCCACCCGGCCCGGCCGCGCCGGATCCCCCAGCCGCCGTAGTCCACGATGGGGCGGTACGTGACCGCCTCGACCTTGACGATCGTGGCCAGGGCGAACACGCGCTCCTTGCGGTGAAAGGGCCGGAAACGCACGCGCACCGCCTGCCCGTCCACCGCGACGTCGAGCCGCGCGTGGAAGAAGAGGGCGAGGATGCCGAGGTGGAACGTGGTCACCCCGGCGACGAGGAGCACGAGGCCGGTGTCGCCCATCGGGTGATTGCCGACGGGATGGCCGAGCACGAGCTGCTTGTAGGCCATCCAGCCGAGGAGGACGAAGACCGCCGAGAAGACTCCCCCGACGAGCAGCCACAGCCACGGCTGCCGGAACTGCTGCCTCTCCTCGAACACGCGGCCCGCCTCCATGCGCCGAGCGTAGCGCGAATCCGACGCGAAGGACCCCACTCGGCCCCGGAGTCGTCATAAGGTGTCGCCCATGGCGACCAAGGCTCGCGCCGGCGCGAAATCCGCAGCCCCCGCGAAGAAGAAGACGAAGACGACCCCGGCCAGCAAGAAGGCCGCGGAGAAGAAGCCCGCTCCGACCGCAGTCAAGGACAAGGCGGCCAAGGCCAGGGCCAAGAAGCCCGAGGCCCCCGAGAAGGTCAGCGGCAAGGTCGCGGCGGACAAGCCGGCAACGGATGGGCCCAAGGGCCGCGGCGCCAGGAAGGGCGCGGTCGCGGAGGCTCCGATCGCGGCGGCCACGGGCCCCCGCCGAATCGTCTTCATCGACGTGGAGAACACGAGCAGCGAGGCCGAGCTCATGCGCGTCCTCGGCGAGCTCCGGATCGACCTGCAGAGCGGCAGCACCGAGGTCACGGCCATCGGCAACTGGCGCGTCGTGGGTCAGCAGCTCGGGCGTTCGCTCGCGCAGCTCGGAGCGCGCCTCGTGCACAGCGCGCCCGCCGCGCGCGTGTCCGACTGGAGCGATCTGTGGATCGCCGTGCAGGCGGGCATCTGGCTCGGGCGCTCGCGCCCGGGCGACGTGATCGACATCGTCTCGCACGACCGCGCGTTCGACGCGGTGGGCGACGCGGCGGCGCAGCTCGGCGTCGCGTTCCACCGCATCACGTACCGCGCGGCCGGGGCGAGCGCGGCGGCCGCGGCGGCGCACCGCGAGGACGCGGGCGAGGGCGGCTTCGGACGCAGCCGGGGCGGGCGGCGCCGTCGTGGCGGCGGGCGCGGTGGCGCGAGGGCGCCGGGCGTGAGCGCGCCTTCGACGCGGAGCCCGGCGCACGCACCGATGGGGCGGACGCCGACGCGGGCCCCGCTCGCGCACGCGCCGGCCCACGCGCCTGCGCCCCGGCCCCCGCGCCCCGAGGTCGCCCACGACGAGCCGCACGGCGCGTCGCAGGAGCAGCTCCTGCAGATCATCGCGCGCCTCGTCTCGACGGACCCCGCGCGCACGGTGACGCTCGACGCGCTCACCGTGGCGCTCAAGTCGGCAGGCTTCCAGCGTCCGCCGGGCTCGCCCCGCCTCGTGACGCGCCTGAGGCGCGTGCCCGGCATCGAGGTGCTGCCGAACGGCAAGGTCCGCCTCGCCGGCCCGGGCGGCGCGAGCGCGGGCACAAGTGACGGCGACGCGACAGGCGCGGGCGCCGAGGGCGCCGAGCCCACCACCGATCCGCTGGGCGAGGCCGGCAGCGGTCGCCCCCCGCGCCGGCGCGGCGGCAGGCGACGCGGCGGTCGAGGGCGCAGCGGCGGCGGCGCCGGTGCGCAGGGGGCCGGGTCGCCCGCATCGTCCGAGCCCACCGACTCCGGCCCGCCCGACGCGCCGGACGCCTGAACCGGATCGGTCAGCGCACGGTCGGATAGAGCAGCAGGCTCGGCCCACAGCGCGCGTCGGTGCGGCGGCGGCAGAAGTCGCTGCACGCGACGGTGGGGCTCACGACGATCTCGACGTGGCCCCAGGTCGGGTGGAAGCCGCAGCGCCCGCGGCTGAACACCATGATCGTCCCCTTCGGGAACGAGGCGCCGCCGGGCAGGCTCGCGTCCACCACCTTGAAGCCTCGCGCCGCGAACCACGCCTTGTGCGTGCGCGCGTAGACGCCGAACTGGTGCGCGCCCGGGGTGTACGTCCACAGGCCCGGCGCGATCGAGCTGCGCAGCGACGTGCCGACGCCACGCAGGCACATGCCGCCGCTCCGGTGGCCGCGGTAGAGCGACCACGCGGTGGACGAAAGGCGCGTGCCTCGCTGCGCCGAGTAGCGGGGGAAGGCGCTCGGGCTCTGCGGGGCCTGCCCCTGCGCACGCAGGTAGTCGCCCGACGAGTAGCCGACGCGCCCGTGCGGATCGCGCACGTGGAGCCACGTGGCGCCGCAGCTCGGCTGCAGCACCGTGACGATCGCCCCGGGCGGCATGACGACGATGCGCGCGTGCGCGCGGCTCGGCCCGGTGCGGAGGTTGAGCCAGTCGGTCGTGCGCAGGTGCGCGCCGCGATGGTGGCGCGGGCCGCTGCCGAGGGGCTGCGGGCACTCCGCGGCCAGCACCGCGGGCGGCGGCGCCTCGTCGTCGGGCATCACCTCCGAGGCCAGCACCTCGTCTCCGGGCGCGAGCACCATGTCCGCCTCGTCGACGGCGTCCTCGAGCGCGAGCTCCGCATCTTCGACTTCGCCCTCGGCCGCGAGCTCCGCCAGCTCGAGCGGGAGCGCCCCCGCGGCGGCCTCGCCCCAGGCCTCCTCGCGGGCGGGATCCACCTCGGCCTCCAGGAGCTCCGGCGTGGAGATGCCCTCGTCCGCGTTCATCGCGGCGGCCGCGACGTCCGCGGCGCCGGCGCCCTCGACGCCGACCGTGAGCACGCCGTCTCCGCCACACGCGCCGAGCGCCAGCGCGCCCATCCAACCGAGCCAGTGCGTCTTGCAGGCCATTGCGACCTCCCTTGCCTGCGCCGGAATTGCAGCGCCCGTACCACCCGCTGCGGGCTCGACTCCGCTCATTTCCGCGGCATTGCGCGCAGCACGGCAGGGGCGGCGCTCTCCGGCGCGAGTGCGCGGGCTCCAGGCCTGTTTTCAGCGGGATCCGGCGCCTGTCGGGGCCGTGCGCGTCGGCCTGCGCACTTTCGGCCGCAAGTCGTGCTCACTCTGCGGGGGTGCGCCCGGGGCTCGCTCGACGCTCCTCGTGCCCCAGCGACACCTCGGGCTCGGGCGATCACATTCGCCCATGCGCATGGATTCCGTGACACACCTTGGCGCGGCCCTCCGATCATCCGGCCACGGCGCCGCCACCGAACTCTGCGAAACTGCGCCGGCCGTGCGCGGGCGCGCGGCTTGCTCCAGCACCGCTCGCGGCTCGACGAACGGCTCGACGAACGAGGAGATCCCGATGATGAAGCGCGGCGCTCGGAGTGTGGTCATGGCCTGCCTGGTCCTCCTGGCAGGCTGCGGAAGCGATACGGCCGGCGGCAGCGGCTCGGGCGGCGGCGGCTCGGGCGGCGGCGGCTCGGGCGGCGGCGGCTCGGGCGGCGGCGGCTCGGGCGGCGGCGGCTCGGGCGGCGGCGGGGCCGGCGGCATGGGCGGCATGGGCTGCCTCGGCGAGGACAGCGCCGGCGCGGCCGGGTTCGCGGGCGGCGCCTGCGATGCCATCCGCAACCCGTCGAAGGGCTGCGCCGAGGCGTCGCTCGCGGTGCGCACCTGCGACTGGCTGACGTCGAACGCGCGGCAGAGCGTGTTCCAGGCGGTGCGCACGTGCTTCCAGGACGACGCGATGCTGTGCACCGGCGCGGATCCGGCCGCCGCCGTCCGAGCCTGCACCGATCGCGTCTTCGCGCAGGCTTGCCCGGCCGCAGGCGTCACGGTCGGCGGGAGCACCGTGGACTGCACGGCGGTGCACGCGAGCTGCGCCGCCGTCGACGTCGCAGCGTGCAATCGCCTCATGAGCGCGGTCAAGCCGGCTCAGCGGCAGCGCGCCTACGAGTGCTTCGTCGCGGCGCCGACCGGCGCCGGCTGCGAGCAGGCCTTCAAGGACTGCGTCGGCCTGCCGAAGTAGCGCGCCGCTCTCATGATTCGTCACATCTGCCTAGGCAGATGGAATGTTCTTCTGGGAGTCCAGCACCCCAGAACTTCTGGCCCCTTACACCACGCCCGGCCTCACCCCCGCAGAGCGTTCGGGTCGCGCA
>CAZQJC010000288.1:0-17474 GCA_964593795.1 uncultured Myxococcales bacterium | reverse complement strand
CGACCGGGCAAAGCCCGGTCGGGCCCCCCTCCCCGCGTCTTCGCTCCGCTGCGCTTCGCTACGCCCTTGCGGCGAGGGGACGCTCGCCTCGCGGACGGCTGGGCGACGATCTGCGGACGCAGGAGCGGCCACTCCTCTGAGAGGACTCGAGGTGCCAAGCTCGCCCCCGCGCTCCGGATCGTGGACGTGGACGTGGACGTGGACGTGGACGATCCGGAGCGGTGCCCGAAAGGCGTTGACGCCCAACACTCGACAACGAGTGGGTGCGTGCGACGGTGATCGAAGTAAGCTCGCGGCGACATGGAGCCGGTCCTCGTTCTCGGCGGTGGAGGGCGCGAGCACGCGATCGTGCGCGGGATCGCGCGGGCCGGGCGCGCGATCACCTGCGCTCCGGGAAACGCGGGGATCGCGGACGTCGCGGCCTGCGAGGCGATCGATCCGAACGACGCGGCGGCGGTCGCGAGGCTGTGCGAGCGCACCGGAACGAAGCTCGTGCTCGTGGGCCCGGAGGCGCCGCTCGTCGTCGGGGTCGCGGACGCGCTGCGAGCGCGCGGGCTCGACGTGCTCGGGCCGGGAGCGGCGGGCGCGCGGCTCGAGGGCTCGAAGGCCTTCGCCAAGGAGGCGATGGCCGCGGCCGGCATCGCGACCGCGGGTTTCTCGGTGTGCGGCAGCATGGCCGCGGTCGAGCGCGCGCTCGCGGCGCACCCGGAGCGCACGGTGGTCAAGGCCGACGGCCTGTGCGCCGGCAAGGGCGTGGTGGTCGCGACCACGGCCGCGGAGGCGCGCGAGGCGGCCCGCGAGATGATCGAGGCCGATCGCTTCGGCGCCGCGGGCCGTGTCGTGGTGCTCGAGGACCGCATGTCGGGGCGCGAGGTGTCGATCCTGGCCGTGTGCGACGGAGCGCGCGCGGCCGTGCTGCCGTCGGTCGAGGACCACAAGCGGCTCGGCGACGGGGACACGGGGCCCAACACAGGCGGCATGGGGACCTACTCGCCGTCGTCGCTCGTGCCGGCGTCCCGCCTCGGCGAGCTCGCTGCGCTCGCCGTCACGCCCATCGTGCGGCACCTCGCGCGAACGGGCGTCGACTTCCGCGGCGTGCTGTTCGCGGGCCTCATGCTGACGCCCGACGGGCCGCGCGTGCTCGAGTACAACTGCCGCTTCGGCGACCCGGAGACGCAGGCGCTCTTCGCGAGGTGGCGGGGCGATCCGCTGCCCTGGCTGGCGGGCGCCGCGCGCGGTCAGCTCCCGGACGCGGACCCGGACTTCGATCCGCGACCGAGCGTGTGCGTGGTGCTGGCGGCTGGGGGCTACCCCGACCGGCCGCTCACGGGCGCGCCGATCGCGGGCCTCGCCGAGGCGGACGCTCTGCCGGACGTGCGCGTCTACCACGCGGGAACGGCGCGGGTGGACGGACGCGTGGTGGTCGCGGGCGGGCGAGTGCTCGGCGTGACGGCGCTCGGAGACGACCTCCGTGCCGCGCGGGCACGGGCCTACGAGGCGGCGGGGCGCATCCGCTTCGAGGGCATGCAGCTGCGCCACGACATCGCAGAGAAGGGGATGACATGAAGAGAGTCGCCATCCTGATGGGCTCCCAGAACGACCTCGGCGTCATGCAGGCCGCGGCCGACGTGCTGACGGAGCTCGGCATTCCGAACGACCTGCACGTCAAGAGCGCCCATCGCACCCCCGAAACGGTGGCGCGCTTCATCGGCGGCGCGGCGGAGGCCGGCTACGGCGTCATCATCGCGGCGGCGGGCCTCGCGGCGCACCTCGCGGGCGCGGTCGCCGCCAACACGAGCCTGCCGGTCATCGCGGTGCCGATCGCGGCCGGGACCCTCGGGGGCCTCGACGCGCTCCTGTCGTCGGTGCAGATGCCGCCGGGTGTCCCGGTGGCCACCGTGGCGATCAACGGCGCCCAGAATGCGGGCCTGCTGGCCGCGCAGATCCTCGCGCTGTCGGAGCCGGGGCTCGGGGACCGGCTGCGCGCGCGCCGCCAGGCCGCGGCGGAGAAGGTCATGGCCGCGGACGCCGCGATCCGCAAGTGAGCCCAGGCGCGGCCCCGGCAGGCGCGATCACCTGGCGAGACGGCACGCGGTCGGCTAGACTGGCGTCGGTTCAAGGAGGATTCTGACATGAAGAAGCTCGTGCTCCTGGCGTCCCTCGCGGGCGCGTTTGCTGCCACCCCCGCCCTCGCCTGCCCCGGTCACGACGACGCGGCGAAGAGCGCCAAGAACGACAAGCCCGGCAAGCCCATCACGCTCGTCGGCACCGTATCGCGCGAGGGCTGCCCGATGGAGGCCAAGGACATGGACTGCACCGGCTGCGTGCTCACGCTCGCGACCGGCAAGGACGGCAAGACGCGGTACATGATCGTCAAGGACGACTCGGCCGAGAAGATGCTCAAGAGCGTCCTCGGCGACAAGAAGGCGTCCGAGGCCCGCGTCGAGATCAAGGGCGAGGTCTTCGAGAAGGATGGCAAGATGCTCGTCCGCGTGAAGACCTACAAGGTCGTCGCCACGGCGTAGCCCCCGCCCTTCGGGGGGCCCTCGCCGCCCCTCCCGCACGCATCCTCCGCTAGACTCATCCCATGCCCACGCTGCTGCCCTTCCGGGGGTTGATCGCCGATCCGTCGACGGCAGCATCCCTGGTCGAGGGGCTCGCCGCGCCCGGCGCGCTCGAGGCGCTCGTCGCCGCAGGCGCCCTCGTGCGCGACGCGACGCCGATGCTGTATCGCTACGTTGGCTCGTGCAAGCTCGCGAGCGGCGAGCGCGAGCGCAGGGGCTTCATCGCGCTCCTGCCGGTGGACGCGCCGGTGTCGATCGTGGCGCCGCCGGACTCGGCGCAGGGGGCCGCGGCGCTCGGCGCGGGCGTGGCGACGTCGCTCCCGGTCGTGACGTACGACGACGCCGAGGGACGCGGTGCGGAGACGTTCTCCCGCCTGGAGAACACGGCGCCGCGCCTCGACGTGACGACGGCCGACGGCGTCCGGCACCGGCTGTGGTCGCTCGACGATCCGGCGGCGCAGGCTTGGGTCCTCGCGCCGATCATGGAGCGAAAGGTGCACCTCGTGTGCGGCCGCGCGGACCTCGAGGCCCAGCGCGCGTACGCGAAGGCGGCGCGCGCGCGCTCGCCGCATGGGCGGGCGTCGAGCGACGCCACGCCTGTGCTGGCGGTCGCCGAGCAGGACGCGGGCCTCGCGATCGAGCGGCCGCACCATCTGGTCGCGCCGACCGTGAGCAGCAAGGCCATCGAGGCCGCCATCGCCGCGCTCGGACGCGAGCCCTTCGACGTGCGCGAGTACTTCTACGTGACCGGCAAGGAGGTCGAGCGCGCGCTGCACTTCGGCGCGGGCTCGGTGAGCTTCGCGGTGGTGGCCGCGCCTGCGACGCGGTTCTTCCTGCTGTCTTTGCGGCGCGACACGCCGGTGCCGGGCGCGCAGGCCCTCAAGGGCGACGACGCGCACGTGCTCGAGGCGATCTTGCTCGGCAAGCTCGGGATCCCGGCCGACGCGCTGTCCCCGGTGCGCGACATGCGCGCGGCCCTCGACGCCGTGCGCGAGCACCGGGCGTCGGCGACGATCCTGATGAACCCCATCACGCTCGCGGACGCGAAGAAGGCGGTGGCGGCGGGCCAGACGTTGCCGGGCGGGCCGCTCGGGCTGCGACCGGCCGTCCCCGCGGCGCTGGTCGCGCACCGCCTCGACCCGGACGAGCCGATGTGAGGCCACTGGCTCCTCGGGCGGGATGACGCGCCGTGACGCACCGCGCCAGAAGGGCTATGTTCCGGCCATGACCAGCAGCACCAGGCCCGCCCACGAGCTCGACGAACGCGACGAGCCCTGGATCTTCCGCACCTACGCGGGACACACGAACGTGCGCGCGTCGAACGCGCTCTACCGCGGCAACCTCACGCGCGGGCAAACCGGCCTCTCCATCGCGTTCGACCTGCCCACGCAGTGCGGCTACAGCTCCGATCACCCGCTCGCGGGGCCCGAGATCGGCAAGGTCGGCGTGCCGGTCAACACGGTGGACGACTTCGAGCTCCTGTTCGAGGACATCCCGATCGAGAAGATCAACACCTCGATGACCATCAACGCGACGGCCATGTGGCTGCTCGCGTGCTACGTGGCGGTCGCCGAGGGCCGCGGCACCGACCCGAAGCTCCTGCAGGGCACGACGCAGAACGACATCGTCAAGGAGTACCTCGCGCGCGGCACGTACATCTTCCCGCCCCGCGAGTCGATGCGGCTCATCGTCGACATGTACGAGCATTGCCTCTCGGCGCTGCCGAAGTGGAACGCGTCGAACATCTGCTCGTACCACCTGCAGGAGGCAGGCGCGACGCCGGTGCAGGAGCTCGCATTCGCCCTGGCGAATGCGATGGCGCTGCTCGACGCGGTGCGCGCGCGCGGGATCGCGGGGCCCGACTTCGAGCGCATCGTGGGGCGCGTCTCCTTCTTCGTGAACGCGGGCATCCGCTTCGTGGAGGAGATGTGCAAGATGCGCGCGTTCACCGCGATGTGGGACGAGATCACGCGCGACCGCTACGGCGTGCAGAACGCGAAGTACCGGCTCTTCCGCTACGGGGTGCAGGTCAATTCGCTGGGCCTCACCGAGGAGCAGCCCGAGAACAACGCCTGGCGCATCTTGCTCGAGACCCTCGGCGTGACGATGTCGCGGAGCGCACGCTGCCGGGCGCTGCAGCTCCCGGCGTGGAACGAGGCGCTGTCGCTGCCGAGGCCGTGGGACCAGCAGTGGTCGCTGCGCCTGCAGCAGATCCTCGCGTTCGAGACGGACCTCCTCGAGTACCCGGACCTGTTCGACGGCTCCCCGGTCGTCACGAGCAAGGTGGACGCGCTCAAGGCCGCGGCGTACGCCGAGATCGAGCGCATCCGCGAGGCGGGCGGCATGCTCGACGCGGTGGATCAGGGGCTCGTCAAGGCGGCGCTCGTGCGCAGCCAGGCCGAGCGCATGGCGAGGATCCAGTCGGGCGAGATCGTGGTCGTCGGCCGCAACAAGCTGACGGAGGCGCTGCCGAGCGCGCTCCTGACCGGCGAGGACGGGGGACTCTTCAAGGTGGACGAGGGCTCCGCGGGCGAGACGCTCGAGCTCCTCGCGGCGACCAAGCGCAGGCGCAGCCAGGCCGCGGTGGACGAGACGCTGCGCCAGCTCGAGGACGTGGCCCGCGGCGGTGGGAACCTCATGGGGCCGTCGATCGCGTGCGCGCGGGCGCGCGTGACGACCGGCGAGTGGTCGGACGTGCTGCGCAAGGTGTTCGGCGAGTACCGACCGGCGACCGGCGTGGATGGCCAGAGCCTGCGCATGTCGGGCGAGCTCGTGGACAGCGTGCGCAGGCGCGTCGAGGCCTGGACCAAGGCGCACGGCGCGCGGCCGCGCATCGTGGTCGGCAAGCCCGGGCTCGACGGCCACTCTAACGGCTCGGAGATGATCGCGGTCGCGGCGCGGCACGCGGGCTTCGACGTCGTCTACGGCGGCATCCGCCTCGCGCCCGAGGACATCGTGCGCGCGGCGGTCGAGGAGGACGCGGCGGTGCTGGGCCTGTCGATCCTGTCGGGCTCGCACGTCGCGATCGTGCGGCAGATCATGGAGGCGCTCGCGAAGGAAGGCGCACCGGAGCTGCCGGTCGTGGTGGGCGGCATCCTGCCCGAGTCGGACTGGCCGGCGCTCGAGAAGCTCGGCGTGCGCGCGGTGTTCACGCCCAAGGACTTCGACCTCATGGGCATCATGTCGCGCATCCTCGACGTCATCGGAGCGCACGCCTGACGGCGGAGGAGGGGGCGCGGCTCGTCGAGGCGGCGCGCCGCGGAGAGCGGCGGGCGCTCGGGAGGCTGGTGAGCGCGGTCGAGCGAGACGGCGAGGCAGGCCGGCTGCAGCGCGCGGCGGTGCTGGGCCCGCTCGAGGCCGACGGCGCGGCGGCGGGGCTCGTCGTGGGCGTCACCGGGGCGCCCGGCGTCGGCAAGTCGTCGCTCCTCGCGTGCCTGGTGGAGGCGCTGCTCGCGGGCGACGCGCGCGTCCGGGTGGCGGTGCTCGCGATCGATCCGTCGAGCGCGGTCTCGGGCGGGGCGATGCTCGGCGACCGCGTGCGCGCGCGGCTGCCGGCGTCGGAGCGGCGCGTGTACTTCCGCTCGCAGGCCTCCGGCGGCGACCTCGGCGGCATGAGCCGGCGGACCTTCGCGACGGCGCGCCTGCTGCGTCGCCTGTTCGACGTGGTGCTCATCGAGACGGTGGGCGTCGGACAGAGCGAGATCGAGATCGCCGCGCTCGCGGACCTGCTCTTGCTCGTGCTCCAGCCGATGGCCGGCGATCACGTGCAGTACATGAAGGCGGGCGTCATGGAGATCCCGGACGCGTTCGTGCTGCACAAGTGCGACGTCGAGGGCATGGCGCGCCGCGCGCGCGGGGAGCTCGAGGCGGCGCTGGCGCTCGTGCGCCTCGACGTGCGGAGCACCTCCGCGCCCGCCGGGGCGCACACGATCTTCGCGACCAGCGCGAAGACGCGCGCGGGGATCGCGGAGCTGGCGGCGTGGCTCGGAGCCAGGCGGCGTGCGCCGCGGACGAGCTGGCGCGAGCGCGAGCGGCACTTCCTCGAGAAGCAGGTCGCGGAGTCGCACGGCAAGTGGGGCGTGGCGCGGGTGCGCCTCGTGCTCGGCGCGCGCGAGCTCGGCTACGAGGAGGCGGAGGCGATGGCGGCGAAGGTGCTGCCGGAGTAGGCGCGTTTCAGGGCCGGCACTGGCCCTTGGTGTTGCACTTCTGGCCCATCGAGCCGGCCGGACAGTCGGTGGCGACGGTGCAGCGGAAGGTGCAGAGCTTGCCGCCGCGATCGAACGAGTCGCCGCAGATGGCCATCGGCTCGGTGCACTCGGTGTCGAGGTTGCAGCTCGCGCCGAACTTGCCGGCGGGGACGCCGGCACCGCCCGCGCCGCCCGCACCACCGGAGCCGCCCGTCATGCCGGCGCCACCGCTGCCCGCCGAGCCGCCGCCGTAGTCGTCTCCGCCGCACCCCACGACGGTGGTTGCGAGCGTGAGCGCGAGCGCGAAGGCGCGCGTCACGGCCTGCAGACTCCGCGCATGTTGCACTTCATGCCCATCGAGCCGGCCGGGCACTCGCTGTCCATCGTGCACATCTTCGTGCACACGTTGCCCGTCGAGCCCGACGCGAGACACATGAACCCCGCCATGCAGGTGTCCACACCAGGCATGCACGTCGCGCCGAAGGGCAGTGCACCGCCGGAGCCACCCGCGCCCGCACCACCTCCGCCCGCAGAGCCCGCGCTTCCGGCTGCGCCCGCAGAGCCCGCGCTTCCGGCTGCGCCCGCAGAGCCCGCGCTTCCGGCTGCGCCCGCAGAGCCCGCAGAGCCCGCAGAGCCCGCGCTGCCCGCAGAGCCCGCAGAGCCCGCGCTGCCCGCAGAGCCCGCGCTGCCCGCAGAGCCCGCGCTGCCCGCGCTTCCGGCTGCGCCCGCGCTTCCACCACTGCCCGCGCGACCCGCGGCCCCGGCGCTGCCCGCCGACCCGCCGCTGCCACCGGCGCCGCCCGCCCCGCCGCTGCCGGCGGTCCCGGTGGTGTCACTGCCGCAGCCCGCCAGCGTCATCACGCCGGCGAAAGCCACTGCGAGCCACGTGCCTCTGGCGAGCCTTCCGCGCATCCGGTCCTCCTCAGGTCTGCATCAGGGGGCACGGGAGATGAGCTCTCCCGGCAGCAAGAACCCGTAGCGGCGCATCACCGCGCGGCCATCGGGTGCGTTGACGAACTGGGCGAAGCGCCGGGCGAGCTCCCCGCGCGCGGCGCGCGAGGTCACGACGATGGCCTGGTCGATCGGGTCGTGCAGCGAGTCGCTCACCTCGAGCCAGCTCCCCTTGCTGCCGATCGCGAGCGACATGGCGATGATCGCCACCTCGGCGTTGCCGGTCTCGGCGAACTGCTGCGTCTGCTGCACGTTCTCGCCGAAGACGAAGCGCGGCTGCACCTTGTCGAGCAAGCCGGCGCGCTCGAGCGCCTGCTTCGCGGCCTTTCCGTAGGGCGCGTGCTCGGGGTTCGCGATCGCGATTCGCGCGTACTCGGGCCGCGCGAGGTCCTCCAGCTTCTCGGGCGCGCGCACGCCGGGCCGCACGTAGACCACGATGCGACCGCGCGCGTAGAGCGACTTGGTGTCGCGCGCCACCGCGCCACGCCTGGCGAGGTCGTCTACGAACGACACATTCGCCGCGGCGAATACGTCGAACGGCGCGCCCTCGGCGATCTGCTTGGCGAGGAGGCCCGTCGAGCCGAACGTGAACACGACCCGCTCGCCGGTGGAGCGCTCGAACGAGGCGCCGAGCTCGCGGAAGGCCCGCGCGAGGTCCGCGGCCGCGGCGACGCGCAGCTCCGCCGGCGCGTCGGGCGCGCCGCCGCCGGCGCCCCGATCGCACGCGGGTGCGCACAGGAGCAACGAGAGCAGGGGGAGCACGGAGCGACGCACGATTGAAATTCTCCCGCGTGGGGTTCCACGACGGTAGATAGCAATTCGCTTGCCTCACCCGAGTCGTTACACGGGCGTGACAAAGCCGAGGATGTGGAGCGAACTCGGCGCTTTTTTCCGGCGGCGCCCGGGTGGCGAGGCCACGGCGCGAGGCCTCGAGCCCCACGGGCACGGTCGGCCCGGTTCGGACTATCCTGCAGCCACTCGTGCAGTGGGCTCCGCTCGTCCTGTCGTTCGAGGTGGCCATCGTCGCCACGCTCCTCGCGACCGTGGTGGGTGGTGCGCTGGCGCTCCTGCTGGCGACGCGCCGCTTCGTGGGGCGAGACCTGCTCGACGCGCTCTTCGCGGCGCCGATGGTCATGCCACCGACCGTGCTCGGCTACTACGTGCTCGTGGTGCTCGGCCGCTCGAGCGCCATCGGCCACGCGTGGGAGTCCGTCTTCGGCAGCTCCATCGTGTTCACGAAGACCGGCGCGGTCGTCGCGGCGACCATCGGGTCCCTGCCCCTCGTGGTCAAGAGCGCGCGCGCGGCGCTGGAAGAGGTGGACCCGCGCCTCGTGCTCGCGGCCCGCAGCCTCGGCGCGAGCGCCGTGCGAGCGTTCTTCACCGTGCACCTGCCGATCGCCGGGCGCGGCGTCATCGCGGGCGTGATGCTCTGCTTCGCGCGCTCGCTCGGCGACTTCGGCGTCACGCTCATGGTGGCCGGGAACATCCCCGGGCAGACGCAGACGGCCGCGCTCGCGATCTACGACGCCATCCAGGGGCAGCGCGAGGACGAGGCCCTCGGCATGATCCTCGTCTTGACGAGCCTGACCGTGCTCGCGCTCTATGGCGTCAACAAGCTCACGGCGAAGGCGCCGCGTGGCTGACGCGCTGTCGGTGCGCCTGTCGCTCGCGCGTGGCGAGGCGTTCTCGCTCGATCTCGCCTTCGAGGCGCCGCCCGGCGTGACCGTGCTGTGCGGGCCCTCGGGTTCGGGCAAGAGCACGACGCTCGCGTGCATCGCGGGCTGGGAGCGGCCAACCGCGGGGCGGATCGCGCTCGGCACCGACGTGCTCTTCGACGCGGCCGCGCGTGTGTCGCGGCCCGTCCACCTGCGCCACATCGCGTTCGTGTTCCAGAGCGGCGCCCTGTTCCCGCACCTCGACGCGGTCGGCAACGTCGCCTACGGCATCGACCGGCGGCTCGGGCGCGCCGAGCGGAAGCGGCGCGCGCTGGCCATGCTCGAGCGGATGCACGTGGCGCACCTCGCGGGGCGCAAGCCGGCGACGTTCTCGGGCGGCGAGACGCAGCGGGTGGCGCTCGCGCGCGCGTTCGCCACCGAGCCGCGCCTCGTGCTGCTCGACGAGCCGTTCTCCGCGCTCGATCGCGAGCGGCGCCAGGGCTTCCTCGCCGACGTGCGACGGTTCGTCGACGAGGTGCGCGTCCCGCTCCTGCACGTCACGCACGACCTCGACGAGGCGCGCACGCTGGCGGATCAGGTGCTGCGCCTCGAGGCCGGTCGCGTGGTGGCGCGCGGACGTGCGGCGGACGTGCTGCCCTCGATGGGCTGAGGTGTGACGGCGACACCGTGCGGCCGTCACCGCGCGCCGGGCGTGCCGCGTGGATGATGACGCCATGCAGATCTGGTGGACGGGGGTCGTGACGGCAGCGTTCGTGGCTGGCTGTGGAGACTCGCCGCCGCGCCCCGCAGCGGCGCCTTCCGTCGCCTTCGACGCAGGAGCGCCGGTCACGGGACGCTGCACCGGGACCGAGGGAGCGGGCGGCTCAGGCGCTGCCGATGCGGGCGCGCGCTACGTGATCGACTCGTTGCAAAGGCCGACGACCTCGAGCACCGCACGCGACTTCGGGTGCGATCTCGACGGCAACGGGACCCCGGACAACCAGCTCGGCAACGTCGGATCCGCTCTGCGGGGCTTCTGGGACCAACAAGACGAGCTCGACGCATGGCTCGAGGCCGGCCAGCTCGTCGAGCTCCTGCGCTTGCAGGGTGGCGTTCCGCCGGTCGATGGTCCGATCGAGGTCGAGCTCGTGCGCGGATGTCACGACATGACGACCTTCGATCCCGCGGCCGCCTTCGGCGGGATGGGCGTGTTCCGCGTCGCCGGGCAGGCCTCGCACCTGTCCGGAACGATCTCGAACGGCGTCGGGAGCCTCTCGGGTGACAGCGCGGACCTCGCGCTTCCGTTCTTCGTGGCCCCGCGCGAGCGCGGCGCGTTCGTCACCGCCGTCTTCGGCGTGCAGCTCGCGCACGTCCGCATCACGCCCGAGGGCCTGATGGAGGGCAACCTCTGCGGGGCGATGCCGCAGGCGAACGTCGAGGGCCTCGTCCTGCCGGAGCTGGCGAACGCGCTGCACGACCGGGTGGCCCTCGGCGGCGAGGCGGCCGTGATGCTCTGCCAGATCTTCGATCTCGGTGCTCGTGTGTGCGCCTCCAGGCCCGAGGACTGCGCGCACTTCGGGCCGACCAACCCGCCGCCCGCCGGCTGCATGCGCCCCGAGGATCTCGCGGCGAATCCCGTCGTGCTCTCGGTGCTCAAGGCCGACGTGACGCTGCAAGGTCGCCGGGGGATGTCGTTCGGCTACCGCTTCACCGCGGTGCCCGCGCGGTTCTGAGCTCTGTCAGCCGCCCGGGGCGCCGGGCTCGCAGTGACCGCCCGCGTCGGGGCCCATGCTGTCGAGGACGCAGTGCTGACCGTCGGGGCACGGCAGGTTCGCGAAGCCGCCGCAGAAAGCGCCCGCGCCTCCGCTCCCGCCCGCACCGCCGCCACCTTCGCAGCTTCCGCCGCCGCAGTCCGCCGTGCACACCCACGAGCCCGTGGTGGCGTCGCAGCCGCAGGACGACGAGCGGCAGGACATCATGTCGACGACGCAGCGCCGGCCGCTGTCGCAAGGGTTCGACGCCGAGCAACCCGCGGGGTTCGGCCCGGCGCACGCGCTGCCCGATCCCCCGGTGCCGGCCGCGCCCGCAGAGCCCGCGCCGCCACCGGAGCCCGCGCGCCCCGCCCCCCCGGCCGCGCCTGCGCCGCCGCCCGAGCCGGCGCGCCCGGCAACGCCTGCAGAACCCGCGGCGCCCGCCGCACCGGCAGCACCCGCAGCGCCGGCAGCACCCGCGGCACTCGCAGCGCCGCCCGATCCTGCTCCACCGGACCCGCCTGATCCCGAGCCGCCCTTCGAGTCGGAGCCACAACCGAGACCAAGCACCAGCGCGCACGCGAGGAGGATCCGCATGGCCCTATCCTATGCGGTTAGGCGCATCCGTGCGAGGACCTCAACGCGGCAGGAGCACGACCACCTGCGGCCGGTCCGGGGGCAGCTGCGCGGCCACGGTCATCCGCCGCCGGAGCACGTCGGGCGGCCACGCGGGGTGCGGCTCGTAGGTGGAAAAGACGAGGATCGGGCGCTCCGTGAGGAGCCAGCTCTCGAGCCGCGCGATGTCGGTGGGCAGTGGCAGGCCACGGCGGGCCGTGTAGTACGTGAGCTGCGCGACGCTCGCCGACGCCACGGGCAAGCCTGGCGGCGCGTGCAGTGCGATCCAGCGACCCGCGAGCTGCAGGCCCCCGTAGCTGTCGCGCTTGGCCCGCACCACCGCGAGCGCATCGGCGCCCAAGAAATACGCGCCGAAGAGGCCCACCGCCGCCGGCACCACCAGGCGCGCGGGACGCACGAATCGAGCGAGCGCCTCACCGATCCAGCACGCGGCCTCCGCGAGGAGCAGGAGGAGCGCGGGCAGCGCGACGATGAGGTAGCGGTCGAGGATGGGGCGCACGAAGAGGCCAAAGTAGGCGAGCGGCAGCGCGATCCAGAGCAGGAGGAGCAGCCGCGCGTGGCGCCCGCGATCGCGCGCCACGCCCCAGATCGCGCGGCAGGCCCCGAGCGCGACGAGGGCGCATCCGGCCAGGCCCAGCGTCGAGCGCAGCCACCCCGCGTACTGCACGACGCCGGACCAGCGCTCGGCGGGCGCGAGGTCGGGCATGAGGTTGCCGGAGGCCGTCCACGCGTGCAGCGGGCTGCCGAGCGTCCGCCACGACCAGATCACGTACGGAACGAACAGGAGCGCGCCGAAGCCCACCGATGCCAGGAACGGACGCGAGCGCACGACGCGTCCGCGGTTCGCGAGCACGTCGGCGAGGACGAGGGCGAACCCGGTCAGCACCGCGGGGAAGCGGGTGAGCGTCGCGAGGGCGAGCACCACCCCGGACGCGAGGACCGCCCGCGGGGCCTGCGACAGGAACAGCCAGAGCGCGAGCAGCGAGAGCGCGAGGTGGGGCAACTCGGTCATCACGCGCCCGGTGTAGAAGACGGGCACGTAGCAGACGGACCCGAGCGCCGCGGCGAGGAGCGCGGGGCGCGGCCCGAGGAGCTGCTCGCCCGCGCGAACCGCCAGGAAGACGGCCCCGACCGAGACCGCGGCGAGCGCGACGCGGATGGCGCCCTCGCCGAGCCCGAGCGCGTAGAAGGCGGAGAGGACGAGCGACAGGAGCATGGGCCGCTGCCCGGAGAAGCCGTCGGCCGGCGTGCCGAGCGCGAGGTGCCGCGCCTGGAGGAGATACTCGGCCTCGTCCCACCACACGGGTTGGCCCCAGGTCAGGGCGAGGAGCGCGACGCGCACGGCGAGGGCGCCCGCGAGCAGGAGCAGGATGGGGAGCGCCCAGCGCCCGGACGGCACGGGCACGCGGATCAGGCGGCGGTCGCCTTCGACTTGCCCATGTCCTCCCACGCGACCACGCGATCGCGGCCGCCGTGCTTGGCGCCGTACAGGGCCTGGTCGGCGTGCGCGATGAGCGCCGTCTTGTCGGCGCCGTCGTCGGGGAACACGGCCATGCCGATGGAGAGCGTGACCTTGAACTGGCCCTTGTCGGACGGGAAGACCTGCTCCTTGACCTCGTTCCGGATGCGCTCGGCGAGCTTGCGCGCCTCCTTGCCGTCGATCTCGTCGAGCAGGACGGCGAACTCCTCGCCGCCGTAGCGCGCGGCGAGGTCGATCTTGCGCACCGTGCGGCTCACGACCGCGGCCACGCCCTTGAGCACGAGATCGCCCGTCGGGTGGCCGTAGGTGTCGTTGACCTTCTTGAAGTGGTCGATGTCGGTCAGGAGCAGCACGCACTTGCGCCCGTGGCGCAGCGCGCGCTCGAGCATGAGCGAGGCGCGCTCCTGGAACGTGCGGTGGTTGACGAGGCCCGTCAGGCCGTCGGTGGTCGCGAGCATCTCCATCTGCTGGTAGTGGTTCGCGTTCTGCACCGAGACGGCGACGTGGTTGGCGATGACGCCGAGGAGCTCGCGCGCGCTCGCGCCGTAGACGCCCTTCTTCTCCGAGCCGATGACGAACGTGCCGATGGCCTCGCCAGCAAGATTCAGCGGCAGGACGAGCAGCGACTCGCACGCCGGCGCGCGCCTGGCGAGCGCGCCGCCGAAGATCGGCACGTCGCGATCGCGCAGCACGCCGCCCGCGGGCACGTAGTGCTGGTTCTTGACCACCATCGACACGAGCGACGCCCCCTGCCCGAACACCTCGCCCGCCAGCGGCGCCGCGCTGCCGCTCGCGCGCACGACGAGGTGCTTCTTGTCCTCCTTGCGGAAGAGCGTGATCGCCGCGAAGTCGAGCTCCGCGACGCCGCCCGCGGCGCGGAACGCCGCGTCGCACACCTGCTCGAGCCCGAGCGCCTCGTTGAGCAGCGCGCTCGCGCCGAAGAAGCGCTCCATCTCGTACTTGCTGCGCTCGACCGCCGCGAACACGCGCTCGGAGCGCACGATGCGCAGCACCTGCCGGGCCGCCGACAGCACGAGCGCCTCCTCGCGCGGATCGAACGCGCGTCCCTCGGTGCGGTCGACGCAGAGCACGCCGCGCAGGTGCGGGTCCTCGAGGATCGGCACGCCCAGGAACGCGCCGATGTCCTCGGGGCCGCCGTAGTACGGCAGGTAGCCCGCCTTGGGCCCGAGCAGCGACAGCTTGATCTTGTCCTTGACGATCGCGCCCGGCGCGCCCGCGTGCGCGGGGATCTCGCGCGCGGTCACGAAGTCGGACTCGGTGACGAGCTCCTTGACCTTGAGCGTCGCGCCCGACTCGTCGAGCCACAGGAGCACGACGGTGCGAAGGCCGAGGGACGCCTGCAGGAGGCCGAGCGTGTGGTGCAGCGCCTCGTGGATGGTCTCGACCGCGCCGCGCGCGAGCTTGTCCTCCTCCTGCTGGCGCGCGCCCGCGCCGTCGGACCCGAGCTCGGTCGGCCCGTCGGTGCGACCCTCGACGCGGCTCTCGGGCGGCAGCATCGAGCCGATCAGGCGGAAGTCCCGCGCGTCCTCGCGCATCGAGCGGATCTCCTCGTCGAGCGCCTTCCTGTGGTTGCGCCGCGCGCGGAAGACCTCGCCGTGCAGGAACGCGAGGTGGAGCGCCCCGAAGAGCGCGAGGAACGCCGCGCGCACGAGCGTGCTCGCGAGGTCCTCGCCGCGCCCGTAGCGCGCCCACTCGAGCGCCATCACGACCACCACGAGCGGGACGCCCACCGCGAACCGGTGCAGCGACGCCACGAACGCGACGAGCACGTAGGCGAGCGCGTAGAGCGGCGAGCCGCCGCCGCCCGTCAGATCGATGAGGCCCTCGGTGCCGGCGACGAGCAAGAGGCCGAGCTCGAGCTCCTCGGGCTCGGGCAGCCGCGGCAGGCGTGGCAGCGAGCGGCGCACGCCGGGCTGGAAGAGGCGGCGCGACAGGGCCCCGAGCGTCATCACGATGAGGACGGCGAGGACGGCGATGCGGAAGGGCGAGCCGGCCCGGATGCGCAGGCCGTCGAGCCAGCCCGCGCCGACGAGCACGGCGAAGCCGACGCCCGCGGCGACGCCGCTCCAGCGCGCGGCCACGCGGCGCGCGCGGTAGATGCGCCGGCGCATGAGCGTCACGGGGTGCGCCCTCGGGGCGACGCCGCGTCCACGGGGATGACGCCGCTCGGCGCGACCTGGAAGATCACCTCGCCGGGCCGCACGAGGCCGAGCTGGTCGCGCGCGACCTTCTCGATCATGGCGAGGTCGCCCTCGAGATCGCGCGACTCGGCGCGCAGGAGGGCATTGGCGCGGCGGCGATCGCGGTTCTTCGCGCGCAGGTGGTCCACGCGCGCGGCGAGCTCGAAGTAGCGGTCGAGCCCGCTCTTCCTGAACACGTAGGGCGGCAGGCCCGCCAGGCCCACGGCGAGCGTGAGCGCCAGGCCCACCCGCAGCGCCCAGCGCCAGGGGGGCACCTGCCAGCTCGCGGGCCGGCGGGGCGGACGGGCATCGACGGTCGCGGACATGGGCCCGACCCATCCTAGGGGGCCCCCCTCGGCTGTCCAGAAATCCATCTGTAGGCCGAGGTGGGCGAGGCATCACGCGCCTTTGGCGCACCGCGTCGCGAACACCACGGGACTCGGCTAGGATGCGGGCATGGCGACCGACGACCTCATCCGCTTCGCGGGCCGCGCCGAGGAAAATGGCCTCGCGTGCATGCTCGCGGAGCTCCTGCGCGAGAACCTCCGCAACTTCCCCGTCAAGAAGTACGACCTCAAGGCCCTCGGCCTGCTCGGCCGGCGCATCGGCATCGTGGCGCGCGACGCCGAGGTGTCGCTCACGCTCGAGTTCACGCGCGGGCGCTGCGACATCCACGACGGCGTGCTGCCGAGCTGCGACCTCGTGATCTCGACCGACGCCGAGAAGATCACGGCGCTGTCGCTGCTCGAGGTCCGCAAGGGCCTGCCCGTCTTCCACGACGAGAAGGGGCGACAGGTCCTGGCGGACCTGCTGACCGGCGCGCTCAAGATCGACGGCCTGCTCAAGCGGCCGATCTCGCTGACGCTGCTCACCCGCCTCATGAGCGTCCAGGGCTGATCCTGCAGCCGAGGCGGCCGTAGCTGGTACGCTACGGTACGGAAATGCAGCTCGACCGACTCCAGGCCGTGCTCGCGGGCGGCGTCAAGCACGGCGCCAGTGACATCCACCTCAAGGTCGGCGACGTGCCGACCTACCGCATCCGCGGCGAGCTCACGCCGCTCAAGATGGACAAGCTCAAGCCCGCGGACACGCAGGCGATCTGCGAGCACATCGTCCGCGATCCCGAGGCCAAGGCGAAGCTGGGCGAGATCCAGGAGTACGACACCAGCTTCTCGCTGCCCGGCATCGCGCGCTTCCGCGTGAACATCTACCGGCAGCGCGGCTCGCTCTCGCTCGTCTTGCGCATCATCCCATCCGAGGTGCCGTCGATCGAGGGCCTCGGCCTGCCGCCCGTGCTCCACGACATCGCGGCGTACGAGCGCGGGCTCGTGCTGGTCACGGGCGCGACCGGCTCGGGGAAGTCCTCGACGCTGGCCGCGATGATCCGCGACGTCAACTCGTCGCGGCGCGTGCACATCCTCACGATCGAGGATCCGATCGAGTTCCTGCACGCGAACATCCACGCGTCGGTCTCCCAGCGCGAGATCGGCCTCGACACCCGCAACTTCAACATCGCGCTGCGCGCCGCGCTGCGGCAGGACCCGGACGTGATCCTCGTCGGCGAGATGCGGGACGCCGAGTCGATCGACATCGCGCTCAAGGCGTCGGAGACGGGGCACATGGTGTTCTCGACGGTGCACACGACCGACGCGACCAAGACCATCGGCCGGCTGCTCGGCGTGTTCCCGCCCGAGGAGCAGCACTCGGTGCGCCTGCGCCTGGCCGACAACCTCAAGGCGACGGTGTCGCAACGCCTCCTGCCGCGGGCGGACGGCAAGGGCCGCGCCGTGGGCTGCGAGATCATGATCGCGACCACGACCGTGCAGGAGGCGATCCGCGACCCCGGCAAGACCGGCACCCTCAAGGACATCCTCGAGAAGGGCAAGGCGCACTACGGGATGCAGTCGTTCGACCAGCACCTCGCGGACCTCTACAAGTCGGGCGTGATCACGCTCGAGACCGCCATGACGGCGAGCTCGAACCCGTCCGACTTCCAGCGCGCGCTGGCTTTGGAGTAGTGGGCGCCTCGGAAGGCGCCCACCAGGAGGG
>CAZQJC010000287.1:0-15154 GCA_964593795.1 uncultured Myxococcales bacterium | reverse complement strand
CGACGGGTCCGCCGACTGCTGTCGGAGCGCCTGCCGGGGCCCCTCTCCCGACGGGAGAGGGGCGACTGACCGCGGTGGACGCCACGACGGGGTGAGGCCGGGCGTGGTGTTAGGGGCCAGAAAAATCGATCGCTTGGGCCTCGCTCCCGCCCTATCCATGCGCCTTGGCAGATGTGATCAATGATCAGAGGCGGCGCTACCGGGCGAGCCCGAGCGCGTGCACGGCCCAGCCGGCCGCGGCGCCGCCGGCGAGGAGCCACGTCGAGCCCACCTTGAACCGCACGAGCAGCACCGCGCCGGCGAGCCCGAGCGCGACGGTCGGCGCGTCCACGAGCGCGGCGTTCCCGAGCTGCGCCGTCACGACGGCCATGAGCGCCAGCGAGGCGACGTTGACGCCGTCGAGGAACGCGGCGGCGTCGCGCGACGCGCGCAGGCGCGGGACGAGCGGGCCCGAGAGCGCGACGAAGAAGAAGGCGGGCAGGAAGATCCCGGCGGTCGCGACCGCGGCGCCCGCGGGTCCGGCGAGCACGTAGCCGATGAACGTGGCGGTCGTGAACACGGGCCCCGGCGTGACCTGACCGACGGCGATGGCGTCGATGAGCTGCGCCTCGGTGAGCCAGCGCAGGTGCTCGACCAGATCGGCGCGCAGGAACGCGAGGAGCACGTAGCCGCTGCCGAAGAGGACCGAGCCGGTCTTGAAGAACACCCAGAACAGCGACGGCAGCGTGACGGCGCTCGCCGCGGTCGCCAGGCCCGCCGCCGGCACGAGGGGCCAGAGCGCGAGCGGCCCGCCTGCTGCGACGCCGCGCCGCGCACGCGCGACCGCGATCGCCACGACCCCCGCGCCGGCCAGCACGGCGAGCTCGCTCGCGCCGAGGGCCACGAGCGCCGCCGAGGCCAGGCCGATGCCGCCGAGCCACGCGCCGCGCGCGGCCAGCGGGGCGAGGCTCCAGATCGCCTGCACGACCACGCCGAGGATGACGGGCTTGATGCCGTAGAGCAGCCAGCCCACCGCGGGTAGCGCCCCGTACCGCACGTAGAAGAAGCCGCACGCCCCGGTGATCGCCATCGCGGGCAGGATGAAGGCGAGGCCCGCGACGAGAAGGCCCGCCCAGCGGCGGCGCTCGAACCCGATGTGGATCGCCATCTCCGTCGAGGACGGCCCCGGGATGAGGTTCGTCGCGCCCAGAAGGTCGAGGAAGCGCTGCTCGGTCAGCCAGCCGCGCGCGGCGACCACCTCGCGCCGCATCATCGCGAGGTGCACCGCGGGCCCGCCGAACGCCGTCGCGCCGAGGCGCAGGAAGAGCAGGGCGAGCTCGCCGAGGGTCGTGCGCGTCGCGGGCTCGCCGTTCCGCTCCATGCGCCGGCCACAGGATAGGACGTCCCGCCGCCGGGCGGCTGATATATCCGCAGAAGCGGATGTGACACCGGCGACGGGCTCCTCGAGGCTATCGAAGCGTGACGAATCGTGGCTACGTTAGGCGCGTGGAGGAGTGGCTCGGCGAGATCGTGGTGCTCTGGGACGCACACCCGGCGGTGGCGCTCGCCGTCCTCGCGCTCGCGGCCGCCCTCGAGTACGTGTTCCCGCCGTTCCCGGGCGACGCGGTCGCGGTGGTCGGGGCCTTCCTCGCGACGGCCAGCGGGGGCAACCTCGCGCCGATCCTCGCCGCGACGCTCCTCGGCACGCTCGCGGGCGTGCTCGTCGACGTGCGCATCGGCCGCGCGGTCGCGAGCCGCCGCGAGCGCCTGCCGGAGCGTTCGCGCGCGGTCCTCGACGACCTCGTCGCCAAGTTCGTGCGCCACGGCGCGGTCTACCTCGTCGTGAACCGCTTCCTGCCGGGCGTCCGCGCGTTCTTCTTCGTCGCCGCCGGCGTCGCGGGCGTGCCGCTTCCGCGTGTCGTGCTCTGGTCGATGGTCTCGGCGGCCGCGTGGAACGCGCTCCTCGTCGCGCTCGGCATGCTGGCCGGCCGGAACCTCGAGCGCCTCGAGGCCATCGTCGCGACCTACCAGCAGGTCATCGGCGTCGCGCTCGGCGTCGGCCTCGTCTTCTACCTCGTGCGCTGGCGCCTGCGCCGCCGCGCGGCCCGCAGGATCAGAGGAGCCGAGGCTCCACGAACCGATCCTGCCGCAGGTGGACCTCGTACACCGCCGCGTTCGTGATCGGCGGGACCTTCATCGCGGTCGCGAGCTCGAAGAACGCGCGCAGCGCGCCGCCGTGCGAGACCACGAGCAGGCCCTCGTGCGCGGCCGCGAGCCGCGTCATCGCCTCCACCATGCGCTGGCCGACGTCCGCGCGTCGCTCCGCCTCCGGAGGCTCCTGCCCCGCCAGGAACGCCTGCCACGCCTCCGGGTGACGCGCCTCGCACTCCGCGCGCGTCAGGCCCTCGAAGAGGCCGTAGCTCCGCTCCCGCAGGCCGGGCTCGAGGAGCGGCGGCGAAAGGCCCAGCGCCTCCGTCACGATCTCCGCGGTCTGCCGCGCCCGGCCGAGATCGCTCGAGACGACGACGCGCACACCGACCCCCACGAGGCGCGCCGCGAGCCCGCGCGCCTGGGCGAGCCCCGCCTCGTTCAGCGGCACGTCGGTCGTGCCCTGCCAGCGGCCGATGCGGTTCCACTCCGTCTCGGCGTGGCGGGCGAGGAGCAAGCGGCGCGACATCCCCCGCATCCTGCCAGATTTCTCGCCTCCCCTTGACGGGCGACACGTCCATCGGTGCCCCGCGGACGCACCTTGCGGGCAAGGCGCCCGCCCGAGGGGCGCCGTCGTCCGGAGGACGCGATGACCCGCCTCGCGCAGCGCATGAGCCAGCTCGGCACCGAGAACGCCTTCAAGATCGGCCCCTGCATCGCGGAGGCCGAGGCCGCCGGCAGGGACGTCGTGCGCTGCAACCTCGGCGAGCCCGACTTCCCCCTGCCCGAGCACGTGCGCGCCGAGCTGCAGCGGCAGATCGAGCTCGGCAACACGCACTACGTGGATCCGCAGGGCATCCTGCCGCTCCGCCGCGCGATCGCCAGGCAGGTGTCGGAGACGCGCGGCATCAAGGTCACGCCCGAGCGCGTGGTCGTCTTCGCGGGCGGCAAGCCGCCGATCGGCTTCGCCCAGCAGGTGTACGTCGATCCGGGCGACGAGGTCATCTACCCGTCGCCGGGCTTCCCCATCTACGAGTCCTTCACGCGCTTCCTGGATGCGCACCCGGTGCCGCTGCACCTCTCCGAGGATCGCGGCTTCTCCTTCGGCGCGGAGGAGCTCGAGCCGCTCCTGTCCTGGCGCACCGCGCTCGTGTACGTGAACTTCCCGGCGAACCCCACGGGCGGCGTCGCCGACCGGGCGCAGCTCGTCGAGATCGCCGACGTCGTGCGCCGCAAGGCCGACGACGACGTGCGCGTCTACTCCGACGAGGTGTACGAGCACATGCTCTTCGACGGGGCGCGGCACGAGTCGATCGCCAGCATCCCCGGCATGGAGAAGCGGACGATCATCGTCTCGGGCGTCTCGAAGAGCTACGCGTGGACCGGCGGCCGCGTCGGCTGGGCGGTCTTCCCGACCGAGCGCGAGGCGCAGGCCTTCAAGACGCTCAACATCAACTGCTACTCGTGCGTGCCCGGGTACAACCAGGAGGCCGCGCGCGAGGCCATCGAGTCGCCGAAGAGCGCCCAGACCATCGCGACGATGGTGGCGGCGTTCCAGGCGCGGCGGGACGAGGTGATCGGGGCGCTGCGCGGGATCGAGGGCGTCCGCTGCGAGGTGCCGCGCGGCGCGTTCTACGCCTTCCCGAACGTCGCCGGCGTGTGCGAGCGGCTCGGCGCGTTCGACGCGTTCGCGGCGCTGCCCGAGGCGACGCGCGAGCGCTCGAGCCCGAGCACGCTCCTGCAGATGTTCCTGCTCTACCGGCATGGCGTGGCCACGGTGGACCGCCGCTCGTTCGGCAGCCTCGGCGCCGAGGACCAGCACTTCCTGCGCATTTCCCTGGCGACGGACCTGCCGGCGCTGCGCCTCGCGGTGGAGCGCCTCGGCCGCGCGTCGGCCGACCGCGCGGGCTTCGAGGACTTCGTGCGGCAAGGCAAGCACCTCTGCTGACGGAGGAACCCATGTCGTTCGAGCCGCCTCTCGGTCCCCGCCGCTCCGTCTACATCGACGTCACGACCGACCGCTTCGAGATCGCGCCGCCGCGCGTGCTGGCCGCGCTCGAGGACCTCGACCTCCTCTACCGGTCGCTGTGCGCCGTCCTCTACAACTACGTGCCGCTGTCCGGTCACCCGGGCGGCTCGATCTCGAGCGGCCGCATCGTCGCCGGCTTGCTCTTCTCCGGCATGGACTACGACCTCGCGGCCCCCGACCGGCGCGACGCGGACGTGCTCTCGTACGCGGCCGGCCACAAGGCGATGGGCCTGTACGCGATGGCGGCGCTGCGCACCGAGATCGCGCGCCTCGCGCGGCCCGCGCTGCTCCCGGCCGATCCGGGAAGGCAGCTCCGCTTCGAGGACCTGCTCGGCTTCCGCAGGAGCCCGACCACGCGGACGCCGCTCTTCCTCGAGAAGGGCGCCAAGGCCCTCGACGGTCACCCGACGCCCGCGACGCCGTTCGTCCGCCTCGCGACCGGCGCCTCGGGCGTGGGCGTGGCGGCGTCGATCGGCCTCGCGCTCGGGGCGCTCGACGTCTACGGCAGCGATGCGCCGCGCGTGCACATCCTCGAGGGCGAGGGCGGGCTCACGCCCGGGCGCGTCAGCGAGGCGCTCGCGGCGGCGGCGACCGCGGGCCTCGGCAACGTGACGCTGCACCTCGACTGGAACCAGGCCTCCATCGACAGCGAGCACGTGTGCCGCGACGGCGCCCAGCCGGGCGAGTACGTGCAGTGGTCGCCGGCGGAGCTGTTCCGGCTGCACGACTGGAACGTGGTGTTCGTGCCCGACGGCATGGCGCTCTCGCAGGTGCTCGCCGCGCAGGCGCACGCGCGCACGCTCGCGAACGGCCAGCCGACCGCGGTCGTCTACCGCACCACCAAGGGCTGGCGTTACGGCATCGAGGGCCGCGCGTCCCACGGCGCCGGGCACAAGCTGTGCTCCGCGGGCTTCCACGCCGCGCTGCAGCCGCTCGTGGGCCCGAGCGGCGCGCACCTGCCGGGGTGCGACCGCGCCGCGCCGCCGTGCGAGGCCGATCCCACGGGAATGAAGCTCGAGGCGTGCCTGTGGGAGGCGCTCGAGGTGGTGCGCGCCGAGCTCGCGCAGCGGACCTCCACCGTCGAGGTCCTGGCCGAGGCGCTCGAGCAGGCGCGGACGCGGCTCGAGGTCCGCGGGCGGGCGCCGCGCTCGGACGCGCCGCACGTCGAGGCCGTCTTCCGGGTCGCGCGCGATCACGTGACGGACATCCCCGCGCCGCTCGTCCTGCCGCCCGGCACCGCGACGACGCTGCGCGCCGAGCTCGGGCGCGTGCTCGGGCACCTCAACACGGCGAGCGGCGGCGCCATCCTGGTCGCGACCGCGGACCTGCTCTCCTCGACGAGCACTCACCTCGCGACCGCGGGCTTCCCGCAGGGCTTCTTCCACGCCCGGGAGAACCCGCTCGCGCGCGCGCTGGCGACCGGCGGCATCTGCGAGGACGCGATGTCCGGCATCCTCTCGGGCCTCTCGAGCGGCGGCGGCCACCTCGGCGTGGGCGCCTCCTACGGCGCGTTCATGGCGCCGCTCGGCCACATCTCCGCGCGCCTGCACGCGATCGGCAACCAGGCGCGGCAGGCGCAGGAGCCGGGGCCGTACCGGCCCTTCGTGCTGACGTGCGCGCACGCGGGCCTCAAGACCGGCGAGGACGGGCCGACGCACGCGGACCCGCAGGCGCTGCAGCTCCTGCAGGACAACTTCCCGCTCGGCACGATGATCACGCTGACCCCGTGGGACCCCCAGGAGCTCTGGCCCACGATGGCCGCGGCGCTCGCGCGGCGCCCCGCCGTGATCGCGCCGTTCGTCACGCGCCCGAGCGAGCTCGTCCTCGACCGTGTCAGGTTGGGTCTGGCGCCCGCCACCGCCGCGGCGAAGGGCGTCTACGCGCTGCGCCGCGCGGTGGATCCCGCGGGCGTGGTGGTGCTCCAGGGCAGCGCGGTCACGTACGCGTTCCTCCAGCACACGCTCGGCGCGCTCGACGCGCGCGGCATCTCGCTCGACGTCTACTACGTCGCGAGCTCCGAGCTCTTCGACCTCCTGCCGCCCTACGAGCAGCACCGCATCTTCCCCGAGGCCGCGGCGGCGCGCGCGATCGGCATCACCGACTTCACGCTGGCGACCATGCAGCGCTGGGTGACCTCGCAGCGCGGCCGGGCCGCGACGCTGCACCCCTTCCGGGGCGGCCACTACCTCGGCAGCGGCCAGGGCGCGCACGTGCTCGCCGAGGCCGGCCTCGACGGCCCGAGCCAGGTGGCGGCCATCCTGCGCTACCTCGATCAGGGGTGAGCTGCCGCTGATCCCCTCGGCGAGCGGCAGCGAGCGGGGACTCCGCGCGGCGCGGAGTGCCATCGTGGAGGCCGCCGCCGGAGGGCCACGACGAGACGTGGTGGCGGGGCTTCGATGGCGGCGGTGCCCGGACGAGGCGGCGGTGCCATCGCGGAGGCCGCCTTGGTCGAGCAGCGCAGAGGGCGCGGCTTCGGGCGGCGCCGTGGGCGGGGCGCGGCCTTCCACCGCGTGCGGGGGACGCGGAGGCCAGCTCACCATGTACCGGTCTGGAAAATCGACACCCCAATGTCGATTGTGATTGACGAGATCTGGACGGCGATTGGATCGAGATCGTGGTTCTTTGCTACGGAAGCATTGGACACGATGGCCGCGCGGCTGGCCGCATTGCGGGCTCCCGATCGGGAGATGTCGAGCATCCTCGTGCTGCGGTGACTCTCGGGGGCCCTGGGAGAGGCTCGAGATGTGCGTGTTGGAAGGGAGTATGCGCACGATCGACGACGGGGAGCGGGTCGAGCTCGAGCGGCTCGCGGAGTCCATTGCGCACCGCTGCCTGCACGAGCTCGGCTTCGGCCTCGAACGCGGTGGTGACGGAGCGCCCGTGTTCACCGACCCACAGGGTCGGGTCATCCATGCGGATGGGCGAATGTATTCGACGGCCTGCTCGCACACCGATCTCGAGCTGCCGCTCGCTCCGTGGCCCGTCACCGAAGAGGCGGTCGACTACGACGCGTGCATCGAGGCGCTCCTCCAGGCCGGTGCCGAGCTCGCCTGCGCGTGACAGGAGCGCCGATCGAAACTTGGAAACTTGGGCCTGACCCCTACGTCTGCGGCTTCGTCCGGGCGAGCACGTAGGGCGGGGGCCAGGGCAGGGGGGCGCCCTGGGCGATGGCGGCGTGGCGGGTGAAGTAGGGGTCGGCGAGGTGCTCGCGGGCCATCGCCACCAGGTCTGCGCGCGCGGAGGCGATGACGCTGTTGGCGTCGTCGGCGGTGAGGATGCCGCCGACGGCCATGACGGGCACGCGGGCCTCGTGGCGGATGCGGTCGGCGAGGGCCACGTGGAACATGCGCGAGCGATCGGGGCGCGTGCCGGGCACGGTGCCGCCGCCGGAGACGTCGATGAGGTCCGCGCCCGCGTCCACGAGCGCGCGTGCGATCTGCACGGCCTCGGCGGGCGTCGTGCCGCCCTTGTCCCACTCGGTGGCGCTGATGCGCACGAAGAGCGGGCGGTCGCCCCAGGCCTCGCGCACGGCGCGCACAACCTCGACCGGGAAGCGCAGCCGGCCCTCGAGCGAGCCGCCGTACTCGTCGTCGCGGCGGTTCGACAGGGGCGAGAGGAAGCTCGACAGGAGGTAGCCGTGCGCCGCGTGGAGCTCGACGAGGTCGAAGCCGGCCTCGGCCGCGAGGTGCGCACCGCGCACGAACGCGTCGCGGATGCCGGCCAGGCCCGCGTAGTCGAGCGCGCGCGGGGTCTGGCTGCCCGCGTCCCAGGCGATGGGCGAGGGCCCGACGACCTCCCAGCCCGGGATCCGCGCGCCGCCCTTCCATGGCACCTCGCGCCCCGCCTTGCGCCCCGCGTGCGCGAGCTGCACGCCGATCTTCGTGTCGCCGTTTGCGTGCACGAAGTCCGTGATGCGCCGGAACGCGGCGGCCTGCTCGGGGGTCCACAGGCCCGCGCAGCCCGGCGTGATGCGGCCTTCGGGCGTCACGTCGGTCATCTCGGCGATGACGAGGCCCGCGCCGCCGATCGCGCGGCTGCCGAGGTGGACGAGGTGCCAGTCATTGACCACGCCGTTTTCCGCGCGGTACTGGCACATCGGCGAGACGACCACGCGGTTTGCGAGGTGCATGCCGCGCACGCGGTACGGCGTCAGCATGGGCGGCGGCACCGGGGCGTCGGCGGGCGCGTCCGCGGGCAGCGCGCCGCTCGCGACGGCGCACGTGCGATCGACCGACGCGACGATGTCGGGGTCGCGCAGGCGCAGGTTCGCGTGGCTGACGCGCAGCGAGCGCGAGAGCAGGCTCATCGCGAACGTCATCGGATCGAGCGCGCGGTAGCGCTCGGTGCCCTCGAACCACTCGAGGCTCACCTGCGCGGCGCGCTGGAGCCGCTCGACGCCGGGCTTGCGGTCCGCCTCGTACGCCGCGAGCGCGCGCGGGACGTCGCGGTCGCGCTCGATGGCCTCGTGGAGCGCGATCGCGTCCTCGAGCGCGAGCTTGGTGCCCGAGCCGATCGAGAAGTGCGCGGTGTGCACGGCGTCGCCGAGCAAGACGACGTTGCCGGTCGACCAGCGCGCGTTGCGGATGTTCGGGAACTGCCGCCACACCGAGCGGTTCTTCTGCAGCCGGTGCCCCGCGAGCTCCTTTCTGAAGACCTCCTCGCAGTACGCGATCGTCTGGTCCTCGTCGGCGGTGTCCATGCCGGCGCGTCGCCAGGTGTCCTCGGTGCACTCGACGATGAACGTCGAGGCGCCCGGCGCGTAGCGGTAGGCGTGCACGCGGAACATGCCGTGCGGCGTCTCGTTGAAGTAGAAGGTGAAGGCCTCGAACGGGAACGTCGTGCCGAGCCACACGAACCGGTTCGGCCGCAGGTCGATCTCGGGGCCGAGCTCGGCCTCGTAGGCCTTGCGCACGCCGCTCCACACGCCGTCGGCGCCGAGGACGAGGTCGGCGCTCGCGGAGAGCGCCCGCGGGTCGGCGATCTCGCTCTCGAAGCGGACGTCCACGCCGAGCGCCTGCGCGCGCCGCGTGAGGATCTCGAGCAGGCGCCGCCGCTCGAGCCCCGCGAAGCCGTGCCCGCGCGAGCGCACGACGCTGCCCTTCCAGTGGATGTCGATGTCATCCCAGTGCGCGAAGCTCGCGACGATCTCGGCGTGGGACTCGGGATCGGCCTTCGCGAGGTTGTCCATCGTGCGATCGGAGAACACGACGCCGAAGCCGAAGGTGTCGCCGGGCCGGTTGCGCTCGTGGACGACGACCTCGCGCCGCGGGTCGGCGCGCTTGGCCAGGATGGCGTAGTAGAGCCCCGCGGGGCCTCCTCCGATCGACACGATCCGCATCGCGGAGCGAGATAACGCGAGCCACGCTCGCGATCAATGGCCCCGACGTGCGCAGATCGTTGACGCGCCGCGGCGACGCGGCATGCGCAGAATGTGCGGACGGATCAGCCGGCGGCGGTGCGCGTGAAGCACTCGAGGATGCCGGCCCAGCCCTCGCCCATCATCCCGAACAGCCGCTCGGCGGCGTCGCCGAAGCGCTCGAGGTCGCGGTGCTCGAAGTCGACGCGCGTCTGTCGCGGACCGAGGGGCGTGAACGTCACCTCCACCTCCGTGAGGAAGCTCGGGTCGTACTTGAAGTCCATCGTGAGCTGCCACGCGAGGAGCACGCGCCGCGGCGGCTCCCACGCCAGCACCTTGCCCCAGTCGCACTCGGCGCCGTCCTCGCCGCGCTCGAACCAGCGCCCGCCGGCACGCGGCTCGATGACGCAGTCGGCGAGCGGCGAGGCGCCGATGTGGTGCTCCCTCGGCCACCACGTGCCCATGCTGGCGGTGAACACGCGGAAGCAGCGCTCCTGCGGCGCGTCCACCGTGAGCTGCTTGCGGATCGAAAGCGGCCTCGTCATGCGTCCGTCTCCTTCTCTGCCGCCGCCTTGAACGCGGCGAGCGCGCGATCCCAGAAGCGATCGAGGTAGGCGCGCATGGCCTCGATCCCGCGCGGGTCCACGCGGTAGACCCGGCGCGTACCCTCGCGCTCGTGCACGACGAGGCCCGCGTCGGCGAGCACCTTGAGGTGCTGCGAGACCGCCGGCCGCGACACCGGCAGCCCGCCGGCGAGCTCGCCGACCGACAGCGGGCGCCTGGCGAGGCGCTCGAACACCTGCCGCCGCGTCGGATCCCCGAGCGCCGCGAACCCGTCCAGTCGGTTAGCAATCACTTACGGTAAGTAATAGCTAACGCACTGGACGGTGTCAACCCCCAGGTCGG
The DNA here is from genome assembly GCA_964593795.1 of uncultured Myxococcales bacterium. Classification (GTDB taxonomy): domain Bacteria; phylum Myxococcota_A; class Polyangia; order JAHFDS01; family JAHFDS01; genus JAHFDS01. The sequence goes on along the minus strand of CAZQJC010000287.1, from coordinate 4,736 downwards.
TGCTGTCGCCGGCGTCAGCGCGAGGCGGTCCGCTCGGGCTCGAGGCCGGCGGCCGGCGCGCGGCGCTTGCGCGTGACGCGCTCGGCCAGGCCATCGAGGAGCGCGTAAACGACGGGGACGACGACGAGCGTGAGCAGCGTCGACGTGATGAGGCCGCCGATGACGACGACGGCCATCGGGGCTCGCTGCTCGCCGCCCTCGGAGAGCGCCAGCGCCACGGGGATCATGCCGAAGATCATCGCCGCGGTGGTCATGAGGATGGGGCGCAGGCGCACGATGCCCGCGCGCACGAGCGCGTCGCTCCTCGCGGCGCCCTCGGCGCGCAGGTGGTTCGCGTGGTCGACGAGCAGGATCGCGTTCTTGGTGACGAGGCCCATCAGCATGATGACGCCGATCATCGAAAAAATATTCAGCGACTGCCGCGCGATCGCGAGGCCGAGGAGCGCGCCGACGAGCGACAGCGGCAGCGACATCATGATCGTCAGCGGGTGGATGAAGCTCTCGAATTGCGCGGCGAGGATGAGGTAGACCATCACGATCGCGAGCAGGAGCGCGGCGCCCATGTGGCCGATCGACTCCTTCATGATGTCGCCGAAGCCGGCCCAGTCGCTCTGGTGGCTCGGGCGCACGCTGGCCTTGGCCCACGTCTCCATCTCGGTCACCGCGTCGCCGAGCGCCTTGCCCTGGAGGTTCGCGAGGATCGTCACCTGGCGCTGGCGGTTCTGCCGCTCGATCTTCGCGGGCCCGGTGCCCTCGCCGATCGTCACCACCTCGGAGAGGCGCACGAGCTGGCCGGTCTGCGTGCGGACGCGCTGCGCGAGCAGGTCCTCCGGGCGGCGCCGGAACTCGCCCGCCAGGCGCACTCGGACGTCGAGCCGCTCGCCGTCGGTCGTCACCTCGGTGGCCTTGTCGCCCGCGAGCAGCGTGCGGAGCGTCGTCGCGATGGCGGCCACGGGGATGCCGAGGTCGGCGGCGCGGTCGCGGTCGATCGTGACCGCGAGCTCGGGCTTGCCGCCGCGGAACGTGGTGTCGAGGTCGACGTAGCCGCCGCTCCGGACCATGAGCGCCATCAGCTTGGCGGCGTCCTCGTTGAGCTCGCCGTAGTCCTTGCCGCGCAGGTTGAACTGGATCATCGCCTGGCGGAAGGCCGACGAGCCGCCGACCGCGTCGACCTGCTCGACGGAGAAGAGCGCGTCGCGGCGCGCGGCGAACATGCGCCGGACGTGCTCCATCGCCTGGAGCTGAGAGAACGCGCGCTTGCCCTTCGGCACGAGCTGCACCTGGATGTCGGCGCGGTTGACCTCGCCCTGGTTGCCGCCGCCGATCGTGAGGAACGTGTCGGCGACGCCGGGCAGGGCGCGGATCTGCGCGGCGACGGCCTCGCCCTTGTCGCGCGTGACGTCGAGCGCGGTGCCGGTCGGCAGGTCCGCGCGCACCATGAACAGGCTCCGGTCCTCGGGCGGGATGAACTCGAACGGCACCCACCTGGCGACGACGAAGCTGGCGGCGAAGGTGAGCGTGGCGATGCCGAGCGTGGCCGCGCGGTGCGCGAGCGCCCAGCGGAGCGTGCCGCCGAGGACGCGCTCCGCGAGCCCGAGCATCGCGTCGATCGCGCGCGAGAGCGCCCCGGGCTTGCCGTGCGACGCCGAGAGCAGCCGCGACGACAGCATGGGCGTCAGCGTGAACGCCACGAAGAGCGAGACCGAGACGGCGAACGCGACCGTGAGACCGAACTGCAGGAAGAACCGGCCGAGCAGGCCCCGCATGGTCGCGACGGGCACGAAGACGGCGACGATCGACGCGGTGGTCGCGAGGACCGCGAGGCCGATCTCCGCGGTGGCCTTCGCGGCCGCCTCGCGCGGGGGCGCGCCGGCCTCGAGGTGCCGGTGGATGTTCTCGATGACGACGATCGCGTCGTCGACCAGGATGCCGATCGACAGCGAAAGGGCCAGCATCGTCATGTTGTTGAACGTAAAGCCCATCGCCTGGATGAAGGCGAGCGTGGCGACGATCGAGGTCGGGATCGCGAGCGCGCTGATGAACGTCGCGCGCAGGTCGCGCAGGAAGAAGAGGATGATGAGGACGGCCAGGCCCGCGCCGAAGAGCAGGTCGAACTGCACGTCGCCGATGGCGTGCTCGATGAACGTCGAGTTGTCCATCGGCACGGCGATCTTGACGTCCTTCGGGAGCAGGGGCTTCATGGCGTCGAGCGCGTCCTTGACCACGTGCGCGACGGCGACGGTGTTGGCGCCGGACTGCTTTCGCACCACGAGCGCCACCGCGGACTCGCCCGACAGCGAGGAGTGCGAGCGCTTCTCCTCGGCGCCGTCCTCGACGCGCGCGACGTCGGACACGCGCACGGAGGCGCCGCCGTGGGCGGACAGGATGATCTGGCCGAGCTCGCGGGCGCTCCGGACCTGTCCGCGCGTCTTGACGAGGAGCTCGCGCGCGCCGACGTCGAGGCGGCCGCCGGGGATCTCGACGTTCTGCGCGCGGAGCGCGGCGACGACCTCTCCGGGCGCGACGCCGCGCGCCTCGAGCTTCTGCGGGTCGAGCCACACGTGGAGCTCGCGCGCCTGCGCGCCGATGAGGTCGATGCCGCCGACGCCGCGGAGGCTCTGCAGGCGCTCCTTGATGACGTCGTCGGCCAGGCGCGTCAGCTCGCGCGGCGGGAGCTTGCCCGAGACGGCGATGGACAGGACGGGCGCGGCGCCGATGTCGAGCTTCTCGACGAGCGGGGCCTCGAGATCGGGCGGCAGGTTCGCCATCGCGGCGGCCACCTTGTCGCGCACGTCCTGCACGGCCTGATCGGCCTTGCGCTCGAGCTCGAACTGGATGACGACGAGGCCGACGTTCTCGGCGCTGGTCGAGCGCAGGAACTTGATGCCGCTCGTCGTGCTGATCGCCTCCTCGAGCTTGTCGATGACGCGCGACTCGACGGTCTCGGGATCCGCGCCCGGGTAGACGGCGGTCACGGTGACGATGGGGAACTCGACCTCGGGGAACAGGTCGACGCCGATCTTCGGGTACGCGAACACGCCGAAGACGGCGAGCACGCCGACCATCACGCTCGCGAGGACGGGGCGGCGGATCGAGACGTCGGCGAGCTTCATCGCGCGCTCCCGAGGCGCGCCTCCACGTAGAGCCCGGGGCGCAGGCCCTCGCGGCCGGGCACCTCGGCGATGATGGAGAACGTGCGGGTCTGGGGGTCGAGCGAGCCCACCACTCGGCGGACCTTCGCCTCGAGCGCGAGGCCCGTCGCGGGGACGGTGATGGCGAGCGGATCGCCCGGCTTGATCTTGCCGAGCTCGCTCGAGGGCACCTGGATCCGCACGTCGTAGACGCCGGTCTCCTCGAGCACCACGAGCGGCGTCGGGGGCATGACGGCCGCGTATTCGCCCTCGGACACCAGGCGGCGGGCGACGAGCCCGGCGAACGGCGCGCGCACGACCGCGTCCTCGAGGGCCTTCTTCGCCATCGCGAGCGCGACGGCGGCCTGCGCGGTCTGCGCCCTGGCCCCGTCGTGGCGGGCCCTCGCGCCGTCGAGCTGGCTCTCGGGGCTCGTCTTCTCGGCGACGAGGCGCCGGGTGCGCTCGAGCTCCACCTTGGCCGCGTCCTCCTGCACGCGCGCGGCGTCGAGGCCCGTCTTCGCCTGCTCGAGGCGGAGCTGGAAGTCGCCGAGGTCGAGGGACACGAGCGCCGCGCCCTTGCCTACGACGTCGCCTTCGCGCACGTGGACGCGCGCGATGCTGCCCGACACGCGGGGCGCGAGCGTGGCGCGGCGGTGCGGCTCGATCGCGCCCGACAGGGTCTGGATGGCAGGGCGGCCCTTCGTCGGGGTCGCCGCCGGCGGCGGGGTCGGTGTGGCCACGACGGCGGGCGCGGGGGCGGGCACCGGCGAGGGGGGCGTCGGCGAGGGCGATCCGGCGACGGTGGCGCCGCCGTCGGCGGTGGCGGGCAGGCGCGCGGCGTCGGCCTTGTCCCGGCAGGCGGAGAGCGCGAGGGCACCGAGCGCGAGCGCGGTCAGCGGAAAGTATGTGGCCATGCGAATGTATCCTCTGCTCATCGATCGAGCCCTGGCAGCGCTGCGCCCGTGGCCCGCAGCAGGACGGCGCGTGCGACGCAGAGGTCGTAGCGCGCGGCGAGCAGACGCCCCTTGGCGGCCGCGAGGTCCACCTGCGCCTGGATGACGTCGGTCGAGGTGCTGGCGCGGGCCTCGTAGCGGGAGACCTCGCTCCGGTACGCCTCCTCGGCCGCGGAGGCGCCGCGCTCGGCGACCTCGATGGCCTCGGCCGCGGTGCGCTGCTGGACGAAGGCGCTCCGCGCCTCGAGGCGGAGCGCGTCGCGGAGGCGCTCGACGCCGGCCTTGACCTGCCGCTCCTGCGCCCTGGCCTGGTCGTGCGCGGCCTTGCCGGCGCCCCACTCGAAGACGTCCCAGCCGAGCAGGCCCCCGACGTAGAAGACGTTCTCCTGCTGGAACAGCGAGCCGCGGTTGTGCTGGTAGGTGCCGACGAGCGACACCTGGGGAAGGAGCTTCGCGAAGGCGATGCGCTCGCCGCGGTGGGCCTGCTCGGACCGGTGCGCGAGCTCGGTGAGCTCCACGCGCTGCGCGAGCGCCTGCTGCTCGGCGTCGCGCGCCGAGGGCGCGGCGAGCGGCGCGGGGGTGGTGGTGCCCTGGGCGGAGACCTCGGCGCCGACGAGCGTCGAGAGGCGTGCGCGCAGGAGCTCGACGTCGC
>CAZQJC010000286.1:0-28956 GCA_964593795.1 uncultured Myxococcales bacterium | reverse complement strand
CGGTGTTCTTTTGCGTCGGCTCGTCTTCAGGTTCGCCTTTTTTTTTTTGTGGCTGTTGGCCGCGAGTCGTCTGCGGTGGCTTGATGCAAGCTCAAAGCCCTGGGCGCACCCGAAGTGGGCTGGCCGAACGATCCAACTCCTCGTGATTCCTCCACCGTCGAGGGGTGTCTCCGAATCGCGGCCGGTCATTTAGCGGCGCTGGCGGGCTACTTCACCCGCACCTGGACGCTGCTCGCGGCGAGGTTTCCCGCGGCGTCCACCGCCCGCACCGCGACCACGTGCGCCCCCGCGCCCAGCCTCTCGGGCGCGCGAAACGAGAACCTCTCGCGCCGGTCGTCGAACAGGCCATCCGAGGGCGAGACGAGCTTCCACTCGCCGCCGTCCACCGAGTAGGCGAGGTCCGAGATCGGCGAGAAGCCGTCGCGCGCCTCGCCGCTCACGACGCCGCCCTGCACGCGCAGGTCGGCCACCTCGGGCGCGCGGTTGTCCACGAGGAACGTCTCGCTCTGGAGCTCGTGCGACAGCGCGTCCGCTGCGGGGTTCGACGGCTCGTCGCTGGCCACGACGCGCACGACGTAGTGGCCGTCCGGGACGCCCTCGGTGTTCCACAGGTACTCCTGCTTGCCGACGATGGGATCGGTGCCGCCGAGCGGCCGCCAGTTCTTCTCGTCGTCCTCGCGGAAGTAGACCCGGTACGAGACGGTGTCGTTGTCGGGGTTCTCGATGCGCCACGCGATGCGCACCTGCCCGGGACGCTGCGCGCCGGTCAGGACCGCCGACGGGCCGACCACACCGCCCGGGTGCCCGGCCGTCACCTCGACCACCCGCGGCGGCTGGTTCTGCGCGCGCCAGTAGGTCGCCACCTCGCGCACCGCCGCGCCCGCGCCGAGCTTGAGCCGGTACTGATAGTAGCGACCCTCGGGCGAGACCACCTGCCCCTGCTTGTCGCCGTCCCCCTTGACCGGCGCCCAGGCGCTCCAGGTCGTGTCGGGCTTGGCCGTCATCCCGGTGCGCGTCTCCGCGACGACCTGCCCGCGACCTCGCCAGCGCAGCTTGCCGAAGCGCGCCGGGAACTCGGTCGAGTACACCTCGGACAGGTACGTGGCGTCGCTCCTGGCGTCGCTGGCGACGTAGACCGCGCCCGCGTCGCCGGTGGCGAGGACGCGCGTCCCATTCGCATAGGCGAATGCGAGGACCTGCCGCTCGGCGAAGTCGAACAGCGTCACGAGCGTGCGGTCGGGCTTGACGAGGTAGACCTTGCCGCTCTCCGCCGAGCCGACGAGCACGTCGCCCGAGGGTTCCACGTGGAGCGCCGTGAAGTAGCCGGAGCCGATCGCGTGCACCTGTTCGACGCGGCCGCGCGCGTCCATGCGCCAGACGGCGGCCTTGCCGGGACGCTGGGTGCTGCCGCTCGGCTTCCGCGACGCCGTCGCCGGGGGCGGCGTGATGCGCGTGCTCGCGGGGCCGCTCGCGGCCGGCGCGGCGGGCGGCTGGACCTGGAAGGCGTTCACGGCCACGTAGGTGGAGCCGCCGAAGCGCGCGAGCGCGCGGATCTCCTCGCCCTCGAAGTCGTGGAGCGCGGTCGCCTGCCCCTTGCTCGAGACGCGGTACAGAATCGCGTCGGGCGACGTGCCGACGAGGACGTCGCCGCCGTCCGCGAGCGCGAGCGAGCGCACGTGGCGCTGCTTCGAGTCCCACACGAGGCGCGACTTGCCGCCCGCGTCGATCGCGTAGAGCTTGCCCGGCGAGCCGGTGCCCACCCAGAGCTCGCGCCGCGAGGCGTCGTAGGACATCGCCCAGACGTGCTCGGCGTCGAGCTTGGCGACCTCGCGCACCTTGCCGTCAGAGACCTTGATCGCGTGCACCCGACCGCCGGGGATCGAGCCGACATAGACCTCGCCCTCGGTCGGCCCCGGCGTCAGCGCCGTGATCTCCACGGCCCCCGGCACCTGCACGAGCTTGCGCGCCTTCTGCCCCTCGAGGATCCAGACCTCCCCGTCGTCGCCGGTGCCGAGGAGCACCTTCGGCGCCTTGGCCGACGAGCCCGGCAGGACGAGCGCGCTGCGCACGAAGGCGACGGGCATCTCGACGCGGCGCGCGCCGGGCCCCGGGGAGATCTCCCCGGCGGAGGTCAGGAGCACGCCCTGGGCCTCGCCGGCCTCGAAGTTCTTGAAGGATGTCGTCACGAACTGGCGCGTCGGCGCGGCGGCGGCGGGCGCCGCGAGCGCGGCGGCGGCGGCGATGGACAGGCAGCGGAGCAGGCGATGTGCGTTCACGGAATCCCCTCGAAGAAATGGCTTCAGGCTTCAGGGCGCGCGTAGCCGGCTCGTCACTACTTGACGTCGTCCTTGACGCGGACCTGGAGCGACGCCTGGCCGACCATGACCCGACGCGCGCTGTGGACGATGCGCCGCCCGCTCTTGAACTGGCCGGCGCGGGCGGTCGCGTTGGCGGGCCGCAGCGTGTCGAGCTCGCTCGTCGGCAGGTCCGGCACGATGCGCCCGCGGATGGTGGCGCCCTCGTCAGGCGTCGAGATCGTGACGACGAGCGTGCGCGACGAGAACGACGGCCGCATCGCGTCGATGAAGCCGCGGAGGTCCACCGGCGGCGCGAGGTCCGGGCGCACCATCTGACCGGCCGCGACGTCGATCTTCAGCGTCTGCCCGGCCAGACGCGTCGGGATGTCGAGCGGGATCGTCTCGACGTACTCGCGCCCGCCGTACGGCTGGAGGTTGACCTGGAGCGAGACGCGCGAGCCGGGCTCGACCTCGTCGGAGCCGAGGCGGACGCCCGTGATCTGCGCGTGATCGGCCGCGTACGTGAGATCGACCTTCACGCCGATGCGATCGAGGCGGATGCGCTCGAACGGGTTGAAGAGCAGCATCGACACCGCGCGCAGCGCGCCGATCGACGAGACGACGCGCGGGCCCATGCCCTCTTGCGAGTAGAAGTTGTCGACCATCTCGATGGGTGGGAAGCCCTTGACCCCGATGGTGGACCGGACCTCGGCGACGACGTCGGTCATGTCGGGCGTGAGGTGCTGGAGCGCGTTCGAGACCACCATGCTGACGAGCATTGGCGTCAGGAAGCGGTGGCGCGCGACCTCGGCGTTGAAGGTCCGCGTGCCGGCGGGCGTCTTGACGGTCACGTCGACGGGGACCACGTCGGCGCGGCGGCCGGTGTCGGCGACGATGCACGCCGCGCGATCCTGCGTGAGCGTGCCGATCTCCTCGATCGGCGTCGCGAGCTTGAACGAGCGCGCGATGCTGTTGATGAACGTGTGCACGTACGCGGTCGTGACCGGCAGGTAGGTCTCGCCCGTGCCGAACATCGGGTGGCCGAAGGCGGCGACGGTGCGGCCGTCGACCCAGGTCACCGTACCCGTGGAGGCCGCGCTCATGTCGCCGCGCACGAGCTGCACGCCGATGGGGCCGCCGGGCTCGAGGCGCGCCCCGGAGACAGGGAGCTTCGCGCGCCCGCCTGCGCCGCCGCCGGCCATGACCTCGAGGCCGTAGGGCGCGAGCGCGCGGCCGAGCTCCTCGGCGACGCGGCCCTCGAAGCCCGCGACCGACAGCGGAACGGCCACGCGTCGGAGCCCGCCGCCGGTGGCGCTCGCGAGCTCGCTCGTGCGTCGCGGCGGCATCACGAAGCGCGTCCACCACGCGTCGGTGGGCTGGGCGCCTGCGCGCTCGAGCTGCGCGAGCGCGCGCGTGCTGGTCTCGCGCTCGGCGCTCGCGAACGCGGGAGACGCGTCCATGCCGCGGAGCTGCATGCGCGCCGTCTCGATCATGTACTCGATGGGCGTCACGCCCGCGATCGGGTCCTTGCCGAACTGCCAGCCGTAGGCGAGCGCGCCGGCGAGCTTGCCCTCGAGGTAGATCGGGCTGCCGGACATGCCCCCCGTGATGCCGGCGTACTTGACGCGCTCGTCGTCGCAGTAGACGAGGATGATGTCCATGCCCGGCATGAAGCCCGGCACGACGCTGACGACGCGCACGTTGAAGCGCTCGACCTTGGTGCCCTCGAAGACCGTCAGACCATAGCCCTTCATGCCCGCCCGCACGTCGCCGACGCGCAGCGTGCCGGCAGGGAGCTCCGGCGCCGCCGGCGCCGCCAGCGCGGGCGCAGACAGGAGGGTCAGGGCGAAGAGGAGAGCCGTCGCGATGCGTGTGCGCACAGGGATTGAAAAGTGTAGCAGGATGGCGGCGCAATGAGCCAAGCGGGCGAAACGCGCATCCAGGTGCGGGTCATCTTCGGCGACACGGACCAGGCGCACGTCGTCTACCACGCGAACTACCTGCGCTGGTTCGAGGCGGCGCGTTGCGAGTTCCTGCGCGCGCGCGGGCTGCCGTACACGCAGATGATCGCGCGGGGCGTGCACTTCCCGGTCATCGAGGCCTACCTGCGCTACCGCCGCCCCGCGCTGTTCGAGGACGAGCTCGAGGTCGTGGCGCGTGTGACCGAGGTGCGCGGCGCGACGCTGCGCTTCGAGTACGCGATCCACCGCGCCGGCGAGGACGACCCGATCTGCGAGGGGCACACCGCCCACGCCTGCTGCGACGACGCGGGGCGGCCGCAGAGGATCCCGAAGGACGTCAAGGCGCTCGTCGTGACTTGATCAACGGCGGTGCTCCCGGTACATGCGCAGCGCGAACGCACCCGCGGGGCGGGCCCGGAACGACTCCACCTCGGCGCGCAGCGCGGGCGGCGCGGCGTCCATCGGCAGCGGGAACCCGTACTCCGGCGGCGCGATCACCGGCGCCGCGAGCGAGGCGAACGTCAGGTCCGCGATGGTGAAGCGATCGCCCACGAGGAAGCGGCGTCCGTCCGCGAGCAGCCCCTCGACCTCGGCGAGCACCTTGTCGAGCGAGGCGCGCGAGCGCTCGACGCCCGCGGCGTCGACCTTGAGGCCGCGCTGGAGCAGGCCGAACACGAGCGGCGCCGCGACGCGCAGCACGAGGCCCTCCCACGCCGGCGCGCCGATCCGCACGAACGAGATCGCCTGCGCGCGGTCGGCGAGCACGTGGAAGTAGGCGATGCGCCTCGTCGCCGGCCCGAGCTTCTCGTCGAAGAGATCCTCGAGCCGCTCGGCCTCCGCACGCAGCGCCGGCTCGGTGGGGTAGAGCTTGCGGTCCGCGGGCGCGAGCGCGTCGACGTGCTTGCAGATGTCCGTCGAGTCGCTGAGCACCCGCCCCTCGTGCACCAGCACCGGCACCGTGCGCCCCGCCCCCGCGCGCTTGACGCCGAGGTAGTGGAACATGGGCGCGTGCCCCTCCTCGTCGTACGCGACGCCCGCGCGATCGAGCGCCCAGCGAGCCTTGTCGCAGTAGTGCGAGAACGGGATCGTCACGAGGCGCGCGCGCGAGCTCATGCGCGACACCTTATCCGATGCGCCGCGTGCTCGACTCGAACGAGGGAGAGCCCCTAAGCTGAGGCGTGCGCCACGAGGTGGTCCTGCGAGCGCGCTCGCTGTGGGACGGGGGCAAGCCCCTCGAGGCCGGGCGCGCCATCTCCGACGCGCTGCCCGACGCCGAGCGGCCGCGCTGGGCCGGCGAGCTGCTCGCGGTGGTGTACCTCCGCGCGCGCAAGGCGAACCGCGTCCTGCGCGTGCCCGCGCTCGAGCACGTCCTCGCCATCACGAGCGACGCCCGCCGCTGGATGGAGGCCAGGGACGCGCAGCGCATCGTTCGGTCCATCCAGCTCGAGGAGCACCGCCGCACGCCGCCGGACCTGCTGCTCCTCGCGCTCTTGGGCCTCGGCGAGGTGGTGGCGAAGGTCACCTACAACGCCTCGGGCGGACCCGACCCCTTCGAGCGCAACGCCGGCTGGCGGGTGGCCTCCGGGCTCCGCCCCGTGCTCGAGGAGCTGTGCGATGCCGCGCTCGAGACGGCGTGCGTCGCGCGGCTGCTCTGCGAGACGTGACCATCGAGGGGTGACAGTGGCCCGACCAACCTTCACCGATCGGTGAAGGTCGGACACGGACGCTCAAGGTGCAGGTGACCGAGAACAGGCCGTGGAGGCCGCGGTAACTAGGCGACGAGGTACTCGACCACGCGCTTGGGCGTGAGCGGCGACTGCGCCTCGCCGCGGCAGGCCTGGAAGCAGGCGGTGCACGCGAGCTGCGGCTGCTCGGACGCGCGGAAGGTCTTGTAGTGTCCCACCGGCTCGAGCTCCGCGCACGGACGGACCATGCCCTCGGGCGTGATGTGCACGGTCTTGCGCCCCGCCGTGCAGCCGCCGATGCGCTCGCCACGCAGGTAGTCCGGGATCTTCTGGAGGTACCACTCCTCGTTGGCGACGAGGCCGTGGCTGCGCCGCAGCTCGATGAAGCGCTTGCACAGCGCCTCCATGCGCGGGATCTCCGCGGGCGTGTAGGAGTGCTCGTGGTTCGCGCCGGGCAGCTCGCTGTACAGGGTGAACAGCACCTTGGAGTTCCAGGTGCGAGCGCGCTCGACGATCGTCAGCACGTCGTCGAGGTTGTCGCGCATCAGGATCGTGTTGAGCTGGACGTCGGCGCCCTGCGCCGTCATCCACGGCACGATCTCGGAGATCCGCTTGTAGAGGCCGGGCAGCTTGCGATCGGTGTCCTGGCGCTCGTCCGGGAAGTTGAGCGAGATGTTGATCTGGTCGATGCCCGTGTCGAGGAGCGCCTTGGCGCGGTCCTGCGACAGGAAGTGCCCGTTCGTGATGATCGCGACGTAGCGGTAGCCGGGCAGCGCCTTGATGCGCCGGACGATCTCCAGGCAGTCGCGCCGCATGAACGGCTCGCCGCCGCACACCGTCACCGCCAGGGGTGCCAGCGTGCGCACCACGTCGACCCAGCCGTCGGTGTCGAGCTCCTGCCGGCGTGGCTCCTGCCAGTGGCCGCAGTAGTCGCAGCGCGCGTTGCATCGCCGGGTCAGCTCGAGCGTCGTCCCGATCGGCCGCCCGCCGATCCAGTTGCTGACGAGCTTCTTGAACCCCCGCGCGCGATCACCCACCGACAGCCTCACCAGCGACATGGCACCCTCCGGGAACATTCGCCCGTCGTTCGGGCGGCAGTATCGCCCAGAAGCAATCGACGGACCACACCCAACTCGGGCGCCGGAGGCGAAAGGGGCCCTACACCCTGGCCCGGTTGATTCGTGCGAATCCTGCACATCGGCGGTCGGCGGTGCAGGACTCGGAGAGCGGAGTGGGGGGAACCACAGCTCAGCCACGAGTCGCTCGAGGTGCCCATCGAAGCACCGGCGCCCCCGCGGATCGATGTGGGTTCGAACTACTCGTGCCGCATCGCCTCGACGGGGTCGAGACGGCTCGCGCGCCAGGCGGGGTACAGGCCGAAGAGCAGGCCCACGCTGGCGGCCGTGATCACGCTGGTCGCGATCGCCCACGCCGGGACCGCGGTCGGCACGCCCGCGAGGACGCGCACGAGGAAGGCGACGAACGTGCCGAGCACGATGCCGAGCAAGCCCCCCGCGATCGTGAGCGTCACGGCCTCGACCAGGAACTGCGAGAGGATGCGACGGCGACGCGCGCCGAGCGCCCGGCGGATGCCGATCTCCTGCGTCCGCTCCGTGACCGACACCAGCATGATGTTCATGACGCCGATGCCACCCACCAGCAGCGAGATCGCGCAGATGCCGATCGTCGCCGCGGCGATCGAGCCCGTCATCTCCTCGAAGCGCTCTTGCATCGAGTCGTTCGAGAACATCTCGAAGTCGTTCTCGTCCTGGGGCGGGACCCCGCGCCATCGACGGAGCAGCGCGACGACCTCGTCCTGCGAGTCGCGCATCTGGGTCGGGTCCTTGACCATGATGGTGACGTTGAGCGACTGCCGCTCGCCGTAGAGCGGCAGGAACGTCGGCAGCGGCAGCACGATGAGGTTGTCCATCGAGCCGCCGCCGAGCTGGTTGCCGCGCTTCTCCATGATGCCGACCACGCGGAACTGGTGGTTGCGCACGCGCACCATCTGGCCGAGCGGGTCGAGCCCGCCCGGGAAGAGCACGTCCGCCACGTCCGCACCGAGCACCGCCACGTCGCCGCCCGCGCTCGACTCGCCCTCGGTGAACAGGCGCCCTCGGCCCAGGAAGTAGCCGTTGTTGTCGAAGAACCACTGCGTGCCGCCGGCCATCTGGATCGCCGAGGTGGTCGCGTGCTCGCCCGCCTGCACGCGCTGTCCGAAGGTCCAGGCCTCGCCCGCGACGTGCAGGCAGTGCTCGCACTTCTCCGACAGCATCACGACGTCGGCCGGGACGAAGTTCTTCCGCTTCTGGTACTTCGACATGTCGCGGCGGCCGCCGCCGAAGCCCTGCGGCCACTTCTGCACCTGGAAGACGCCGCTGCCGAGCTGCGAGAGATCCTCGTCGATCTTGCGCTTGAGACCCTCGATGGTCGCGCTCATGGCGACCACCGTGAGGACTCCGATGACGATGCCGAGCAGCGTCAGCGCCGAGCGCAGTCCATTGGCGCGCAGCGCGCGCAGGGCCGTCCGGAGCGTGTCGAGCGCCGCGAGGAACATCAGCTCACTCGTACCTGAGCGCCTCGATGGGATCGAGGCCGGCCGCTCGCCAGGCGGGCCAGGTGCCGAAGAGCAGGCCCACCAGGCCCGAGAAGAGCAGGCCTCCGACGGACGCCTGCAGGCTCGGGTCGGCGGCGAGCGGCGTCGCCATCGACACCATCGTGGCGATGAGGACTCCGAAGAGTGTACCGGCGGCGCCACCCACCATCGCGACCAGCATCGCCTCGACGAGGAACTGCAGGAGGATGGTGCGCTTTCGCGCGCCGATCGCGCGGCGCACGCCGATCTCGCGGGTGCGCTCGGTGACCGCGACGAGCATGATGTTCATGACGCCGATCCCGCCGACGAGCAGCGTGATGAGGCCCACCGCCACCGCCACGGCGAAGAGCGTCGCCGTCTCCTCGTTGAACATGCGCGCGAGCATGTCCTGCCGGTTGACGCTGAAGTTGTCGTCCTGCCCGGCCCCGAGGCGGCGCGCGCGGCGCAGCGTCTCGATGATCTCGTCCTCGGCCTTGCCGAGCGCCTCGGGCGGCGCGGCCACGGCGATCGTGAGGCCCCGCTGCGTCCCGAAGCCGCGCTGGAAGGCCCCGATCGGGATGATCACCTGGTTGTCGAGCGAGCGGCCGAAGCTCTTGCCCTGCGCCTTGAGCGTCCCGACGACCGTGAACTGGTGGCCTGCGACGCGGATCTTCGCGCCGATGGGGTCCGTGCGCCGGAACAGGTTCTCGCGCACCTCGGCGCCGATGATCGCAACCGGGGTCGTGCCCTCGCCCTCGAGCGGCGAGAGGAATCGGCCGAGCTCGACCTGCACGCTCGAGGTGTCGATGTACTCGGCGTTCGTGCCGAGGAGCTGCACGCCGCCCACTCGCTCGCTGCCGAAGGAGACCTCGCCGCCGCCGAAGGCGACGGGCGCGACGGCGCGGAGGATCTGCGGGTCCTTCCGCAGGGCCTCGACGTCGCGCATCGTGATCTTCGGGCGGTTCCGGAACTTCCACCAGTTGCCTCGGATGACCCAGGGGTGGCTCGAGACGTAGATCGTCTGCGCGCCGAGCTGGGCGATCTGCTTCGAGAACGAGCCGCGGAGGCCATCCAGGATCGCGAAGATCGCGATGAGGGTCGCGACGCCGATGCCGACGCCGAGGACGGACAGCGAGGTTCGCATGCGGTGGGTGACCACGCCGCGCGCGGCCGTGCGGATCGCCGAGGCCGCCTCGACGAACGGACGGAAGATACGCCGCGGGCCTGCGAGAGGATGACGCATGGGCCCGCTACGCCGTCAGCGCCTCGGGCGCCTGCGAGCGCCGCTCTGCCGCCGCGGCGAGCTCCGCGCCCGGGCCGTCGGTGAGGACGAGCCCGTCGGCGAGCCGGATCGCGCGCGCGCACTGCGCCGCGATCGTGGGCTCGTGGGTGACGATGATGATGGTGTTGCCGCCGCCGTGCAGATCGCGGAAGAGCTGCATGATCTCCTTGCCGGTGGCGGAGTCGAGGTTGCCGGTCGGCTCGTCCGCGAGCAGGATCGACGGATCGGCGACGAGCGCGCGCGCGATGGCGACGCGCTGGCGCTGGCCGCCCGAGAGCTCGTTCGGCCGGTGGCCCATCCGCTTGCCGAGGCCGACCCGATCGAGGGCCGACTTCGCGCGCTGGCGCCGCTCGCGCGACGAGACGCCGCGGTAGACGAGCGGCAGCTCCACGTTCTCGAGCGCGGTCGTGCGCGGCAGGAGCTGGAAGCTCTGGAAGATGAAGCCGATCTCGCGGTTGCGCAGGTCGCTGAGCTGATCGTCCGAGAGGTCCTTGACGTCCGTGCCGCGCAGCTTGTAGGTGCCCGACGACGGTGTGTCGAGGCAGCCGAGGATGTTCATGAGCGTCGACTTGCCGGAGCCGGATTGCCCGACGATCGCAACGAACTCGCCCTTCTTGATGTCGAAGGTCACGCCCGCGAGCGCCGCGATGGTCTCGCCGCCCATGTGGTAGAGGCGCTTGATCTCGTGCAGCGACAGGAGCGCGCCGAGGTGCGGCGTCGGCTCCTTCACGGGTGGCCCGCCCTGGCGCTCGCTGGGCCGGGCCCGCCCTTGCCCGGGCCGTCGGGTCCGCCCACGCGCTTCGGCTCGACCTGCTGGCCGTCCTGCAGCTCGCGCGCGAGGATGCGGTAGGGGCCCTCGACGATCTCGTCGCCCGCCTTGAGGCCGCTGACGATCTCGACCATGCGGTCCGACTGCAGCCCGGTCTTGACCACGCGCTGCTCGATCTTGCCCGGCGAGCCTGCCACGTAGACGAAGACCACCTTCTCCATCTTGCCCATGCCGCCGCCTGCGGCCGGGCCGCCGTGCTCGGCGCCCGGAGCGTGCCCCTTGTCGCCACCGCCCTTGTCGCCGGCCTTGTCGTTCGCAGCGAGCGGCGCGCGGACGGTCACCGCCTGGATCGGCACCGCGACCACGTCGTTCTTGGTCTGCGTGAAGATGGTCACCTGCGCGCTCATGCCGGGCAGCGCGTTCTGCGGCACCTTGTCGAGGCGGATCCACACCGGGTACGAGGTGACCTCGTTGTCGGTGCCGGGGTTCTTGACCGTGGCGTCGCGCGCGTTGTCGAGCACCGAGCCCTCGATGACCTGATCCGGGAGCGCGTCGATCTCGATCTTGGCCTTCTGGCCTTCCTTGAGGTGCACCACGTCGTGCTCGCTCACCTCGATGCGCACGTCCATGCGGTCGAGCGTGCCGATGACGAGGACCACGTCCTCCGAGAAGTCGGAGCCGCGGATGCGCTCGCCGACGCGGTGGTTGGCGCCGAACACGGTGCCCGCGACGGGCGACTTGAGGGTCGCCCAGCCGAGGCGGTTCTTGGCGTCGCGCTCGTTGGCGGTCAGGCTGCGCGCGCGGCCGCGGTTGGCGCGCACCTGCGCCTCGGCCATGTGGACGTTCGCGCTCGCCTGCTCGAGCTCGCTCGCGTTCGCGGCCTTCGACTCGACGAGGCGCTTGACGCGCGCCTCCTCGCTGCGCAGGCGCACGAGGTTGGCGTCCTCGCGCTGCACGTCCGCCCAGGCCGCCTCGGCCTGCGCCGACTGCGCGTCCACGTTGGCGCGGTACTGCGACGTGTCGATCTGCCCGAGGTACTGGCCCTTCTTGACCTCCGAGCCGATGCCGACGGCGAGGTCCACGAGCACGCCCGTGATGTTCGAGCTCACGTTGATCTTCTTGACCGGCTCGAGCTTGCCCGCGCCGCTCACCGTGCGGGTGAGCGAGGCCTTCGTGGCCTTGGCGAGCTCGACCTCGATCGGCGGCGCGGAACGGGGCCGCAGGCTCTTCATGCCAGCCAGGGCGACGAGCCCGATCACGACGACTGCGAGGATCCAGCGAAAGATGGTCATCGAGCACCCTGCGGCGGGCCGTGGGGACCGCCGCCTCCTTGGAAGACCAGATTGGTCAGGACGAGATAGAGCGAGAACACGACGAGCACCGAGACGGCGGCCTTGAGCCGGCTCGTGTGGGCGCCGTGGCGGAACCCGAGGATGACGAGGACGAGCGCGTAGAGCGTGAAGCCGTCGACGCCCTGCAGCAGCTTCGCCGCCGGGCCCTGGACGAGCCCGTGCAGCGCCTGACCGGGCCCCTGCCCGAGGAGCCGCGGGATGTCCGACGGGCCGAGGAGCGCCGTGGACATCGCGGCGCCCGCGCCGAGCAGGCTGCGCGCGCCGAGGGCGAGCGAGGCGTGCGCCGCCACCGCCATCGTGTTGCCGAGCGTGGGCTTGCCGCCGACGTAACGGCCGAGGAGGTAGAGGCCGAACGCGAGGAGGAAGATCTGCGCGGGCGTTCCCAGCACCGCGCCGAGGGCGAGCGTGACCTGCAGGACCGCGCGGCGCTTGGACACCGATTCGGCGAAGTCACGATCGCTCTGTGGTCCGTCGTCGCCGCCACCCATCGGCCCCATCTGGGGCTGCGTCAGCATCTCGCGGCGCGGATCGAGCTGCACGCTGACGGCGGCCGCGAAGGCACCCGCGCACAGCATGCAGACGAAGAGCGCGAGGCCGAAGCGCCGGGCCTCGACCTCGGTGGGCAGGAAGCGATCCGGCAGCGCGACCGCGCCGAACATCCGCCCGAGGGCGCGGAGCGCACGCCACAGGCGCGACGGCCGCGGGGCGTCCTCGTCGTCGAGGAGGTCAGCCGACACGGGTGTCCTGTCGTTGGCGCACGGCCCTTCCGGTTTAGCAGGAAGCACGCCACCACGCTAACTCGCTGGAAATGCTTGAAGATCCGGCGTTCCGTGGCGTGGCCGGGCGGTCGCGGCGTCCGGATCTGGGACACGCCCGGGGGGGGTGTCCCGAAAGTGGGACGCCAGACGGCCGCGCGGGGCGGCGATCCACCGCGTCGACGGGGTCTCTCGACATGAGCACGATCAAGTCAGCAGGAAAGGAGGCGGCATGGTCCAGGTCCTGGCCGGCATCTCGGAGGCGGAGCGGCGGCGACTCGTGTGGCTGCTCCTCGCGTGGATCCCGCTCGAGGTGATCGCGGTCGGTGCGGTGGCGGTGCGGGCGCCACACGCGAGCGGCTGGCTCCGCGCGGGGCTGGTGGTGGACATCGTGCTCTCGGCTGGCTTCGCGATCGTGCTCGAGGCGCGCCGGACGGGTGGGCTCGCGCGCATCCGCCCCGCGGCGATGGTGCGCGCGGCGAGCCTCGGGGTCGTCGCCTTCGCGGTCCTCGATCGCGTGCTCGGGACGGGCGCGCTCGGCTCGGCGCTGGCGCTCGTCGCGGTCTGCGAGCTGACGCTCATCGGCCTGGAGCTGACCTCCACCGGGCGCACCCTCCGGGGGGTTCGTGCGGCCCTGCGCGGGGGTGACGCCGGCCGCTGGTGGCGCGCGCTCGGCGCCGTGGAGGACGGCGCGGTGATGGCGCGCGCGCTGGTGACCGAGGCGTGCGTGCACGCAGCCTGGCTGCGCTCGCTCGGGCGGCGGCCGCTGCCACCGGCCGATCCGGCCGCGTTCGGCGTCATGAACAGGAGCAGCTACCCGACGCTCGTCGTCGCGATGATCGTGGCGAGCGCATTCGAGCTGCCCGTCGTGCACATGCTGCTCTCGGCGAAGCTCGGGCCGGGGCACGCTGGCGTGCATGTCGCCGTGGTCGCGCTCCACGTCTACTCGATCGCGTGGCTGCTCGGAGACCGCCGGCTGCTCCGCGAATCGGCGCACCGGATCGAGGGCGGCGTGCTCGCGCTGCGGCTCGGCCTGCGGGCGAGCGCGCGCGTGCCGCTCGCCGCCATCGCGTCGGCCAGGGTGCTGCCGCCGCCCGATCCCTTCGCACCGAAGCGGCGCGAGCGGGGCCTCGTGCGGGTGACGCCGCTCGACGCACCGAACGTGCGGCTCGAGCTCTCGGAGCCGGCCTTGGTGCGGGGGCTGTTCGGCGTGCGGCGCGAGGCGCGGGCGATCGAGCTCTACGTCGACGAGCCGGAGCCGCTGTGCGGGGCGGTCGGGGCCGGAACCGGATCGAGGACGAGCACGAGCATCTCGCGTATCGATGTGGGTTCGAACTAGGGGCTCTCCCTCGTTCAACGCCAGAGCGACCTAGTGCCTCGACCACGGCGTACTGATCATCGAGCGGGCGGCATCAAGGTCGAGGCCCTGCTTGCGTGTGGCCGGCTCGGAAGCCGGCCACCGCCGACCCCCTATTGCTTCGTGCCATGCGCACGTCGTGCCGTCGCAGCCCACTTGCCTGGAGGTCCGCGCAGCGGGCACGCTGCCCTTCCCCCGCCCGGGCAAAGCCCGGTCGGGCCCCCGAACCTGCGTCTTCGCTCGCTGCGCTCGCTACGCCCTTGCGCCTCGCTGCGCTCGGCTCGAACGCGCCGGCGCGAATCACTACGCTCCGGTCGAGGCACCAGCACCCGCCCAAAGCGAGCGAAGCGAGCGTGGTGTCGCCGCAGGCTGTGCCGCATGTTGACGCTGCGCGCCTTCGGCGCGACCGACACGGGGCCCCACGAAGGCCGGAGGCCGGAGTGGGGAGAAACACAGCTCAGCCACGAGTCGCTCGAGGTGCCCATCGAAGCACCGGTGCTCCCGCGCATCGATGTGGGTTCGGACTAGCCGGGCTCGACGGGCTTACCCCGATCGGCGAGCTCGCGCTCGAAAGCGGCGGGATCGTCGGGGGTGATGACGGGCCGGACGAAGGCGCCGAGGTCGAGGATGTAGGCCCAGCGCTTCTTCGGGCGCTGCGGATCCAGGTTGAACCAGTGGCGCAGGTCGCCCGAGCCCCAGATGCGCCAGCGGCCGCCATTCACCCCCGTGCCCATGTCGAGCTTGGACACGCGGCGGAGCTGGCTCCACGTGATGCGCTTCGAGGAGCCGACGGGGAAGTGGTAGTGCCGGATGGTCAGCCCCTGCGCGTCGCAAACAATTCGTTTGTCCGAATACATGAGCGCTCCTGTCCGGCGATCATGGGCCAGCGGCCATCGCGGGGCCACACCGTACGATGCCGCCAGGATGCTCGTCGCGGAGGCCTGCCCCGTCAGCGGCCGTAGACGAACGTGACGGCCGCGCAGCTCGCGACGATCCAGTCGTGGTAGGGGCCCCGGCACGCCGTCGCGTCGGTCACGAGGATGCGGTCGACGCAGCGGATGGTGCCCGGCGCAGGGCAGCGATAGGCCTCGCAGGTCGGCGCGGTGGGCGGGCACGGCTCGCGCCAGCACTCCGCGGGCGTGTCGACGCAGCGGGCCGCGGCGCCGCACGAGACGCCCGAGAGCGCGCACGTGCGGTAGGGCAGGCACTGCGTGCCGGCGAACGTGGAGCAGTAGGCGCCGGGCTGGCAGGTCGCGCTGCCGCACGCGACCCCGGCGGGCGGTGGCGGTGGCGGTGGCGGTGGCGGCGTGTCGGCGCAGGCGCGGGGCTCGTCGGCGCGGAGCCAGCTCACGATGCCCGTCGGCACGAGGGGCTTTGCGAACTTCACGAGCACCTGGGGGCGGGTGCGCGTGCCCGCGGGGTGGCAGTTGGCGCCGGGCGAGACGAGCGCCGTCGCCACCTTGAGCGAGAGCCAGTCGTTCGACAGGCGGACGCCGCGCACCTCGGCGGAATAGCCGTCCGAGGGCTGATCGCCCGCGCTGTAGTACGCGAGCCAGTCGCGGCCGAAGTCGATGCCGTGCGGCTCGAGGCCGAAGACGCCCCGGTAGTCGTCGGCGGACACGAGCAGGCGCCGCGTCGGGGTCGCGCCCGCCGCGGTCGTGGGCAGGCGGACGACGTCGAACGCGAGGTCGCGGTAGTCGGCCTTGCCGAGGTCTGCGGGCTCGTCGACGACGCCCTGGTCCACGATTGCGGTCGCCACGCCCGAGCCATCGGTGCCACAGGCGACCAAGGAGAGAGCCGTGCACGCGGCCCACGCCCACTTCTGGGGATGCATGATTCGCGGCCGCCTACAGCAAGGCCCGTGCCGGATGCCTACATGTGGGAGTCAGCGGGGTTGCGCGGCGCGAGGGACGCGAGTGCGGAGTGGAGGAGGCGTGGAGGAGCCAGCAGTGGCGGCCGCGGGCGCCGCTAGGCCAGGGCATCCATGCGGCTCCAGAGGGATTCGGCAGCCGCGCGCGCGGCGGTGTAGGCGTCGGGAACGGCCACGCCGAGGACCTGGCGATCGCGCACCGCGGCGCGGCCACCCACCACCACGTCGCGGACGTGGCTCGCGCACAGCCCGAACAGGAAGTGACCGGCGAGGTTGCGGCGCGTGACCGGCGTCGGCGCGCGGTAGTCGAGGACGACGAGGTCCGCGGCCGCGCCCGGCTCGATCGTGCCGATGCGTTGCTCCCAGACCTCGCTCGCGAGCTCGGCGCCACGCGCGACCCACGCGAGGACGTCGTCGGGCGAGGCGTCGACGTCGTGCTCGCGCAGCCGGTAGTAGGCGAAGCGCGCCTCCTCGAACAGGTCCGCCCCGATGCCCGCCGTGCCCAGCACGAGGCGCTCGCCGAAGCGCCGGGGCCGCGCGTAGCCGACGCCGTGGTTCATGTTCGATCGCGGGTTGTGCGCCACGAAGCAGCGCCGGCGGCGCAGCGCTCCGGCACCCACCTCGTCGACGTGCACCGCGTGAGCGACCAGCGTCCGCTCGGTGAGCACGCCGAGCTCGTCGAGGCGCTGCACGATCGGCTGGCCGTCGTGCTCCCGGTCGACGTGGTCCTCGGCGACGGACAGGTGGACGCCCGTGCCGAGGCGGCGCGCGAGGTCCGCGCACGCCTCCAGGGACTCGGACGTCAGCGTGAACCCCGCGTGCGCGCCGACCAGGCCGCGCAGGAGCGCGGGCGCGCCGGGCTCGGCGAGCTTGCGCAGGAAGCGCTCGCTCTCGCGCAGGCCCGCGTCGCGGCCGGGCCGGCCGTGGCGATCGGTGACCTCGTAGCAGAGCGCGGCGCGCAGGCCCGCGCGGCCGAAGGCGTCGGCGAGCAGGCCGAGCGAGCCGTCGATCGAGCTCGGCGACGAGTGGTGGTCGAAGATCGTCGTCGTGCCCGAGAGCAGCGCCTCGACGGCGCTCATGGTGCCGCTCGACGTGATCGCCGCCGGATCGAGGGCGCGATCGAGGCGCCACCAGATCTTCTCGAGGATCTCCTGGAACGAGGTCGTCGGATCGGCGGGGCCAGGCATGCCGCGCGCGAGCGCGTGGTACGCATGCGTGTGGGCGCATACGAGCCCCGGCGCGACGAGGCAGCCCTCGCAGTCGATGATCTCCGCCCCCTGGGGAGGCACGCCCCGGCCGAGCGCCACGATGCCGGAGTCGTCGACGAGCACCGTGGTGTCGGGCCGCACGTCGCCGCCGGCCCACGACTCCACGACGGTGCCGCCGGTGAGCGCGATCATGGAGGGACTATCCCACGGCCGCGCGGATCGGATGCGGAGATCTCGCCGCGCTGGTCAGCGTGGAGGCGCGCGCCGCGCGGCTGCGGGCTCCGGCGGCGTCCTCCTCGAAATCCTCACGGAGCGTCCATCCCGCGGCCTTGGCGGCGCCGGCAGGATGGCCTCATCATGACCGTCAAGGTGAAGCACGCGTGGGGGATCGCGCTCGGCATGTATGTAGCCGCGCTCGTGGGGCTGGTCGTCCTGGTCGACCAGGGGCGCATGTGGGATCCGCTCAAGGACCTCGTGTGGAAGACGCCCTACGGGGACAAGGTCGCGCACTTCCTCCTCGTCGGCCTGCTCTCGGGGCTGGCCGTGCGCGCGTCGCGGGGCCACCGCTGGCTGCTCGGCCTGCCGACCGCGGCGCTCGCGGTGTTCGTCCTCGCCACCGGGGAGGAGCTCTCGCAGCGCTGGTTTCCGCCGCGCACGGTCGACCTCTACGACTTCCTCGCCAACACGAGCGGCATCGTGTTCTTCGGCTGGCTCGGGCTGCGCGGGACGAGCGGCTCGTCAGGGCCCGAAGAAGCCGGCCTGGGCGCCGGGCCGGATGAGGCCGCGGCTCGCGCGGATCGCTGACCGGCTCACCATCTGGAAGACCTGGCGCATGCCCGACGGCGTCGCGTCCTTCTGCACGAGCACGCCGCCGTCGGGGATGCCCATCGAGCGCGCGACCGCGCGGAAGTCGTCGCCGCCGACGCCGACGAAGGCGAGCACGAACTGCTCCGACGCGAGCAGATCGCGGGAGAGCCTGGCGCAGTCGCGGGCCTTGCGGGTCGAGCCGTAGTCCGCGCCGTCGGTGATCACGACGACGACGCTGCGACAGGGCGTGCCGCTCGCGCGGAGGGTCTCGGCGTAGGCGACGTTGGCGGCGAGCGCGTCGCACCAGGTGTCGTAAAGGTGCGTCGCGCCGCCGGCGCGGTAGCTCCGGTCGTCGAGCCGCACGGCGTCGTCGACGGGGGCGTAGCTGTGCACCACCTCCGCCTCGTGGTGGAAGGTCCAGAGCGCGAGCAGGATGCCGTCCTTCTCCTTGGAGCCGGCGAACGCGTCGACGAGGGCGTTCTGGCCGGCGCGAACGGCGTCCTCGAGGTCCGAGGAGGCGATGCTCGAGCTCTTGTCGATGAGCACCGTGACCAGGGTGACGTCGCTGGCGACGATGCGCTCGGCGCCGAGGCCCGCGGCCCCGGCCACGACGACCGGGCCGAGGTGGCCCGTCAGGAGCGACGAGGACTCGGTCGAGAGCACGCCGGCGGCCTGGGCGGCGGAGAAGAGGGAGTGGAGGTCGGACATGGGGGCTCCTTTTTCGGGTTCGGATCGAGCACCAGCACGAGCACGATTCAGAGGGGGTCGGTGGTCTTGACGAGGTGCATGCCGGCTCTTCGCAGCTCGTCGAAGGCCTGGTCGGCCAGGCGCGGGAAGTCGAGGTCGGGGGGCAGAGGGTCGAGCGGCGGCGGCGGCACGGAGCTCGTCGCGTCCTCGAGCACGTAGATCTTGTCGATGAGCGCGGGGTCGGTGCGCTCGAGCTCGGCGCGGATGTCCTTGAGGGTCGACAGCACGCAGTGGCTCTTGGCCTGGCCGAACACGTAGACGCGGTCGTAGTCCATGAGGAGCTTGAAGAAGGGCGCGTTGAAGGCGCCGACCACGTGCCCGCCGAGCTCGCGCACCTCGGGGGAGAGGACCGAGTAGTTCTCGGTCATCGCGTGCGTGCCCTTGGTCTCGAAGTGCGTCTGGGTCATGCGGCAGAGCGAATGGAAGATCGCGGCCTCCATCAGGGCCGGCACGAGCGCGTGCGACACGCCGCCGAGCAGCGTGTGGTAGGGCCAGATCGTGAGCACGTACTTGCCGGTCTCCTCGAGCCGGCGCACGTACTCCATCGACTCGCGCGGGCACGCGACGGGCTTCCACAGGCCCTTGCGGACGTCCTCGGTGCGGACGACGGAGAACGGCGCCGGGTGCTTGCCCTCGAGATCGGTCCACCAGGCGGGGTGGAAGATCTGGAACACGCGGTGCGTGTCCATCGAGAAGTGCAGACCCGTGATCTTGTCGAGGTTGCCGTAGAGCCAGGCGAGCGCGCGCTGCGTGTCCTCGACCGCGCCGGGGACGAACAGGCTCGCGCCGGGCGTGCAGAAGCCGACCTGGCAGTCGATGCCGAACGCGGCGATGCGCACCTTGTCCTGTGCGGCCGGCGCGATGCGGTGGCGGAGCCGGTAATCGAGCGCGGTCATGGCGACGTCGGCGGCGCGCTCGAGGTGGAGCTCGGCGCACCTTCTTGGCTCGTAGAACTTCGGGGTGGGGAGCGACATGGCGGTTCCTTTCCGCTCGCCTCAGGCGAGCTCGAGCTGGGTGATGTCCCGCGTGGTGACGACGTAGACGGAGCCGGAGGGACCGGGCAGCAGGTCCACCCCCGCGGCGACGAACGGCCGCGTGTCGGCAAAGAGCGTGCCCTCGACGAGCAGGCCCGTCGGCGCGTCGATCGCGAGGCCGAGCAAGCCCTCGTCGGTGGCGACGAGCGCGCGCCCGCCGAGGAGCGCCTTGCCCGCGCAGGACGCGAGGATCGGCGACTCGTCGGGGCTGCCGGTGCGCCGGCCGAGGATGCTCCCTGCGGCGTCGACGAGGAAGACCGCCGCGGTGCGCGCGCCCGCGTGCTCGAGGTGCATCGACAGGAGCGCATGGCGCTCGTCGAACACGACGTCGAGCTCGACGATGCGTCCGGCAATGGGCAGGCGGACCTCGCGCAGGCCCGCGCGGCCGGGCGAGAAGAGCGAGGCGAAGGTCGCCTGGCCGGCGCGCCAGAGGCCGAGGCCCAGCCCGGCGCCGCACGCGAGGGTGGTGCGGCCGCCGGCGACGCGGCCGACGCGCGCGCCCGTCGCGTGCTCGACGAGCCAGTCGGCCTCGATGCGGAAGAGGCCATGTTGCGCCGCACAAAAGCCCGGGCCGCGGGGGGCCGTCGCCGTCTCGGCCCGCTCGACGGCCTCGCCGCGCTCGAGGCGCACGAGCTTGCCTCCGAGGCCGATCCAGGTGGAGTCGCCTGCGAGCGCGAGCTCGAGCCCGGGCGTCATGGGGCCAGAGAACAGCAGCGAGCCGTCCTCGCGCCGCACGGCGCCGCCGTCCTCGTACGCGTACCGGAGCGCGCCCTGTACGCGCGCGGCGAGCACGCGGCCCCGGGTCTGGAAGATCCGCCGGGCGCGGCAACGACCGTGGTGGCGGACGACCTCGACCACGACGCCGCGGGTGGAGGCGCAGTCGGGGCAAGCCGGGCGGGCGTGCTCGAGGCCGCAGGCGCAGCGGTTCCAGCGCAGGGTCTCGAGCAGCTCCGCCGGCATCGCGCCGCGCTCGTCCTTCTCGAACACGCGCCAGAACCACTGGCAGAGGGCGTCGGGCAGGACGCGCGGCGAGACCGCGGCCTTGGGCAGCGTCACGCCATCGTGGAGCAGGCTCACACGCGCCTCGGCGCGGCGGAGCGGCGTCGCGTGCGCGGCGTGCACGCCGCCGTAGGGGTGCACGTAGAGCAGGCTCTGGAAGAGCAGGACCGCGAACGCGAACCAGTCGCTGCCCTCGTCGAGGCCGGCCTCCCTGGCGAGATCGCGCCCGTACAGGCGCGGGTCGAGGAAGCGCTCGTGGGCGACCGTGCACGGGAACGCGCCGAACTGCATCGAGTCGGCGTCGATGAAGAACGCCTCCGTGTTGCGCCACAGCACGTTGCCGTCGTTGAGGTCGCCCACCACGACCCCCGCCTTGTGCAGCGCAACAAGCGTCAGCCAGGCGTGCCGGAAGATGGCCGTCACGTCCTGGTTCGGCACGATGCCGTCGCGGAAGCGTCGCTGCGCGAGGCGGATCGCGTCGGTGGCTCCCTCGAGCACGGGCATCGCGTAGCCGACGACGCGGCCCTTCGCGTCGCGCAGGAGCGCCTCGGGGGCGATGACCGCGCGCGGAAGCCCGCGCGGGAACGCCCCGAGCTTGGCCACCTTCGCGGCGTCAGGGCTGTGGAACAGCTTGAGCGCCCGCGCGCCGACCCGGTAGACGCGCGCCTCGCCGCCCTCGCCGAGCAGCATGGAGTCGTCGAGCGCGATGCGCTTGCCCTCGAGGAGGACGTTCACGACGCACCCCCTCGTCCCGCGGGCTGCAGGTGGAGGAGCGCGAGCGTCGTGTCGTCGGCGGGCGCGAGGCCGTGGGTGGCCAGCGCGCGCAGGCGCTTTCCGAGCAGGCTCGGGTTCGCGGGATCGTGCGGGGCGGAGAGGACGCCGAGGGCCGCGTCGCGGTCCCGCGCGAGGAGCTCCCCGAGACCATCGGTCGAGACGCCGACCACGGAGAGCTGCTCGCGCGGGAGGTCGAGGTGCAGGCGCGGCTCGAGCGCGTCCGCGAGGAACGGAGGATCGAGCACCTCCGCGGGGACCAGGCGATAGGCGACATAAGGCGGGGCGTTCTCGGGTCCGGGGTCGAGGCAGCGCAGCTCGCCGTCGGCGATCACGACGCCGTCGCCGACGCCGAAGACCACGGCGCGCTCGGGACCGACCGCCGCCACGAGGAAGGAGAAGAGGAGGTGATGGGCGACGAAGGCGGGGCGGTCTCCGGGCGCGGCGCAGGCGCCGGTGAGGGCGTCGAGGGCGCCTGCGAGCCCCGCCGTCAGGGCGCGCGCGGCCTCCAGCGGATCGCGGCTGGCGGCGAGGTAGGCCGGGGCCTGCGCCGCGAGGAACGAGGCGCCGAGGCGCGCGCCGACCTCGCTCGAGGCCCCCGCAGAGCAGCCGTCGGTCACCACGACGACGTGCCACCCGTGACCAGTGCCCGCCGCACAGGCGTCCTGGTTGTTGCGGCCGACGCGGGCGTGCTCGCGGCCGAGGAGCGAGCCGAGCCTGGGAAGCGGCGCAGCGCCACAAAGAGTCTTCATGACACTTATAATGTGTTCAATGGACACCTTTGTCAAGCGGGGGACGGGGGGGCGGGCCACGGAGGACGGGCTACGGAGGACGGGCTACGGGGGACGGGCTACGGAGGACGGGCCACGGACGACGGGCCACGGACGACGGGCTACGGATCACGGAGGCGGATTGCGGGCACGGGCACGGGCACGGGCACGGGCACGGGCTCGGGCTCGGGCTCGGACACGGGCTCGGGCTCGGACACGGGCACGAGCACGAGCACGATTTCTAGGGCAGCCAGTGCTGGGAGAGCCAGTCGAGGGCGAGGGGCGCGGTGCGGAGAGCACCGTCTACCTCGCGGGCGCGAGGATCGGGCGCGGGGTCGCCGTAGGCGCGGGCGTAGAGGACCCAGTTCGAGACCTCGTAGCGATGGAGGAGCGGCGCGAAGGGGTGGCCGTCGAACGTGGTGAGGGCGGCCAGCGCGGACTCGGCGTCGGCCGACGAGTAGAGGGCACTCGTCGCGTCGACGAGCAGCGCGTAGAGCTCGCCGAAGGCGCGATCGGGGTCGGCCGCCATGCGCCGGACGAGCCGCTCGAACCCGGCCGCGGAGAGGCCGGCGGCCTCCGCGGCCTCCGCCATGCGGGGGACCTGGGTCTCGAGGAACGTCGAGTCGGGCGCGTGGCCGAGCAGCCGACCGACGAGGTACGCGTCGAAGGCGCTCGCGATGGCCTCACCGACGAAGAGCGCGTCGACCGACATCGCGCGCCCGGGTACGGCCAGCGCGCGCGCGGCGAGGTGGTGCCACGCAACGTGCGTGACCACGTCGGCCTCGAGGTACCGATCGCAGAGGATGTCGCCGCCCGTGTCCGCACCCCAGAACGTGAGGTTCAGGAGCAGTGCGTGATCGGCCCGGCCCTCGGACGCCGGCGGCAGCACGCGGAACGAGTAGGCCGCGCGGCGCAGGACCGCCTTGAGGTCCGCGTAGAGCGCGACGTGGCGGAACGACGCCTCGTCCTCGATCTCGAGCTCGTCGAGCGTGCAGCGCTCGAACACGGCGGGGACGGCTACTCGCCCGGGCGCGGCCCGACGCCGAGGAGGCGCAGCGGATCGACCTTGAGGACGCCGAGGTCGCGCGCGACGAACACCGCCACGACGAGCCCGAGCACGTAGAAGTAGATGTCGTAGATCCGGTCGGAGTCCGTCTTGAGGCCGATGCTGACCACGCCGGCCGAGATCGCGGCCGCCCCGCCGAGCAGCGTCCAGCCGTCGATCGGCGACCTCGACGTCGCGCGCTCGTCCCTCTCTTCGGTCTCGCTCATGGCCTGTCCTCCGAGAGGGATAGCACGAAGCGCGCGGCCAGACGCGCCGCCACGTCGCGACGGTAGCCCTCGGTCGACCGCACGTCGCTGATGGGGTGGATCTCGGCCGCGAGCGCGGCCTCGACGCTCGCGGCGGTGGCCGCGTCGGGGCGCGCCCCGGCGAGCACCCGCTCCGCGGCGCGCGCGCGGATCGGCGTCGCCGCGACGGCCCCGAGCGCGATCCGCGGCTCGACCACCACGCCGCCCTCGACGCGCGCGGCGGCCGCGAGGGCGACCTTCGAGATCGCCTGCGCCTTGCGCGTGCCCACCTTGCGCCAGTGCTGGCGGGTTCCGGGCGCCGGGCGCGGCAGCCGCACGGCCACGACGAGCTCGTCGGTGGCCAGCAGCGTCTTGCGGTACCCCGTGCAGAACTGACCGTAGGCGACCTTGCGCACACCTCGCACGCTCGCGAGCTCGATGACGGCGTCGAGCGCGAGCAGCGCGGGCAGCGTGTCGCCCACGGGCGAGCTCGTCACGAGGTTGCCGCCGATCGTGCCGCGCGCCTGGATCTGCACCGCCCCGACCTCGCGACAGGCCTCCCAGAGGCACGGCACGAGCTCCCGCACGCGCGCGTCCTCGAGGATCGCGCGGTACGTGGCCGCCGCGCCGATGCGCAGCTCGCCCCCCTCCGCCTCGATCCCGCACATCCCCGGCAGGCCGAACACGTCGAGCAGCCCCGCCGGCTCGGGCTTGTGGGGCGCGTTGACGAGCAGGTCCGTGCCGCCCGCGAGCACCGTGAACGACGGGTTCTGCGCGCGCGCCGAGAGCGCCTCCTCGAGCGTCCGCGGCCGCAGGTACGCGGTCATCGCGCGCCTCCGCCCTGCTCCCGCTTCGCTTGCAGCGTCCGCGCCGCCTCCGCGACCGCGTCGATGATGAGCTGGTAGCCCGTGCAGCGGCAGAGGTTGCCCGCGAGCAGCTCGCGCAGCCGCGCGCGGCTCGCGCCGGGCTCGCGCTCGATCGCCGCGGCCGCAGCGAGCGCGATTCCGGGCGTGCAGATGCCGCACTGCGTTCCGCCGAAGTCGATGAGCGCGCGCTGCACCGCGTGCAGGATCTCGCCGCCACCCGCCTTGCCGGCCAGGCCCTCGATCGTCGTCACCGGGTGCCCCTCGCACTGCGCCACCGCGATGAGGCAACTGTTCGCGGGCACGCCCTCGACGAGCACCGTGCACGCGCCGCACTCGCCCTCGCCGCAGCCCTCCTTCGTGCCGGTCAGGTGCAGATCCTCGCGCAGCACGTCGAGGAGGCGCCGCGCGGGCGACACGTCCACCGTGCGCGCCTCGCCGTTGACCTGGAGCTCGAGCTTCATGGCGCGGCCTCCACGGCCTCGGCGATGCGCTCCGGCAGCGCCGGCACCGCGTCGATGGCCACGCCGAGCGCGTCCTCGATCGCGCCCGCCACCGCCGCGGCGGGCCCGTCCATCGGGATCTCGCCGACGCCCTTGGCCCCGTGCGGCCCGTTCGGATACGGGACCTCGACGAGCACCGTCTCCAGCTCGGGCGCCTCGATCGCGGTCGGGATGATGCAGTCGGTCATGCGGTGATTGAGCACGCGGCCCTTGTCGTATTGCACGCTCTCCCAGAGCGCCCAGCCGAGCGCCTGCAGCGTGCCGCCTTCGATCTGCCCCTTGACGATGATCGGGTGGATGGCCTTGCCCACGTCCACGGCGTGGATGCAGCGCTCGACCGTCACCTCGTGCGTGTCCGGGTCCACCGCGACGTCCACCACGCACGCGGCCCAGCCGTACGTCGGGTACGCGTCACCGGTGTACGTCGCGTCGTCCCACTTGATCCCGGGCGGCGAGGCGTAGGTGTGCCGCTCCGCGATGACCCCTCGCTCGGACACATATGCCTTGGCGCATGCGACGACGTCGGCCGGGTCGCGGCCGGTCTCGCGGGCGAACGCGGCGAGGCGCTGGCCGAGCGCGCGCGACGCCTGCTCGACGACGTGGCCCACCACCATGCACGTGCGCGACGCCACGGTCGGCCCCGAGTCGGGCACGCGGTCGGTCGACTGCGCCGCCATGCGCACCGCGGACTCGGGCACGCCGAGCGCGTCCGCCGCGATCTGCGTGAACGTCGTCAGCATGCCCTGGCCGATGTCGGTCGAGCCCGCGCGCACCTCGAAGGCGCCGTCGGGCGCGAGCGCCACCTCGGCCTTGCCCTTCAGGCGATCCTCGCCCGACCCCGTGAACCCGGCGCCGTGGAAGTAGAACGCCAGGCCCCTGCCCCGCTTCGCCCCGGGGATCGCCGCGGGCGCCGCGGGCGCCTCGCGTTCGGCCGCCGCGAGCACCGCGTCGAGCACCGCGTCGCTGCCGACGCTGGTCGTCAGCGTCTGGCCCGTCGCCGTCACGTCGCCGGAGCGGAGCGCGTTCTTCCGCCGCAGCTCGAACGGCGTCACGCCGAGCGCGCGGGCCGCCTTCTGCATCTGCCGCTCGTACGCGAACGTGGTCTGCGGCGCGCCGAAGCCGCGGAAGGCGCCGTGCGGCGGCGTGTTCGTCGCGACGACGCGCCCGATGACCCGCACGTGCGGGATCTTGTAGGGCCCCGCCGCGTGCAGGACGCCGCGCGAGAGCACCACCGGCGAGAGCGTCAGGTACGCGCCGCCGTCGAGCAGCACGTCGATGTCCACGGCCACGATCGTCCCGTCGTGGTTGATGCCGAGGCGATGACGCACCACCGCGGGGTGGCGCTTGGTCGTCGCCGAGACGTCCTCGGAGCGGTCGTAGACGATCTTGACCGGCGCGCCCGCCTTCCTCGCGAGCAGCGCCACGTGCGCCGCCAGCATCGACGGGTACTCCTCCTTGCCGCCGAAGCCGCCGCCCGTGACGGCCTGGCCGATCACGACGCCCTCGTCCGCGCAGCCGAGCAGCACCTTCATCGCCTTGTGCACGTAGTAGGGGCACTGCATCGAGCCGACGACGTGGCAGACGCCGCGCTCGTCCCACCAGGCGAGCATGCCCTGGGGCTCGATGTACATCTGCTCCTGCGCGCCCGTGCGGTAGACGCCCTCGATGACGAGGTCCGCGTCCGCGAGCGCGTCCTCGATGTGGCCGCCCTTCTTGATCTCGAACTTCTTGTAGACGTTGTCCTTGCCGTGCACGAGCACGTCGCCGTAGAGCGCGTCCTCGGGGTCGAACACCGCCGGCAAGGTGTCGGTGACGACGCGGATCGCCTTTCGCGCCGCCTCCGCGCGCGCGGCGGTGGGCGCGGCGACGAGCGCCACCGGCTCGGTCACGTGCCGGATGCGCCCGCCGATGGGCACGAGCGCCGGCTGGTCGTCCTCGATGAGCGCGACCACGTTCTTGCCGGGGATGTCCGCGGCCGTCACCACGGTGACGCCGGTCCAGTCGAACTTCGGGTCGAGCTCGAGCGCGCGTAGGAGCGCGTGCGGCACGTCCGAGCGCACCGTGCGCCCGACGAGCGCGGGCTTGCCCGCGAGCTTCTCGACGTCGAGGTCGTCCACGTAGCGCGCGCGCCCGGTGACCTTGTCGACGCCGTCGATGCGAGGGGGAGATTGTCCGATCATCCTACTGTCCCGCCACGTAGACGCCGTTGCCGTCCGTCCCGACGAAGAGCGTTCGCCCGTCCGTCGGGTGGGGCAAGAGCGCCATGACCTTCTTGTTGGGGAGGGGCCCGCCGAACGCGCTCCACGCATTGCCCGCGTCGGTCGTGCGATAGACGCCGGTCGCGGTCGCCGCGTAGAGCGTCGAGGGGTTCGCCGGGTCCATGACGAGGCAGTCCACCTGCGCGGTGCCGATCCCGCTCGACTGCGCGGTCCACGCGATGCCCCCGTCCACCGTGCGGTACACGCCCGCGCCCGTGGCGGCGTAGACCGTGCCCGGGTTGAGCGGATGCGCCACGAGCGCGTTGATGCGCTGCATGGGCAGGCCATCCGCGAAACGCAGCCAGCTCGAGCCGCCGTTGACGCTCTTGTAGAGGTAGGGCGAGTTCTGCGTGCCCGCGTAGAGGGTCATGGGCGAGCTCGGATCGGCGGCCAGCGCGCGGATGAAGGAGTCGCCGATGGAGACGTTCGTGAAGCTGTTCGCCGCCGCGTTGCCGGTCATGAGGCCGGAGCCCTCGGTGGCGAGGAACACCTGCCCCATCGGCATCGACATGAGCAGGATCGACGTGACGCTCACGCTCTGCACGCTCGAGTACCCGCTCCACGACCGCGCGCCGTCCTCGGTGTGATAGAGGGTCGGGCCCGAGGTCGTCGTGCGGACGCCGCCGGCGAAGACGCTCGCTGGGCTCATCGGGTCGATCGCGAGCGCGCGCACGGTGAGCCCCTGCGCGAGCACGTTGCCCCAGGTGCCGCCCGCGTTGATGCTCTTCCAGACGCCGCTGTCGGTGCCCGCATACAGGTTCGTCGGGCTCGACGCGTGGACGGCCAGCGCCTGCACGGAGACGTTGGCCAGGCCCGTGTTCGCCACCGTCCACATCATCCCGTCGAGGGAGCGGTACGTGCCCTGCCCGCCCTCGGTGCCCGCGATGAGGCGGCCCGCGGTGTCGATGACGAGGCTCCGCGTCTTCTCGCTTCCGACCATGCCGCCCTGCGCGGGCATCCAGGAGATGGCGCCGTCGCCGCTCCGGTACACGCCGCTGTCCGTGCCTGCATAGAGGACGGTCGGCGTCTGCGGGTGGATCGCGAGGGCGTTCACCGAGCGCGCGCCGAGGCCGGTCGAGACGTTCATCCAATCGGTGCCGTTCGTGCTCTTGAAGACGCCCTGGTTGAGGATGCCGGCGTACGCGGTCGCCATCGCCGTCGTGTCGAAGGCGATCGCGCGCACGTTGCCCTGCTGCACCCGCGTCCAGCTCGTGCCACCGTCCATGCTGCGATAGAGGCCCCCGTCGAGCCCGGCGAGCACGACGTTCGCCCGCGACGGGTCCGCGGCCACGGCCCAGACGGTCGCGCTCGGCAGGCCCACGTTGATGGCGGACCAGGTGCGGCCGCCGTCGGTGGACTTGAACATGCCGTCGCCGCCCTCGGTGCCGGCGTAGGCGGTGTCGGCCTGCGAGCCGGAGAAGGCGACCCCGCGCACGAGCAGGCTCGACAGGCCCATCGACGACGCGCCCCACGAGCCTCCCCCGTCGGTGGTGCGGAAGACGCCGCCGTCCGTCGCGGCGAGCAGCGTGCCGCCCGCCGAGGGCGCGATCGCGAGCGCGCTCACCGTGAGGTTGCCGAGCCCGTTCGTCACGGCGGTCCAGGTGGCCGCGCCGTCGGTCGTCTTGAAGACGCCGCCACCGTGCGTGCCCGCGTAGGCCGTGGTGGGCGTCGTCGGATCGAGCACCAGCGCGGTGACGGTGCCCGCGAAGGGACCGAGGCTGCGCCAGGTGCCCGCGCCGCCGGCGCCCGCGCCACCCGCTCCGCCGGTGCCTGCGCCGCCCGAGCCCGCGCCACCGCTGCCCG
>CAZQJC010000285.1:0-35240 GCA_964593795.1 uncultured Myxococcales bacterium | reverse complement strand
GGGGGGCCCGGATGGGCTTTGCCCATCCGGGGGAGGGGCGGCGCGCCCCTCCCGGTGGCCGGCTTCCGAGCCGGCCACTCGAGACTAGAGCAGCCCGGGCAGGATCTTGCGGGGGACCACGGCGCGGTAGCGGTCCCAGTCGGCGCCGTACTTCGCGGCGCAGCGCCGGTCGTCACGAAACGCGCGGTCGGTGAGCAGGATGGTCAGGAACACGACGTAGAAGTAGGGCAGCACGCCCGTCGCGAGGGCCGGCAGCGTCCAGCACAGCGCGCCCAGGATCTCGGGCACGTAGTGGAAGTGCCGCGCGAGGCCCCAGAAGCCGCTCGCGAGCAGGAGGTTCTCCTTCTGCTCACCCTGCTGGGTCGTGTAGCGCGCGCGGATGAGGACGGGCGGCTTGCCCCACACGCGCGTCTGGCCCTCGGTCGCGCGCACGCGCTGCCGCTGCGCGTCCGCCGCGTAGTTCATGAAGATGAAGCCGACGCCGGCGACGAAGAGCGCCACGGCCGCGGGCGCCCCGAGCCGGTTCGGGTGATCGACGAGGAACAGCGTCGCCGACGTGTAGATCCCCGGCACCCACACGAGGCAGCCCCAGCAGATGTAGAAGCCCGCGCGGTCGTGCATGATGTCGAGCGAGCGCAGATAGCCCGTCTCCCACCAGAAGAACTTCCCGATGTAGACGAGCTGCAGGCCGACGGCGACCATCATCGAGTCCGACAGGCCATGCGCCTCGTGCTGCCGCGCCGCGAACGACAGCAGGATGACCGGCCAGGCCATCATCCCGAAGCGGCAGTTCGTGAACATCTTGACGTCCCAGCCCGCGATGCGCGGGTAGAGCTCCGTGCCCCAGTAGTAGTCGAAGAGCGGGTTGCCGGTGCGGCTGTGGTCGCTCGACGACGGCGCGTAGCGGCCCTTGAAGTAGAGGAGCAGGCAGAAGCCGAGCGCGGTCAGGTTGAGCGCGCCGAGGACGTCGCCGAAGTGGTCGTAGACGATGCTGGCCGGAAAGAGCCCGAGGCCGAGCGAGCCTCCGAGGAAGAGGGCGAGCGTCGTGACGAACGCGGCGACGCCGTTGGCCTTGTACACGGGCACGTTGCCCGTCGGCGTCACGGGACCGTGGAAGGGCCGCCCGGGCAAGAGGCGCATCAGCGCGAGCTGGACGGCCGCGAAGATGCCGATGATCGCCCACGCGGTCGGGCTCCCCACGAGGTGCGCGCCCCACACGCGGCCGATGGTCGCGAGGACCCCACCCTGCCACAGCTCGCGCCCGAGCGCGGCGAGCGAGCCGCCGAGCTCGACGTGCGTGTGCCACACGAGCATCACCGCGGGCGGACACGCGGTGACGAGCGCGAGCGGCACCAGCGTCTCGCGCAGCCAGCGCGGTCCCACGCGCTCGCCCTTGTCCGCCGCCACCCGCGCCTGACCGAAGCCGAAGCCGACCTGTTCCATGTCGCGAACTAGAACATGTTCTACTTCGGATGGAAAGCAGAACGCGTTCTATTTCGGCCCGTCGCCGTCCAGCGCGTGCCGCACGGCCCTCGCCAGCGCGGACACGGAGAAGGGCTTCGGCAGGAAGGACGCGGTCAGCCCCTCGCCGCTCTCGCCGAGGCCCTCGGCGTAGCCGGAGATGAACAGGTGCCGCATCCCCGGCCTGCGCTCCGAGACCGCGGCGCAGAGCGCAGGGCCCGACAGCCCGGGCATGACCACGTCGGACACGAGGAGCTGGATCTTGCCCCCGTGCGCGTCGAGCCGCGCGAGCGCCTCCACGCCGCTCGCCGCCGTGATCACGCGGTAGCCGAGGCTCTCGAGGATCTCGGCCGTCATGGCGCGCACGTCGGTGTCGTCCTCGACCACGAGCACCGACTCCCCGCGGCCCGGGGGCGTGGCGTCCTCGGGCCCCGTCGTCCCGGCCACCGCGCGTGGGTCGGGCTCGGTGGCCGGCAGGCCGAGGGTGAACGTGGTGCCGACGCCAGGCTCGCTCTCGACCTCGACGAAGCCGCGGTGCTGCCGCACGATGCCGTGCACGGTCGCGAGCCCGAGCCCCGTTCCCCGCCCGCGCTCCTTGGTGGAGAAGAACGGATCGAAGATGCGCCCCCGCGTCTCCGCGCTCATCCCGACGCCGGTGTCACTCACCTCGAGGATGACCCAGCCGACCTCGGCGCGGATGCCGCCACCCCGCGGGTCGGTCCTGCGATCCCGCCGGAGCTCGATGCGCAGGCGCCCGCCCTCCGGCATGGCGTCCTGGGCGTTCGCGGTGAGGTTGAGGAGCGCCTGCTCGATGCGCGCGCCCTCCGCCAGCGCCCACGCGGGGCCGTCGGGCAAGCAGATCTCGAGCTCGATGTCCTCGCGCAGGAGCCTGCGCAGCAGCTCGCGGCGCGTGGAGACCAGCTCCGCCACGTCGAGCCGCTCGAACGCGAGCGCCTGCTGGCGCGAGAACGTCAGGAGCTGGCTCGCCAGGCCGCCGGCGCGCTCGGCGGCGCGCCGGACCGACCGCAGCGTCTGCTCGAGCCGCTCGCCCGTCAGGCCGCGTCGGAGCTGCTCGGTCGCGAGCAGGATCGGCGTCATGAGGTTGTTGAAGTCGTGCGCGAGGCCCCCCGCGAGGAGCCCGAGTGACTCGAGCCGCTGCGCGCGGTGGAGCTCGAGCTCGCGCGCGCGAAGCTCGGTGAAGTCCTCGACGAACGCGAGGCCCCCGCTCGGCCGGCCGTCCTCGCCCGCGATCGCGCAGTAGACCGTGCGCAGCATCGAGGTCTTGCCGCCCGTCACCGACGTGTACTCGCCCTCGAAGATCCCGGCTCCGCCCGCGAGGGCGGCGAGGAGCGCGGCCCGCTGCTCCGGGTGGATCATGCCCGCGAGCATGTCGAAGCCCACGATGCGCTCGACGGGCGCGCCGAGGACGCGCGCGAGGACCTGGTTGCACGCGGTCACGACGCCTCGCTCGTCGAAGCGGCAGATGCCGAACGGGGCGTGCTCGAACGTCAGCCGGTGCAGCTCGGTCTTCTCGTGCAGGGACCTCGTCGCCTGCACGCGCTCGGTGACGTTCGACGCGCGCACGATGAACGCGACGACCTCGCCGCCCTCGAACACCGGGCCGACGCGCACGTCGAAGTGCTGCACGCTCGATCCGTCGATGGGGTGGTACTCGATCTCGTAGGCGACCGGGCTGCGCCCTTCCCGCGCCGCGACGAGGGCGTCCCGCGCCCGCTGCTGGAAGGCGGGCGGCACGAAGTCGCACTGCTCGCGGCCGAGCACCTCGGAGATCGTCAGGTCGGGGACCGTACGGTTGACGTAGCGGATGCGCCCCTCGAGATCGAGGAGCATGATGTGGTCGGGGGACTGCTCCGCGAGCGTCTGCCAAAGCCCGCCGGCGACGCCGACCTCGCCCGCGAGCAGATCCTGCAGCGTGCCATCGCCTGCGGCCATCCCTGCTCCCCGTCCCTACCCCCGGTCAGGCGCCGAGGACATGCCACGCCAGGCGCGACAGATCGGCGACGTCGTGCACGTCGCGCTCGAAGAACGGCACCTTGACGTAGACGTGCTTGTCGCCGCACTGCTGCGCGAGGCGCAGGATCTCCGCCGCGTCGGTCTCGCCGAGCAGCTCCATGTCGTGGTAGGCGCCGAGGAGCGCGCGCGACGCGTCGGCGAGCTCGTGCGGCGTCAGCGCCTGCAGGCCGGGCAGGAGCGCGAGGCGCGCGGTGACCTCCTCCGACGGAGGCGGGGGCCCCGCGCGGCGGCGCACGCGGTTGCACACGAAGCCCTGGAACGAGATGCCGTACTGCGCGAGCCGCTGGTAGAAGTAGATCGCCTCGTCGATCACGAGCGGGTCCGGCGCGCACACCAGCACGAAGCCCACCTTGGGATCGCGGAGCAGGCCCGAGACCTCGCGTGAGCGCTCCCGGAAGCCGCCGAGCGCCTCGTTGAACTCGACCATGAACGCGGCCATGTCCTCGAGCAGGCCCGCGCCGACGAAGCGCGCCACGCGCTGCATGACGAAGGCGGCGCCGAGGCCGAGGGCCTTGACGCCGAAGCCGCTGCCCTTGCCGGTGAACCACTTGACCGCGGGGCTGTCGACCGCGTCCGCGACCTTCTGCGGCGCGTCCAGGAAGTCGAGCGCGTTGGCCGTCGGCGGCGTGTCGAGGACGATGAGATCCCAGCCGCCCTCCCGATCGATCTCCGCGAGCTTGGCCACGGCCGCGTACTCCTGGGAGCCGGTCAGCGACGCCGAGATCTGCTGGTAGATGCGGTTTCCGAGGATGCGCTTCTGCGTCGCCGGGTCCTTCGTGTGACGCAGGACCACCTCGTCGAACGCGCGCTTCTGGTCGAGCATCATCGCCCAGAGCTGCCCCTTGCCGTTTCCGCCGAGCAGCTCGGCCGGCACCTGGCGGGGCTGGTGCTCGAGGCCCGCGAGCCCGAGCGACGTCGCCAGGCGGCGCGCCGGATCGATCGTGCACACGAGGACGCGCTTGCCGCGCTGGGCCTCGCGGACGCCGATCGCCGCGGCCGTCGTGGTCTTGCCGACGCCGCCGGAGCCGACGCACACCACGATCTTCTTCGACTCGAGTCGCGCGGAGAGCGCCTTTGCGTCGGACAAGGCAGTCCACCTTAGCATGCGCTCCGCTCCTCGTGCCCCGCCGGTTCGCCGGCAGCGGAGCTCGCGCGTGGATCCGCCAGCGCCTTTGCGCTACGTTCCGCGCCGATGGATCGCTACGTCGCGACGGTGGCCGAGCGCGAGCACGAGGTCAGCCTCGAGCCGCTCGATGGAGATCGGTTCCGGATGCGCGTGGTCGGACCCGACGGCACGCCGCGCGAGCGGACGATCGAGGCGCGCCAGCTCCGAGAGGGCACCTGGGTGGTCGTCCTGGACGGCAAGGTGGCCACGGTGGACGTCTCGGGGACCGCGCCCCAGCTCGGGGTCGATCTCGGCCCGGGCGCCATCCCTGTCACGATCATGGACGCAAGGCGCAAGGCGCTCGAGGCGGGGCGCGCGGCCGCCGAGCAGAAGCGTGCCTCGGGCCCGGCGCCCATCCGCGCCCCCATGCCCGGCAAGATCGTCAAGATCCTGGTCAAGGACGGAGAGGCCGTGGCCGCGCAACAACCGGTCGCGATCGTCGAGGCCATGAAGATGGAGAACGAGCTGCGGGCGCCCCGGGCGGGCACGGCGCGCGGCATCCGCGTCACCGAGGGCCAGGCCGTCGAGGCCGGAGAGACGCTCCTCGAGCTCGGCGAGTAGTCGTGGTCGGGGCCACCGTCACCGGCTACGATGGGAGCGTGACGGTCGGCGGCGGGAACAGGTGAGGGGGCGGATGTGGCGGATCGCCCGATAATCCTGCTGGAAGACGACGCCGAGACGGTCGAGGCGCTCTCGACGTTCCTCGAGCTCGAGGGCTATCAGGTGCTCTCGGCGGCGTCGCTCGACGAGGCCGAGGATCTGACGCGGCGCGCGATCCCGGGCCTGCTCATCCTCGATCTCCGCATCCACCGGCGGCGCGTGCAGCCGAACGACGTGCTCAAGCTGCGCCGGATCTCGTACGGCGCGCCGGTGATCACGATGAGCGCGGCCGGAAAGGGCGACCTAGAGCCGTCGCTCTACCCGTCCGAGGGCCACCTGTGGAAGCCGTTCACGCTCGACGAGCTCTTCGCCCTCGTCAGCCGCCTCTACCGCACCGGTGGCGGGCGCACCACGCCGACGGCGAACGCGCTCGGCGGCATGCCCATCGTGATCGAGCGCGTGGGCGGCGTGC
The DNA here is from genome assembly GCA_964593795.1 of uncultured Myxococcales bacterium. Lineage (GTDB taxonomy): Bacteria > Myxococcota_A > Polyangia > JAHFDS01 > JAHFDS01 > JAHFDS01. Next base: position 29,508 of record CAZQJC010000285.1, on the reverse strand, counting down.
TCTGGCTGTCCGGAGAGATCAACGAGAAGGCCAACCTCGACGCGATCGAGACCTTCGCCCGGAGCGACACCGACGTCGTGCGCATGGACTGCGCGGCGATCAAGCGCCTGAACTCGTTCGGCGTGCGCGTGTGGCTCGAGCTCGTCGAGCGGCTGCGGCGGCGCGGCCTGCGCGTCGTGCTGCGCGCGCTGTCCCCGCCGATGGTCACGCAGACCAAGCTCATCCGGAACTTCCTCGGAGGCGCCAGCGTCGAGTCGTTCGTGGCCCTGTTCGAGTGCACGACCTGCGACGGGGAGACCTTCGAGATCGTGGACACGCGCGAGAAGCGGTTCCCGGACGTCACCTGCCCGCACTGCGGGGCGCAGGCCGCCGTCTCCGACGACATCTCCCTTTACGGTCCCCTCTTCGACTCCGCGCCGTAGTCATGGGCTGGCCCGAAGACGTGGACGTGGACGTGATCGTGGACGTGGACGATCGGTGAAGTGCTGATCGTCGCGAATCCGTCCACGTCTACGATCCGGCTTCAGCAACAGCCCCTTTGCATGCGATGTCGTAGCGCCCACATCAGATACGCCTCCTGATGTAAGACTCCGCACATCCCTGGGAGTGACGGCTCCAGCCAACCCGATACAGCTCGCATGATCTCGATGGTTTGACTGGCCCTGTAGCCCACGCTGTCCGCTCGTCAACGCGCTCATCCAGGCGGGCGTCCTCACGGGCGTGCCCTCCGATCCTCTGGCCAAAGGCCCCGCCGAGGCGCTGTGCCTCGGCCAGGCGTTCCTGCAGCAGCCGGGGTGGCAGACCTTCGCCGCCACCGCCCGCTGGGTGATGGATCCCGCCGATCCAGCGGCCTTCGCGGCCGCGCTGCGCGGCCGCGCGGTGCTCGTGCAGCAGGTCGTCGGAGACCAGGTCATGCCGAGCATCGTGACCGAGCAGCTCGGCGGGCTCCTCGGCCTGATGCCGGTCCAGGCGGACCCTCTCGCGTCGCCGGAGGACCCGGTCAGCCGCCCCATCGCGGACACGCCCAACGCGGCCCACTGGCTCAGGTACGAGAAGGCCGAACCCTCCGGGCAGTTCGCCGGCAACCAGTACGCCCACTTCTCGCTCATCGGCCCGGCCTGCACCGGGGCCGACTGCGCGCTCGGCACCGCCCGCATCCAGAAGGACGCCCTCACCTACCTCGCGAGGAACCTGTGAACCGCCTGGCTTGCACCGCGGCCGCTTGCGCCGCCCTCTGGACCCTTTCCGCTCCGACGACGCCGGCCCGCGCAGGCGGCTTCCTGCTCAGCGATCAAGGCGCGCTCGCCACCGGGCGCGTAGCCGCCGTGGTCGCCTCCGTGTCGGACGGCTCGCGTCGGGGCGTGTGCGATCCGGCCGAGATCGCGGTCGCGGTGCCGGAAACTCTATGCCGGAATCCGCGGCGCAACTGGGCACGCATAGAAGGGTTCTATGCAAGGCGTGTCGAGTTGTCCATTTGTACTGTCTGACCCGCGTGCGCATCGGGACGGCGCGGGTCAGCAGACCGAGCGCGAGAGCCGCGGCGCGGACATCGCGGCGTCGAGCGAAGCGGTGCGGCGCGGGCCAAGCGCGGATCAGCGTCAGAGCTGCCGGGCCACCTCGGCGGAGAGCTGCTCGACCTCGTCCTTGCCGAACCGGCGCGAGAACAGGAACGGCAACTGCACCTGTGGCGCGGCGATGCGCTCGCGCAGGCGCCCCACGTACTCGCGGCTGAGCGCGTAGCGACGCGCGGACACCTGCGCGCGCTCGAACACCGTCGCGAGCGCCGCGTCCTCGGGCGGCGACGCGGTGAGCGCGTCGAGCGCCACCTTCGCCGACCCGGTCTCGAAGCGCGACGGCCAGAGCTGGTTGACCACCACCCGCGAGACGTCGATGCCGACGCGGCTCCGCGCCGCGGCCGCGAGCTCGATCGCCTCCTCGGCCGGCATCTCCTCGGCCAGCGTCACGAGCAGCATGCCCGTGCGCTTCGGATCCTCCAACAGGTCCGCGGCGGCGCGGGCGTCGCGCACGAGCGGCCCCTCGGGGACGGCCTCGAGGATCGAGCGCGGCAGCCGCAGCATCGTGATCGAGTGCCCGGTCGCCTGCAGATCGACGACGACGAGGTCCCACTTCGGACGGCCACCCTCGAGCTCGGTCGTGTGGAACCAGGCCTTGCCCAGCATCGAGTAGTCCTCGAGGCCCGGGATGGCGCGCAGGAAGGCCTTGGCCATGCGGTTCTCGAGCACCGCGCGGTACACGCGCTCGTACTTGAGCACCATCACGCCGTACTCGTGGATCGCGGCGTTCGGCGTCATGTTCACGGCGAAGAGCCGGTCGCGGACGCGGACGATCTGCTCGCCCACCGCCGGCCCGCCGAGGAGCTGCGAGAGGCGCTCGCGGGCGTTGACCTGACACAGCAGGACCTTCTTGCCCTGCGCCGCCGCGTGCAGCGCGAACGCAGCGGACACCGTCGTGCGGCCGACGCCGCCCTTGCCGGCCACGACGACCAGGCGGCGCTCCCAGAGCGGGACCTCGGCGCGCGTCACGACGCCAACCATAGCAGCGTCGCAGGAGCAGGCGCACGAGGACGCATCATCAGAAGCGGTAGGTCGCGCCGAGCGCGATGGCGAGGGTGTCGGCGAAGGGGGTCACGACCGTCGTGGGCAGCGCCACGCGGACGTCGCGGAGCTGGATCGTGTAGTGGACGCGCAGCGACACGCCGGTCGCGTCGGCCACCTTGATCTCGACGCCGCCGCCCGCGCGCACGAGCGGCAGGACCGGGCGCGCCTGGCGATCGTTGGCGCGATCCACCTCGTGCCACTCGAAGTGGCCGAGCGCCACGCCGCCGCCGCCGCCGGCCGACACGCGCAAGCGCCCGAGCGGGACCGCGAGCTGACCGAACGCCAGGAACGACGTCGTCTGGAGGGTCGCCCGATCGTGCTCCTCGGTCGGCTGCACGACGTGGGTGCCATCGATCCAGCGGGAGAACCCGAGCTCGGCGCCCCCGTCGAGCTCGATCGCAGGGCCGAGCGCCTCCGTCCGCGCGAGCACGCGGCGGATCGCCACGAGGAAGCCGTAACCGTCGCCCGGGATCCCCGAGGTCCGGCTCAGCCGCTCGTAGCCACCGAAGAGGGCCACCTCGCTGTCGGGCGGGGGCGGCAGGATGACGCCGCTCGTCGGCACGCGCCCCGAAGCCGGGGTCGCGCCCGCGGGCGCCGCGAGGAGCAACGCAAGGGAGAGGGGGAAGAACACGCTCGTCGAGCATCCTACCGCGCTCGCGGCCAATGGCTACCGATCGCGAGCGGGCCCGACGAGGCGAGCGCAGCGAGCCGCAAGGGCGTCCCTCGCACAGCGAGCGAAGACGCAGGTTGGGAGCCCGACGCGGTCGAGGCCGCCGATCGCAATCAAGCGCGATCGGGCCCGACGCTCTGTCGCGCGGGCGGCGTCGACTGCTCGACCGGGGCCGGCTGCACCGGGGTCTCGTGGAACTCGAGGCGATACACGCTGTTCTCGGTCTCCACGTAGAGGCTGCCGCCCTCGGGCTCGCCGAGGATGCGCTTGACCGGAGTCGTCACCATGCGATGCCCGTTGGGATCCCGGAAGATCACCATGCCGCGGCCGACCACGGGATAGCTGATCAGATAGCCCGTATACACGCGCCCCGCGCCGTTCGAGGTTCCTCGGTCGCGGCCATGCTCGCGGATCTTGCGGGCTGTGACGCTCACCATTTGGGCTCGCAGTTCTCCGGACCGGATGCGCGCCCACGAGCGCGCAGCCTTCCATCGAAGTATAACGGGTGGAAGCGAGGCCGTCACGGTTTCTTCGACCATGCCCAAGCCCGAGGATCCGTCCACCCTGGCTGTACCGCCCCGAGGCGCGCGCGTCGCGCTCGCACGGGATCCGCGAGGATTCCTGACCCTTCCCGGGGTCACCGTGGAGGCCGGCGATCTGCCGCACCGCGTCGAAGCCCCCTCCTTCGACGTGTGGCCGACGTGGGCGGAGGTGGTCGAGCGCACCGTGGTCGGCGACGTCGCGCTCTCGGCCGAAGAGGCGCGAGCGCACCCGGGCGTCTCGCCGCTCGCGCGCGCCGCGCTCGACGCGTGGTCCGGCACCGCCGAGCCAGCCGGCGTCCACCGCATCGCCAGGGGCGTCCGCGTGGTGCCCGTGCGGACGCCGACCTTGCCGCCCGCCACGCAGACGAACACCTGGGTCCTCGGCGAGGAGACGCTCTCCATCGTGGATCCGGCGAGCCCCTGGCCCGACGAGCAGGCGCGCCTGCTCCGCGCGCTCGAGGCGCTCGGCCGCGCGGGTCGGCCCGTCGCGCGGATCCTCCTGTCGCACCACCACCTCGACCACGTGTCGGGCGCGGCGGCCCTGGCGCAGGCGCTCGGCGTGCCCGTCTGCGCGCACGGCAAGACGCAAGAGCGCGTGCAGGTCGAGGTCGACGTCACGCTCGAGGACGGCGAGGAGATCGGACAGGGCGACGACACGCTGCGCTGCGTGTTCACGCCGGGGCACGCCCCCGGCCACCTCTGCTTCCAGCGCGGGGACGTCGTCGCGGCGGGGGACATGGTCGCGGGCGTCGGCACCATCCTCGTCGATCCGGACGAGGGCGACATGCTCGAGTACCTCGCGTCGCTCGAGCGCCTGCGCGCGCTCGCGCCCGCGCTCTTGCTGCCCGCGCACGGCCCGCCGATCCTGCGCGCCGACGACAAGCTCACCGAGTACCGCGCGCACCGGCTCATGCGCGAGGGTCGGGTCGTGGCCGCGCTCGCCGCGGCGCGCACGCTCGAGGCGCTCGTGCCGCTCGCCTACGCCGACACCCCCCCGGCGCTGTGGCCGCTCGCCGCGCGCTCGCTGCGGGCCCACCTCGACAAGCTGGTCAAGGACGGCCGCGTGCGCCACGACGGGGACGACTGGGTCCTGCTGTAAGGTCCGCCGCGCCGGCGCGTTAGGGAGGCAGAGGCTGAGCTCCAGCCAGGAGGTCCCGATGCGCGCCCTGTCGATCCTGCTGTTCGTCCTTCCTCTCGGTTGCGCCGCCGCCCACAAGCCCGCGGCCCTCGCGCTGCCCGCGCTCGGCTCGATGGAGGCGCCGTCCCAGGCGCCGGTCGCGCGCGACCACTTCCACCGCGACACCGCCGGCGGGGGCCTCTCCGAGGAGGCGCTGCGCGAGCTCATCACCACGCCCGTGCGAGTGACGCCCGGCGCCCGCCTCGGCGTCATCCACGTCTCGACGTCGTACGAGCCCGAGGCGTCGTTGCCGACCGCGTCGGTGCCGCTCGAGCTCGCGCACGCGCTCGAGGACGCGGGCCTGTTCCAGGTGGCCACCGAGATGTCCACGGACTGGCCGGCCGATCGCGGCCTCGGCGGCCTGCGCGAGCTCGCCGCGCGCTACCGCGCCGAGTACATCCTGCTCTATCGGCATCGGTTCCGCGGCACCGAGCGCACGAACGGCTGGGGCTGGCTCTATCCGCTCGTCGTGACGGCGCCGTTCCTGCCGTCGCAGACGCTCGAGGCCGAGGGCGTCCTCGAGGCGACGCTCTTCGACGTGCGCACGGGCTCGCTGCTCTTCACCGCGTTCGAGCGCGCCCGCGGCGAGAGCGACGAGACGCCCTGGGGACGCGACCGCAAGCGCCGCGCGCTCGAGGAGTCCCTGCTCGACAAGGCGCGCAAGCACCTGGCCGATCAGGTCGTGGAGAAGGCAAGGCGCCTCGTCAAGAAATCCGACGTCGCGAAGTCGGAGGATCCGGCGACCGCGCGCGTCGCCAAAGGAGTATGATCCGTTGGCTTGGCGCAGAAGGAGATCGAGCTCATCCTGACGCGGCAGCTGGCGAGCCACCTGGCGACGCCCATCTTCCTCGTCGATGCCGCGGGCGTGCTCGTCTACTTCAACGAGCCCGCGGAGGCGATCCTCGGCCAGCGCTTCGAGGAGACTGGCGAGCTGCCCGCCGAGGCGCTCGCGCAGGTCTTCCACACGACCGACGACGATGGAAAGCCCATCCCCGCCGAGCAGCTCCCCCTCGTGATCGCGCTGCAGAAGGGCGAGCCGGCGCACCGGCGCTTCTTCATCCGCGGCCTCGACGGCGTGCGGCGCTGCATCGAGGCGACGGCGCTGCCGCTCGTGGGTCAGAGCCGGCGCCTGGTGGGCGCGATGGCGACGTTCTGGGAGGTCACGTGACCTCCGTGACGCTCTGGGGCGTGCGCGGCTCGCTCGCGACGCCGGGTCCGGAGACGGCGCGCTGGGGCGGCAACACCTCGTGCGTCGAGGTGATCGGGGCACGCGGCACGCGGCTCGTCCTCGACGCCGGGACGGGCATCCGCCGGCTCGGCAACCAGCTCCCGATCGACCTGCCGCGCGTGGACGTGCTGCTCACGCACCTGCACCTCGACCACATCCAGGGGCTCGGCTTCTTCGCGCCGCTCTACCGGGAGGACGCGGAGGTGCACGTCTGGGGACCGGCGTCGATCACGCAGACGCTGCGCACGCGGCTCGCGCGGTACCTCTCGCCGCCGCTGTTCCCGGTGCACCTGCGCGACCTTCCGTGCCAGCTCCACCTGCACGAGGTGCCGGCCGGCACGTCCCAGATCGGAGAGTTCCGTGTCACCGCGGGCCTCGTGTGTCACCCTGGGCCCACGGTGGGCTACCGCATCGAAGGACCCGACGGCGTTCTGACGTACCTGCCGGATCACGAGCCGGTGCTCGGGCGGAGCGTGCTCGACCGCGACCCCTCCTGGGTCTCCGGACACGACCTCGCGCGCGAGACGGACCTGCTCCTGCACGACGCGCAGTACACGCGCGCGGAGTACGACGCGCACGTCGGCTGGGGTCACAGCCGCATGGACGACGCGCTCGCGTTCGCCGAGCTCTGCAAGGCGCGGCGCCTGATGCCCTTTCATCACGCGCCGGATCACAACGACGACGACCTCGACGGGCTCCTCGCGGCGGCGAACGCCGCGGGACCGCCCTGCCCGCTCCTCGCCGGTCGCGAGGGCACCACTTTCCGGATCTAGCGAGAAAGGATTTACGAACATGAGCGCGGCCGTTGGCGCCGACGTGGAGTCGATTTGCTCGAAGTGTGGCGACGTGTGGCACGTCGTCGTCGCCAAGGTGGGCGAGCGAATCGTCAAGGTGCACTGCAAGCAATGCGGCAAGGAACACCGGCACAAGCCGCCGGCCGGCGAGGCCGCCACGGCCACCGCCAAGCCCGCCGCGCGCCCGAGCGCCATGCGCGCGAGGCCCAAGGGGCGCAGCAAGACGTCCAAGCCCGCGAGCCTGCCGGCCGGGCCGCCGCCGTTCGACGCGTCGCGGCCGCCGAGGCCCTACAAGCCGCTCGACCCCTACCACGTGGGCGATCGCATCGCGCACCCGACGTTCGGCGCGGGCATCGTCGAGTCGTCGCCGGGGCCGGGCAAGATGCAAGTGTGGTTCGAGTCGGGGCGGCGCGTGCTCGCGATGGCGAAGCCCGCGTCGATGCTCGAGCGGCCCGACCGGCCGCCGCTGCCGCCCCGCGGGCCCGAGGAATAACGCCGCGCGCGCAACGAGCCGCGCGGACGTCGCAGGGATTCGTCCGTGCGCATATGATGCCGGCATGCGCCTCGTCCGGCTCGCCTCCACGCTCCTCCTGACCGCCTGTGCGACCGCAGCCCCGGCCCCCTCGGCCGAGGCAAGGCCGCCCGCACGTGCGCTCTCGCTCGGCGACCTCTCGGGGCAGCTCGAAGGCCTCGCCGCGCGCGTGGGGCCCGCGGTGGTCGAGATCCACGCGGCCGGCTACACGCCGAGCGACTCGCCCTCGCGCGTGGCCGTCCTGACGACGCGGCAGGCGCTCGGTTCGGGCGTCATCCTGTCGTCCGACGGCTACATCGTCACGAACCACCACGTCATCCGCTCCGCGAGCCGGCTCGAGGTGCAGCTGCCGGCGACGGACAGGCCCGGCGCGCACCACTCGGTCCTGCGCGGCACGGGGCCGACGCTGCCCGCCCGCCTCGTGGGCGCGGACCCGGAGACGGACCTCGCGGTGCTCAAGGTCGAGCGCACGGGGTTGCCGACTGTGTCGTTCGCCGACTCGGACGGCCTGAGGAGCGGCCAGATCGTGCTCGCGTTCGGCAGCCCGCTCGGGCTCGAGGGCTCGGTCACGATGGGCATCGTGAGCACGGTGGCGCGCCAGCTCGAGGCGGAGTCGCCGGTCGTCTACGTGCAGACCGATGCGCCGATCAACCCGGGGAACTCGGGCGGTGCGCTGTGCGACGTCGAGGGGCGCCTCGTCGGCATCAACACGCTCATCGCGACGAAGTCCGGCGGCTCGGAGGGCCTCGGCTTCGCCGTGCCGAGCAACATCGTCCGCGCGGTGACGGACCAGCTCCGCGCGACGGGCCGCGTGCGGCGCGGGATCCTGGGCCTGCTCGCGCAGACGGTGACGCCCGAGCTCGCGCGTGGGCTCAAGCTCGCGCGCGCGGACGGCGTGCTGGTCGGCGACGTCTACCCGGGTGGGCCGGCGGCGGCAGGCGGCGTCAAGGCGGGGGACCTTGTCCTCGCGCTCGACGGCAAGCCGATGGAGAACGCGCGCCAGCTCGACGTGAACGTCTACCGCAAGAAGCCGGGCGAGAAGGTCAAGCTCAAGGTCCTGCGCCAGGGCAAGGAGCTCGAGCTGCAGGTCGCCGTCATCGAGCGACAGGACGACCCGATGCGCTTCGGACCGATGGTGGACCCGGCGAAGAACCTGCTCTCGCGCCTCGGCGTGCTCGGGCTCGACATGCGCCCCGAGATCATCGCGATGTTCCGCTACCTGCGCAGCCCCAAGGGCGTCGTGGTGGCGGCGGCGGCGCGCGAGATCGGGCGCGGCCTGCAGCCCGGCGACGTCATCCACGCGGCTGGCGGCGTCGAGGTCGAGAACCTGGCGGACCTGCGCGGGGTCCTGTCGCGGCAGCCGCGCGGCGCGACGATGGGCCTTCACGTCGAGCGGAACGGCCGGCTGTTCTTCACCGCCGTGGAGCTGGGGGATTAGCGGGTGTAACCTCTCCCTCCCGATGCACTCCCGGTTCCCACACCGTCACCTGCTCGGCATCGGCCCGCTCTCGCGCGAGGATCTCCTGACCCTCCTCGATCTCGGCGACTCGTTCCTCGAGATCTCGGATCGCGCGGTCAAGAAGGTGCCGACCTTGCGGGGCAAGACCGTCATCAACCTCTTCCTCGAGGCGTCCACGCGCACGCGGACGTCGTTCGAGCTCGCGGGCAAGCGGCTGTCGGCGGACGTCGTCAACGTGTCGGGCTCGTCGAGCTCGACCACCAAGGGCGAGACGCTGCTCGACACGGTGGCGAACCTCGAGGCGATGCGGCCGGACATCGTCGTCCTGCGGCACGCGTTCTCGGGCTCGTGCGAGCTCCTCGCGCGGCGCCTCGACTGCGCCATCGTCAACGCCGGCGACGGCCTGCACGAGCACCCGACGCAGGCGCTGCTCGACTGCGCCACCATCCGGAGGCACAAGGGGCGCATCGAGGGGCTCGAGGTCACGATCTGCGGCGACCTCGCGCACAGCCGCGTGGCGCGCTCGGACGTCATGGCCCTGTCGCGCCTCGGCGCGAACGTGCGGCTCGTCGGGCCGCGCACGATGGTGCCGGCGGGCATCGAGACCCTCGGCGTCCCGGGGCGCGTGCGCGTGTGCGAGCGGCTCGAGCCCGCGCTCGAGGGCGCCGACGTCGTGATGATGCTGCGCATCCAGAAGGAGCGCATCGGCTCGGGCCTCTTCCCGAACACGCGCGAGTACAGCCGCACGTTCGGGCTCAACCGGCGGCGGCTCGCGCTCGCCAAGCCCGACGCCATCGTCATGCACCCGGGCCCGATCAACCGCGGCGTCGAGATGGAGGCCGAGGTGGCCGACGACGAGCGCAGCGTGATCCTCGATCAGGTCACGCACGGCGTCGCCATCCGCATGGGCGTGCTCTACCTGCTGGCCGGCGGCGCCTCCGAAGCGTCGGCCTAGTGCCGCTCGTCAAGTGTTCGACCGGTCTTGCACCTGGAGAGAGCCTTGCGACCGTGGTGCAGGCGGCACTCGCGAGCGCGGAGCGCGAGCCAACGAGACACCTGGTGCTGCCCGTCCGGGATTCGCCTGGCTTCCAGCTGGTCCGACGAGCGGCCCTAGGTGCTGGTCTTGCGCACGCTCCGCGTGCGCGAGTGCTGCCCCGCCCGGCGTGCACAGAGCTCACTTGTCTGAATGCCGGTCCACTTCTGACGGGCAGCACTAGCACCGTGTAACGCCTGTGCTTTTCGGCGACGGACGCGGGCGTGGAACCCGCGGGCCGCCGCCCTCGTCCAACGTTCGGAGGCTCGACATGAAGCGCGCATGCACCTGGATCGTGGCCGCGGCGGTGATCGCCGGCTGCGGGAGCGACACGAAGTTCGTCGGCGCGGGAGGCAGCGGCGGCGGCGGTGGGGGGGGCGCCGGGGGCGCGGCGATGGACGACGCCGCGCGCGAGCTCATCCAGGTCGAGGAGGGCGCCGCGGAGGTCGAGGTCTCGATCAGCGAGAGCCAGGCCGGCATCGACCTCACCACGACGGACATCGAGCAGGTGAGCCTGCCGGGCGGCGTGACGGCCGCCTCCGAGGAGGCGAGCGCCAAGCAGGGCGGTGCGCCGCTGCGGCCGGTGCGCTTCGACCTCGGCCGCGTGCTGCGCCAGCTCGCGAAGACGCCGATGGTGCCGCCGTGCCTGCCGGCGCCGACGATCGAGCGCACGGCCGCGATGGCGGACTGCCGCCTCCTCGGCAAGATGGGCGCGTACGCGGGCGGCGTGAAGGTGACGTTCTCGGCGTGCGCGCTGCCGTCGGGCGCGAAGATCGACGGCACCGTGCAGGCGACCGCGAAGCTCGCGCTCGCGGACGGCGCGACCTGCGATCTCATGGGCCTCGCTGCGAAGATGACGCACACGCTCGAGACGGCGCTGACGGTGACCGGCCCCGACGGCGCGCGCGGCGTGTGGAACGGGCGCGCGATGGCGGAGAGCCGCTTCGGGCGCGGCGGCACCTCGCGCACGACGAGCCTCGACGAGACGCGGCAGCGCTTCGCGGCCGACGGCGATCGGTTGATCGATCAGCGCCTCTCGGGCAGCACCGATGGGCGGCTCGAGCTCGCGTCGATGCCGCCCGCGTGGGTGGTGAGCGGCTCGCAGACGAGCGAGCTCAAGATCCTCGGCGCGACGCTGACGACGACCGAGACGGACGTGCGGCAGACGCTCGGCTGCTGCTACCCGACGGGCGGCACGCTCGGGATCCACGTCGAGCGCAGCGGCAAGCCCGCCATCGACAAGCAGGTCGTGTTCGGCGCGACCTGCGGTCAGGTGACGATCGACGGCACCGCGGCCGATCTCGGCGCCTGCCGGTAGGCCCGGCGCCAGCCTACAATCGAGGCGGTGCCCAGCGAGACGGCGAGCGAGGCGGCGGCCGAGGCGTGGCGCGATCGGCCGACGTTCCAGCCGGGCGCGATGATCGCGGGGCGGTACCGTGTCGAGCGCTTCGTGGCCCGCGGCGGAATGGGCGAGGTGTACGAGGCCACGGACCTCGAGCTCTCCGAGCGGGTCGCGGTCAAGACGCTGCGGCGGAGCCTGTCACAGGACAAGGAGACCAACGAGCGCTTCCGCGCCGAGGTGCTGCTCGCCAGACGCGTGACGCACCCGAACGTGTGCCGCCTGTTCGAGTTCGGCACGCACCGCGATCCCGACGGGACCGCGACGCTCTTCCTCACGATGGAGCTGCTCGTCGGCGAGACGCTCGGCGCGCGCCTCCTGCGCGGGCGCATGACGCCGGCGGAGGCGCTGCCGATCGTGCGGCAGATGGCCGCAGCGCTGGACGCCGCGCACAAGACGGGCATCTTGCACCGCGACTTCAAGAGCGAGAACGTGTTCCTCGTCCCGGAGGGTGAGGGCCTTCGGGTCGTGGTGACGGACTTCGGCCTCGCGCGCGTGCTCGGGGCGCGCGGGCCCACGCCGAAGACCGAGGGCCTGGTCGGCAGCCCGGGCTACATGGCGCCCGAGCAGGTGCGCGGCGAGCCGCTCGAGCGGGCCGCGGACATCTACGCGCTCGGCGTCGTGCTGTTCGAGATGGTCACCGGCGAGCTGCCGTTCTCGGGCGAGAGCGCGCTCGGCATCGCGGTGCGGCGCCTGTTCGATCCGCCGCCGCCCGCGCGGTCGCTCGTGCCGGACCTACCGGTCGCGTGGGAGCGGGCGATCCAGCGGTGCCTGGCGCTCGCGCCGGGCGCGCGCTTTCCGAGCGCGGGGGCGCTGCCGGCCGCGCTCGATGGGTCGGCGACGCGAAGGCTGCGTCTGCGGCTCGGGGTCGCGGCGGTGGCGGCCCTGGCCGTGGGCGCCGTGGGGCTCGGCGTGCTGCGGGACGGCGGACGCCCGGCGCGGCCGGCGGTGGCGGTGCTCGCGCTGCGCGACCTCGGCGGCAAGCCCGAGTCGGCGTGGCTCTCGACCGCGCTCGGCGAGATGCTGTCCTCGGAGCTCGCGGCGGGGGAGCGGCTGCGGCTCGTGCCGGGCGACAGCGTGGCGCGCGCGACCGTCGAGCTCGGCCTCGGTGGCTCGGAGGCGTACGCGCCGGCGACGCTCTCGCGGGTGCGCTCGGCGCTCGGCGTGGACTACGTGGTCACCGGGACCTACGTCGAGCTCGGAGCGCCCGGCGCGGCCACCGTGCGGCTCGACCTGCGGCTCGGCGACACGCGCAGCGGCGAGGTGCTGATCGCGGTGGGAGACGCCGGCCCGGAGGCCGGGCTCACGGAGCTCGTCGCGCGCGCGGGCGAGCGGCTCCGCGACCGGCTGGGCGTGAAGGCGGCGAGCGGGCCCGTCGGGCACGCGGCGCAGGCCGTCCCGCGCAGCACCGAGGCCGCGCGCCTCTACGCCGAGGGGCTCGGGAGGCTGCGCCTCTACGACCCGCGGGCCGCCGAGGAGCTGCTCGGACGCTCGCGGGCGGCCGAGCCGTCGTTCCCGCTCGTCCACGCGGCCCTCGCGGACGCGGTGCGCGCGCAGGGTCGCGACGACGAGGCGCGCAGGCACGCCGAGCGCGCGCTCGAGCTCGCGGCGGGCCTCGGCCGCGAGGAGCGCCTGGTCGTCGAGGCGCGCCTGCACGAGACGGCGCACGCCTGGGACCGCGCGATCGATCTCCGGCGCGCGCTCCACCGCGCCTTCCCCGACCAGCTCGAGCACGGCCTCGCGCTCTCGCAGGTGCTCGTGGACGCGGGCCGCGGCAAGGACGCCCTCGCGACGATCGAGGCGCTGCGGCGCCTCCCCCCGCCCGCGTGCGACGACGCTCGCCTCGACGCCGCGGAGATGCACGCCGCCGACGCCACCGGCGAGCCGCGCCGCGCGCTCGCCGCCGCCGCGCGCACCGCCGCGAAGGCCCGTGCCCTCGGCGCGAGGCTCCTGCTCGCCGAGGCCCGCGAGTTCGAGGCGTGGGCGCTGCGCACGACCGGCGACGCCGCGGGCGCGCTCGCGGCGGTGACCGAGGCGCGGCGCCTCTACGAGGAGGCCGGCCACCGCGCGCGCGTCGCGGACTCGCTCGACATCGAGGCCTTCGTGCGCATGGACAAGGGCGAGCTGTCCCTGGCCGGCAAGACGCGCGAGCGGACGCTCGAGATCGCGCGGGAGCTCGGCAGCGACCGCCGCACCGCGCGCATCCTCGCGAACCACGCGCTCGTGCTGTACCTCCGGGGCGAGCTCGGGCGCGCCCTCGAGCTGGCGCGGGAGTCCGAGTCGCTCCGCGAGCGCTCTGGCGACCTCCCCAACGTGCCGTGGTCGCGCATCACGATCGGCCGCGTGCTCCTGCGGCGCGGCGAGCTGGCCGAGGCAGAGCGCGTCCTTTCCGAGGTGCTGGAGGCCTTCAGGAAGGGCGGCAACAAGCGGGGACCCGCGCAGGCGCTCGGGATCCTGGGCGAGGTCGCGGTCGCGCGCGGGGACCTCGCTCCCGGGCGCGAGCGGCTCGACGAGGCGCGCACGATCGTGCGCGGCCTCGGCGGCAAGGGGGCGCTCGCGCGGCTCGACCTCCAGGTGGCGGCGATCGACCTCGAGGAGGGCCACGCGGAACGCGCGGTGCCGCCGCTCCGGGCTGCGATCGGAGTGCTCGGGCAGGAGCGCGCCGCGGACGCGGTCGCGCAGGCGCAGCTCCTCCTGCACCGGGCGCTGCTCCAGCTCGGGCAGCGCGACGAGGGCGGCGCGGTGCTCGCGGCCGCGCAGGCGCGCGCTTCGCAGAGCGAGAGCCTCGAGCTCCGGCTCGGCGCACTGCTCGCCGCGGCGCGGGCGGAGCCGAGGACGGCCGCCGATCGGCTCGCGCGCGTCCTCGCCGAGGCCGATCGCGCAGGCTACGCGGTCGAGGCCATCGAGGCCCTCCTCGGCCAGGCGCCCGGGGACAGGGCGGCGGCGCGCCAGGCGCTCGAGCGCGCGCGACGGCTCGGCCTCGGCCGCCTCGCGAAGCGCGCCGAGGCGGCGATGAAGCGACGGTGAAGGCGTGCTATGGAGCTGTCCATGAGCGACTCCATCGAACGCGTCGTCATCATCGGATCCGGCCCCGCGGGACACACCGCGGGCATCTACGCCGCACGCGCGAACCTGCGCCCGGTCATGCTCGAGGGCTTCATGGCCGGCGGCGTGGCGGCGGGCGGGCAGCTCACGACCACGACCGAGGTCGAGAACTACCCCGGCTTCCCCGAGGGCGTGGACGGCACCAGGCTCATGGAGCACATGCGCGCGCAGTCGGAGCGCTTCGGCACGCGCATCTTCACCGAGACCGTCGAGCGCGTGGACCTCTCGCGCCGTCCCTTCCTGGTCGTCACGCCCGATCGGGAGCTGCGCGCCGAGACGATCATCGTCGCGACCGGCGCGACGGCCAAGCGGATGCACATCCCCGGCGAGGACAAGCTCTGGCAGGTCGGCATCTCGGCGTGCGCGGTGTGTGACGGCGCGCTGCCCATCTACCGCAACCAGGTGCTCGTGGTGGTCGGCGGCGGCGACACCGCGGTCGAGGAGGCGACGCACCTGACGAAGTACGGCTCGAAGGTCGTCGTCGTGCACCGCCGCCACGAGCTGCGCGCCTCGCGCATCATGCAAGAGCGCCTGCTCGCGAACCCGAAGGTCGAGATGATGTGGGACTCCGTCGTCGAGGCCGCGCTCGGCGACAAGTCCCTCGAGGCCGTGCGCGTCAAGCACGTCAAGACCGGCGAGACGCGCGACGTGCGCGCGGGCGGCCTCTTCTACGCCATCGGACACGTGCCGAACACCGCCTTCCTCGGCGGGCAGCTCGCGCTCGACGAGACCGGCTACGTGGTGACCAAGCCCGGGACGACGCAGACGTCAGTGCCGGGCGTCTTCGCCGCGGGTGACGTGCAGGACAAGGTGTGGCGCCAGGCCATCACCGCCGCGGGCACCGGCTGCATGGCCGCGCTGGAAGTGGAGCGCTTCCTGCACGAGCACGCGCACGCGTAGAAAATACCGCCCATTTGCAATGGCGAGGCCGCGCAATACGGGCCGCAAAGCCCCAGCAGAATCCTGCACCTCGCCGATCGCCCCTTCCCTTCGCGACGCCCGTCACTAGCTTGGTCCTCAACCGTGAGGCGGCACCCGGAATCGGGAGCGCCTGATGGTGGGAGGAAGCGTCATGTTCGCGCATGTGGCTGTGTGGGTGCTGGTCGCCGTCGTCGCGACCGTGGTGCTGACGCTGGTGTCGGGGCTGCTCCGCTACATCCCGAACAACCGCGTCGGCATCCTGGAGAAGCGACTCAGCGCCCGAGGCTCGGTGCAATCGGGGCTCATTGCGCGCTCGGGCGAGGCGGGCTTCCAGCCGGCCGTCCTGCGCGGCGGATGGCACGTCTTCGTGCCCTTTCAGTTCAAGATCCACATCGTCCCGCTCGTGACGATCCCGCAGGGCAAGATCGGCTACGTCTTCGCGCGCGACGGCCGGCCGCTCTTGCCCACGCAGACGCTCGGCGCCAATCGCACCGCCAATGACTTCCAGGACGTGGCCGCATTCCTCGACCAGGGCGGCGAGCGCGGCCCGCAGCGGCAGATCCTCCGCGAGGGCACCTACGCGATCAACCTCGCGCAGTTCGTCGTCCTCACGGACGAGCAGCTCTACTACCTGCCGCTCGCGCGCAATGACGACACCGTCTTCCGGACGATGGCGGACATGATCGAGGAGCGCGACGGCTTCGAGCCGATGGTGATCAAGGGGCAGGACGACCTCGTCGGCATCGTCACGGTGCACGACGGCCCGTCGCTCGGGCAGGGCGAGATCATCGCGCCCACGGTCGGCGACGATCCCGCGCGCGGCGAGCACTTCCACAACAACTTCCAGGACCCTGAGCGCTTCCTCGCGGCCGGCGGCCGGCGCGGCCGCCAGCAGCAGGTGCTCGTCGAGGGCACGTACTACCTCAATCGCCTGTTCGCCACGGTGGAGACCGTGCCGAAGACGATCATCGAGGTGGGCCACGTCGGCGTCGTCGTGTCGTACACGGGTGAGGACGGCATCGATCTGTCGGGCAGCGACTACAAGCACGGCGAGCTCGTCGAGCGTGGGCAGCGCGGCGTCTGGTCGGTGCCGCTCCTGCCCGGCAAGTACGCGTTCAACACGTACGCCGGCAAGGTCATCTCCGTGCCGACGACGAACATCATCCTCAAGTGGATCTCGAACGAGGTCGGCGCGCACAACTACGACGAGAACCTCACCGAGGTCTCGCTCATCACCAAGGACGCGTTCGCGCCGACTCTGCCGCTGTCGGTCGTGATCCACATCGACTACAGGCAGGCGCCGCTCGTCATCCAGCGCTTCGGGGACATCAAGCGCCTCGTGGAGCAGACGCTCGACCCGATGGTCGCGGCGTACTTCAAGAACGTCGGGCAGACGCGGACGCTCATCCAGCTCATCCAGGACCGCTCCGACATCCAGAAGATCGCGGGCGAGGCGATGAAGGCGAAGTTCGCGCACTACAACCTCGAGCTCGAGGAGGTGCTCATCGGAACGCCGAGCTCGGGCGAGGGCGACCAGGCCATCGAGCTCATCCTCGACCAGCTCCGCTCGCGGCAGATCGCGGAGGAGCAGATCGAGACGTACGGACGACAGGAGCGCGCGGCGGTCAAGGAGCGCGAGCTCCGCGAGGCGGAGGCGCGCGCCAAGCAGCAGACGCTGCTGACGGAGTCCGAGGTCGGCATCACCGTGCAGTCGAACCAGGGCAAGGCCGAGTACCAGCGCTCGCTGCAGCAGGCGGCCCAGATCCGGGCGCTGGCCGAGGCCGAGGCGGACAAGACCGCGCGCGTGGGCGTCGCGCAGGCGATCGCGATCGAGGAGCAGGTGCGCGCCTACGGCGGCCCGCAGTTCCAGGTCACGCAGCAGGTGATGAACCGCTTCGCCGAGGCGATCGAGACCGCGCGCGTGGACGTGGTGCCTCGCGTCGTCGTGGGCGCACAGGGCACAGGGGCGGGAGGCGGCAGCGTGATGGAGGCGCTCCTGACGATGCTGCTCGCCGAGCGCAGCGGCGTGCCCGTGTCGGCCCCGGCGTCCTCGCCCCAGACGGAGACGCTGCGCGCGGCGTTGCGTCAGGACCTGCTCGCGACACTCCAGCGCACTCCTGCGACGCGACCCGCCTGAAACCTTGAACTCGCGATCCACCCGGTGCACCCTCGGGCCTCCAAGGAGGCCACGCTCATGAGGAAACTCTCGTTTCTGCTCGCGCTCGCGGGGATCTTGCCCGCGGGGCGCGCATCCGCGCAGCTCGAGCTGCCGCGTCCCAGCCAGAACGCCAAGGTCTGGCAGCTCGTCGGCCTGACCGAGGTGTCGGTCGAGTACTCGAGCCCGGCGGTCAAGGGCCGCACCATCTGGGGCGGCCTCGTCCCCTACGACAAGCTGTGGCGCACCGGCGCGAACGCCGCGACCAAGCTCACCGTGAGCAAGGACGTGACGATCGCCGGCAAGCCCGTGCCCGCCGGCAGCTACTCGATCTTCACGATCCCACGCGCGTCGAGCTGGACGGTCGTCGTCAACAAGAACGCGAGCGCCAGCACCGGCAGCTACAAGGAGGCCGAGGACGTCGTGCGCTTCCAGACGACGCCCGTGGCGATCCCGCACCGCGAGCGCCTCGCGTTCATCGTGTCCGACGCCACGGACGAGACCGCGTCGCTCGACCTCGAGTGGGAGAAGGTCCGCGTCTCGATCCCGATCCAGCTCGGCACCGCGGCGCAGGCGCTCGCGAACGTGAAGACGGCGACCGACAACGCCTGGCGGCCGTGGAACGCGGCGGCCCGCTACGCGCTCGACACCAAGAAGGACGTGGACTGGGCGCTGCGGCTCGTCGACACGTCGGTGGCGCTGCGCCAGGACTGGCAGAACCTGTGGACGCGGGCGCTCGTGCTCAAGGCCAAGGGGCGCACGAAGGACGCCATCTCGTCCGCGAAGAAGGCGTACGACCTCGGCAAGAAGTCGGACGGGTTCTTCTTCGAGGCGGACGTCAAGAAGGCCCTCGACGAGTGGAAGAAGTGACGGCGCCCCGTCAGTCCGCCAGCACGCGCCGAAACACCGCCTCGTAGCGCTCCACCATCTCCTCCGGCCCGAAGTCCCGCACCGCGCGCGCGCGGGCGGCGGCCGACATATTCGCCCATCGAGATGGGTCCGCCAGGACCTCCAGCACCGCGGCCGCGAGCGCCGGCACGTCGCCGACGGGCGCGAACGAACCGGTGACGCCCTCCTGCACCACCTCGGGCACGCCGCCCGTGCGCGTGGACACGACCGGGACGCCGGCGCTCAGGGCCTCGAGGGCCGCGAGGCCGAACGACTCGGTCTCGCTCGTCAGCAGGAACACGTCGGCCTGCGCGAGCACGGGCGCGAACGCGCGCTGATTGCCGAGGAAGCACACGTCGGGGGCGAGGCCGAGCTGCCGGACGAGGAGCTCGGCGCGCGACCGCTCGGGGCCGTCGCCGACCAGGACGAGGACCGCGGGGCGCGCGGCGCGCACGGCGGCGAAGGTGCGCACGACGTCCTCGACGCGCTTGAGCGGGCGGAAATTCGAGCCGTGGAAGAGCACCGCGGGCGGTGCCTCGAAGCCGCCGCGCGTCCGCTCGAAGAGGTGCGCGATGCCGCGGAAGTCGCGCGGGGCCGGCGCGAACACGGCGGGGTCGACGAAGTTCGGGATGACGTCGATCGGGCGCGTGCTCTCGCCGAGGAGCGCGCGCGTGGCGCCCTCGAGGAAGCGCGAGGGTGTCGTGAGCGCGTCCGAGTGCTCGATGGAGAAGCGCGTGATGGGCAGGAACGACGGGTCGCCGCCGACCAGCGTGATGTCGGTGCCGTGCAGCGTCGTGACGAGGCGCGGCGCGCACGGCCCGAGGATCTGGCGCGCGAGGTACGCGCTCGTGGCGTGCGGCACCGCGTAGTGCACGTGCAGCAGATCGAGCGACTCCCACGAGGCCACCTCGACCATCTTGGACGTGAGCGCCAGCGTGTACGGGTGGTCGAAGAGCGGGTACTCGCGCGCCTCCACCGCGTGGAAGAAGACGTTCTCGACCAGCGTGTCGAGGCGCGCCGGCACGTCGGCGGCGATGAAGTGCACGCGATGCCCGCGCCGCGCGAGCAGCGTCCCGAGCTCGGTCGCGACGACGCCGCTGCCGCCGAAGGTCGGGTAGCACGTGATGCCGATGCGCATGAACGGGGCAGTATCGCTCAGAGGGATGTTATCGGATCAGATCTCGAGGATCTCGGTCGAGAACGGATCGGCGTCGATCGCGGCGGCGACGCGCCCCACGAACGCGCCAGCGCCAGCGCGGCAGGCGAAGGTCGGCAGCGCATAGACGCGCTCCTGCGGCGCGCCCGGGTAGACGAGGCGCTGCAATCGGTCCACGCGCGCGGCGGTGACCTCGTCGCGGAGCGCAAGCGCGCGGGCGTGGCGCGCGGCGAGGCGCTCCATCGCGCGGTGCACGGCGGCGCGGGCGCGGCGGGCGCCGTCGACGAGGCCGCGCTCGATCGCCGCGGCGCGCGACTCATATTCGCCAATGCGCATATCAAGCTCGGCGAGCCAGGCGCCGGAGAGGTCGCCGGGCGCGGGCAGGCCCTCGGGCACGGGCCGGGCGCGGGCCAGCCGGCCGAGGAGCACCTCGCGCGGGGCCTCGAGCTCGCGCGCCGCGAGGCCGAGCTGTCCGAGGCGCGAGACCGCCGCGTCATCCAGCACGCGCAGCCGCGCGCGCAGCGCGAACATCGGCCGCGGCAGCGAGAAGGCCTCGTGGAGCGGCGCGAGCTGGCCGAAGTACGCGAGCTCGCCGGGGCCGCCGACGGTGACAGCGGTGGGAAAGAGCGTGTCCTGCAGGATCGGGCGCAGGAGGGCCGACGTCGACAGGCCGAGCGGCGCCTCCGCGAGCGCGCGCTCGAGCGCCGCGGCGTCCACCCGCTCGCCCCCCGGGAGCATCCAGCCGCCGGCGCCGCGCTGGAGGCGGAAGCGATCGCCGGCCGCCCCCGCCGGGTGGAAGAACGAGAGGCTCGCGTCGGGGCGGAGCGGCACCTGCTCGCGGAGGTCCGCGCCGGCCAGGGCGCGGGCGTGGGCGACGAGCGCCCGCCCGAGCGTGTCGTGCTCGGCGAGCGCGCGCGCGTGCACGGGCGCGGCGAGCGGCGCGACCTCGGGCCTTCTGGGATCGAAGAAGAGCAGGCCCGTGTCCGCGAGGAGCTCGGCGAAGAGCGCCCGGAACGCGCCCGCGAGGGACGCACCCGGGGCATACGCGGAAGCCAGCAGCGCCAGCATCGGCGCCGCCTGCGGGCCAGGGAAGGCCTCGGCGAGCGCGGCGTGTACGTCCTGCACGTCCGCCCCGAGGGTCCGGTGCGCCACCGAGCGGCGCGGCGCGCCGTCGCCCGCGATCTGCAGGCGCACCCGCTCACCCGCGGCGGAGAGCACCTCGCAGTGATCGATCTCGGCGAGGTCGTGGTCCTCCGTCTGCAGCCAGAAGATCGGCACGACCGGGCGCGCGTGCTCCGCGGAGAGCGCCCGCGCGAGCGCCACCGCCGAGAGCGCCTTGTAAAGGGCGTAGAGCGGCCCGCCGCACAGGCCCACCTGCTGACCCGTCACGACGACGAGCGCACCGGGACGCGCGAGCGCCGCGAGGCTCTCGGCCCGCGCGGGCGAGCCGGCGCTCTCGGCCGCGAGCGCCGCGAGGATCTCCGGGGCCACCGGCCGCGCGGGGTGCTGCCCGAGGTGCCGCCGCCGGGCCTCCGCGTCGCGCCAGTCGAGGGGCCCGAGCGCGCGCGCGGCGGGGTCCCCTGCCAGCCAGGCCGCCGAGAAGGAGCGCATCGAGCCCCGCATCGTAGCGCGCCCCGCCGGTGCCGGCCGAGGGCAGTGCGCTATAAGGAGGCGTGCGTGCTTCCGGCTTTGCGTTCGCGCTCGCGTCGACGCTCCTTTGTGCCCCCGTCCGCGCCGAGCCTCCCCGTCAGCCAGGGGCGGGCGAGCTCCGCGCCGCGCTCGAGCGCCTCCTCGTGGTGGGCAACGTCCTCTACGTCGCCGCCCACCCCGACGACGAGAACACGCGCCTGCTCGCCTATCTCGTCGGCGCCGAGAAGGTCCGCGCGGCGTACCTGTCGCTGACGCGCGGCGACGGCGGCCAGAACCTCGTCGGCGCCGAGCAGGGCCCGCTCCTCGGCCTCATCCGCACCCAGGAGCTCCTCGCGGCGCGGCGCGTGGACGGCGCCGAGCAGCTCTTCACGCGCGCGATCGACTTCGGCTACTCGAAGCGCGCAGACGAAACGCTCGCGATCTGGAGCCGCGACGAGGTCCTCGCGGATGTCGTGTGGGCCATCCGCCGCTTCCGCCCCGACGTCGTCATCACGCGCTTTCCTCCGGACGGCGGCGACACGCACGGCCACCACACGGCGAGCGCGCTCCTCGCGGTGCAGGCCTTCGCGCTCGCGGGGGATCCGCAGTACCGCCCCGATCAGGTGGCGCGCGTCGGCGCGTGGAAGCCGCGGCGCATCGTGTGGAACCGCGGCCGCTGGAACCCCGATCCGAAGGAGGACATGAGCGGCTTTCTGTCCCTCGACATCGGCGGCTACGACCCGCTCCTCGGCGCGTCGTGGGGCGAGATCGCGGCGGACAGCCGCAGCATGCACAAGAGCCAGGGCTTCGGCGCGGCGCGCACGCGCGGGCCGCAGCTCGAGTACTTCAAGTCGCTCGGCGGCGAGCCGATCAAGGCCAGCCTCTTCGACGGCGTCGATCGCACCTGGATGCGCGTCGCGAGCTCGGGCGAGCTGCGAAGGCTCCTCGCGGACGCGCGCAATCGCTTCGACGGCGCGCACCCCGAGGCCGTCGTGCCCGGGCTGGTCAAGGCCTACGGCGTCCTCGAAGGGATGCCCGACTTCCCCTGGAAGGCGGCCAAGACGCGCGAGCTGGCGGAGGTCATCGCCGCCTGCGCGGGGCTCTGGATCGGCCTCGAGGCCAAGGAGCCGACGGCGGTCGCGGGCCGGCCGCTGCGCCTCTCGCTCGAGGTGCTGGAGCGTGCCCCCGCGGGCCTCGTCCTCGAGCGGGTGCAGGTCGAAGGCGGCCCGGCGATCGCGCCCGCCCACGCGCTCGAGCCAGGCAAGCCCTGGAGCCAGGCGGTCGAGGTGCCCGTCCCCGCCGAGCACCGCGGGACGAGCCCCTACTGGCTCGACGAACCGCCGGCGCAGGGCCTCTACACGGTGCGTGACGTCGCGCAGGTCGGCGACCCCGAGGGCCCGCCCGCCGCGGCCGCGGAGCTGACGTTCCGGCTCGGGGCGCAGCGGTTCTCGCTCCGGCGCGCCGCCGCGCACCGCTGGGTCGACCCCGTCGCGGGCGAGCGCTACCGGCCGATCGAGATCGTGCCGCCCGTCGTCGTCAACCCCGCGCGCGCCGTCCTGCTCTCGCCGTCGGGCGCCCCCGCGGAGCTGCGCGTACGCGTCAAGGCGGGCGACAAGGCCCAGGCCGGCGTCGTGCGGCCCGAGGCCCCTTCGGGCTGGACGGTCGAGCCGAAGGAGCGCGCGTTCTCGCTCGCCACCGCCGGCGCGGAGGCCGAGCTCGCCTTCCGGGTGACGCCGCCCGCGTCGCCCGCCACCACCGAGGGCACGCTGCGCGTCGTCGCCCACGCCGGAGGACGCACCTTCGATCGCGGCCTCGTCCGCGTCGAGCACGCGCACATCCCCGTGCAGACGCTGCTCCCGCGCGCGGACGTACGCGTGGTGAAGTTCCCGCTCAGGCTCGGCAGGGCGCGCCTCGGCTACATCCCCGGCGCGGGCGATCAGGTGGCCGCGGCGCTCGAGCAGGCGGGCTACCGCGTCACGATCCTCGACGACGCCACGCTCGAGTCGCGCCCGCTCGACGGCCTCGACGCGATCGTCGTCGGCGTGCGGGCCTACAACGTCAACAAGCGCCTGCCGCTCCTGCACGGAAAGCTCATGAAGTGGGTGGAGGGCGGCGGCGTCCTCGTGGCGCAGTACACGACGCAGAATCGCCTCAGCCAGGCGCCGCCCGAGATCGGGCCCTACCCGATGTCGCTCTCGCAGGAGCGCGTCACGGACGAGCGCGCCGAGGTGAAGCTCTCCGACCACGTGGTCCTGCAGAAGCCCAATGCCCTCTCGAAATCGGATTTCGACGGCTGGGTGCAGGAGCGCGGCCTCTATTTTGCCAGCAAATGGGACGCGCATTACGAGACCCCGCTCGAGATGCACGACCCCGGCGAGCCGGGACGGAAGGGGGGCCTGCTCGTCGCTCCCTACGGCAAGGGGCGCTTCGTCTACACGGGCCTCGCCTTCTTCCGGCAGTTGCCGGCGGGCGTCCCCGGCGCGTTCCGGCTCTTCGCGAACCTGCTCTCGCTGCCGGGCGCGCGTGGGCGCAGGTAGCGAGGGCGGCGACGGCCGGCCGGACGCCGGCAAGCCCCCGCTCCTGCCGAGCTGGGGGCACTTCTATGCGCTCGTGCTCGCCGTCCTCGGC
The DNA here is from genome assembly GCA_964593795.1 of uncultured Myxococcales bacterium. Lineage (GTDB taxonomy): Bacteria > Myxococcota_A > Polyangia > JAHFDS01 > JAHFDS01 > JAHFDS01. The sequence continues at coordinate 5,574 of CAZQJC010000285.1, read as the reverse complement.
GCCATCGTGGCGGCGCTCGTCGCCCTCGAGAGGCACTACCGTTGAGCCGCCTCGACTGGGCGGTCCTCGCGGGGACGCTCCTCTCGATCGTCGCCTTCGGCCTCTGGCGCGGGCGCCGCCCGCAGACGGCCGCGAGCTACCTCCGCGGTGGCAGCGAGGCGCCCTGGTGGACCATTGGCCTGTCCATCATGGCGACGCAGGCGAGCGCCATCACGTTCCTGTCGATGCCGGGCCAGGCGCACGAGGACGGCCTCGGCTTCGTGCAGTTCTACTTCGGCCTGCCCGTCGCGATGGTGCTCCTGTCGGCGACCATCGTCCCCATCTACTACCGCCTCAAGGTCTACACCGCCTACGAGTACCTCGAGACGCGCTTCGACCGGAAGACACGCCAGCTCACCGCGCTCCTCTTCCTCGTGCAGCGCGGGCTCGGCGCGGGCCTCTCGATCTATGCCCCCGCGATCATCCTCTCCACCGTGCTCGGCTGGCCGCTGCAATGGACGAACCTCGTCCTCGGCGCGGTGGTCGTCCTCTACACCGTCTCGGGCGGCACCAAGGTCGTCAGCCAGACGCAGACGTGGCAGATGACCGTCATCCTGCTCGGAATGGCGGGCGCGTTCGCCTACACGCTGCACGGCCTGCCCGCGGACGTCGACTTCGGCGGCGCCATGCGCATCGCCGGCGCGATGGGCAAGCTCGACGGCGTCGATTTCTCGGCGCGGCTCGACACCCGCTACACGTTCTGGTCGGGTTTGACGGGCGGCCTCTTCGTGCAGCTCGCGTATTTCGGCACCGATCAATCGCAGGTCCAGCGATATCTCTCGGGCGCTTCACTGACCGAGAGCCGCCTCGGGCTCCTCTTCAATGGCCTCGTCAAGATCCCGATGCAGCTCGGCATCCTGATGGTGGGCGTGCTCGTCTTCGTGTTCCACCAGTTCCAGCCGCCGCCCGTCTTCGCGAACCCCGTCGAGCTCGCGCACGCGCGAGCGGCCACGGCGGCCCTTTCGCCCATCGAATCCGCCTATGCGGATACGTTCGTGCGCAAGCAGGCGGACATCCGGCGCCTCCTCGACGCCGACCGCGCCGGCGACGCCGCCGCGCGCGCCGCGGCCAGGGCGGAGCTCCAGCGCGACGAGGCCGAGGCCCGCGCCCTGCGCGCCCGCGCCAAGGACGAGATCGCGCGCGCCCGCCCCGGCGTGGACACCAAGGACGCCGACTACATCTTCATCTCGTTCGTGCTGCGGCACTTCCCGCCGGGCCTCGTGGGCCTGCTCCTCGCCGTCATCCTCTGCGCGGCGATGAGCGCCACGGCGAGCGCGCTCAACGCCCTCGGCACGACCAGCGTGATCGACTTCTACAAGCCGAGCTTCCGCCCGGGCGCGTCCGATCGCGAGTCCGTGTGGGCCGCGCGGGGCTTCACGGTGTTCTGGGGTCTCGGCGCGGTGGGCTTCGCGGCGTTCGCGTCGATGCTCGACAACCTCATCCAGGCGGTCAACATCCTCGGCTCGCTCTTCTATGGGCCCACGCTCGGCGTCTTCCTCGTCGGGTTCGCGCTCCGGCGCGTCGGCGGCACCGCCGTCTTCATTGCGCTCATTGCCGGGCAGGCCGCCGTCATCGCGGTCTACTGCACCTCGGGCATTGGCTTCCTCTGGTACAACGTGATCGGCTGCACGATCGTGGTCGTCGTCGCGCTGCTCCTCGCCATGTTCCGGCCCCTCGTGGCAAGATCCCGGGCATGAGCACTCGCTATGCACGGACGCTCGGGTTCGCGCTCCTCGTCCTCCTGCTGCCCGCGTGCGGCGCGGAGGAGGGGGTCACGGTGGCGGAGGCCCGCTCGGCGCTCGAGGAGTCGCAGCTCGCCACACAGGCCGCGAGCGTGGCCGACGGCAGCGTCGAGATCTCCACGCACTTCACGATCGGCATGGCCGTCGAGGCCGCGGCGCAGCAGCTCCGCGACTTCGTGGCCTCGCAGCTCCCTTGCGCGAAGATCACGCTCGAGCGCGCGACCCTGACCGTCGAGTACGGCGGCCAGGCCGGGAGCTGCACCTACAAGGGTCAGACCTACTCGGGCAAGCACGTGGTGACCGTCATGAAGAGCGACGGCGAGGTGCTCGTCTCGCACACCTGGGACAAGCTCTCGAACGGCAAGGTGACGGTCTCGGGCACGGCGATGGTGACCTGGAGCGCCGCGGCCGGCTCGCGCCACGTCGTGCACCAGCTCCACTGGACGGCGGGCGCTCGCGAGGCCGACGGCAGCGGCGATCGCACGCAGACCACCCTGTCTGGCGGCCTGCTCGAGGGCATCAAGGAGGACGGCACGCGCACCTGGAAGGGCCCCTCGGGCACGTGGACCCTGACGATCTCCGGCGTCGAGCTCCGCTGGGTCGATGCCGTGCCACAGGCGGGCCGCTACACCCTGATGACGCCCTCCGGCAAGGAGCTCTCGCTCTCGTTCTCGCGCGTGGACGCCGACACGATCCAGGTGACCATCGCCAGCGGCCGCCGCTCGTTCTCCTTCCGCGTGAACACGCTCGGCGCGATCTCCGGATAACCGCCGGGCGGGCCCTCGGGTACGATGCGCGCATGACGCGTTCGGCCCTGGCGCTCTTCTTCGGTCTCCTCTGCGTCGCGACCCCCGGCTCCGCGAGCGCCGGCCCCAAGAAGGGCGCCTCGGCCGCCGGCTGCGACGCGGCCTGCAAGCACCGCAAGGCCTGCGGCGCGCCGGGTGGCGACGACGTGGCCGGTTGCCTGCAGAGCTGCAAGGCCATCACGCCCCTCCTCGGTCCCACCGACCTCGCCGACTACGCGAAGGCCGAGTGCCCGCGCGCGCTCGCGATGGAGGCGGGCTTCCAGGCGGCCGCCGGCACCGCGCGCGTCTGCGCGCACCGCGCCGAGTGCGTGTCCGGCGGGGACGCCAAGACGTGCCTGGCCACGAACCTCGCGATCGCCCAGAGCCTGCCCGCCGAGGCGCCGCAGAAGGTCGTCGGCGACTACCTCGCCATGAGCTGCGAGCAGGTCAAGGCGGACGAGCCGAGCTACCAGGGCGCGCAGTCGTGCGTCCGCGCCTGCATGCGCGCGGTCGGCTGCATCAAGCGCGGCGACGTCGGCGGGTGCGCGCTCCAGTGCGTCGCCGGCCTGCAGCAGGGCAAGGTCAAGGCCAGCGAGGTCGCCGCGTTCGAGCGCGCCGACTGCGCGACGATCGCCAAGGCGCTGCCGCCGCCGCCCCCGCCCCGCCCCGCGCTCGACGCCGATCGGAGCGGCAACGGCTGCCGCCAGAGCGGAAAGATGGATTGCCCGCCGTTCACCATCTGCTGCTCGCTCAAAGGCGGCGGCATGACCGACGGCGGCGAGCCGGGCATGTGCCTGAGCGCGCCCGTCTGCATGATGACGCGCCGGTGACGTCGCCCGGCGAGTAAGAGCAGATCCCGAAATCGGACCGAGCCAAGCGGTCGAGGCCCAAGCTCCGCAAGGAGCGATGCCGCAGGGCTGCTAGAAGCCGCTCAAGGCGTCGCGACGCAGCGAGGCGCCGGGGATCGGCCGTTTGACGACGGGAGGTTTCGGGATCTGCTCTAAGCTCGCGCCATGAACCGAGCCGTCCTCGCCCTCCTGCTCTGCGTCGCGCCCTCCGCGTCCGCGGAGGACCTCGCGGCCCGTGCGAAGCGGATCCAGCGCGAGGCCATCGTCGTCGACTCCCACCTCGACGCGCCCGACCAGCTCGCGAGCAAGTGGGCCGACGTCGCGCAGCGCGGCGCGACCCTGCACTTCGACCTGCCGCGCGCGAAGGAAGGCGGCCTCACCGCACCGTTCTTCTCGATCTACGTCTCGGGCACGTACGCCGAGACCGGCGGCGCGGCGCGACGCGCGCTCGAGCTCATCGACCTGACGCACCGGGTGGTGGACGCGCACTCCGCCGACATGGTGGTAGCCACGACCGTCGCCGACATCCGCGCGGCCAAGCAGGCCGGCAAGATGGCGGTCCTCATGGGCATCGAGGGCGGCCACGCGCTCGAGGACTCGCTCGGCGTCCTGCGGCAGATGTACCGCGCCGGCGTCCGCTACGTGACGCTCACGCACACGAACACGAACCACTGGGCGGATTCGTCGGGGCCCTTCTACCTGCCCGACTTCGACCCCAAGAAATACGCGCTCCACGGGGGGCTCTCCTCGTTCGGCCGCACCGTGGTCAAGGAGATGAACCGCCTCGGCATGATCGTGGACATCTCGCACACGTCGGACGCGACGGTGGACCACGTGCTCCCCGTGTCGCGCGCGCCCGTGATGGCGTCGCACTCGGCGTGCCGCGCCCTCGCGAACATGCCGCGCAACCTCACCGACGACCAGATCCGGCGCATCGGGGAGAAGGGCGGCCTCGTCATGATCAACTTCGGCTCGGTCTTCGTCGGGCAGGAGACGTGGGACGCGTTCGAGGCGATGAAGAAGCGCCTCGCGCCCGACGTGGCCAGGCTGCGCGCCCAGCACAAGGACCCGCGCGCCTTCGCCCGCGCGCTCTTCGCGCTCTACGACGCGCAGCCGAAGCTCCCGCGCGCCACGCTCGCGCGCCTCGTCGACCACGTCGAGCGCGTCATCAAGGTCGCGGGCATCGGCGCGGTCGGCCTCGGCACGGACTTCGACGGCATCGAGGACACGCCGATCGGCATGGACGACGTCTCGATGCTGCCGAAGCTGACCGAGGAGCTCCTGCGCCGCGGCCACTCGGAGGCGGACGTCAAGAAGGTCCTCGGCGAGAACTTCCTGGCCTTCCTCGCGCGCGTCGAGGCCACGAAGGCGGCGCTCGCCAAGGAGCCGCCGGGCACCGCCGTCTACCAGTCGCCGGTGCCGTGAGCCCTCACTCGGGCGCGCCGTGGCCGCGCGCGCCGTCCCGGATCGCGACGAGGCGATCGTCCTCGAAGCGCAGGTGGCGGACGAACCGCTCCTTTCCGAAGTCGAAGGTCCAGTGATCGATGATCACCTCGACCGAGCGCTCCTCCTCCACCTCCACGACGACGCCGCCGACCCACCTGCGCACACGCTGCCGCACGGTGCGAACCTCGCGGTGCTGCGTCCCCGCATCGGGCTCCCGGCAGCGAGCGACCACCTGATCGGTGGTGTCCCCCTTCGAGATCAGGCGCCCGGTTCCGGGGCAGCGGAACCCGGGGGAATCGCCGAGCGCCACGGCCGGCGCCAGCACCATCACCATCGCGACGACCTTGCCCGGCATGCACACCTCCGCCGCCAAGGGATGCACCGCGCGTGCCCGAGGCCGCGCCGCCCGGGGCCTCGATGGCCGCGACGAGTCGCGGGGTTGCGCGGCGCAGCCCTGCCATCGCGTCCCGGGGTGCGCGCGGTGCCGAGACATTCTGTCGCGGCGGCTCGAGATCCTCGGCTACCTGCCCGACGCCGATACGCTCGAGGCCGACCGCCTCGCCGACCGTGCCTTGGCGATGGCCTGGCGGCTCACCCACCCCCGGCGCTGATGCGTCGCTCGGCCACGGCGGCTTCGGTCGCCGTGGCCGCCACCGTCGCGGACACGGACGCGGATACGGACGCGGACACGGACGCGGACACGGACACGATCAC
>CAZQJC010000284.1:0-96909 GCA_964593795.1 uncultured Myxococcales bacterium | reverse complement strand
CCGCCCGATCCATCCTGCGGTCGTCTGGCAGGACCGCCGCACCGCCGAGGTCTGCGCCCGGCTGAAGGACGAGGGCCATGAGCCGCGCGTCACCGAGGTCACCGGCCTGCTGCTGGACCCGTACTTCTCGGGCACCAAGATCGCGTGGCTGCTCGATCACGTCGAGGGCCTGCGCGCGCGGGCCGAGCGCGGTGACGTCGCGTTCGGCACGATCGATACCTTCCTCGTGCACAAGCTCTCCGCGGGCGCGGCGCACGTCACCGACGTGTCGAACGCGTCGCGCACGCTGCTCCTGTCGCTCGAGACGCTCGCGTGGGACGACGCGCTCTGCCGCACCCTCGGCGTGCCGCGCGCGGTGCTGCCCGAGGTCAAGGGCAACGCCGAGGTCTACGCCCACACGAAGGGTGTGCGCGGCCTACCCGACGGCATCCCGATCTCGGGCATGGCGGGCGACCAGCAGGCGGCGCTCTTCGGCCAGGCGTGCTTCGCCCCGGGCGAGGCCAAGTGCACCTACGGGACCGGCGCGTTCATGCTGCTCAACACGGGCGCGCGACCGGTCGCCTCGACGGCGGGCCTGCTCACCACCGTCGCCTGGCGCGTCGGCGGCGAGGTCCGCTACGCGCTCGAGGGCAGCGCGTTCATCGCGGGCGCGATGGTGCAGTGGCTGCGGGACGGCCTCGGGATCATCCAGTCCGCCGGCGAGATCGAGGGCCTCGCGGCCAGCGTCCCCGATTCCGGGGGCGTGGTGGCCGTGCCGGCGCTGGCGGGACTCGGTGCTCCCCACTGGCGGCCCGAGGCGCGCGGCCTCATCACGGGCCTGACGCGCGGCACGACCCGGGCGCACCTCGCGCGCGCCGTGCTCGAGGGCATCGCGCTGCAGATCCGGGACCTCGCCGACGCGATGGCCGCCGACGCGGGCCGGCCGCTCGCCGAGCTGCGCGTGGACGGCGGCGCCTCGCAAAACGGCCTCCTCATGCAGTTCCAGGCCGACGTGCTGCGTGCGCCGATCGTGCGCCCCGCCTTCGTCGAGACCACGGCCCTCGGCGCGGCCTTCCTCGCAGGCCTCGGCGCGGGAGTCTGGTCCTCCACCGACGAGGTACGCCGCGTCTGGCGCGAGGAGCGCCGCTTCAGTCCGCAGCTCCCCGCGGCCGAGGTCGAGGCGCACCTCAAGCGCTGGCGCGCCGCCGTCGACCGCGCCTGAGCCCCAAATCGCTGGCCCCATGGACGTGGACGTGGACGTGAACGTGAACGTAGACGTGGACGATCCGCTCCGATGCCCCCTTCGCCCCCGGTGCGTGCTGTCACAGCGCCAGAACCGGGTCCTTGACGCCGTCTCGCGCTCTCGCTAAGTCTCGCCGCCAGTATCTGGAAGAACTTTCCGCAAGGCGGATGAACGTTTTTTTTCGGCCGAGGGCGACAGCCCAGTCTTGCGGGGGCGAGAGCCCAGTCAAAGGAGCACGGTCATGAAGCGTGGGATTTCTGGTGTCGGGTTCGCAGCGCTCGCGCTGCTCTTCGCGGCCGGTTGCGGCAGCGACGTGACGGACGACGGCGCGGCCGGCACCGGGGGTCGCAGCCGCGGCTCCGCGGGCGGTGGCAACTCGAGCGGCGGCACCGCGGGCGGCGGCAACTCCAGCGGCGGCACCGCGGGCGGCACCGGTGGCGCAGGCATGGGCACCGGCGGCGCGGGCATGGGCGGCATGAGCGGCACCGGGCTCGGCCAGCGCTGCAACGCGACGACCCCCTGTCCGATGGGCGCGGGCTGCCTCAAGTCGGCGCAGACGGACATGTTCGGCTTCTGCTCGCCGACCTGCATGACCGATGCGATGTGCGCGTTCGCGGGCCCCGGCATGGGCGCCTGCGTGTTCACGACCACGACCGGCTCGATGACGCCGGACCACTGCGGCATCCTCTGCGGCGCGGGCAACACCTGCCCCACGAACTTCACCTGCACCCCGATCACCGGCGGCTCCGTCTGCCTGCCCACGCAGGGCGCGGGTGGCACGGGTGGCACCGGCGGCACGGGTGGCACCGGCGGCACCGGCGGCACCGGCGGCACCGGCGGCACCGGCGGCACCGGCGGCACCGGCGGCGCGAGCGGCCTCACCGCCTGCACGAACCCGGTGAACGCGACGGCCACGGCCGCAGTGGCGCCCTGCACGGCGGGCCAGAAGTGCTCCTATAGCGGCTTCTCCGCTGCGTCGGGCGCGCTCGATGCAAACATGATCCCGGCTGGCTGTAACATGAGCGGCGGAACCTGCGACTTCGCCTACTCCTGTGCGCCGGCTGGAACCAGGACGTCGGGCCAATCCTGCACGCGCATGGCGATGTCGGGCTTCAACAACAACCTCGGCGTCGATGACTGCGAGCCGGGTGATGTCTGCGTGCCCACGACCTCGGCGACGACGGGCGTCTGCATGCAGTTCTGCCCCTCGACGAGCGGCGACTCCTCTTGCACCAACCTGTCGGTTGGCAACGGCGCCAACGCCAAGGTCTCGAAGTGCGTCGACTACAACCAGAACTACTTCATCGGCGCGAACGTCAGCCACTGCAGCCTGCCTTGCGACCTCGGTGGCACGCAGTGCCTGACCGGAACAGACTGCAAGCCGTACGCGGCGCCGGTGACCGAGTGGGGCTGTCAGGTCACAGGAACGGTGGCGACAGGGATGTCCTGCGCGAGCGCCGAGTGCGCCTCGGGCAACTACTGTGTCACGAGCGGCGCGACCTCGACGTGCCGCAAGCTATGCGACGCCACGCACGCCTGCATGACGGGCACCTGCACGCCGATCACCGGACTGCGCAACGGCGGCGGCTACTGCCTGTAGAGCGGGCCGCCCTTCGCCATGCTCCATCGAACGATTGCGCGCGCAGCGTTTCTCGCGCTGATCGCGCAGTCGTTCGCCTGCAGCACCAAGCGCATCAACAACAACTGCTCAGCCGACTCGGACTGCGACATCCCGGGGGGACTCCGGTGCGTCCAGCAATGGTGCGCCGTGCGATCCGACGAATGCCCCACTGGACTCCGATACTGGAACGGTGAGGGTGCGTTTCCTCTCAAGGGGATGTGCGTGTCACCGGACGATCTGGGACGGCGTCCGGACGGCGGAGTCCGACCTGATTCGCAAGGGCGATCGGACGCTCTGCTCCGCGACGCTCCCCGAATCGATGCTGCGCGAACCGACGCCCGGACGCCGGATGCGACCCACCACGTCGATGCGTCTCCAGTCGATGCGTCTCCACTCGATGCCCCCCGACCTGATGCAACACGCGCCACCGATGCAGCACCGGCGCCCGATGCGCCTGCACTCCTTCCAAACGGCTCGCGCTGCACGACTGCGGCCATGTGTCACAGCGGGCACTGCGTCGAAGGGTATTGCTGCGACGCAGCCTGCACGGGCACCTGCAGCACATGCCGAGCTGCGGGACACCTCGGCGAGTGCATCGGGCGCGGGCTGACGATCACGACCCCAGTGCCGCTCGAGGTCAGTGGTGCCGACGACGTCGGCTCCGACTCGGCCTGCATCGCCTGGTCAGGCAGTGAGTTCGCCGTGGGTTGGGTCGACCGATCTGCTGCCGAGGCCGCAGCCCACTTGCGCCGCTTATCGGACGCGGGCGCCTTGCTTGGCGCGGACAGCATTGTCCCCGGCATCTCCTCCAACCCCGAGGTGATGTGGCTGGAGGGCCACTGGATCCTGGCAGGCCGAGCCCCGCAGACCATACCCCAGAGCTACGCGGAACGTTTCCAGACATTCTCGAGCGGAGGCTCGGCCTCTGGCGCCGCGGTGGACGGCACTGGACCGTTGGCTGGGGGATTGGATCGCTTCTCACACTACGAGCCGTACCCCGAGGTCCTCTGGAATCCGGTGCGTCGCGAGTTCGCAGCGGTGCTCGTGAATCAGGGGCAGCGGCAGCTGTTCCGCATGGATCCGGTGGGGAACCCTGCAGGCAGCCGGAGTGGCGATTTCCAGGCAGCGGCGGTGACCGCTGCTGGCGCCGAGGGCGGCTATGCCCTGCTGCGGCGCAGCGTTGGCGGTGGCCTCGAGCTCGCGCTCACGACGGCGACGGGGGACGCGGTTGGATCGCCCGTCCCGGTCCTGGTGGGTGCCGAAGCCAGCGACCGCGGAACAGCGATCGCGTGGAGCGGCCAGGAGATCGCTGCGTCTTGGACAGCCAACGGAGCCATCGTCTTCCAGAGGTTCTCGCCTACGCTCGAAGCCCTTGGGGCGGCGGAGGGCGTCGCAGGCGTAGGCACCGGGAACGGCACGCGCGTCCACCTCTCCTGGACTGGTGCAGATTGGGTGCTGTCGTGGACAACGACCAGCGGCGGGACCATCCATGCATGGACCGAAATCATCTCGGAGGCTGGACATGCAGGGCCGGCCGCTCGCCTCAGCACGAGCGCGGTCCTTGGCTCACCGCGGGTCGTCGGCAGCGTGCCAGGCGGGCTCGGAGCAGTGTGGGACGACCAGCGGGATGGGCACTCGGAGGTCTACTTCTCGCGGCTGACCTGCAACTGAGGTCGGCAAGCCTTTCCTGGCAGCGCGCCCGTAATCCGCCTCACTCCGGACCCCCAAATTCCTTGACGCTCCATGTGGGATTCCTGTACACACCGGGATTCCTGGGGGAAGGAGTCAAGTACTGATGCGCAATTGGAAGTTCGTCGGGTTCGCGCTCGCCGCCGCACTCACTTGGGGCTGCGGTGACGACAACAGTGGTGCCGCCGGTGACGGTGGCAGAGGCGGTGCCGGTCGCAGTGGATCCGGTGGAGGCACCGGCGGGGCCGGCTCCAGCGGGGGCACGGGCGGCGCGGGCACGGGCGGCGCGGGCATGGGCGGTTCCGGTGGCGCCGGCATGGGCGGCTCCGGTGGCGCCGGCATGGGCGGCGCCGGCTCCGGTGGCGCCGGCATGGGCGGCTCCGGTGGCGCCGGCATGGGCGGCATGCCCGCCATGTGCACGTCGATGGGCGCCTGCACCGCGGATCCCGCGACGGGCACCACGATGGGGAACGTCACCACGTTCACCGGCATGATCACCGCGGGCGAGGGCACCCTCTGCGGCTCGTGCAGCCGTCACAACGGCGCCGAGAAGGTCTACAAGGTGCACGTACCCAGCGCGGACATGAAGTACAACGTCACCGCGACGACCGAGGGCTCGACGGGCATCGACACCGTCGTCTACGTCGGCACGATGTGCGGCGCGATGGGCTTCTCGGGCGAGCTCCCGATGGGCTGCAGCGACGACGACGTGGGCCTGACCTCGACGGTGGCGCTCACGGGCGTCAACGGCAACCAGGACCTCTACCTCGTCGTCGACACGTTCGACAACATGACCTCGGGCGCGTTCACGCTCAAGGTCACGATGATCCCGGTGCGCGCGATGGGCATGCCGTGCGACCCGATGGGCACCGCGTCGGTCTGCGCGACGGGCCTCATCTGCAAGGGCGCGATGCCCACCTGCCAGATGGGCACGGCGCCGGTCCTCACCGCGGCCAAGGCCGCCACGAACGCGGTCGACATGAGCGGCCGCATCGTGTTCCAGGGCAGCGACGTCGATGGCGACGTCACGGACATCGTCCTGACGGTGCCGAGCTCGATGGGCGGCGCGCCCCAGACCGTGGTGGTCAAGCCGTTCACGTCGCTCCGCGGCGTCACCACGATCGACTCGATGAGCGTCCAGCTCGGCCTCCAGGCGGGTCTCGGCCTCATGGCGAAGCTCCGTGACTCGGCGGGCCTCGAGAGCGCCGCGGTGGCGGTGATGGACTCGCCGTTCACCACGCAGACGAGCGGTCAGATGTGCGACCCGACGACGCGCCTGAACCAGTGCACCGCGGGGCTGACCTGCGGCACCACGGGCATGATGAGCACCTGCGGCGATGCCGCCTCGGTGCGCGCCGCCGCCTGCACGGCGGCCGACACCATCATGACGAACGGCACGATCAAGGAGGTCGATGTCGCCTACGGCGCGTCGCTCTTCGAGGGCTCGTGCAAGTTCACGATGGTCGGGCAGAACTTCTCGGAGAAGCTCCTCAAGTTCACGCTCGCCGCGCAGTCGAACGTGGTCATCACGACCGACAACATGCAGACGGGCGCGGACGCGGACACGGTCCTCTACGTGCTCGCGCAGACCGCGGGCACGTGCGGCGCCGAGGTCACGGGCGCCTGCAACGACGACATCGACCTCATGTCGACGCCAGCCAACGTCCGCAGCACGCTGACGACGAACCTGGCGGCGGGCACGTACTACCTCGTGGTCGATAACTCGTTCTACCCGGCGACCGAGCCCGTCCACATCGGCGTCAAGCTCACGGCGACGGCCGGCACGGGCGGCAGCGGCGGCTCGGGCGGCAGCGGCGGCTCGGGCGGCAGCGGCGGCGCGGGTGGCACCGGCGGCACGGGTGGCACCGGCGGCACGGGTGGCACCGGCGGCACGGGTGGCACCGGCGGCACGGGTGGCACCGGCGGCACGGGTGGCACCGGCGGCACGCCCGGCGGCTGAGATCAGTAGAAGCTGAGAAGCAAGAAGGCCCTCCGGGTTCTCACCCGGAGGGCCTTTTCTCTTTCCGATTCGCTCGCGGCCCGGACCGGCACGCGAGGAGCTGGTTCGCCCCTACAGATCGATGATGAGGACGCCGCGGTTCTTGTCGGCGTCGTCCTCGGGCGGCTTGCCCTCGCGCTCCGGCGGATGGTGCGGGAGCTCCCGGGGCATCTCGATGCGGGGACGCTCGGCTTCACGCCGGCGCTCTTCTTCCCGCTTCCGAATCTCCTCGATGATCCACGGGTCAAGCATGGCGTTTCTCCTCTAGGGCGCGAGCTTTCCCGAAAACCTTCAACCTGAGCATAAGCCCGGCAGGGCACCGGGCCAACCACGTTTTCAGTGTGCTGGCCCACCCGAAGACAAAGCCCATTGAAGTCGGCGAGTTGTCCTCGCCCCAGGGCGACCGTGATCGCGCTAGGGCAATCCGGCGACGCACCAGCCGCCCGGTTCTCGGCGGAGCTGGAGCTCCGTGACCGGCCCGAGGGGCACCCGCACCGAGTCCCCGTCCGTCGTCAGGTCCTCGAGGTGGGCGCGGACCTCCTCGGCGATACCCGAGACACCGCGGGGGGAGGCCGCGGAGAGTCGCTCGGCGAGCGCGGCGGGCGTCAGGGACTTGCGCAGCGCCGTGCAGAGAAGAGCCGCGGCGCGCTCGAGCCGGCCCCGGGCGATCGCCCGCGCGAATCCGCGGATCGTCTCGCGGGCCGTGCCCTGCGGGTACACCAGCGTCGGATCGACGTCGAGGCGCCAGGCCTCGTCCTCGCGCACGAGCCGCAGCTCCGCCGCGCCGTCCTCGTCGGCCACCGCGCGCCACTCGACGGTGGCGTCACGCAGCCGCGCGGTCGTCGTGGGCGCGAACGCCTCGAGGCCGGGCTCGAACTTGTCGAAGGGAACCTGCCCGCGAAAGCGCGCCGACATGAGCGCGTAGGCTGCGCGGGCGTCCTTGGCGAGCGCCGCGTTGGCGTAGGCGCGTGCGGTGCTCTCGGGCGAAGGCAAGGCCGGGGCGCATGCCGCAGCGCTGGCGCAACCGAGCCAGAGCGCCAGCGACAGCGGGCGGCTCACCGATCGGCCAGCATGGCGAGGAAGGACGCCTCGGCCGCGAGCTCGGCGCCGACCATCGCGCGGCCCTTCATCTTCCACACGGTCGAGCCCTTGCGCAGCGGCTCGACCTCGAGCGTCACGACGTCGCCGGGGACCACCTGCCGGCGGAAGCGCGCGCCGTCGATGCCCATGAAGTAGAGGAGCTTGTTCGATCGGTCGAACCCGGGATCCTTGGACAGCACGTGAAACGCGAGGATGCCGCCCGCCTGGGCGAGCGCCTCGACGAGGAGCACGCCCGGCATCACCGGCGCGCCGGGGAAGTGCCCCTGGAACCAGGGCTCACCGAAGGAGACGTTCTTGATCGCGACGATCTTCGTGTCGGTCACCGAGTCGACACGGTCGACGAGCAGGAACGGATATCGGTGCGGAAGCGACGCGAGGATCTCGCGCGGCTCGAGGCGGACGGGCTCCATGCTCGGCTACTTCTTGTTGCCGCTGCCGCCCTCGCCGGCGTTGTAGCGCCGGATCGCCTCGTTCGTGAGGTCCATCGAGGGCTTCGCCCAGAGCAGGCCAGCCGACTGATCCATGATCATGGCGAAGTTGTCGCGCTCGGCGATCTTGGCGATGACGTTGCGCATCTTGACGAAGATGGGCTGCGTCACCTTCTGCTCCTGCTCGGACAGGTCCTTCTGCAGGCGCACGTAGGTCTGCTGGAGATCGACGAACTTCCCCTCGAGCTCCTTGGCCTTCTCCTGCGCCGCCTCGGGCTTCAAGATCGACTTCTTCTTGTCGAAGTCGGCCTTGAGCTTCTGCAGCTCCTGCTGCTTCTCGTCGAGCTCCTTCTGCTTCTTGTCGAAGATGCCCTTGAGCTTCTTGCGCGCCGACTGACCTTCGTTGGTCTCGCCGATGGCGCGCTGGAGGTCGACGTAGCCGATCTTGATGTCCTCGGCGCGCGCGAGGCGCGGCAGGGAGAACAGACCGAGGAGCGAGGAAACGAGGATCAGACGACGCATGGCGCGGAATCCTTGGCCAGACGGCCGGGAGTGTCAAGCGTTCGCGCTGCCCATGTCCTGCCCCTGACGCCGACTCAGGCGGGTGCCGCACCACCTACCAGGCGAGCGCAGCGAGCCGCAAGGGCGTAGCGAGCGCAGCGAGCGAAGACGCAGGGAGGGGGGCCCAGTTGGGCTTGCCCAACTGGGGGAGGGGCGGCGCGCCCGCTGCGCAGACCTCCAGGCAAGGGGTCTGCGACGGCACGACGTGCGCACGGCACGAAGCAGTAGGGGGTCGGCGGTGGCCGCCTTCCGAGGCGGCCACTCGCCAATCAGAAGAAGTTGCCGATCGTGAACTCGAAGACGATCGGGTCCTCGCCGTACTTGGGCGAGTACGGCAGGCCCCACTCGAAGCGGAGCGGGCCGATTGGCGAGAACCAGCGGAAGCCGAAGCCCCAGCTCGCGCGCATGTCGAGCGGGTTGAAGCTCGAGCACGGGTTCTGATCGTCGGGCAGGCCGATCAGGCTCTTCTGGCAGTAGCGACCCTCGGTGTTCCATGCGTTGCCGAAGTCGTTGAACACGACGCCCTTGATGCCGACCTTCTCGAAGATCGGGAACTCGATCTCGGCGTTCGCGTACATCTGCAGGTTGCCGCCGATCGTGAACGGCGCGAGCTGCGAGTTCGGATCGGCCGAGAGCGGCACGAGCACGAGCGGGCCGAGCGAGCGGAAGCGGAAGCCGCGGACGTCGTTGATGCCGCCGATGGTGTAGCGCTCGAAGAGCGGCACGCCCTCGAGGCACTCGCGGTCGTTCTTGTCGCAGTGCTCCCGCGCCAGGACGAGGCCGGTCGAGACGTTGACCTTGAACACGAACGGGCCCCAGATCGGGCGGTAGAAGCGGTTCGTCAGGTCGGTGCGGCCGTAGACGTTGTGCGAGCCGAACACCGGGTCTGCGGTCTCGAAGCGGATCTGGTGGAACCAGCCCTTGGTCGGGAAGAGGCGGTTGTCGCGCGTGTCGTAGTTGAGCGTGAGCGCCATCGACGACGTGATGCCGGAGATCTGGACGCCGGCGAGCACGTTCGAGCCGACGACCGAGCTCTGCGCGCCCGACAGGAGCACGCGCGAGCCGCGCGTCGAGGCGCTGACGGTCTCGAGCTTGTACGTGAGGAAGAGGCGCGTGTCCTCGAGCCACTGCGCGACCGGCGCGAGCTGGTAGCCCCACGTGAGCGTGCCGCCCGTCGCGTCGCGGTTGTAGTTCACGTACGCGATGGCCTGGTCGTAGAGGCCGAACGAGAAGGTCCAGAACGTGTCGAGGAAGTACGGCTCGACGAACGTCAGGCTGAAGAGCTGCCGCAGCGACGAGAGCTGCGCTTGCAGGGACAGCGTCTGGCCGCGGCCGAACAGGTTGTTCTGCGAGATCTGCGCCTGGGCGATGAAGTTCTCGACCGAGGAGAAGCCGGCGCCTATCTGGAACGTGCCCGTCGGCCGCTCGTTGACCTCGACGTTGACGTCGATGCGGTCGTCGGCGCTGCCGCGCTTGGTCGAGATGTCCACGCGGTCGAAGAAGCCGAGCGCGGTGATGCGGCGCTTCGAGATGTCGAGGAGCGTCTGGTTGTAGAGCTCGCCCTCGTAGACCTTCATCTCGCGGCGGACGACCTTGTCGCGCGTGCGCGAGTTGCCGCGGATGATGATGCGCTCGAAGTAGACGAGCTGGCCCTTCTGGATGTCGAACGTGACATCGATGAGCCGCTTCTTGCCGTCGATCGCGGTGTTCGGCGTGACGTTGACGTACGCGTAGCCCTGGTCCTTGTAGCCGTCGTTGAGGTGCTGGATGTCCTGGCCGAGCTTCGACCGGTTGAACACCTCGCCGGGCTTGACCCCGAGGCGCTTCAAGTACGCCTCGCGCGGCTCGAGCAGGTCGCCCTTGACGTCGAGCGAGCGGATCGAGAACTGCGGCCCCTCGTCGACCGCGATCTGGATGTACATGTAGCGCTTGTCCGTGGACAGCGCGATCTCGGGCTTGGACAGCTTGACCTGGATGAAGCCGCGGTCGTAGTAGAACGACGTCAGGAGCAGGAGATCGCGCTGGAACGCGTCCTCCTTGTAGGTGCCGCTCGACGTCATGAAGGAGAAGAAGCCGCCCTCCTGCGTCTGCATCGCCGAGCGCAGCTCCTCCTCGGTGACCGCCTTGTTGCCGATGAAGCGGATCTGGCGGATCTCGACCTTGCTGCGCTCGATCACCTTGAAGACGACGTCTACGTGGTTGTCCTCGCTCGTCTTCGACTCGCCGCCCTTGCCGGCGTAGACGACGTTCTTGATCTCGTAGCTGACCTCGGCGAGGTAGAAGCCCTTGTCGACGTAGACGTCGTGGATCTTCTCGACGCACGCCTTGACCTTGGCGAGGTCGAGGATCTGCTCGCGCCGGATGTCGATGACCTCGTTGATCTTGTCGAGGCCGATCTCGTCGTTGCCGTCGACCTGGATCTTCCGGATGGCGGGCTTCTCGCGGACGATGTACGTGACGACGACGCCCTTGGCCGTCTGCACCGCGTCCACCTGGACGTCCTCGAAGAAGCCCATGCGCCAGAGCTGGCGGACGTCCTCGCGCACGCGCTCGAGCGAGTACGGGCCCTTCTCGCGCGTCTGCAGGACGACCTTCATGGCGTCAGCCTCGACCTTGCGCTGGCCCTTGAACTGGATGCGCGCGATGACGGCGCCGATCTTCGGGATCAGGGACTCGGGGGTCGGCTCGGCGGGCTTGTCTGCGCCCTTGTCCCCGGGCTTGTCTGCGCCCTTGTCCCCGGCGGGCTCGGGGGCCTTGCCGGCCGGTTCCTCGGGCTTCTTGTCGCCTTCGGCCGGGTTCTTGAGCTCGAGCTTGGGCACGAGCCCGCCACGCGGCGCGGGCGGCGGCTGCTGCGCGAGCGCCGGCACGGCGGCGAGCACGCCCACGAAGGCTGCGACGAGGGCCCTACGCACGGGCGACCTCGTCGAGGACGATCTCGCCGTCCTTCATGCGGAGCTGACGCTGCATGCGGCCGGCGAGCTCCGGGTTGTGCGTCACGACGAGCATCGTCATGCCGAGCTCTGCGTTGAGGTCCGTCAGGAGGTGATGGATGTCGGCGCCCGTCTTGGTGTCGAGGTTGCCGGTCGGCTCGTCCGCCAAGAGGAGGCGCGGGCTCAGGAGGAGCGCGCGAGCGAGCGCGACGCGCTGCTGCTCGCCGCCGGAGAGCTCTCCCGGGCGGTGGTCGAGCCGGGACGCGAGGCCCACGCGCTCGAGCATCGCGCGCGCCTTGCGCTCGGCGGCGCTGCGAGAGAGGCGCTGGATCATCGCGGGCATCATGGCGTTCTCGACCGCGGTGAAGTCCGGCAGCAGGTGGTGGAACTGGAAGACGAAGCCGATCTCGCGGTTGCGGAAGTCGGCGAGCTGCGCCGAGCTCATCTTCGTCAGCTCCTGGCCCTCGAACAGGATGCTCCCGGACGATGGCAGGTCGAGCGCCCCGAGGACGTGCAAGAGGGTGCTCTTGCCGACGCCCGACGCGCCCACCACGGAGACCATCTCGCCCGCCTTGATCTCGAGGTTCACGCCGCGCAGCACCTCGATGCGCCGCGCGACGGGTTCGCCGTGGGCGTAGAGCTCGTAGTGTTTTCGGAGGTCGCGGATGGCGATGTGAGCGCCTCCGCGCGCGGGACCCTGGGTCATGGAAGACGACGGAACATAGCGGCCGAGGGTCCGCCCATCAAGCCGAAGCCTAGGATTTTCCACATCCGCGGCAACTACTGGAATCGCAGGCCTTCGATCGGCCGGAGGCGTGCGGCGAGGACCGCGGGGTAGACGGTGGCGAGCACCGAGATGCCGAGGGCCGCGAGCGCCACCGCGACGATCTCGGCCTGGTCCACGTGCACGGGCAGCTTCGAGATGTAATAGACCTCGGCGTCGATCGGGATGCCGTAGACGTCGAGGAGCCAGCAGTAGCCGAGGCCGAGGCCGATGCCGACGAGCGTGCCGAAGATGGAGATGGCCAGGCCCTGCAGGAGGAAGGTGCGCACGATGCCCGCGTCGGTGGCGCCCATCGACTTCAAGATCGCGATCTCCTTGCCCTTCTCGACGACCACCATGATCAGGATCGACACGATGGAGAAGGACGCGACGAGCACGATGATGGTCAGGATGATGAACATGCCCACGCGCTCCACGGCGAGCGCGGAGAAGAGGGCGCGGTTGGTCTCCTGCCACGACTTGACCTCGTAGGAGGGGCCGACGGCGGTCGCGACGCGCGCGGCGAGATCCGTCGCGTGGTCCGGATCCGCGGCGCGCAGCTCGATGCCGGTGATCTCGCCGGGCTGGTGCAGAAACTTCTGCGCGGCCTCGAGCGTCATGTACGCGGCGATGACGTCGTGCTCGTACCAGCCGGTGTAGACGAGGCCGCCGACCCGATAGGGCTTCTGGTTCGGCACCGGGCCCACGGGCGAGATGCCGCACGCCGCGCAGCTCACCTGCAGGTCGTCGCCGACGTAGAGGCGCAGGCTCTTGGCGAGCTCCTGGCCCACGAGCAGCGCGGGCAACACCCTGCGGGGCCTCGGCGCCGAGGGCTTTCCGTCCTTGTCCTTGTCGTCGAGCTTGTCGAGGGGCCTCGGCTCGAGCATCGGGCGGAGCTTGGCGAGCTCCTCGGGCTTCTCGAGGTACTCGAGCTTGCCGACCATCGTGGCCTTGCCGAGCGAGGTCGCGCCGGCGACGGTCTTCGGGTCGACGCCGCGCAGCATGGCGGCGTGGTTGTTGGTGTCGTTGTGGAGCATCACCTCGGCTTCCAGGTACGGCGTCGCGCCGACCACGCCGGGGACCTTCTGCACCGCCTGGAGGACCGGCTCCCAGTCCTTCATCGGCATGTCGTTCGGCTTGGTGACCTTGCCGTGCGCTCGGATGCTGGAGATCTTGGTCTTGATGTCGGTCTCGAAGCCGGACATGACCGAGAGCGCGACGACGGGCGCGAACGTGCCCACGATGACGCCGAAGGTGGAGATGGTCGAGAAGATCGAGAAGCCCGCGCGGAGCAGGCCCCCGAAGAGGCCCACAAAGAAGCCGAGCGAGCCGGAGACCACGCAGACGATCTGCAGGATGCGGCGCTTTTGATCTGCGCCGAGGACGCTGATGTCGAGGTTCTCGCCGAGGTGCCAGGCCCACGCGCCCGCGCCTGCAGCGACGAGCGCGAACACCGCGGCGATGATGAGCGTGACGTTGCCGCGGCGGCCGCTGGTGCGCAGGTAGCGCCACGCGACGAACCAGGCGAAGCCTGCGCCGCGGTCGCCGCTGGCAGAGGAGGTCTCGGCCACTACTTCTCCGGGCGCATCTGCGGGAACAGGATCACGTCGCGGATCGAGGGCGCGTCGGTGAGCAGCATGGCGAGGCGGTCGATGCCGATGCCCTCACCCGCGGTCGGCGGCATGCCGTACTCGAGGGCGCGGCAGTAGTCCTCGTCGTAGTCCATCGTCTCCTCGGCGCCGCGCGCCTTGGCGTCAACCTGGGCCATGAAGCGCGCGCGCTGATCGTCGGGGTCGTTGAGCTCGGAGAAGCCGTTGGCGTGCTCGCGGCCGACCACGAAGAGCTCGAAGCGGTCCACGAACCGCGGATCCGCGTCGCGCCGGCGCGAGAGCGGCGAGGTCGCGGTGGGGTAGTCGACGACGAAGGTCGGGCGAGTCGGATCGAGGAGCGCCTCCCCGGCCGTGTCGAACGCGAAGCCGAGGAGCTCGCCCCACGAGGCGGCCTTGGAGACCGGCGGCTGGCGGTGCGCGGACGCGATCTGGTTGCAGAAGTGGCGCAGGCGCTCGGTGCCCTCGGTAGAGTCGTCGAGGGGATCGGGGGCTCCGGCGGCGCGGACGAGCTCGGCGATCGAGCGACGCGGCCACGGCGGCGTGAAGTCGACCTCGTGCTCGCCGTACTTGAACTTGAGGCCCCCCCGGCAGTCCCGGGCGAGCTCGCAGAAGAGCTCCTCGGTGCACGCCATGAGGTCCTCGTAGGTCCAGTAGGCGCAGTAGAACTCGAGCATCGTGAACTCGGGGTTGTGCTGGCGGGAGAGGCCCTCGTTCCGGAAGTTGCGGTTGATCTCGTAGACGCGCTCGAAGCCGCCGACGACGAGGCGCTTCAGGTACAGCTCGGGCGCGATGCGCATGAAGAGCTCGATGTCGAGCGCGTTGTGGTGCGTGGCGAAGGGGCGCGCCGCCGCGCCGCCGATGATGGGGTGCATCATCGGCGTCTCGACCTCGAGGAAGTCGCGGCGGTCGAAGTAGTCGCGGATCTTGCGCACGATCTTGCTGCGCGCGCGGAAGGTCTCGGCCACCTCGGGGTTGCACACGAGGTCCACGTAACGCTGGCGATAGCGCGTCTCGACGTCGGACAGGCCATGCCACTTCTCGGGGAGCGGGCGGATGGCCTTGGTGAGCGGTGTCAGGGACTCGGCGACGAGCGTGAGCTCGCCGGTCTTCGTGATGGTGACGAAGCCCGAGAAACCCGCGAAGTCGCCGCGCTCGAGCTTCTTCTTGAAGAGGTCGAACGCGGCCTCGCCGACCGTGTCCTTCTTGACCGCGACCTGGAGCTCGCCCGAGCGATCGCGCACGCGGACGAACATCATCTTGCCCATCTGGCGGACGGTGAGGATGCGGACGGCGAGCGAGAAGCGCTCGGGCACGAGCGGGTCCATGCCGCCCTCACGGGGCTTCTCAGCGCCGAATCGCTCGCGGAGCGCGGCGCACGTCGAGGTCGGCGCAAATCCGTTGGCGTAGGGGTTCCGACCGTCGGCGCGCAGCTCCTCCGCCTTGCGGCGGCGCTCGGCCATCAGGCGGTTCTCGTCCTCGTGCGGCGGCTCGTGGGGGGACTCTGGCTCGGACATCGCGCGCGGAGTCTAACCAGGATCGCGCGGGGCGCGATCCATTTGTGGGAGGACACGGAGTGTGACAGATGCGCACGGCAGGCTGGTGAAGTGGCCAGGCCGGAAGTCACCAGGCCCATGCAAGCTGGCTGTTTCACTGGGCATGGACCCTGGCACGCGCCGTGCTTAGTCTGGGCGCATGACCAAGACGAAGACCCCCAAGAAGCTCACCGTCCACTCCGCCAAGACCGTCAAGGGTGGGCTTAAGACCGGCCTCTGCGCTGGCGCCATCACCATCAAGCAGACCAGCGGCTTCATCGAGTTCAAGGTCTGATACCGTCGGAGGCTGCCGCCTCCTTTGTTGCCGGTCCTCTACGCGCCGTGGCTCGACGATCTCCTGGGCGGTCCGCTGCCCGAGGAGGTCGAGGCGACGTGCGCGGAGTGTGCGATGGTCGTCGGCCTCGATCCGGGCAGCCGGGTCGAGGCCTTTGATCCCATCCTCAAGTGCTGCACCTTCGAGCCCGAGCTGCCGAACTTCCTGGTCGGCGGCGTGCTGGCGGACGGCGACGACACCGAGCTGTCTCGCTTCGGCCGGGCGTCGGTGGAGGCGCGCATCGCTCGCCGCGTGGGCGTGACGCCGCTCGGCCTCGCTCGAGCGCCCGTCTTCGCCGTCCTCTACCGCAACAGCGTCGAGGCGTTCGGCAAGAACACGACGCTCCGTTGCCCACACCTCGACGGCGAGGGTCGGTGCGGGATCTGGCGCCATCGCGAGGCCACGTGCGCGACCTGGTTCTGCAAGCACGTCCGCGGCGCACCGGGTCGCGAGCTCTGGGCGCGCGTTCGCGGGTTGCTCAAGGCAGTGGAGTCGGACCTCGTGCGCCTCTGCCTCCTCGAGCTCGACCTGGATGCCGAGGCTCTCGCCGCGCTCTTCCCCGCAGACCGCGCGACCGAGGGCGGAGCGTCGCTCGACCGGCATGCGCTCGATGGGACCGTCGACCCTTCGCAGTGGTCACGGCTGTGGGGTCGCTGGGCCGGGCGGGAGTGCGAGCTCTTTCTTCGCTGCGCCGACCGGGTCACACGACTCCGCTGGACCGACGTGGCGAGACTGTGTGGCCAGTCGGTGAGCCTGGAGGCCGCGCTGCTCCGCGAGGCGTGGCGTACGCTCGCCCTGGCGAAGCTGCCGGACCGTCTCATGCTCGGCCGACTCGAGATCCTGGCGTGGCGCGAGGGCGCCGCGCTACTCGGCACCTACAGCCCGCATGATCCCATCGCGGTCCCTGGCGAGCTGGTGGCGATCCTGGGACGCTTCGACGGTCGCTCGACGGCCGCGGTTTGCGCCGAGCTCGAGGAGCTCGAGGGGCTCGAGCTGGAGCCCGCATTGCTCGGCAAGCTCGTCGACTTCGGCATCCTCAAGCCGGCGACAGACCAACCCTGATTGACCGCGATGCCGCGCATCGAGCTCCAGGTCCTTGCAGATGGCGTCCTTGGAACCTCGCGTTGCCCTTCAGCCGCCGCCAGTGCTCGGGATGCAAGCGCCGAGGATGTCCTGGCCGGGGATGCAGGCGAGGCCGGGACCGGGCGTGCCCCAGCAGCACTGACCGGCGGGGCACTGGGCGCTGGTCGAGCAGAAGCTCGGCAGGAAGCCGTCGGGGACGTTCGGGAAGCCGTCGGGGAGCTGGCGCGCGTCGGCGGGGCGCGGGGCGTCCGCGCGGGGACCGTCGGCCGGACGCGGAGCGTCGGGGGGCGAGGCGTCGGCGGCGCGTGGCGCATCTTGTGCCCCCCGGGCATCGGCAGGGCGTGCGTCCGCACGAGGCGCCGCATCGGGACGGGTCCCGCTGTCGACGGCGCCGCTCGTGCCCCCGGATCCGCTGGCCGCACCGGCTCCGCCCGCGCCGCCCATGCCGATCGGCGCGCCGCCCGCGCCTGATCCATGCGGCGAGCCGGATGGGTCCCCGGGCTCGGGCCAGGCGGCGTCCGCGACCTCGTCGACCAGGCTGCCCTTGGCGCACCCCACGCCCGCGACGAACGCGAGCACCACGATTCCCCCCAGCCGCATGGTGCGGGACTTTACACAAATTTCCAACCAGTTCCAGGGAGAAGTCTGGAGGTCAGCGCCAGGATCGTTTCGGCCAGGTCGATCGCGCTCCGATCGATCCCGGTCACGCCGATCGATCGCACTCCGATCGATCCGCTCAGGCGGGGCCGATCGATCGCACTCCGATCGACTGGCTCGGGAAGACAATGGGGGAGAGGTCGGATGCGAAGGCGGGCGGCGCGCGAGCCGCGGCCGAGCTGCGGAAGGAGTGCCCATGGGTCGGCGTGAGATCACGGCGGGCGGACGGGCCCGCGGTCGGATCACCGCGGGCGAACGGCGCGGCGGAGACGCGGAGCTACACCTTCGCGAGCAGGGCGGCCTTGATGAACTCGTCGAGGTCGCCGTCGAGGACTGCGTCGACGTTGCCCACCTTGAGCTCGGTGCGGTGGTCGCTGACCATGCGGTAGGGCGCGAGCACGTACGAGCGGATCTGCGAGCCCCACTCGATGTTCTTCTTCTCGCCGGCGATGCCCTTGGCCTTGGCCTCGTTCTCCTGGCGCTTGAGCTCGAACAGGCGCGCCCGGAGCATCTTGATCGCGGTCGCCTTGTTCTTGTGCTGGCTGCGCTCGCTCTGGCAGGCGACGACGACGCCCGTCGGAAGGTGCGTCAGGCGCACCGCGCTGTCGGTCTTGTTCACGTGCTGACCGCCCGCGCCGCCGGAGCGGTAGGTGTCGACCTTGATCTCCTCCATGTTGATCTCGATGGTGTTGTCCTCCTCGAGATCGGGCATGGCGTGGACGGCGGCGAACGAGGTCTGGCGGCGCGCGTTGGCGTCGAACGGCGAGATGCGCACGAGGCGATGCACGCCGTTCTCCGCACGCAAGAGGCCATAGGCCCACTCCCCGTCGACGGTGATGGAGCAGCTCTTGATGCCGGCCTCTTCCGCGGGCTGGAGGTCCACGACCTCGGCCTTGAAGCCACGGCGCGCGCACCAGCGCAGGTACATGCGCATCAGCATCTCGGCCCAGTCCTGGGCGTCGACGCCCCCGGCCCCGGCGTTGATCTCGAGGATCGCGTGGCTCTGGTCGTAGGGGCCCGAGAGCATGCGCTCGAACTCCATCGTGCCGACGACGGCCTCGACGCGGCTCGCCTCGCCGTCGGCCTCCTTGAGGCTCGCCTCGTCGCCCGCCTCGGCGGCCAGCTCGAGCAGGACCTTGGCGTCGTCGAGCACGCGCTGCACGGAGTCGAAGCGCGCCACGGTGGCCCGCAGGTGCGCCGTCTCCTTCAGGATCTCCTGGGCTTTTTCCTGGTCGTTCCAGAACTCCGGAACGCCGGCCCGCGCCTCGAGCTCTGCGATGCGGGTGCGCTTCTGGTCTACCTCAAAGATGCCCACGGAGCGTCACGAGCTGCGCTCCGAGGGCCTCAAGCTTCTCTTTGATCGGTCCGACTTCCATGGGGGTCTCTCCGGTGTCTTAGGAGGCGGGAACGACCTGCAGCGCAGGGCGTTCGGTCTCGCCGGTGCGGCCGGGGCCGAGGCGGATCGGGTAGGTGCCGGTGAAGCAGGCGTCGCAGAAGCCCGAGTCGGCCTTGCCGCTCGCGCCCACGGCGCGGAGCAGGCCCTCGCGCGAGAGGAACGCGAGCGAGTCGCTCGTCACGAAGGTGCGCATCTCCTCGAGCGAGTGCGAGCTCGCGAGGAGCTCGGCGCGCGTCGGGGTGTCGATGCCGAAGTAGCAGGGATGCGTCGTGGGTGGCGACGAGATGCGCAGGTGCACCTCCCTGGCGCCGGCCTCGCGGATCATCTTGACGATCTTGCGCGAGGTCGTGCCGCGGACGATCGAGTCGTCGACCACCACGACGCGCTTGCCCTCGAGCGCGGCGCGCACGGGCGCGAGCTTGAGCTTGACCCCGAAGTGCCGGATCGACTGCTGCGGCTCGATGAACGTGCGGCCGACGTAGTGCGAGCGCACGAGCCCGAGCGCGTAGTCGATCCCGCTCTCCTGCGCATAGCCGATCGCGGCCGCGATGCCGCTGTCCGGCACGGGGATGACCACGTCGGCCTTGGTCGCGTGCTCGCGCGCGAGCAGGCGCCCCATCTGCAGGCGCGACTGGTAGACGCTCTTCTGATCGATGAACGAGTCGGGGCGCGCGAAGTAGACGTGCTCGAACACGCAGGCGCGGCGCGGCGGCAGCGCCACCTCCGGCTGCAGCCGGCGCGACGACTGGGCGTAGCTCGCGGTCTGGCCGGAGAACAGGCGCGAGATGACGACCATCTCCCCGGGCGCGACCTCGCGCTCGACACGCGCGCCGAGCAGATCGAACGCGCAGCTCTCGGACGCGACCACGTGCGCGTCGCCCATGCGGCCGATGCAGAGCGGGCGGAACCCGTTGGGATCGCGCGCGGCGATGAGCTCGTGCTCCGCGAGGAACACCAGCGAGTAGGCGCCCTCGAGCTGCGGCAGCACCCACGCGATGCGGTCCGCGAGCTCCGGGTGCGGCGCCCGCGCGAGGAGCTGGACGATGACCTCGGTGTCCGACGTCGAGCGGAAGATCGAGCCTTCCTGCTCGAGCTTCTGGCGCAGGGCCTCGGCGTTGGTCAGGTTGCCGTTGTGGCCCACGGCGACCTGGCCGTGGCGGTAGCTCACGAGGAACGGCTGCGCGTTCTCGATGCCCGAGCCGCCAGCCGTCGAGTACCGGACGTGGCCGATCGCCATGCGGCCCGGCAGGCGCGCGAGGGACTCGGGCGTGAAGACCTCGCCCACGCGGCCGATGCGGCGATCGCTGTAGAACCGGCCCGCGTCGTCGACGGAGACCATGCCCGCCGACTCCTGCCCCCGGTGCTGCAGGGCGTGCAGTCCCAGGTAGGCGATGTTGGCAGCCTCTGCGTGATCGGCGACCCCGAAGACTCCGCACATCGTGGGAAGCATTTAGCACGAACAGGTGACAGGCGACAGGCGACAGGCGACGGGCGACGGGCGATCCTCGGAGGGGGATGAGGGCCCCGGAGGAGGCGCGAGCGGCGTTGCGGGCGGCAAGCCTGGCGGCGGCGGCGATCGGGGCGGCGGAGGCGGCGCTCGGGGTGCTGCTGTTCGAGGCGGTCGGGCGGGAGGTCGCGCCGTCGTTCGGCGAGGGGCTCGTCGTGCTCGGCGTGGCGTGCACGGCGTGGCTCGGCAGCACGCTCGCGGCACGGCGCGCCCGGCCGGTGCCGGTGCTGCTCGGGGGCGCCTGCGTGCTGGCCGCGGCGGGCCTCCTCGGCGAGCGAGCGATCGCGGCCGTCGCCACGCTCGGCGCGGGGGTGGGCGAGGACGGGCCCCCCTGGGAGCTGCTCGGGCTCGCGGCGCTCGGCTGCCTCCTCGCGGCGGCGTCGGGGGCGCTGTCGGCGGCGCTCGGGCGGGTCGCGGCGGGCGGCTGGGCCCGGCCGGCCGGCCGCATGGCGGGGGCCCTGGCCGCGGTGACGATCGCGCGCTTCCCGCTCGTGCCGGAGGCGCTTCTGCCCGCCGGAGCCGCGCTCGCGGGGGCGATCGTCGCCCTCGGCGCCGAGGAGAGGGCGTCGACGCGCACCCGGGGCGCGGCGACCGCGGTGCTCGGCGTGGTGCTCGGAGCGGCGCTCGGGGCGCTCGCGGTGGAGGCCTTCGCGCGGCTCGGGAGCTCGGGCGCGGCGCTCGCGCTCACCGTGGCCGCCGCGGAATTCATGCGCCTGAGCGCATGGATCGCGCGGGCGCTCCTGGCCTTCCGCAGGGGGGAACCGACGAGCCCATCCGCGCCGTGGGTGGCGGGCGGCGTCCCGCTCGGCGCGCTGGCGGCGTGCGCGCTCGCAGGCTGGCTCGGCAGGCCCCCCGCGCCCGTGGCCGAGGTCGGCCACTCGCTCGACCCGGCGGGGCGCGCCCACCGACAGCGCCTGGCGCACCTGGCCGCCCTCGCCACGCCGCGCCTGGCCAGCGCCCTCGTCCTGCGGCTCGGCACGGGCGAGACCGCGGGCGCGCTCCTGCGCCACCGGCCC
The DNA here is from genome assembly GCA_964593795.1 of uncultured Myxococcales bacterium. Classification (GTDB taxonomy): domain Bacteria; phylum Myxococcota_A; class Polyangia; order JAHFDS01; family JAHFDS01; genus JAHFDS01. The sequence goes on along the minus strand of CAZQJC010000284.1, from coordinate 75,460 downwards.
GATCGCCTCGACGTCCTCGCCCCGGCCGCCGGGATCGTCGCCGCCCGACGCCGCGGTGCGGGGGCGCTGTCGGATCCGGCGCTCCACGCGTTCGAGGCGGAGCCGCGGGCCTTCCTCCGGCGGACCCGACGCGTCTACGACGTCATCACGCTCGAGCCGCCCGACCGGGGCCTCGAGCACGCGCTCTGCACGCGCGAGCTGTACGCCCTCGCGAGGCGGCGCCTCTCGCCCGAGGGGGTGATGGCGCAGAGCGTGCCCGCGCGCGAGCTCGCCGACGACGCGGCCGCGGGGCTCGTCCACGCGTTCGTCGACGCGTTCCCCGAGGCGCGCCTCGTCCTCGGGCCCGACGGGCGCGCGATCCTACTCGGTGCAGCGCGCCCCTGGACGCTGCGCGAGCCGGCGATCGCGCTCGAGGGCGGGCTCGAGGCGCTCCTCGGCGAGCCCTGGCTCGACACCGACGGCGTGCGCCTCTTCGGCTCGATCGCGGCCGCCTGGACCGATCGGGGGCCGGTGCAGGGCGGCGACGGGCCGGCGAGCCGCACGCTCCGTGAGCTGGCGGTCGGCCTCGGCGAGAAACACAGGCTCGGGAGCGTGCGGCGGCGCACCGGGGGCGCGAGGGGCGCCGCCGGGAGCGCCGCGGGCGTTATACTGCCGGTGGGAGTCCCTTGATGACGACATCTCTGCGCACCCTGACGCTGCTCGCGGTCACCTGCTTGCCCGCCGCGTGCGGCGACAGCGGCGCCAAGCCCTCGGACGGCGGCGCGGGAGGGTCCGGCGGCATGGGCGCGCGGGACGCAGGCAAGCCCGACGGCCCGATCGACGCGATGAAGCTCGACGCGCCGACGGAGCTCACGGAGCTGACGGTGCAGGGCAAGGTGACGCCGGGCACCAACGTCAAGGTGACGGCGCGCTGCGGCGACAACCCCGAGGCGATGGCGATGACCGACGACACGGGCAAGTACGCCATCACCGCCAACGTCGCCGACTGCCGGGAACCGCTCGTCGTCAAGTTCGCCAAGGAGAGCTACCTCCCGAACCTCCGCGTCATCAAGCTGCCGCCGCCCAAGACGCCGCTCGAGCTCAACGTCCCGCTCAAGGAGCTGAGCATGCTCCTTTGCGGCACGCGGCAGTGCCGGTCGACCGCGCTCAACTTCGACATCGCGGACTTCCCGGCGGCCGCGCGCGGCTGGACCGTGGCGATCGTCGGCACCTCCGGCGCGGACTACTTCGGCGGCGAGATGCGCGACCTGCGCGGGCGGATCGCGTTCCTGTTCGGCTTCGGCTACCTCGACGCCTACGATCAGGCGGGGCTCCCGGCCGCCCCGCCGGTGCCCATCGCGCAGCTCTTCCGCGTCACCGGCACCGACCTCCTCAACGTCGGCGACATCAAGCCGGCGACGCAGTGGGTGGAGCTCGCGTGGTTCAAGCTCGTGGAGGCGATCGGGCGCTGGCAGCTCCTCGACAGCGTCGCGCACCTCTACTTCCTCTACCCGTGCTCCCAGCGCAAGGACTGCTTCCCGCCGGGCCAGCCCTTCGAGGGGCTCGAGCTGCACGAGGACCCCGACGACAACCCGATGTCGACGACGCGCAACTGGTACGTGCCGGCCACGCGCTCGCAGATCCGCGACATCCGCTCGAACATGTTCCGCTACGACTGCACCCAGGACGGCTGGCGCAACGTGAACGGCTACGGCGCGGGAGGCTGCGCGTTCGGCGGCGCGGCCGGCGCGGGCGGCGGCGGCGCGGGCGGCATGGGCGGCGCGGCCGGCGCGGGCGGCATGCCCCCGGGGCCAGCGGTCAGCCAGTTCTACGTGGCGGGCCCGGTGTCGGGAAACGGCTTCTTCGCGTTCGGTACGACCGTGGATCAGCGCATGTGCTACGAGGTCACGGCCAAGGACACCTGCGGCACGCCGGTGGCCGGCGCGCTGCTCGTGGGCAAGGGGCGCTACCAGCCGTACCGCGTCGAGGCGTACACGAACGCCGAGGGCAAGGCGTGCATCGAGGGCGTCGCGTCGGAGCCGACGTGCACGACCCCGGAGCCGGACCTCATGTGCGACTTCAACCAGAACCTGCTCGGAGGCGAGAAGTTCTGGCTATCGCTCAACATGAGCGCGCCCTCGCTGTCCCCGCAGCTCACGCTGACGAACCGCGAGAACCCGGCGACGATGGGCAACTGCGATCAGCCCGTGACGTGCGAGAAGATCGAGCACACGTTCACGCGCACGCGCTGCAACTGATCGGGGCTACTGGCAGACGCCGCCGCCGGTCGTGCCGGAATGCGGACAGTGCGTGGTGGGGCCGGTCGCGGCGGGCAGGCCCACGTGGTAGAGGCGGCACTGCACGGTGTTGCCGCTCTGCGCGCCGAACTGGCCGTTCGTCGGGTAGCGGTTGCAGGCCTCCAGGCAGCCGGCGCCCGCGGGCGCGGTCCCCGGGCAGCGCTTGGCGATGCGATCGCAGTAGACCTCGCAGGGCGCGCCGCACACGCCGCCGCCGGAGTCGGTCGCGTGGTAGCAGTGCAGCATCGGATCCCGAGCGGCGACGCCGATGTGGTAGGTGCGGCACTGCACCGAGTCGCCCGCCGTGGCGCCCTCGGCCGCCCCGGACGGGAAGCCGGCGCAGGTCTTCATGCAGCCATCGAGGTCGGGGTAGAGCTGCAGCATGCCGGCGCAGTTGGCGAGCGCCATCTGGCAGTACGGCATGCACTCCGCGGCCGTGGCGGTGGCGACGGTGCCGCCCGCCCCGGCGCCGCCCGTGCCCTGCCCGCCCGCACCCGCGGTGCCCTTGCCGTCGCTGCCGCAGCCGGCCGCGACGAGAAGGCCGATCGAGAAGAGAGCCATCCTGAGCATGTCCTGTCCTTCCTGGTGAGTGGGGGCGAGGGAACCACGAACTCGTGCTCGTTGCCACGGGTCAGGCGATCTACGCTGCAAGCCATCCCGTGGTAACGGCCTGCCTGCTGGTGCTCATGACCCTGCCCACCGTCGACCCTCAACTCCTGCGCGACTACGCCGCCACGCGTGGCTTCGCGCTCGGACGCCCGCAGAAGCCGCGCGTCACGCCCGACGGCAAGACCGTCGTGTTCCTGCGCGCGGAGGCCCGGAAGGCCGAGCAAGCGCTCTGGGCGCTCGACGTGGCGACCGGCAGGGAGCGCCTGCTCGCCTCGCCCGAGACGATCGGCGGCGAGGGCGAGCTGTCGGTCGCGGAGCGCGCGCGCAGGGAGCGGCAGCGCATCTCGACCGGCGGCTTCGCGGCGTTCCAGCTCTTCCCGGACGGCGCGCACGCGCTCGTCACCCTCGGCGGGCAGCTCTATCGGGTGCCCGTCGCGGGCGGCGGACCGCGGCGCCTCGGCGCGGGCGGCGTGACGGATCCGAAGCCGTCGCCGGACGGCAAGCGCGTCGCGTTCGTGCGCGAGCACGACCTGTGGGTGGTCGAGGTGTCGGGAGGCGCGGAGACGCGGCTCACGAAGGGCGGCGGCGGCGACCGGACCAACGGCGAGGCCGAGTACGTCGCGCAGGAGGAGATGGAGCGCTTCTCGGGCTACGCGTGGGCGCCCGGCGGCAAGGAGCTCGTCTACGAGGAGGCCGACGCGCGCGGCGTCGAACGCTTCCACCTGGCGGATCCGTCGCACCCGGAGACCGTGCCGGTGGCCGTGCCGTACCCGAGGCCGGGGCGCGAGAACGTCAAGGTGCGCGTCGGCGTCGTCGGCGTCGCGGGCGGCAAGACGCGCTGGCTGCGCTGGGATGTATCTGCCTATCCGTATCTGACGAGGCTCGTGTGGACGGCGGGCGCGCCGCTCACGGTGGTGGTGCAGGCGCGCGATCAGAAGCGCCTGCAGGTGCTCGCCGCGGACGAGAAGACCGGGCGGCTCAAGGTGCTGCTCGAGGAGCGCGACGACGCGTGGCTGAACCTCTCGCCCGAGGTTCCGCGGTGGCTCGGCGACGGCTCGGGGTTCCTGTGGCGCACGGACCGCGACGGCGGGCCGGCGCTCGAGCTGCGCGGCGCCGACGGTCGGCTCGTGCGGACGCTCGTGCCGGCGTCGATGGGCCTTCGCGCGCTGCGCGGCGTGGACGCGACGAGCGTCGTCGTGCAGGCGGCCGAGAACCCGACCGAGGCGCGCATCTGGCGCGTGCCGCTCGCGGGCGGCGCGGCCGTACCGCTGTCGGGCGGGCCGGGCTGGCACGACGCGGTGGTGGAGGCGGGAGAGGGCGTCCTCGCGTCGGAGCGGTGGCTCCTCTCGATCGAAGGGCCGAGCAAGCCGCCCGTGTGGACCGTGCACGACCGCGCGGGCAAGCGCCTGGCGGAGTTGCCGTCGGTCGCGGAGAAGCGGCCGCCGGCGCCGAGGAGCGAGGTCGTCGAGCTCGAGGTCGCGGGTGGGCGGACGCTGTGGGCGCGCGTGACCTGGCCGCGCAAGAAGGAGGCGGGCAAGAGGTACCCCGTGGCGGTGCACGTCTACGGCGGGCCGCGACACCAGCACGTCAAGAACGACGGCGGGCGCCTGCTCGATCAGTGGATCGCGGACCACGGCCTCGCGGTGGTGTCGGTGGACGGGCGCGGGACGCCCGCGCGGGGGCGCACGTTCGAGCGCGCGATCCGCGGGGACTTCGGGGCGCTGCCGCTCGAGGACCAGGTGCTCGGGTTGGCGGCGCTCGGCAAGCGCTACCCCGAGCTCGACTGCAAGCGCGTGGGGATCTTCGGCTGGTCGTTCGGCGGGTACCTGTCGGGGCTCGCGGTCCTGCGGCGCCCGGACGTGTTCAAGGCGGCGGTCGCGGGCGCGCCGGTGGTCGACTGGCGCGACTACGACACGCACTACACGGAGCGCTACCTCGGCCTGCCCGAGGAGAACGGCAAGGGCTACGAGGCGTCGAGCCTGTTCTCGTGGGCGGCGGGCCTCGCGCGCCCGCTCCTGCTCGTGCACGGGACGAGCGACGACAACGTGTACTTCCTGCACACGCTCAAGCTCTCGGACGCGCTCTTCCGCGCGGGCAAGCCGCACGAGCTGCTCGCGCTGCCGCGGCTGACGCACATGGTCCCCGACCCGGTCGTGATGGAGCGCCTCTGGGCGCGCATCGCGGGGTTCCTGGTCGAGAACCTCTAGCGCGGCCGAAACTTGAAAACTTGAGCCTGACCCCTACTTGGCCTACTTGGGCAGGAGCTTCGCGATGTCGGTGGCGCGGCGGGCGTCCTTGGTGCGGCCGACGAGGTCGGTGGCCTGGGCGAGGCGCTCCCAGAGGGTGCGATCGAGGAGGCGGAACTCCGAGAGCGCGTCGGCCTGCGCGGCGAGCTCGGACCAGCGCTTCTGCTCGAGCGCGAGGGTGACGAGGCGCTCGCGCGGCGAGGGATCTTCGGGGCGCGCGGCGGAGAGGGCGCCGAGGACACGCGCCTCGGCGGCGGCGTCGCCGGCCTGGCGATGCAGGCGCGCGAGGGCCGCGAGCGCCTCGACGCCCGAGGGCGAGAAGCCGAGCGCGGCCTCGAACGCGGCGCGCGCCGCGGCGGCGTCCCCCGCCCGCTCGGCTGCCGTGCCGAGGCGGAGGCGGAGCGCGTAGCCGTCGGCGCCGGCGACGAGCGCGGCCTGCCACGCGGCCCGGGCGCACGGCGCGTCGCGGCGCACGGCGCAGAGGTCGCCGCGCAGGATGAGGGCCTCCTTCTGCCGCGGGTCCGCGGCGAGGAGCGCGTCGAGGGTCCGCTGCGCGCCGGCGAGGTCCCCGGAACGCATCTGCGAAAGCGCATGAGACGCGCCGCCGCCGCCGCTCGGCAGCGCGTAGCCGCGCGCCTGGGGGTGCGCCCGGGCGCGGAGCGCCGCGGCGAAGGCGGCGTCGAGGTCGGCAAGGCGCATGCCGGTCGCGGCCGGGAGCGCGACCTCGATGCGCTTGCCCTCTCCGAGCGCGGCGAGCAGGCGCGGCAGCACGGCCGGCCCGAATTTTTCTGCGAGGAACTCCACCGCGACCATGCCGATGCGGTAGCCGAGGACGAGCTCCTGCACGGTGCGGGCGCGCACGAACCACCGGTCGAGGCCGCCGAGCGTGGGCAGCGCCCGGGCGCCGAGCTCGCTGCCGAGGTCGGCATCGGAGAAGCGCCGCCAGCGCGGCGAGTGGCGCGCGGTCTCCCACTCGGCCAGGCCCTCCATGAGCCAGCGCGGGGCGCGCTCGCGGGCGAGCTGGGCGGCGAAGCTGTGCGCGAGCTCGTGCGAGAGCACGGCGTGGTAGTTCACGCGGCCGTCGGGGGCCTGCGCCGTGATGAGGCGGCCGAAGCAGACCGCGGTGGCCGCGAGGTCGGGCTCGCCCGTCGTACGCACGGCGTAGTCGGCAGCGCGCTCGTAGACCTCGACGGTGATCGGCCCGGGGCGGACGCGGTAGAACGCGGCGTAGCGCTCGTAGGCGGCGGCGAGCGTCTGCCCGAGCGTGGCGGAGAGCGCGGGCAAGAGGCGCGTCGGCGCGCGCAGCCGCACGGGGCCCGCGTCGGCGTAGCCGTAGCCCTTCGGCAGGATCTCCTCGAAGAGGCGGAGCACGTTGTCGGTGCGCGGGTTGAAGTTGTCGACGTCCCAGGCGCGCCGCAGGGCCTCGAGCCCGCCGGGCTCGTCCCCCGAGCGCAGACGCGCGAGGCCGAGCTCCGCGAGCGCGTCCGGGTGCGTGGGGTCGTGGCGGATCGCGGCCTCGAGCGCCGCCAGGGCATCCGCGTAGCGGCGGGCGCGCCCGAGCGCGACGCCGAGCGCGGTGTAGACGAGCGCCTGGCGCTTGCCCGTGCCCTTCGGCGCGTCGAGCGCGGCGCGGCGCGTGGCCGCGTCGTCGGAGAGCGACGCCGCCGCGGCGAGCAGGCCATTGGCGCGCGGATCGCTCGGGCGCACGACGAGCGCGAGCGCGAGCGCGGCGCGGGCGCGTTGCACGTCGCCCTCGTCGATGGCGAGCTCCGCGAAAAGGGCGTGCGCCTCGACGAGGCGCGGGTTTCCCGCGAGGGCCTCGCCGAGGCGCTTCTCCGCGAGCGGCAGATCGCCCGAGGCGTAGGCGACGCGCGCGTCGAGGGCGAGCGCCTCGGGGTGGCGCGGATCGAGCGCGAGGGCCTCCTTGAGCGAGCGAGCCGCCTCCGCGGGCGCGTGGCGCTCGAGGAACAGGCGCGCCCAGGCGATGTTCGCGGCCGGATCGCGCGGCGAGCGCGCGACCGCGTCGCGGAACGTGTCGCTCGCGTCGTGCCAGCGGCCGAGGCGCGAGGCGGCGAGCGCGAGGCGGAGGAGCTCCTTGCCGCTCGTCTCGTCGATGCGGTGGGCCTCGAAGTCGTCGTAGAAGCGCTCGAAGAGGGGGACGGCGCGGGCGCGCTCGCCGGCGTCGTCGAGCGCGAGCGCGAGCGCGAGGCGCCGACCGCGCTCGGCGGGGGCGGCCCTGACCGCGGGCTCGAGGAGCGCGATCGCCTCGGCGTCCCTGCCGAGCGCGCGCAGGGCCTCGACCTGCACAAGGAGCGCGTCCTCACCGGGCTGCTTGGCCGCGAGCGCGGCGGCGTCCTCGTAGCGGCCGGCCCGGAGCGCGCGCTCGGCGTCGGCGAGCGTGGGCTTGAGCAGGAGGACCGCGAGGAGGAGCGGGGTCATCGGAGGACGGCCGAGCGAGGGCCGGCGCCGGCGAGGGCGGGTTCGGCGGGTGGCTCGGCGATGCCCGCGAGCTCCTCGCGGGCGCCGAGGGCGGCGTCGAGCTCGCGCGCGATGACGGAGAGGGCGGCGCGGCTCTGACCGTCGTCGCTGGCGCTGTCGCCGAGGCGGGCGCCGGCCTCGCTCAGCGCCGCGCCGAGGCGCAGGAGTTCGCCGGTGCCGTGCACGACCTCGCGCTCGAGGCGCGCGCGCCGCTCGAGCTCTCCGGCGAGCGATGTCTTGCGCTCGATGAGTGCCTCCGTCTCGTCGAGGCCTTTTTCCTGGGCGATCTGCGCGTCGAGCCGCTGCACCTCCTCCCAGAGCTGCGTGGGATCGATGGACGAGAGCTCCTCCTCGACGAGCGCCACGCGCTCGCCTTGCTCGAGCGCCGCGAGCGCGGTGCGGTGGATCGCCGCCTCCGCGCCGGGATCGCCGAGCCGGCGGGCGCGCTCGACGAGCTGCGCCCCGCGGGACAGCGTGCGCCGCAGGATCGCGCGCAGGCGCGGCGAGCGCACGGCCGAGAACGCGCGCACCGCCGCCTCGGTCAGCGCGTCCGAGTGCGCGATCGCGCCGGTCGTGCCGTCGAAATATCCGACTGGGCGCATGCGTCGGTAGAGCTGCCGGGTCACCGCGACGAGCGGCAGGACGAGAAAGAGCGTGGGCGTGATGGCGCCGAGCAGGGCCATCGACGTCACGAGGGCGAGGAAGAACGCGAGGCCGAGCGCGCGGCCCGCGGCGACGGCGTTCGACGACGACAGGAAGAAGAACCACTCGAAGGGGCTGCGCCGCGACACCTCCGCGGGCAGCTCGAGCGCGCGCAGGCGCTCGGCGAGCAGGCGCGCCGTCGGCTGGTCGAGCCCGCCCGCGACCGCCACCGGCAGCTCCCGAAGCTGCTTGTCGAGCGCCTCGGTGTCGAAGTGCACGACCCCGCCGAGCTGCTCGATCTCGGCGACGAGGCGGTGCTTGTGCTCGAACGTCCAGGGCGCCCGCGCCTTGCGCAGCCGCACCCGGTACTTGCCCTCGCGCGTGCTCGCGATGCGCACCGGCGCGTGCTTGCACTCGACGCACGCCGCCAGGCCCGGCACCATCGGCGCCCGGCACGACTGGCAGCGCCCCGCCTCCGGCTCGGGGGGCGCGATCGAACGGCGCCGCTCGCTCTCGAGCGCCGCGCGCATCTCGCCCGCGGTCTGGAAGCGATCCTCGGGCTGCTTGGCCATCGCGCGGCGGATGACGTCGCGCAGGCCGACGTCGAGGCCCGGCACCTCCACCGCGGGGTCGGGCACGTCCGCGTCGCGCACGAGCGAGAGCAGGGCCATCGGCGACGACGCGCGATAGGGCAGCTTGCCGGTCACGAGCTCGAAGAGCGTGACGCCGAGCGCGTAGAGGTCGGCGCGGCCGTCGACGAGCGGCGACGACAGGAGCTCGGGCGCCATGTACTCGGGCGTGCCGAGCGTCATCGTGTTGGTCGTCAGGCCCACGAGGTCGTCGACGCGCGCGAGCCCGAAGTCCGCGATCTTGACGACGCCGGCCTCGTCGCTGAGCAGGTTCTGCGGCTTGAGGTCGCGGTGCACGATGCCGTGCGCGTGCGCCGCCTCGAGGCCGCCGAGCACCTGGCGCGCGATGCGCAGCACCTCCGCCGGGGCGAGCGGCCCCGAGAGGCGCAGCCGCCGCTTGAGGTCGACGCCCGGGTGGTGCTCGAGCACCAGGCACACCGTCCGCTCGTTCTCGACGAGGTCGTGGATCGCGATGACGTTCGGGTGCGCGATGCGCCGCGCGGCCGAGATCTCGCGGCGGAAGCGCTGCACGACGAGCTCGTCGCTGCGCAGGTGCGCGTGCAGCACCTTGAGCGCGACGTCGCCGCCGACCACGCGATCGCGCGCGAGGTACACGGTCGCCATGCCGCCCGTGCCGAGGAGGCCCCGCACCTCGAAGCGCTCGGGCAAGCCAGCGGGCGCCTGTGCCTCGGTCATCGCGTTCTCTAGATGGTATGCTGACGCCGTGTCCGCGCAACCGACCGACCTCTACGAGACGTACGAGGGGTTCCTCAAGGCGGCCGTGCGCGAGTACTACGCGCGCGGCTGGAAGAACAACAAGGCCAACTTCATCGCGCTCCTGTTCGCCAGCGGGCAGTCGATGCGCATGCTCGGCGACACGGTCAAGGACACCGAGGCGCTCAAGAAGGCGGCCATCGGGGCCGTGAGCGTGGTCGCGCTGCGCTACCTGCTCAAGATGTTCGTGGGCGGGCCGCTCGGCCTCATCCTGTCCGCCGCGGCGGTGGCGTCGCTCGTCGCCTATCTCCTGAAGAACCGCGGCGAGGTGCAGGCCAAGACCGAGCGCTACAAGGACCTCATCGCCGAGCACCGCAGCAAGTACGAGGAGGTCCAGGCCGGCTGGCGCGACGGCAAGTTCGCCGAGGGCGAGCGCAACCTCATGGTCGACGGGATGCTCAAGCGGTTCCTCGACGAGGTGGACGCGCGATAGAGCCTCCGTCACTTGTTCGTCCCCGTGATCGTCCCGGTTCTCCTCCTCGGCCTCTTCAGCTCGCCGGAGCCGCCGGCGCGCGAGCCGGGCCGCACCGTGGCGATGACCGTGACGACGGCCACGCCCGGGGTGACCCTCGGGGCGCCCGCGCTCGAGATCGCGATCGAGCCGGGCGGCAAGGGCGCGGACTTCACCGCGCGCTACCCGCTCGAGAACGCGAGCGACGCCGCGGTGACGGCCACGCTCGAGACGGTCGCGGTGGCCAAGCCCGTGCGGCTCGAGCTCGAGCGCGCCGCGGGTGCGCACCAGGCGCTGCGCCCCGAGCGCGACGACGCCCCCGCGCCGGCCGCGCCGGCCCTGGCGCTCGACCCGCTGTCGAGCGAGACCTATTCGCCTCCGCAGATGAATCAACCCGCCGACCGCGGCAAGCGGCTGCGCGTCGAGGTCGCCCTCGCCCCGCGCGAGCGCGCCACGCTCGTCGTCCGCATCTCCGCGCCCCCCGGCATCGATCGCGCGCTGCACCGCCGCACGCTCTTCGAGGCCTCGCACTACCTGCGCAAGCGCTACGACCCGCTGACGTACCAGTGGACGGTGCTCATCCCCGAGGGGACCTTCACGATCAAGGTGCCCGACGGCCAGAGCGGCGCGGCGCGGCGGGAGAGGGACGCGCTCCTCGTCGCTTCGACCGAGCACCCGCACGACTGGCTCGGCATGCCGCTCGGCCTGTCGATGGGCGCAGGCTTCTACCTGTCGCGCACCGGGATCGACCCGCGCCTCCGCCTCGCGCTCGACGCCGAGCTGCCCGGGGGCCTGGCCGTCCTGTCCTTCGACGCGGACCCCACGGGGCCGCTCTCGGCCGCCCTCGCCTACCGGCTGCAGACGCGCTTCCAGCCGTTCCTGCCGCTCGGCGCGCACCTCGAGGTGGGCGGCGTCCTCGACGTGTATCCCCGGCGCCTGCCCGGCGTGCGCTCCGGCCTCGGCTCGCACTTCTTCTTCTTCGACTCGATGGTGCAGGTGGACCTCTTCCCGGGGGAGCCCGATCTCGCCTACCGCGTCGCGTTCGTGACCACGTTCTCGCTGTGAAATCCCCGCAGGATTCCCCACCCTTCACGCGCCTTCCGATCTAGCCTACCCGACGATGTCCCAGATCCCGGACGACTCGCTCGGGGCGTTGCTCGTCGAGCGAGGCCTGCTCACCCCGGACCAGCTCGAGGACGTGGTCGAGCAGCAGCGCCACGTCTTCCCCGTCGGCTCGCTCTGCTGGGTGCTCGGCTATGCGACCGAGGAGCAGCTCGCGAGCGTGCTCTGGCAGCAGCTCGGCGTGCCCACGATCGTGCTCGAGCGCTGCGTGATCCCGCTGCGCCTCCTCGACGACCTGCCGCCCGAGGTGGCGCTCCGCGCGCGCGTGCTGCCGATCGGCGAGGACGACCACGCGGTCTACGTCGCGGCCGCCAAGGCACATGGCGAGCGCGTGCTGCGCGAGCTCGAGTTCAAGAAGGGCAAGCAGATCGTGGTCTACGCGGCCGTCGAGATCTGCCTCGACCGCACGATCCGCATGGCCTACGCGGCCCGCGAGCGCGGCGCCGACTTCGCGCGCGGCGCGGCCGTCCCGCACGACGCGGCGCTCAAGCCCTACCTGCACGTCATCGGCACGAGCGAGGGCGACAGCGACGAGGGCATCGAGCCTGTCGAGGAGCTCTCGCCCGAGGACCTGATGGAGCTCGAGGAGCAGGTCGAGCCGTCCACCGCGGCTCACCGCGTGCTCGTGGTCGACGACGAGACGCAGACGCGCCGCTGGATCATGCGCGAGCTCGAGCCGCTCGGCGTCGAGTGCATCGAGGCGTGGAGCGGCCTCGAGGCGATCAAGCAGATCAAGCGCGGCCCGCTCGACCTCGTGGTCACCGACGTCATGCTCCCCGAGATCAACGGCTTCCAGGTGTGCCGGTCGATCAAGCAGTCGAGCCGCTACCGCCACATCCGCGTGCTCCTCGTGTCGGCGAACCTGCAGAGCGGCCAGGTGGACAGCACCATGCTCGCGCGCTACGGCGCGGACGGCTTCCTGGAGAAGCCCCTCGACGCGGAGCGCCTGCGCGAGGTCGTGCAGGGCTTCCTCGAGCAGCACCCCGCCGGGGTGCCGGTCGAGCGCGACGCGCGCCAGCACCTCGAGCTCGCCCTCGAGGCGTACCGCCGCGGCCACATCGACACCGCGATCGCGATGCTGCGCGACACCATCGCGGTGGACCCGCTGTCGGCGCGGCCGCACCTCCTGCTCGGCGATCTGCTGCGCGAGCGCCACGACCTGCCGGGGGCGCAGCGCGCGTACGAGGCGGCGGTGCGGCTCGAGCCGCGCTGGCCGCGCTCGCTCGATCGCCTCGCGGGCGTCTACTACAAGGTCGGGTTCCACGCGAAGGCCGCCGAGACATGGCGCCTCGCGCTCAACGAGAGCCCGACGCTGCCCCTTCGCGCGCGCATCGAACGCATGCTCGACAAGCTCGACGGCAAGGTGGGAGTGACGACATGAAGCAAGGATGGTTGCTCGCCGCGGCGCTCGTCGCCGCTTGCGGAGACGGAGCCGCGGCCGGGGGCGGCGGGGGTGCGGGCGGTGGGGGTGCGGGCGGCGCGGGCGCGGGCATGGACGGCGCGGGCGCGGGCGGCGCGGGCATGGGCGGCGCGGGCGGGGCCGGGGGCGCGAGCGACGTGCCGATGGGTCTCTTCGCGTGGCCGCCCGATCCGAGCGACTTCTACGCGCTGCCCTTCCCGAACGACCTGCGCGTCTCCGCCGGCCACCTCGAGCTCTCGGGCCTCGAGCGCGACGAGGGCCTCGTCGGCCAGGTGGCCGACAACGTGATCGCCGAGTTCTCGGGATTCGCCACGCAGGGCGGCATCTACTTCCACTTCACCGCGCCGGTCGATCCCGCGACCTTGACCAAGGAGACGGTGTTCCTGGTCGATCTCGAGACGGGCCAGCGCCACGTCGGGACGAGGACGAAGTACGAGGACACGCAGCGCCGTTACCTCAAGGGCAACGGCCTCTCGGTGCTGCCGCACCCGGGCTTCCCGCTGCACGAGTCGAGCGCCTACGCGGCCATCGTGACGACGGGCGTCAAGGGCAAGACGGGCAGGCCCGTCGCCCGCGACCCGCGCCTCGACTCCGTGCTCGCCGCGCCGCCGGGCGAGGCGTATCGCAAGCTCGCCGCCTGGCTCGCGGCGAATCCCACGGTGCAGGTCGGCGTGGCCACGGCGTTCACCACGCAGGCCGCGAGCGGCCTCACGGGCAAGTGGCGCGACGCGGCGGCCGCCCTGCCGGCCCCGGCGGGCACGATCTCGGCGGGGCCGAACCCGGGCCCGACGATGACCTACGACATCTACGACGGCTCGTACATGGGGCCGATGTTCCAGCAGGGCGCGACTCCGTTCGCGACGGCGGCGGACGGCGGGCGCGCGGTCTACGGCACCGACGGCCGGCCGATGCTGCAGAGCATGGCGCCGATCGACTTCTCGCTCACGCTGCCGCGCGGCACGCCCCCCGCGGGCGGCTGGCCGCTCGTCGTCTACGCCCACGGCACCGGCGGCGATCACCGCTCGTTCGTCAACGACGGCACGGCGGAGACGCTGGCGGAGGTCAAGGACGCGCAGGGCCAGGTCATCGCGCGCTTCGCGGTGGCGTCCATCACCCAGTGCGTCCACGGCTCGCGGAACCCCGCGCACAGCAACGAGGAGCTGAACTTCTTCAACCTGCTCAACGTGCAGGCCGCGCGCAACAACGTCATCCAGTGCGGCACGGACCAGATCCCGTTTCTCAAGATGCTGCAGGGCCTGGGGCAGGCGCACCCCGAGATGAAGTTCGATGCCTCGCGGACCTACTACATGGGGCACTCGCAGGGCAGCATCACCGGACCGCAATTCCTGGCGTACGAGCCCGCGTTCAAGGGCTTCGTGCTCTCGGGCGGCGGCGCGAACTTCCTGCTCGCGCTGACGGCCAAGACCGAGCCGGTCGATATCCCGGCGATCGTGACCGCCGCGCTGGCGGACGGCGACGTGGACGAGTTCCACCCGATGCTGTCGATGCTGCAGACGTACATCGAGCCGGCGGACCCGGGCAACCACGCGCGCATGCTCTTCCAGGCGCCGGCGCCCGGCATGGCGCCGCGGCCGACGTACATCTCGCTCGGCCTCGTCGACCACTACACGCCGATCGCCAACGGCCAGGCGCTCGCCCTCGGCTCGGGCGCGCAGGTGGTCGGCCCGCTGCTCGATCCCATCCCGGGCCTCGAGCTCACGGGCCTGCCGCTCGCGACGGCGCCCGTCATGGACAACGTGGCGGGGGGCCTGGTGACGGGCGTGGCGGTGCAGTACCGCGCGCCGAGGGGCCGCGACGGTCACTTCGTGGTGTTCGACGTGGTCGAGGCCAACAAGCAGTACTCGCGCTTCCTCGCCACGCTCGCCGCGACGGGCCACGCCGCGCTCTTGCCGCCGTAGCCGCCCAACTGGAGATTTCTCGGGAGGGCCTCGTGAAGCACATCGGATGGGTGGCGGCGCTGCTCGCGCTCGCGTGTGGCAAGAACAAGGCGCCCGAGAGCCCGGTGGAGGTCGCGGGGCTGCTCGACGCGGACCACACGGCGCTGTTCGTCGCGGTCGAGCTCGAGCGGGCGCACGAGCACGTGACGCCGGTGCTCGACATGGTCCGGAGCCAGCTCGCGCTCGTGCCGAAGAAGGGCCAGGGCGACGACGCGATGGTCCAGGCGATCGAGGCGATGGCGACGCCCGAGGGTCGCCGCGCCAAGCTGGGCTTCGATCCCGCCGTGCAGGGCGAGTGGACCAAGGCCGGGCTGCAGCCGGACGCGGCGGCCTCGCTCGTGGTGGACGACCGGGTCAAGAAGGGAGAGGTCCCGCTGCCGGTGGTCCTCGTCCGCGCGAGCGATCGCGGGAGGCTCGTCGCGTGGCTCGCGGGCCGGCTCGGAGAGGGCGCCACGACGGGCAAGGAGGGCGCGTGCGAGGTGGTGCGCAAGGACCCGGTCGTCGTCGTCGCCGCCCAGGTCGGCGCCTACGTCGCGCTGGTGCCGAGCGAGGACCCGGCCGCCGCATGCACGAGCGCGCAGGCGCTGGCGGCGGCCCCGGCGCGCCCGGTGTCCGCCACGCCGGCGTTCCGCGAGGCGTTCAAGGCGGCCAGGCGTGGCTCGGGTCTGACCGCGTTCGTCGCCTTGCCCGCGCTCCGCGGTCTCGTGCCGATGAAGGGGGCGGACGCGGAGGTGCACGCCCACTTCGTGCGACTCCTCACGGGGGCGGGCCTCCGCGTCGATGCGCACGGCTCGCGCCTCGCCGTGGCGCTCACGCCCGACGGCCACCGCGCGCTCGCGCAGATCATGCCCGCGGGCACCGACCCCGCGTTCCGCCGCCTCGTGCCGAAGGACGGCTGGGGTGCGGCGCGCGTCTCGATCGATCTCGAGCACGCCCTCGACGGCGTCGCCGCGCTCGCGCCGCCCTCGAGCGGGGCGCCCGGCGCGCAGGCCGCGGCGCTGCGCGATCACTTCTCGGCGAAGCTCGACGTGCCCTGGCAGGACGTCACCGCCGCCCTCGACGGGCACTTCCTCGGCGCGCTCGACCTGTCGACGCTCGCGATGGGAATCGGCGGCGGCCTCGGCGCGGCGTCCTGGGTGGGCGCCGCAGGCGTGCGCGACGGCGGCAAGGCCGACGCGCTCCTCGGCGCGCTGTTCGCGCGTGCGGGCAAGGCGACGGGCGCCACGCCGGCGCAGGTCAAGGTCGGCGGACACGCCGGCTGGTCGCTGGACGCGGGCCGCGTCTCCGTCGTCGTCGTCCGCAAGGACAAGCTCCTCGTCGGTGCACAGAGCGCGAGCGCGCTCGAGCTCGCCCTCGGCCGCAAGCGCGAGGACACGCTGGCGACGGTCGACGCCAGCCACGCGCTCGAGGACGAGCGCTCCTGGGCCTACCACCTCGACACGCGGCCGCTCCTCGCGATGGCCAAGCTCGCGGTGGCGCAGCAGCCCGAGCTGGCGAGCAGCCCCTTCTTCAAGGACCTCTCGGGCCCGATCGAGTGGTCGCTGCGCCTGCACGAGGGCCGCGTCGAGATCGCGTCGGAGGCCGGGCAGGACGCGCACCTCGTCTCGACCGCGGCGGTGGGCGGCGTGCTCGCTGCCATCGCGATCCCGGCGTTCACGCGGTACGTCAAGCGCTCGAGGGCCGCCGCTGCCGCGCGGACCGTCAAGGGCACGGCGGGCGGCCCCGACGCCCGCGAGCCCTAGCCCCAATGCCGGTCACTTTGCGCCGGCCTGGTCCTGGCCCTGGTCCTGGGCCTGGTCGAAGCCCCCAGAACCACGCAGGCGAAGACCAGGACCAAGACCAAGACCAGGTGGTCAGCGGACGGATTCCGTCATTATCCGACCGGCATTGGCCCTAGCCCGATCCACGTCACAAGGCCGTCAGGGGGCGGCGTGCTAGCCTCCCGGCATGGCTCGTAGTCCCCTCGCGCTCCTCCTCCTCGGCGCTGCCGGCTGGCTCGGCTGTAGCTCGGCCGTCCCCGCCACCAACCTGTTCTGCAGCGCCACGCAGCCCTGCCCCGGCACGCAGCAGTGCGTCCAGGGCATCTGCGTGCCCGCGGGGACGGGCGGTGCGGGGGGCAGCGGCACGGGCGGCAACGCGGGCACGGGCGGCAATGCGGGCACCGGCGGCAATGCCGGCGCCGGCGGCGATGCCGGCACGGGCGGCACCGGCGGCGCGCTCGGTTGCATCAACGCCAACGAGTGCGCCAACGACCGCAAGTGCGAAAGCGGCGCATGCGTGCCGTTCCCGCCCGACGAGACCGATCCGCAGTGCGTGCGCGGCGACGTCATCGGGACGTTCGCCCCGAGCGTGCATTGCCAGTGGACCGCGCCGCCCGCCGGCGATCCCTTCCCCGATCACAGAAACGTCCTCGCGACGCCGATGGTCGTGGACTTCAACTTCGACAACGACGCGGCCAACAAGCGCCCGTCGGTGGTCTTCGTCACCTACAACGGCAACGATGGCGATCTGCCCGCGTGCGGCGTCGACCCGAGCGGCACGTACTACGGCGTCATCCGCGTGATCGACGGCGGCGACTGCCAGCAGCTCGCGACGTTCGCGGCGCCCCGACTCATCCCGTCCGCGTCGGTCGCGCTCGGCGACGTCAACGGTGACGGCCGCCCCGACATCGTGGCGAACACCATCGGCGGCGGCGTCGCGGCCTTCGGCTGGAGCGGCTCGGGCTTCTCGCTCCTGTGGGAGCTGCGCGGCAACCAGATCCCAGGGATGCTCACCGACTGGGGCGGCGAGTGCCTGTGGAACGGCCCTTCGATCCACGACCTCGACGACGACGGGCGGCCGGAGATCATCACGAACGGCGTGGTCGTGAGCGCCACCGGCCAGGTGGTCGACACGAACGCCGCCGTGGTGCCGTCGGCCATCGGCGCGGACGAGTACGACACCACGGGCCTCGAGCCGGTGGTCGCCGACCTCGACGGGGACGGAAAGCCCGAGCTGACCGACGGCCGCACGCTCTGGGAGTGGAACGCCGGACACTTCACGCCGACCGCCATGAACCTCGGCGCGCGAGGCCAGGTCGCCGTCGCGGACTTCGGCACCTACGGGGCGATGGCCGCCGGGGACAACCCGATGGTCAAGGACGGCATCGGCGAGATCGTGGTCATCGGCGCCCACCAGGTCCGCGTCATGACGCTCACCGGCCGCGTGATCTTCGGACCGCTGCCGCTGCCGGTGACGACGCCCGTGGCCTTCGGCGGCCCGCCGACGATCGGCGACTTCGACGGCGACGGCCGCCCCGAGCTCGCGGTGGCGTCCCGCGGCGCGTACACGGTCTACGACCTCGACTGCACCGGGCCGAGCACGCCCGAGCGCTGCCCGAGCGGCCGCATGGATGGGATCCTGTGGTCGAAGGACGCCAAGGACGTCACCTCGAGCGCCACCGGCTCCTCGATCTTCGACTTCGACGCCAACGGCACGGCCGAGGCGGTCTACGCCGACGAGTGCTTCACGCGCGTCTACGACGGCCCGACGGGCGACGTCGTGTACTCGCAGTCGCGCACCTCGTGCACCTGGTACGAGAACCCCGTCATCGCGGACACGAACGCCAACGGCAAGGCCAAGATCGTCGTCGGCTCGAACGCCAACACCGCGGGCTGCCAGTTCCAGTGTCCGGACGTGGATCCCGTCTTCGACGGCATCCGCTGCTTCGACCGCGGCGACTGCCCGCCGGGCGTCCCCTGCACCCAGGGCCGCTGCCGCTGCACGATGGACAGCCAGTGCGGCGCCGGCTTCGTGTGCCGCGATCCGGCGGCCGGCCCGTCGCCGCAGGGCAAGACCTGCCGTGCCGCGCACGAGGCCGCGACGCAGCAGGGCGTGCGGATCCTGCGGGACCGCCTCGATCGCTGGGCGCCCTCGCGCATCATCTGGAACCAGCACGCGTACTCGGTCACGAACGTGGGCGAGGACGGCATCGTGCCGCGGACGTCGATGTGGCAGCGCAACTGGACGAACCCCGCGTTCAACAACTTCCGGCAGAACGTCCAGGGCGCGATCCCGCCGCCGACGATGGAGCCGGACGCGACCGCGCGCGACGTCACGGCGCAGTGCCCGACGTCGATGCCCTTCGTGCGCCTCGGCGTGACCGCGTGCAACCGGGGCCTGCTGCCGCTGCCCGCCGGCACGCCCGTGACGTTCTACGAGGGCGTGCCGCCGACGCGCGCCGTATGCACGACGCAGACGATGTTCGAGATCCGCCCCGGCGCGTGCATCCCCGTGACCTGCAACTGGATGAACGCGCCCCAGAACGTGCGGCTCGACGTGACCGCGCGCATCAACGACGACGGAACCGGGGCCGTGACCAGCGCCGAGTGCCACCAGGGCAACAACTTCGCCGAGGGGATCTCGCTCCTCTGCGAGGTGGTCCCGGGCTAGTTTCCGAACCCACATCGATGCGCGGGAAAGCCGGTGCTTCGATGGGCACCTCGAGCGACTCGTGGCTGAGCTGTGTTTCTCCCCACTCCGGCCTCCGGCCTTCGTGGGGCCCCGTGTCGTCCTCGGCACAGCCTGCGGCGACACCACGCTCGCTTCGCTCGCTTTGGGCGGGTGCTAGGTCGCTCTGGCGTTGAACGAGGGACAGGCCCTGGTTGGCGAGCGAGCGTCCGGCTGAAGCCTGAAGCCTGAAGCCTGAAGCCTGAAGCCTGAAGCCTGAAGCCTGAAGCCTGAAGCCCGGCCCGAGTGGGCTTTCGGGCGTCCCCTGCGGCGATCTGCTAGGCTTGGACGAGATTGTCCTCCGAGCTCGCCCAGGAGGGGCGCTCGCTTCATTCGGCGGGCGGCGTCGTCTATCGCCGTAGAGACGATGGGACAATCGAGGTGTGCCTGATCCAGCCCAGGCGAGACCGCTGGGCGCTGCCCAAGGGCATGATCGAGCGCGGCGAGACCTCGGAGCAGGCCGCACTGCGCGAAGTGCGTGAGGAGACGGGCCTGCAGGCGGCGATCACCGCGCCGCTCGGCTCGCTCACCTACTTCTTCTTCGCCGGCGGCAAGCGCGTGCGCAAGACGGTGGACTTCTACCTCATGCGCTATCTCGAGGGCTCCACCGACGACCACGACCACGAGGTGCTCTCCGCGGCGTGGTTCGCCGTGGTGGACGCCGAGCGCCTGCTGGCGTACCCGAACGAGCGCCGCGTGCTCGCGGATGCACGCGCGCAGATCGGCCTCGAGCTCCGCCAGGCGGGCTGACGGCTAGGGGCTGTCCCGGGTTCGACGTGGCCCAAGGAGCGCGCGAGCGCAGCGAGCCCTGCCGCCCGCAGGCCGTGCCGCCCGCTGGCGTTGCGCGCCCCTCCGGCACCGCCGGCAGAGGGACCCGCAGGCCAGAGGCCGGAGCGGGAGAGACACAGCTCAGCTGCGAGTTGCTCGAGGTGCGCATCGAAGCACCGAAGCACGCGCGGATCGATGTGGGTTCGAACTACGCCGAGGAGGCGCCGCGCAGCGACGCGATGGCCCGGCGGACCTCGTCGGCCGTGGAGCGGCCGTCGCAGCGGACGATGGTGTCGATGATCACGGGGCGAGCGAGCTGCGCGGTGCCGTCCGCGAGGCCCGGAGCGAGCGGGCCGAAGAGGCCGCAGCCGTCCGCCGCGTCCTGCCCGAAGGCTGCAGGCAGGAACGGCTCCCACGGCACCACCTGCGGGCGGAGGATCCGGCCGAGCGTGGCGCGGGCCGTGTCGTGCCAGTAACCGACGGGGGCGCCCCGCAGGTCCTCGAGCAGGCGCTCCGCCTCCGCCGGGGTGACGAGCTCGTCGGGCCGGCCCCGGGGCAGGAACGCGATGCGGATCCCGTCGCGCTCGGCCACGCTTGCGAGCGCCTCGAGGCCGGCGCGGGCCCAGGGCAGGGCGAGGTCCGCCGCGCGACGACGCGCCTCGATGAGCGCGTCCATCGTCTCGCCCTCGAGGTCCTCACCGCGCAGGAACGTTCGCCCTAGCTCGCGCCACCGCGCGTCGGGGGCGAGCCGCCCGAGCCCGAGGACCAGCGGACACGCGAGCTCGCCGCAGACGCGAAGGTCCGCCGCCGCACGCTCGAGCGCCGCCCGCCGCTCGTCCTTGTCGAGCGACGCGAGGAAAGGCGGCCCCTCCATCCGCACCGCCAGGACCGGCAGCTCGCCCCGCCGCCGCGACAACGTGGGCAGGAGCGCCTCGAGGAGGTCCCTCGGGAGCGTGGCGTCGATGCCGAGGCCCTCGGCGCCGAGCTCCAGCGCGTGCTCGAGCAGGAGGCGCGGCTCGGGCAGGCGCGCGGCGCGGTAGAGCGTGGAGATCCCGACCCGCGGCACGGCCGCAGCGTAGCCGATCCGGCAGGAACGGTTGACCCCAGCGCTGGTGAGACGATCCCCAGCTTGACGGGTGGGGTCTCGAGGCCGAGGCTACCTCGGATGGGGGAGCCGATCTTGACCCGTTTCCGGTGGCGTGTGAGTGTGGGTGCGATGATCTCGCGCCAACTGGGCCTCTCGTCGGTGATGCTCGGCCTCCTCGCGCTCCTCGGGGTGGTCGCCCTGCCCCGGAGCGCCGCCGCGCAGGGGGGCCCCCCTTGCGACACGCAATACGGGAGCTGCCCACCGCGCGCTGCCGGGAGCTCGCAGAGCATCGATCTCACGATCATGCGGCCCGCGATCGACTCGAAGGGCTACATCACGGTGAACAGCTCCGAGGTGCTGCGCCACCTCGACTTCTCCTTCGGCCTCGTCGCCAACTACGGTCGCAACCCGCTGCGCTTCGAGGGCAGGGGGCGGGACTACCGCAACAACAGCACGATGGGGCTGCCACCGGGGACGATGGGCGCCCCGACGGGAGGCATGGACGTCGGCAGCCAGTTCAACGTCACCACCGTCTTCACCGGGCAGCTCCAGGCGGCGGTCGGCCTCTTCAAGTTCGCGGAGCTGGCGATCGGCGTCCCGTTCGTCGTCGTCGGTGGACGCGCGACGCCGGACGACCTGCGCGGCGCGACGACGACCAACGACGACGTCAAGTACGACTGGACGCAGCAGGGCATGGGCGACATCGTCCTGCACGTCAAGGCGCGGGCGCTCAACGCCTCCCGCGATCCCGTCGGCCTCGGCCTCGTCCTGACGACGTCGCTGCCCACCGCGGACGAGAACAAGTGGACGGGCGAGGGCCAGGTCCAGCTCCGCCCCACGCTCGTCATCGACAAGGAGTGGGGCCGCACGGGACGCTTCAAGAGCGCGATCAACCTCGGCTACCTCTACCGCACCAACACGCGGACGTTCATCGACGACGGCTACGCGCAGGCGCCCGTGGTCAACAACGCCACCATCGTCCGCCCCGCGTCGACCGGCCTCGGCATCACGGTCGGCGACGAGATCATGTACGGCGTCGGCTTCTCGTACGGCCTCGTGCCCGACAAGATCGACCTCATCACCGAGTTCTTCGGCTCCGCCGGAAAGCGCGCGCGCACGCGTCCGGCCGAGTGGGACGTCGGCATCCGCCTGTACGCCGCGCGGAACTCGTACCTCACGGTCGCGGGCGGCTACGGCGTCAACGACTCCTACGCGTCGCCCGAGGGACGCATCTTCATCGGCATCGTGTTCGAGCCGTCGATCGGCGACCGCGACGGCGACGGCATCAAGGACGACGTCGACAAGTGCCCCGACGATCCCGAGGACTTCGACGACTTCGAGGACGAGGACGGATGCCCCGAGCCCGACAACGACAAGGACGGCATCCTCGACAAGGACGACAAGTGCCCGAACGTCCCGGAGACGAAGAACGGCTTCGAGGACGAGGACGGATGCCCCGACAAGGTCGACCTCGACCGCGACGGCGACGGGATCCCGGACTCCGTGGACAAGTGCCCGGATCAGCCCGAGGACAAGGACAACTTCGAGGACACCGACGGCTGCCCGGACCCGGACAACGACAAGGACGGCATCCTCGACGTCGATGACCTGTGCCCGAACGACCCCGAGGACTTCGACCAGTTCGAGGACAAGGACGGCTGTCCGGATCCGGACAACGACAAGGACCGCATCCTCGACAAGGACGACAAGTGCCCGAACGAGCCCGAGAACTACAACGGCTTCCAGGACGAGGACGGCTGCCCTGACAAGGGCCGCGTCATCGTGCGCAAGGGCAAGCTCGACATCCTCGACAAGATCTACTTCAAGACCGACTCGGACGTGATCCTGTCGAAGTCGTTCCCGATCCTCGACGCGGTGGCGGCGACCATCAAGGGCAACCCACAGATCCAGCTCATCGAGATCCAGGGCCACGCCGACGAGCGCGGCGACGACGACTACAACCTCGACCTGTCGGACCGGCGCGTCAAGAGCGTGCGCCGCTACCTCGTCGACAAGGGCGTCGAGGCGAACCGCCTGCGGGCGCGCGGCTACGGCGAGACGGTGCCCCTCTGCCGCAAGCACAACGAGAAGTGCTGGTCGAAGAACCGCCGCGTCGAGTTCATCATCCAGAAGCGCTCGGGGGACATCCCCGGCGCCGCCGACGACGTCGATCCCGCGATGGGCTCGGACGACTGACCGGTCAGCGCTCCAGCCCCGCCACGTAGCAGTCGAGCCGCTCGAGCAGCGCCGCCGCCGGCGCGGCGGGGTCCTGCGACCGATCGTCGCGCTCGAAGGGGTCCGCCCCGAGGTCGAAGAGCTCCACGACGCCCGGGGCGTGCTCGATCAGCTTCCAGCTGCCGCTGACGAGCGCGCGCACCGGAGGGAAGCCGCCCGAAAGGAAGTGCTCGGAGGCCGGCGTGAACGGCTGCGCGGCAAGCCGCGCAACCAGCCAGCGCGAGAGCTCGACGAGCGCCGTCGGCAGGGGCCCGAGCTCGCGGGGGGTGCTCGACCACGCGAGGAGCGGTACCCGCGCGACCTCCCCGTACAGGCTCGAGCCATGGCGCTCGCGGTGATGTTCTCCGAAGTGCTCACCGTGGTCCGGCGACGCGATGACGAGCGCACGGAGGCCGCGCCGGCGGATGCCCTCGACGAGCTGTCCCATCGCCCGGTCGACGCGCCCCACCTCCGCGTCGAAGGCCTGGCGCGTCGAGCCGCGGTACTGCCGGCCCGGCGCGAGGACGTACGGGTCGTGCGCGTCGAAGTGGTGGATCCAGAGGAAGAGGCGCTCCCCGTGCGCCCGCCGGTCGATGCGCCGGAGCGTCCGCGCCGTGACCTCGTCGGCGCTCGTGACCGTGGAGACGGCCGCGAGCGAGGCCAGGGAGCCGTCCACCTCGTCGAAGGCCGCCATGACCAGTGGGTCGCCCAGCAGCTTGCGGTGCTGGAAGATCGCGGAGGTCCGGTAGCCGAGATCGTGGAGGACCCTGGTCAGCGTCGGTCCCTCGCACGGGCCGACGCAGCCGCTCGCGATCGCGCGCACCGAGCCGCTGGTCTCCGGCGCAGCCGCGTGCGCGAGCTGCATCGCGCCCTCCCGGCCCAGGCGCGAGAGCTCGGGGCAGGCCCTGCGGAAGGAGTCGCCCTCGATGGGGCCGCCCTGCCCGCACCGGAGCGCATCGAGCGTCGCGAGGACGACGACATCCGGCGCGTCGGGGGACAAGGACGCCTGACGGGGCAAGGCGCGTTCGTGGCACGGCAGCGGCACGGCGGCGCGCGCGCGAGCTCGTAACCAGGCACCGGCGGAGAGGCGTGCGGTCTCGTGGGCGAGGAGCGGCCCGAGGAGCGCGCGTCGCGCCGGCAGGGGCCAGGTCGGCAGGGCGAGCGCACCGAGGACGATTCCGGCGGCGAGCACCCCGCGCGCGCGGCCGGCTGGACGCGGGGCGAGGCACGCGGATGCGAGCGCGCCGGCGACGAGGGTGACGAGGACGAGGATGCGAGCGCCGGGCAAGAAGTGGAGGGGAAAGGTCACCCCGAGGCAGGCGCCGAGACCCGCGGCGGTCGCGAGCGAGATCCCGAGGATCGCGCTCGCGGAGGCGGCAGAACGCGCGAGACGCCCGTACACGAGACCACTGCAGACGATCGCGAGCAGCAGGCACGAGCCGGTCGCGACCAGCGTGACGACGTCGAAGATCGACGCAGCCAGCACCCGGTTGAAGAAGATGGCGAGCGGGGCGAAGACGATGCTGCCGGTCGCCAGGGCAGCCACGAGCCGGGCGCGCGCGAGGGCAAAGCGCCAGATGGGCGCTGGCGCCAGGACCGCTGCGAGCGTGAAGAGCGCCACCCAGGGCCAGGCGACCAGCACGAAGGCGCCGGCCGTCGGGAGGTCGCTGTCCCTGAGGACCGGGAGCGCGAGGAAGACCGTGGCGGCGAGGGGCGGGAGGAGGCCTCCCAGCGCCTTCAAGGCGCCCACCAAGCGTCGCGCAGCGGGAAGAACGGGACGCTCGGGTAGATCCCCCGCAGACGCGGCGACATCGCGGCCGTCTGGGCGCTCGTGAACCAGAAGGTCATCGGCTGCAGCTCGTGCAGCCGCGCGTGGATACGGTGCTGGATCGCGGTGCGAGCGGCGGGCGGGGCAGCGCGCGCCTCGTCGAGGAGCCGGTCGAGCTCCGCGTCGGCGAGGCCCGGCGCGTTCAGGCCCGTCGCCGCCTGGCTCGAGTGGAAGACCGGCCAGAGGTCCTGCTCGAGGTCGTTGTTGAAGAGGTACGCCGCGCCCTCGAAGGCGCGCGTGCGAACGCGCTCGGTGAAGAGCGACCACTCCACCGGCGAGAGGTGGAGCTTGACGCCCGCGCGGGCGAGGTCGGCCTGCGCGAGCGTGGCGAGCTGCTCGGTGACGCGAGAGCCGGCCGGCACGAGCAGGGTGACCTCGAGGGGCTTGCCATCCCGTGCGCGCGTGCCGTCGGACCCGCGGCGAAAGCCGGCGGCGTCGAGCTCGGCGCCCCCCCGCGCGGGATCGAAGGGCCAGGGCGCGATCGAGCGGTCGTAGGCCTCGGTGGCGATCCAGTGCGGCCCGCTGATGGGCACGGAGAAGCCGCGCGTCACCTTGGGCACGATGCTCGGGCGATCGATGAGGAGCGTCAGCGCGCGCCGTACGCGCGCGTCGTCGAGCGGGGGCCTCCGCGTGTTCCACGCGAAGAAGACGTAGTCGGTGCCGAGCCAGTCGAGGGCGCGCAGCGACTTGCTCGCGTGCGCCTCCTCCTGCTGCTCGGGCGTCAGCCGATAGAGGAAGTCGATCTCGCCCCGCTTGAGCAGCTCCCAGAGGAGCGTGCGGTCGCGCGCGACCTTGAAGACGACGCGATCGACATGCGCGGCGCGCGCGGGATCGTGGTAGCCGTCGTGGCGCAGAAGGACGATCTCCTGACCTGCGGTCCAGCGCTCGAAGCGGAAGGGCCCGGTGCCGATGGGGGCGCGCTGGGCGGGGTGCTCGTCGAACGGCCCGGTCGACAGCACGTGGCGCGGCAGGATCGGCAGCGCCGCGAGCGCTTGCACGTGCGAGAAGAGGCCGCGATCGAACTCGAGCCGCACGGCGTCGGCCCCCACCCGCACCGCGCGGCGCAGGCCCGCGAGGTCGGCGCGCATCGCCTCGGCGCCCACCTTGGGATCGAGCAGGCGCTCGATGGTGAAGGTGACATCGTCCGGGCCGAAGGCGTGGCCGTCGTGCCACTTCACGCCTTTCTTGAGCCAGAACGTGTGGGTCCGGCCGCCGTCCGTCACCTCGTGCCGCTCCGCGAGATCGGGCTGGAAGCCGCCCGGACCGGGCCGCACGAGGCCCTCGTAGATGGACCGCATCGCGATGCGATCCGCCCACGCGCTGCGGTCGAGCATGGGATCGAGCCGCGCGGGCTCGGACTCCACGCCGACCCGCAGCGTCCCGCCGCGCCGGGGCGCGCCGTCTGACGGCGGCACGAAGGCGGGGCGAGCGAAGCGCTCCACCCTGGCCGTGGCCTCCGGCGGGGTCGCGGCATCGGGCGACGACCGCCGTCCTCCTCGGGTGCACGCGAGGAGCAAGAGGGGCAGGACGAGGCGCGGAGACATTCGAGGAAACGCTAGCACGCGCACGGAAGGTGCGTCGTCGGCGGGCTGCGAACGTGGGGCAGGACCGCCGGGGAGGCGGCCGCGCGAGGGGAGGTGACGCGGCGAGCGCCGCGAGGAGGCTACTTGGCCTTCTTGGCGGCGGGCTTCTTGGCGGCGGCGGCGACCTTCTTGACCGTGGTCGCGGCCTTCTTGGTCGTCGCCTTCGCGGAGGCAGAGGCGACCTTCGCGGTGCGCTTGGCCGAGCGTCCCGCCGAGCGGTACAGGTCGAGCAGGCGCGCCGTGGTGTGGCGGGCGAGCGACTGGCGATAGTCCTTGTCCTTCGCCCGGCCGAGCTGCGCGACGACGGCCTCGAGGAGCTTGTCCTTCGTGCCGAACTTGTCCTTCACTTCCTTGGCGACGGCGTGGAGCCGCAGGAGCTTTCCGTTCGAGGTCGACAGGAGGCGGGCCTTGGCCTGCTCCTTGGTCTCCTCGCCGAGCTCGATCATGCCAACGATGGCTTCGACGAGCTTCTCCTTGTCGCCGAAGGTCTCCTTCATCCGAGCGAGAGGCGCCTTCTGCATGGTCCGTGATCCTTCCTTCGTAGCTGCTGATTACGCGCGGGCTACTTCTTGGTGTTGCCCACGTCGGTGTTGAGCTTGAGCTTCATGTCGCCGCCGGCCGGCTTGGGCATCGCGCCCATACCGCCGCCGGGGGGCATCCCACCGGGATTGGCCATGCCGCCGGGCGCGCCACCGTGCGGCGCGCCGCCGCCCATGCGCATCCCGCCGCCCATCATCTTCGCCATGCCCTCGACCTTGGTCATGAGCTCGTCGAATTTTGTTTGGTCGAGCTTGCACTCGACCTTGATCGACTTGCCGTCGGCCGACACCTTGGTCGCCTCGACCGGGCCGGCGAAGCCCATCATCGCGAGCATCGGGTTCGCCTTGGCCTGCGCGATCTGCGCGTTGGCCGTCTCAGCGAGCTTCTTGGCCTCGTCGGCCGACGCGGTGTCCGCCTCGGCGCGGAAGTTCATGCCCGCCGAGAGGTCCACGCTCGCCGCGCCGCCCGAGATGGTCGCGCCCGGCGCCATCTGGCCGCGCTTGTCCGCGGGGATCATGCCCGCCGCCCACAGCCCGGCGGTCTTGTCGGTGCGCCCGACGAGCGCCATGAGCTCGGCGTTCTTGTCGGCGCCCTCGCCCTTGCCGGCCGAGAGGTCCACGACCTTCTTGGCCGAGTCCTTGCCGGCGACGACCAGCGTCTTTTCGTTGAGGAAGACGAGCCAGCTGTCCTCCTTCTTGCTGTTGCCGTACAGGGTCTTGCCGCCGTACTGCTCCGTCTGGAGCTCGCCGGCGCCTTCCTTCTTGGCGGTCTCGGTGGCGTACGCGACGAACTTCTTCTCGTCGACCGCCTTGTTGCTCTCGAAGACCATCGCGAAGTCTTCCTTCGCCTTGCTCGTGTCCTGCGGGACAGCAACAGTGACCATCTTGCCGTCGGCGAGCGGGTCGAAGCCGAGGCCCTTGACCAGATCGTCGTACTTCTGCTTGGTCGAGGGCTCCGAGTCGCGGAGCTTGGTGAGGCGCTCCCAGGGCTTCGAGCCGCGGAGCTTGTCGAGGTTGATCGACACGAGGACGCCGGTCTCCTTGGGGACCAGCTTCATGGCGTCGCCCGCCGCGCCACCCTTCTTGCTGCAGCCGCTGGCCACCGCGAGCGCCAGGCCCGCACAGGTCCAACCAATCGATAGCCTCATGATGCTTGCCTCCTCCGCAAGGGCTCTGGCCCCGCTCCGCGCTGATTTTCCACGTCCCTTTTCGTCCAAGCCGGCGCTCGGAGGAAAGACGGGGCGTTATACGGGCCGCCGCAGAGGACTGTCAAGCGCGCGGGGGCGACGCGGAGGTCGCCGAGGCGGCGGTCAGCCGCGGCGCGGTCGGGCCGGCGGGGGTGGGACCCGTGGGGCGGGCGCACCGGCCTGCGGCGCGCGAGGGGCCGGCGCGCTCGCCGGGGGCGGCCCCGCGGGCGGCGGCATGGTCGCCCGGGTGGCGGACGCCTCGACGAGCTGCTTGCGCATCCGTCCGAGGAGCGCCGGCACCTCCCCCTGCCCGAGCAGCGGGATGGCCTCTATCGTACACATCGGGCGCAGGGGCACCGCGTCGCAGAGCTCGTGGAGCTCGCCGTGGGAGCCGGCGTCGAGGACCAGCACGCAGCCGCGGCCGACCGCGAGCAGACCGCCTTCGGTGAGCTTGCCGCGCTTCTCGAGCGCGTCGAGGTACCCGTGCGTCGACTCGATCATCTCGAGCACGACGGGCGCCGGCAGCGCGGCGGACACGCGCGGATCTTCGCGCAGGATGACGAGGTGCTTCACGAGGGGCCTCCCGGGGGCGATGGTAGTACGTCGCGGTCCAGCAGGAGCGCCTCGGCGGCGCTGACCGCCCCCTCGGTGCCCGCGAGCGCGAGGACGTCGCCCGCGTGGAGCGGCTCGTCGGCGCGCGGGACGCCCCGCCGCAGGGCGCCGCGCGTGAGGGCCAGGACCGTCGCGCCGGTCCGGCCGCGGAGATCGAGGTCGGCCAGCGAGCGTCCGACCGCGCGGCTCTCCGCGGGCAGGGTGACGGCCAGGGTGGTGCCGAGGCCAGGCAGCAGGCTCGACGCGCCGTCGAGCGCCGTCGCCGGCCGCTCGGCCGACATCGCCTCCGCCAGCACCTCGGCGCCTGCGCGCACGTGGGCGTCGAGGTCCGTCGCGCCGCGCCAGAACGCGATGCCGAGCACGAGCGCCACCGGCCCGAGGACCCAGAGCCCGCCGGCGGCCGGCAGGAACGGCTGCGTGAGCGCGAGCAGCGGGGCCGCCACGGCGAGCGCGAGCGCGAGCTGCAGCGACAGGGCGAACGCGCGCCTCGGCGCGGCGGCGAGGTCGGCCTTGCCCGCCGGGGCTGCCGGCAGGGCGGCCACCGCGAGGTGCAGGCCGAGGGCGCGCACGCAGTTGAAGATGCCCACGAGGAACGGCCCCGCGAGCGCGAGCGCGAGCGCCGCCACGAGCGCGCGCGAAGACAGCGCCCCGAGCCCGAGCAGGGACGACACGAGCTCGGCCACGCGCCGGCCCGACAGGCCCCACGCGATGACGACGCACGCGAGGATGGCCGCGTCGAGGAGCAGCCGGCCTACCAGGCGGCGGGTGCGCGACCGCTCCGCCGGGGCCGAGGCGCGGCGGCCGAGCGCGTCGATCCAGCTTCCGTAGAGCGTGGCGAACGTCTGGAGCGGCCGCGGCAGCTTGCGGTCGACCCAGCGCGCGACGCCGTCGGAGCCGCGGATGAGCCACGGCGTCGTGAGCGTCGTGAGCGCCGAGACGGCGACGGCCACGGGGAAGAGGAAGTCCGCCGTGGCGCCCTGCGTCGCGCCGAGCCCCGCGATGATGAAGGAGAACTCGCCGATCTGCGCGAGGCTCAGGCCGGCGCGCACGGCCGGGCGCGTGCCGGTGCCCGCCAGGAACGCGCCGAGCGACACGCCCAGGACCTTGCCCGCGATCACGACCGTCGTGAAGATGAGCACCGCGGGCCAGTGCGCGAGCACGAGGCGCGGGTCGATCGACATGCCGACCGCGACGAAGAAAATGGCGCCGAAGAGATCGCGCACCGGCGCGACCTGGCGCTCGATGTCGGCGGCGCTGCCGGACTCGGCCACGAGCAGCCCCGCGAGGAACGCGCCGAGCGCGGTGGAGTAGCCGGCGGCGCGGGCGAGGAGCGCGAGCGCGAACGCGATGCCCACGGCGGCGACGAGGGTCGTCTCGGCGCGGCCGAGCCGCACGATGAGGCCGACCGTGCGCGGCACGACGAGCAGCCCGCCCACGACGAGCAGGACGAGGAAGAGGAAGAGCTTGCCGCCGGACTCGAGGAGCACGCCAGACTCGACCTGCCCGCCGAGGCCGAGCCCCGCGAGCAGGGCGAGCAGGAGCACCGCGAGCAGGTCCTCGACCACCAGGACGCCGAACACGAGGTCTCGCAGCGCCCCGGGCTCGCCGACCTCGGCGAAGGCCTTGGCGACGACCGTGGTGCTCGAGATCGCGACGCACGCGCCCGCGAAGAGGCTGCCGCGCGCCGAGAGGCCGAGCAGGCGCGCCGCCATGTAGCCGAGCCAGAGCACGAGGGCGACCTCGACGAGCGCGATCAGGCTCGCCCGTGGCCCGAGCCGCGCGAGCTTGCGCAGGCTGAACTCGAGGCCGATCGAGAACATGAGCAGGATGACGCCGAGGTCGGCGAGCGTGTGCACGGTGCGCTCGTCGGCGACGAGGGGCACGGGCACGTGCGGGCCGATGACGAGCCCGGCGAGCAGGTAGCCGAGCACCACGGGCTGCCGCAGGCGCTGGAAGACGACGGTCGTGATGCCCGCGACGCCGAGCACGAGCGCCACGTTGCGGAGGAGGTCGTGCTCGCCCACGCGCCCATCGTGACACGCGGCGCAGGCGCGAGCTGCCTGGACCTCGAAGGAATCGTGCCTACGGGACCCACAAGAGGTGCAGGTCGAGGACGTTCGTGTCCGTCGGCCCCGTGACGACCGCCGCACCGAGCGCCGCGCACGCCTCGCCGCTCGTGAAGGACGCGAGCGCCCCGTCCACGTCCACCCCGCACGCGCGCGCCCGCGCGGCCGTGCCCCCGTCCACGAACGCGCCCGCCGCACCACCGATGCCATCGTCCCCGTCCGAGGCGGCGAGGAGCGCGGCCGCCTGCGTTCCCGCGAGCGCCCGCGCGAGGAGGAGCGCCAGGTGCTGCGCGCGCCCACCGCGGCCCGCGGAAGGCGGCACCGCGAGGGTCGGCTCGCCGCCGCCGATGCACAGGACGCCACGCGAGCCCGCCGCGCGCGCCGCGTAGGTGGCCGCCACGACGGTGACCTCCGCGCCGGTGGGCGGCATCCGCTCCGCCTCGAGCCCCTCGCGCCGCGCCGCCTCGACGGCGGCGTCGATGAGCGCGTCGACGTCGGCGAGCACGCGGTGCCGGACGCGCGCGAGCCGGGGGTCGCCTGGCCGTGGGGCCTCCGCCGCGGGATGGCCGCCCGCGGCGCCTCGCGCGAGGAACGCGAGGGCGCCCGGGGGGAACGCGGGCACGCGCGCCGCGATCCCATGCGCCTTTGCGAATGTATCGTCGCCCGCGTGGAACGGCCCCGACGCGATCGTGGAGAGGTCGCTGCCGAGCACGTCCGAGAGGACGAGCACCTCCACGGGCGCCGGGCACGCGAGCGCGAGGCGCCCCGCGGTGGCCGCGAAGAGGTGCCGCCGCACCGCGTTCATCTCGGCGATGGGCAGGCCCGCGCGCACGAGCGCCGCACCCGCGGCGAATGCGTCGGCGGCGGCGAGGCCCGGCAGGGACGCCGCGAGGAGCGACGACGCACCGCCGGACAGGGCGACGAGCGCCGTCGCGTCCGCGGGGACGCCCGCGAGGAGGCGCATCGCCGCAGCGCACGCGCGCGCGCTGCGCGCGTCGGGCACCGGGTGCGCGCCGAGCACCACCTCGAGCCCGCCTGGCGCGGCGGGCGGCGCGGCCTTGGCCACGACGAGGCCGTCCACGACGCGCTCCCCGAGCGCCTCGAGCGCGCCCGCGGCCATGCCCGCGGAGGCCTTGCCGGCCGCGAGGAGCACCACCCGCGAGGCCTCGAGGCTGGCGGCGGCCGCCCGCGCGCGCGCGCGCCCGGAGCACGACGCCACCGCCTTGCGGTAGATGCGGTCGAGGACCTCGCGCACCGCCGCCCGATCTACTTCCGGCGGCCGCGCTTCTTGCCGCGCTCGGGCTTGGCCTTCTGGCCGATCGCGCTCTCGAGCGCGTGCATGGCGCGCTCTCGGTCCGCGGCGAAGGCCTGCGCCACGGTGTCCTCGAGCGTCTCGAGGTCCTCTCCGTGCTTGACCTCGACGCCCGACAGCGGCGCCTCCGCGCGCGCGACGCACACCTTCTTGCACTCGATGGACGAGATCTCCGAGCCCTTGAGCGTCGCCGAGAACTTCTGCGTCGGCAGCGCCACGCCGGCCATCGCGTGCGCGACCCGCGCGAGGTTCACGCGCGCCTGCGTGGAGGCCTCCTCGCGCGCCAGGCTCGGGTCCTTCGTGCTCGGCGAGGACTGGCCGAGCGCCCAGATGCGGCCGGGCGTGCTCGGCACGAGGCCGCCCTGCAGACCGCCACCTGCCGCCAGCAACACCAACGCGTGCAGCCACATGTGCCCCAAGGCTAGCACCGCCCGCACGACGCGCCCGCGACGCACCGCACGGACGCAAACCCTGCCATGATGCGCGCCGGAGGTAACGACATGGACGGCGGAGCCCGCGTCGCAGAGGTCCTCAAGAGTCACGGCGTGACCCACGTGTTCACGCTCTGCGGCGGGCACGTCTCGCCGATCCTCGTCTCCTGCAAGCGGAGCGGAATCCGCGTGGTCGACACGCGCAGCGAGGTCAACGCCGCCTTCGCCGCCGACTCCGCGGCGCGCCTCTCGGGCGTGCCCGGCGTCGCGGTCGTCACCGCAGGGCCGGGCGTGACGAACACGATCACGGCGGTCAAGAACGCCCAGCTCGCGCAGTCGCCGCTCGTCGTCATCGGCGGCGCGACGGCGACCATGCTGCGCGGCCGCGGCTCGCTGCAGGACATCGACCAGATGTCGCTCATCCGCCCGCACGTCAAGTGGGCCGCGCGCCCGAACCGCCTCGCGGACGTCGCGCCGTCGATGGAGCGCGCCTTCAAGATCGCGCAGTCGGGCGTGCCGGGCCCCGTGTTCGTCGAGCTCGCGGTGGACCTCCTCTACGACGAGAAGATCGTGCGCGAGTGGTACAAGGCCAAGACCGACAAGCCGAACAAGAACCTCGCCGAGAAGGCGCTGTCGATGTACGTCAAGGGCCACCTCGCGTACGTGTTCGGCCTGCAGGGCCTCGCGACACCGGAGCTGTCGGCGCCGGACCTGCCGCTGCCGGACCTGCCGGGGCTGCGCAAGCACGCGCAGGCGACCGAGCTCGAGCCCTCCGGCGACGACGTGCGCGCGGCGGTGGCGGCGCTCTCGGGCGCCGAGCGGCCCGTGTTCGTGCTGGGCAGCCAGACCACGCTGCGGCCCGCGCGCATCGCCGAGCTCGTGGCGGCGATCGAGCGGCTCGGCGTGCCCGTGTACCTGTCGGGCATGGCGCGGGGCCTGCTCGGCGAGAAGCACCCGCTGCAGGTGCGGCACAAGCGACGCGAGGCGCTTCGCGAGGCGGACGTCGTGCTGCTCGCCGGCGTGCCGTGCGACTTCCGCCTCGAGTACGGCGCGCACGTCTCGCGCGCCAAGGTGATCGCGGTGAATCTGTCCGGCGAGGATCTCAACAAGAACCGCCGCCCCGACGTCGCGGTGCTCGCGGATCCGTGCGCGACCCTGTGCGCGCTCGCGGCCGCGGCCGGCGGCACGGACCGGCGCGCCTGGCTCGACAAGCTGCGCGGGCGCGACGACGCGCGCGACGCGGAGATCGTGAAGATGGCCGCGGACCGGGGCGAGAAGTGCAACCCCGTCGAGGTCTGCCGCGCCATCGACCGCCGCCTGGAAAAAAAGAGCGTGCTCGTCGGCGACGGCGGCGACTTCGTGGCGACCGCGAGCTACACGCTGCGCCCGCGCGGCCCGCTCGGCTGGCTCGACCCCGGCGTCTTCGGCACGCTCGGCGTCGGCGCTGGCTTCGCGCTCGGCGCCAAGCTCCTGCGCCCCGACCACGACGTGTGGCTGCTCTGGGGCGACGGAGCCGCGGGCTTCTCGATCTCGGAGTTCGACACGTTCGTGCGGCACAAGGTGCCGGTCATCGCGGTGGTCGGCAACGACGCGTGCTGGACGCAGATCGCGCGCGAGCAGACGGTCATCCTCGACGACGACGTGGGTGTGATGCTGACCTACGCCGATTACCACCGCGTGGCCGAGGCCTGGGGCGCCAAGGGCATCCTCGTCGAGCGCGACGATCAGCTCGACGCGGCGCTCACGGAGGCGGTGCGCCTGTCGCGCGCGGGCCACCCGGTGCTCGTCAACGTCCTGCTCGGCAAGACCGACTTCCGCAAGGGCTCGATCTCCATGTAGCTGGTGGCGACCCTGGCCTGACCACTGGGGCGGCGCCCCTCTCCTGTCGTCACCGCGTGACGGTCGCGCGCAAGAATGTGGCGTTCGTGCCACGCGAGTCCGACAGGTTGCGCGGCACGAACGCGGATCGAAGGCCCCGCGGGAATGGCCCGGCCATTGCTTCGGTTGGGGCTCGAAAAGGAGGTCGCCCGTGCCACTCCTCGAACGCGACGACACGATCCGCAAGGACGCTTACGCAGAGAAGCTGGAACGCCGCATGTGGCATCTCACGAGCCAGCTCGAGAAGCTCACCGCACGCGCCGAGGCGCAGCTCGCGAGGGCCGCGCCGGTGACCCGGGCGCTCTACGACGAGCTCACCTCGACGCTGCAGGCGCAGCGCGAGTGGCTGCGGCGCCGCCTCGGCGAGCTCCGCTCCCTCGGCGAGGACGGCTGGCGCGAGCTGGCCGACACGATCGAGTCCGGCTGGCGCGAGATCGACAAGAACCTGCACCAGAGCGCGCAGCTCGCCTGACGATCACGACGGGTCGGTCCAGAAGAACCAGAGGTACTTCCAGCGCGAGAGCTGATCCTCGCGCTCGCGGCCGACCAGGCCGAGCAGCGCCTGCCACTTGAAGTGGTCGGCGTGGTAGCGGTCGAGCGAGAACAGCGGGAAGAAGTGGAAGCTCCACGCGGCTGAGTTCTTGCCCTTGCCGCGCGAGTAATACGTGTTGAGGACGAGCGTCGTGCTCTCGTCGGGTTTCTCGTAGCGGAAGCCGAGCGGCGCCAGGATCGAGAGGCGCTTGTCCTGTGCCTCGGCGTCCTTCCACTTGAAGTCCCACCACAGCGGGAAGCCCACGTTGACGCTCGAGTCCGGGCTGTCGAACTGCCACCAGAACGGGAACACCACGAGGCGCTTCTTGTGCGCGTCGCCGTCCACGGACCGCACGACGAGCGGCGACAGGAACAGCGAGCTCGGACCCTCGCGCTGCCAGTACGCGAGCGGGAACAGGAGGCCGCGGTCGGCGTCGAGCTCGCCCCACTGCCAGTAGAGCGGCGTGATCATCCGGACGTACTCGTCGTTCTTGCGGCTCTCGGCGTAGAACGGGATCACGCCCCGGGTGTAGCCGTCGGGTCGCGTGCGATTGAAGTAGAGGAGCGACACCGTCGTCTCGGTCGCGCCGTCGCCCCAGCTCATGTAGAGCGGCGGCAAGATCGCGCGGTAGTGCTCGGCCCCGTCGTCGCCCGCGAAGTAAAAGGGGAGGATCCCGGTCGACGAGCCGTGCACGTGCGAGCGGTGCCAGCCGAGCGGCAGGAAGAGCGTCGTCGAGTCCTTGGCCCCGCCCCATTGCCAGAACAGCGGCGGCACGAACGTGTAGTGCTCGCCGGTCTGCTCGTTCCTGCCGAGGAACAGGAAGGGCACGACGCCGAGGCTCCAGCCCACCTGGGAGTGGCTGTAGAACCCCGGCAGGAGCACCGTCGTGCTCGACTGCGAGTCCGAGAAGCGCATGAAGAGCGGCGGCAGGACGAGGTCGTAGCTGCCCGTGCCATCGGGCCCCGTGTTGCGCCCCGCCGCGTAGAACGGCAGCAGGCCGAAGTGCTCGCGCGCGCCGAGCTCGCGGTGATAGAAGAGCCCCGCCACCGTGGTGTGGCCGTCGTCGTCGCCGAAGCGCCAGTAGAGCGGCGGCACGACGTCGTAATACGAGTGCTTGTCCACCTTCTGCCGGCCGCCGAAGTAGAGCGGCGCGAAGCCGAAGTCGCTGCCGTACCGGGTCTCGCGGTCGTAGTAGAGCGTCGCGATGGTGGTCTTGCTCTCCGCGTCGCCCCAGCGCGCGAAGAGCGGCGGCAGGACGAGGTCGTAGTACTCGCTGCCGTCGTCGGAGCGCCCGCCGGCATAGAACGGGAACGATCCGGCGTTCCACCCGCCCTTCCGGCGCTGGTGCAGCCAGCTCTGCAGCACGATCGTGGTGTCGCTGCGCGGTGACGACACGTGCTCGTAGACGGGCGGCAGGATGAAGTCGTAGCGGGTCGAGCCCTCCTTCTCGCCGATGTCGAGCTCCCCGCTCGCCCACAGCGGGAAGATCCCGCGGTGCCGGTCGCGCGCGGACTGGAAGTCGTAATAGAGCGCCGCGATGGTGTTCTCGGTGTGCGCGTCGCCCCAGTGCGCAGACAGGATGGGCGGCGCGAGCCAGAAGTGATCCGGCCCGCGATCGTGCGAGAAGAAGAACGGGAAGATGCCGAAGTCGCCGCCCGCGGGCTCGCGGTGGCGCCAGCCGAGCGGGAAGATCGTCGTGCGCTCCCTGCGCACGTCGTCGCCCCAGTCGAAGTAGAGCGCGAGCGGCACGTAGTTGTAGAAGGAGTCCTTGCCCTTCGCGACGTCGCGGCCGCCAAAGTAAAAGGGAAGGACGCCGCTGTCCCAGCTCGGCCCCTGCACGTGCCGGTAGTACGGCCCCGCGATGAGCAGCGAGTGCGTGTCGTCGTGGTCGTACCAGAACGGGAAGAACGGGAAGACCGTGTAGCGCCGGCCGTGGTGGCGACCCTGGAACCACAGCGGCGCGAAGCCGAAGTCGTAGTCGTCCGGGTCGCCCTCTCCATTGCGCAGGCCGCGCCGGTAGTAGGTGTTGAAGACGACCGTGGTCGCGCGGTCCTTGTCGTGGATGTCGAACGTCAGGAGCGGCGGGATGAGCGTGTAGCCCTCGTCGCCCGAGACGCTGCGGAAGAAGAACGGGAACGCGCCGTAGGAGAGCTTCTCCGGGGTGCGGTGGTGGTACCCGAGGAGCGCCCAGGTGAAGGACTCGCGCTCGTCGCTCCAGTGCAGCGTCAATGCGGGCGGGACGATCGTGTAGTGCTCGGCGCAGCCGCCCCCTGCCGCGGCGGGCTTGCATTGCCGCGCGCCCGTGAACACGAGCGGCGCGAGGCCGAAGTCCCAGCTCCCGTTCTCCTTGCCGGACTCCTCGTGGTAGTAGCCGGGCGGGATGATGGTCGTCGACTGCAGCGCGTCGGCGAACTTCAGGTACAGGGGCGAGAGCACGGTGCGGCTCTGGCCGTGGCGCCCGGCGTAAAGGAGCGGGAAGAACGCGAAGTCGTAGTCCTCGCCCTTCTTGTCGCGCCAGAGGTACGTGTTGAGGACGAGCGTCGAGTCCTTGGCCTCGTCGCCCCAGCGCACGTAGAGCGGCGGCAGGACCGCGTCGTAGCCCCAGCCGCTCTTGCTGCGGCCGGACGCCCAGAAGGGCAGCGAGCCCGCGTCCCAGCCGTCCTTGGTGGTGCGCCAGTAGGTCTGGAACGCGACGCCGGTGTCGGTGTCCTTGTCGAAGAAGCGCCAGTAGAGCGGGAAGCCCACGTCGTAGCCGCCGCCCTTGCCGTCGCGCGAGCCGAAGTAGAAGGGGAAGGAGAAGAACGTCCAGGCGTCGCCCGCCTGCCGGTAGTAGCTCTGCAGGAGCCACGTCTTGTGCTCGAGGGCGTTGCCCCAGCGCCCGTAGAGCAGGGGCGGCACGACGTCGTGATAAAGCTCGCCGTCGCGGCCGCCGAAGTAGAACGGGATGGCGCCGGCGCTCCACGCGCGGCCCTTCTTCGAGATCCAGCCCGGCGGCACGAGCGCGATGGACGTGTGCTCGTCCTTGCCGCCCCATTGCCAGTAGAGCGGCGGCAGGACGAAGTCGTAATAGCGGTCCGCGTGCCGGCCGCCAAAATAAAATGGCACGAGGCCGAAGTCCCAGTCGGGCGTGCGCAGGTGGTCGCGCCAGTAGGCGAGGCCCGCGATCGTGGTCGTCTCCTGGCGATCGCCCCAGCGCCAGAAGAGCGGCGGCACGAACGTGTAGTGGTCGCCGGTGTCGTGGCGCTCGCCCCAGAACGCGAAGGGGATGAGCGCGCCCGAGCGGCCCTTCTTCGTCTCGTGGTCGTAGAAGTTGAGGATGCCGAGCGTGCGCCGGCCGGGCTCGAGGATGCGGAAGAAGAACGGGAAGAGGACGTCCGTCTCGGCGGTGCGGTCGCGCCGGAAGAAATAGGGGCCGATGAACCCGGCGCGCCCCTCGGCGTCGTCGCGCCAGCCGAAGAGCGGCGTCACGGTCGTGTCGGACTTCGGCGTACAGCTCTGGAGCAGGAAGGGCAGGACGAGGCGGAGCTTTGAGCCCTCCTCCACGTCGGTGGCGCTCCAGTAGAGGAAGAGCGCCTCGATGAAGGTGCGGTCGCGCGAGACGTAGAGCAGCGGCGGCAAGGGGATCGCGCTCTTGCCGAAGGCCTGCCGCTTC
Organism: uncultured Myxococcales bacterium; assembly: GCA_964593795.1. Classification (GTDB taxonomy): domain Bacteria; phylum Myxococcota_A; class Polyangia; order JAHFDS01; family JAHFDS01; genus JAHFDS01. Next base: position 36,678 of record CAZQJC010000284.1, on the reverse strand, counting down.
TGGTTCTGCAGGATCTCGGCGCGTTCCTCCGGGCTGATGCACTCGGCGAAGGGTCGCGGCGCGGGGACGGCCACCTGCGGGGGCCCGGACGCGGGCGCGGGGGGCGCCGCGGGCGGATCGGCGCGCGCGAGGCCGGCGCCGAGGCACATCGCGAGCGCGACCCCGAGAGCCGCCAGTCGGCGCATGAGGCGGATCGTATGCCGCATCGAGGATCCGCAGAAGAGATCCGCGCGGTGAGCCGTGCTATCCTTGGCTTGCGTGCGTCTGTTCGGGTACGTCGTCGTGGAGGCCTGTGCCCTCGGTGCCCTGGCGACCTCTGGGGTCGTGGTGGCGCGATGGCTCACGCACACCCCGGCCGCGCAAGCGGAGAAGGCCCAGCTCGGGCGCAGCGGCTCCGCGCGCGCGGATCACCCGGCACCCGCCCGGGAGGCCGCGAGCGCTGCGGCGCCCCGGCCCGCGCCGTCGTTCTTCGGGCTCGACGACGAGGCCGTGCTGCGCAGCCTGCGATCCGAGCCCGTCGTGCGGGTGAAGTTCAACAAGGGCGGCTCCACGGTCTCGCTTCGGCTGACGTTCGGCGACGGCTCCCAGGCGGCGTTCAAACCCGCGCAGTCGCACCAGTTCTCGATCCCGCGCAAGGAGGTGGTGGCCTACCGGCTCTCGCGCTTCCTCGGCATCAACCAGGTCGCGCCCGCGGCGCCGCGGGTCCTTTCCCGGGACGACATCGTCAAGCACCTCGAGCCCGGATCCTGGTCGGTGCTGCCGCGGATCCTCGCGGAGACCAAGTTCGACGCGCAGGGCCGCACCGCGGGCATGGCGCAGTACTGGATCCCGAAGATCAAGGACTCGAACCTCGACACGCCGGCGATGGTGGCGGCCTGGACGGGCTGGCTCACGCCCGGCAAGTCACCGCCCGAGGCCAAGCGCGCGATGGCGGTGCAGCTCTCGAACCTGGTGGTGTTCGACCTGCTCATGAACCAGCGCGATCGCTTCTCGGGCGGGAACATGAAGGTCTCCGAGGACGACCGCGTCCTCTACTACATGGACAACACCGCGGCGCTGTTCTCGCCGCAGTCGGGCCACCCCAGGCTGCGCACGCTGCTCGGCAAGGTGGGCCTGTTCAGCGCCCGCACGATCGAGCGCCTGCGGAGCCTGACCGAGGCGTCGCTCAAGACGGAGCTCGCGGCGGAGCCCGAGCAACCCTACGAGCTGCTGACGGCGGAGGAGCTGGCCGGGATCCTCGCGCGCAAGGACGTGATCCTCGCGCACGTCGATGCGCTCGTCGGCAAGCACGGCAAGGACGCCGTGCTCGCGTTCCCCTGATCCTCAGGGGATCGGGCGGCCGCCGTTGAGCAGCACGATCGTCACCGTGTCCGGGAACACCACGACGTCGGCCTCGCCGAGGGCGGCGTTCTCGCCGTTGACCTGACCGAGCGCGGCGACGCGCACCATGCCGGGCGCGATCGACAGGCCCGCGAAGAGTCCGAGGCCGTCGGTGCCCTCGGTGAGCCGGCCGGCGTTCGGCAGGGTCTTGAACGGGTTGTCGTTGAAGTAGGTGAAGCTCGTGGCCGGCGGGTTGATCCCGACCTGCGCGTACTCGATGCGGACGTTCTGGCAGTCGCGGACCTCGCCGGCGACCGCGCCCTTGCCCGCCGGGATGCCCGCGGACAGGCCCGCCGACGTCGGGATGACCTGGTAGTCGCTGCGCGAGAGCGCGACCGGGTGGAAGCGGTACGTCATCTTCGCGGCGTCCTCCCAGCAGTCCACCTTCTGGTCGTCCGCGCACATCGGATCGGCGGACGACGCGATCACGCGGAACGACACGAGGGGCGCCCACTTGCCGTCGGAGGTACCCATCGGACCCGCGGCGCGCACGGCGAGCGGCGTGTCCGACGGGATCGCCGGGATCTGATAGGGCGCCTCGTAGCGCAGCCGGTCGACGCACACGCCCTTCGAGCAGAACTGCGCGCCGCTCGTGCCGAGCGCCGTGTTGCAGGGCGTCGAGCAGTCCGTGTCGGGCTTGGCGCACGGCAGGTTGCCCGGGACGTCCTTGGTCGGGCACGCGCGGACGTTGCCGGCGTCGACGTCGCCCTGCGCGATGGTGGTCATGACGCTGCCGAGGACCGTCGCACGGCCGATCGCGTCCGCCGCGCCGAGGTCGGCGGCCTTGTAGACGTCGAGCTTGACGCCGGTCGAGTCGCCGCCGCCCGAGAACACGCGGACGTAGCCCTTGAGCGTGATGGCCTTGCTGGCCGCGGTCATCGGCGTCGTGCCGAGGCAACCGAGCGAGGGCGCGGACACGCCGTCGTCCGCGCAGTAGTCGGTGATGCCGCTCGCGTCCTTGCAGGCGCTCCGCCGCGCGATCATCGTCGGAGAGACCGCGCAGGTCCCCTTCCACGACAGGCTGAACTGCCCCTGGCACGTGCTCGAGCCGTCGCCGCCGCCGGTGCCGCCCCCGCCTCCGCCGCCTCCGCCGCCACCAGCGCCTCCGCCGTCGCTGCCACACGCGGCCAGAGTGAGCAGGGTGCCTAGCCCGAACGTCAGGATCGTCTTCATGGGTGCTCCGGAGCGTTTGCGTGCCGGCCCTCGCGCGAGGCGATCAGGCGGACACGCGGTTTCTGCCAGCGGCCTTGGCGCGATAGAGCGCGGCGTCGGCCGCCTTGGCCACGGCGTCCGCGTCGGCCCCGTCGTCGGGGAACGTCGCCACGCCGATGGAGAGCGTCGGCCGCAGCCGCACGCCGTCGAGCTCGATGTGGGCGACCTCGATCTCCTTGCGCAGGTTGTCGGCCAGCACGAGGGCCTCGCTGCGGTCGGTGCCGACCATGAACGCGATGAACTCGTCGCCGCCGAAGCGACACGCCTGCGCGCCGCCGCCGAAGCGATCGGCGATCAGCTTGCCGACGACGGAGATCGCGTGCGAGCCGCAGTGGTGGCCGAACGCGTCGTTCAGGGCCTTGAGGCCGTCCATGTCCATCATGAGGACGGCGACGGCCGAGCCGGCCTGCCGGGCCCCCTCGATCGCCTGCCCGAGCGCGGCGTCGAACTTTCGCCGGGTGAGCGTGCCCGTCAGCTCGTCGCGCCCCACCATCGACTCGAGCTTTTCGTGGAAGCTGGCTTCCAGCTCGTCGGTGAGGGTGAACTTGATGACGGTGCCGCCGATGAAGATCTTGTCGCCCTCGGACAGGATGTTCGGCGTGGTGGAGAGGCGGTTGCCGTTGATGCGCGTGCCGTTCGTCGAGTCGAGGTCGCGGATCACGTACTGCCCGGCGGGATCCTGCTCGACGATGGCGTGGCGCCGCGAGGCCCCGAGGTCACCGATGGGCAGCTCCACCTGCGGATCGCGCCCGATGCACACGGGGCGATCACAGCGGACGTGGACGCCGAGGTCTGGCTCGGCGCCACTCACCACCACGAGCGTCGGAAACCGCTTCTGTCCCGAGCGGTAATCCGCGATCTCACGCGTGGTGAGCTTGATCGTCCGCGCGAGCGGCGCAGTCCCGTCGCGTCCTTTGGTCATCCGGCCGCGTCAAGGTAACACGTTCGGAAGTCCGCGGGAACGCGTCGGAGTCCGCGGCGGTGCAGCAAGCGGTGGCGCGGCACGTCGAAGGGGCCCGCCGACCGTCGGTGGCGCGGCCGGGTGTACGCTCTGCGGCATGGGGCGCGTCCGCGTCGCGACCGTGCTCTTCGTCTCCGCGATCGCCTTCTCGGGCGTGGCGGTCACCTCGAGCCTGATCTACCTGCGCGCCAAGCAGATGCTCGCGACCGCCCCCACCGGTCCCGCGCTGGCCCGGGCGTACGCGGAGCTCTCGGCCACGCACGCGTACGCGATGGGCACCGGCGCGGTCCTGTCGCTCGTGTTCTGCGCGGTCGGGCTGTGGGCGCTGCGCGTACAGGAGGGCGCGCGCCTCGCGTACGGGCGCGCCGAGCGGCTCTCCACGACCGCGCAGCTCGCCGCCATCGTCGCGCACGAGGTGCGAAATCCCCTGCAGACCATCCGGGCGGGCGTGGAGCTCCTCGGAGAGCGGGCCGCGAGCGGCCTCGGCGCCGACGAGCGGGGGCGGGAGCTCTCGCGCGAGATCCTCGAGGAGGTCGACCGGCTCAACCGCCTGACGCAGGACTTCCTCCTGCTCGCGCGCGAGGCGCCGCTACACCGGGCGCCGCTCGACCTGCGGGGCCTGCTCTACGACGTGGCGGGCAGCGTGGGCCGGCGGCTGCCGGAGGCACAGCTCGAGGTGAGCATCGCGGAGGACCTGCCGGTGGTGCAGGGCGACGCCGACGCGCTCCGGCGCGTGTTCGCGAACCTGGCGCAGAACGCGGCGCAGGCCGGGACGAGCGGCGTGCGCGTGCGCCTCGTGGCCGAGCCGGCGCCCGGCGGCGTCGCGATCCGCGTGGTGGACGACGGGCCCGGGGTCTCGGAGGCGCTGCGCGCGCGCCTGTTCGAGCCGTGGTCGAGCGCGCGTGAGGGCGGGACGGGCCTCGGCCTCTCGCTGTCGCGGTCGATCGTCGAGCGGCACGGCGGCAAGCTCTCGCTCGAGACCACCTCGCGGGGCGCGACGTTCCGCGTGTTCCTGCGGGCGGGGGACGTGGAGGGGTAAGGCCGGAGCTCGAGCACGATTTGGTGAAGGGGGGGAATGGCCGTACGATCCCTGCATGGCGCGGCTGTTGCTCGTCGACGACGAGGTCAAGCTCGCGCGGATGCTCGCCGACGGGCTCGAGATCGACGGCCACCAGGCGACCGTGACCTCGCGCGTGCGCGAGGGGCTCGGCAAGCTGGGCGAGCAGCGCTTCGACATCGTCGTCACCGACCTGCGCCTGCCCGACGGGGACGGCACCGAGGTGCTCGCGGCGGCGCGCCAGCTCGGCGACGGCGCGCCCGACGTCGTCATCATGACCGGCTACGCCACCACCGCGGGCGCGGTCGAGCTCATGAAGGCGGGCGCCTCGGACTTCCTCATCAAGCCGTTCTCGCTCGAGGAGTTCCGGCTGCGCATCCGGCGCATCGCCGAGAAGCGCGCGCTCGCGGACCGGGCGCGGCAGCTCGAGCGGCGCCTCGCGGAGCACGAGGGCTCGGCGGCGGTCGTCGCCAAGAGCGACCACATGCGGCGCGTGATGGAGCAGCTCGATCAGGTCGCGGTGACCGACGCCGCCGTGCTGCTGCTCGGCGAGAGCGGCACGGGCAAGTCGCTGCTCGCGCGCGCCCTGCACGATCGCAGCAAGCGCGCGGCGCGGCCGCTCGTCGAGGTGCACTGCGGCGCGCTGCCCGAGGCGCTCCTCGAGAGCGAGCTCTTCGGCCACGAGAAGGGCGCCTTCACGGGCGCGCACGAGGCGCACGCGGGCCACCTCGACGCGGCGCGCGGCGGCACGCTGTTCCTCGACGAGATCGGCGAGGTCTCGCTGCCCGTGCAGGTCAAGCTCCTGCGTTTCCTGCAGGACCAGAAGTACGTGCGGCTCGGCTCGACGCAGGTGCGCACCGCCGACGTGCGCGTCGTCGCGGCGACCAACCGCGACCTCGCGGCCGCCATCAAGGAGGGCCGCTTCCGCGAGGACTTCTTCTACCGCCTGAGCGTGTTCCCGATCGAGGTGCCGCCGCTCCGCGCGCGGCCGGAGGACGTGCCCATCCTGGCGAGCCGCTTCTTCGAGCGCCGCGGCGAGGACCTCGGCCGGCTCGGGGCGGGCGTGCTCGAGGCGCTCACGCGCTACCCGTGGCCGGGCAACGTGCGCGAGCTCGAGAACGTGCTCCAGCGCCTTTGCATCGTCGCGGGTGCGGGGCCCATCGACCGGGCGATGCTCCCCCCTGCGATCACCGGTGCGACGGCCGCGCCGCGGCTCGGCGACCTGCTCGTCGCCGGCTTCAACTTCGACGCGTTCGAGCGGGACCTCATCCACGACGCCATCGCCAAGGCCGGCGGCAACAAGGCGCAGGCCGCGCGCATGCTCGGCATCACGCGCCGGAGGCTGTACTCGCGCCTCAAGGCGCTCGAGGACCGCGCCGACGACGGCGACGAGGAGTGAAGAGCCGTCGGAGGATCGTCGGGCGGGAGGACGCAGTGCCTGCAGGGCACGCTGCGGATCCCCCGACGCGGCGGATCCCCCCCACCGCGATCGGATCTATGCTGGAGAGGCGATGCGCACGCCGGTAGCGGGATTGCTGTGGGCGGCCGTGATGATCGCGCCGGGCGCGACGGCCGGTGACGAGCCCGTCACGCTGCGTGTCGGCACCATCGCCCCCGAGGGCTCCCCCTACTACGAGGCGGCGATGGCCGTCGGGCGGACGGTCGCCAAGAACTGCAAGGGCGCGGTGCGGCTCAAGGTCTACCCGGCCGCCGCGATGGGCGACGAGGCCCAGGTCATGGGCAGCGTCCAGTCCGGCAGGCTCGACGTCTACATCGGCTCGGCCGTAGCGGCGTTCGCGCAGCTCCCGGAGCTCGCGGTCTTCGAGCTACCCTACCTGTTCTCGAGCGACGCCGAGGTGGATGCGACGTTCACCAAGGTCTGGCCGCAGACCCGCACGGCCCTGGCGGCGCGCGGCTACGAGGGCGTCGGCTACACCGCTGTCGGCTTCCGGCACCTCTGGACGAAGAAGCCCATCGGGTCGCTCGAAGACCTGCGCAAGCAGCGCATCCGGTCGATGCCGACGCCGACGTACGAACGCTTCTGGAAGCTCGCGGGTGTGCCCGCCGTCGCGATGGGCGTACCGGAGGTGGCCTCGCTGCTCGAGCAGGGCTCCCTCGACGGCTTCGATCAGGCCATCACCTTCACGTTCGCCTCGAGCTGGCACCAATACGTCAAGCACCTCACGCTGACGAGCCACATCTTCCAGCCCGGGGTGGCGCTCATCGGCCCCGAGGGCCGGGCGCGCGTCCCGAAGCCGCTCCTGGCCGGCCTGACCGCGGGGATCGACGTCGTCATCGCCGACAGCCTGAAGCGCGTGCGCGAGGTCGACCGCGGGCTCCTGTCGTCGCTGCCGGGCGTCGGCGTGTCGGTCACCCCGGCCCCCGCGGGCCTGGCGAGCGACCTCAAGACGCACGCCGCGACCGTGCGCACCGAGTGGCGCAAGACCGCCACGCCGGCCGGCAAGAAGCTCTACGACGCGATCGACAAGATCCTGGCCGCGGGCCGGGGCTGATTCACCCATCGCGAAGCAGGTCCGACGTGCGATGGCCTCGGTCCCGCTCAACCTCGCCGAGGGGGCCTGTCGCACCGGCAAGGACCGCGCTCACGCCTATCGCATCGCGCAAGGGAGCGCGGCCGAAGTCCGCAGCGCCGTCAGGCTCGCGCACGTCTGGCAGTACGTCGACGCCGACCTCGTCGCCGCGGCCGAGCCCGGCCTCGATCGTGTTGCGGCCCTTCTCTGGTGCCTGGTCAACCCACGGCGGTAGCTCACCGGCGGTGACCGGGCTCGGTGTCCCCGGGCCCGGTCGCCCGATCCCGGATGCCGGGTGCCGGGTGCCGGCGCCCGATCCCGGATGCCGGTCACCGGCGCCCGATCCCGGATGCCGGCGCCCGATGCCGGGTACCGGCACCGAGGCGGAACCGGAACCGGAACCGGACCCGTCACGGTTTCCGTACCCGTCTCGCAGCACTGCGCTTGTTTCGATCAACCCTCTCAGGCTTCAGGCTTCGGGGAGGCGAGCGAGCCGCAAGGCCGCCGATCGCAAGCTAAGGCGAGAAGGCCATGCGCCAGTCGAAGAGGACGCGGGGGTCGATGCGTCGCGTGACGAGGCGGAGGAAGTCGCGCGTGTCGAAGTACTCACCCGTCAGGCCCGTGCCCGTGTTGCCCACGACGATGGCCGTGGTCGGGGACGGCACCGAGTAGAGCGCGGTGCTCGGCACCGTCTGCTTGGGCTGGCTCGGGCTCTGCCAGGTCATGCGGATGGTCGATCCGCCCGTGCTCTCGAAGTAGGCGAGCAGGATGTCGTACTTGTACCCGGCCTTGAGCGCGATCTGGCCGCAGTTCTCGGTCGGTCCGTGCGGCGTCCAGTTGTCCACGATCGTCTTGCCGTCGATGCTCAGGCGCACGCCGTCGTCGGAGACCGTGCAGAACGTGTAGGTCTGCGTGTAGCGCGGCTCCACGAGTCCCTGCCAGTGGACGGTGAAGTGATCCGCCGGGATGGCGGCCGCGGGCGAGCCCGTGCCCCAGTTGAAGTCGACGGTCTCGTTGTAGCGGGCCAGCGTGACGGCGCCGCCGAGGAACGGCTCGCGATCGTAGTAGTTGGCCTGCAGACCGCGGCCGCCGGCCTGCACCGTGACGGTTGGGTAGAGCGAGCCCGCCGGGACGACCTCCCGGGCCTGACGGGCGCTCTGCCACTCGAGCTTGACGTGCGCCGTGGGGAAGCCCGCGATGCCGCTCTGCGCCGCGCTCTGGAACTCGACGGTGATGGGGTAGCGCACGCCGGCGAGGAGCTTCTTGCCGAACGACCACGGGCTCTGATCCGGCCAGCCCTCGGACACGACCTGATCGCCGATCCACACGCGGGCGCCCTGGTTGGCGGTGGTGATGAAGGTGTAGAGCTCGCCGTACTTCGGCACGATGCTGCCGGTCCAGCGCGCGGAGAAGTTCATCGTCGGCGTGGCGTGGCAGGTGGAGGTGCCGGCCGCGCAGGCCGCGCCCAGCGAGGCGCACGTGGCATCCCACGAACCCGTGCAGCAGCTCGGGCGGCTGTCGCACACGGTCTTCGCGCAGGTCGAGCAGCTCGCGGCGAGGCGCTCACCGGTCACGCACTCGGTGTGCGCGCAGCCCGCGTACTGGCACATCCCGCACGCGCTCTGCGCGAGGCGCGTGCACTTGGCGCCCCAGCCGCCGGTGGTGCTCGCGTCGAACATCACGCCGCAGCACGAGGGCTCGAGCGCACACACCGTGGCCGTGCAGGTGGTGCAGTCCTTCGCCATCGGGGCGCCCGAGGTGCACACGCTGTGCGGGCAGTAGGTGGACGAATCGACGAAGATGAGCTGCGTCTCGCCGCCGAGGCCGGCGTTCTTGGCCAGGCACTGCGCGCGCGTGCCGTCGTAGACGTAGCCGGGCATCGCGGCGTCGTCCTCGCCGTTCTGGATGTCGGCGGCGCAGTGGTGGACGTCGTTGGCCCAGCGGGTCTTCGACACGCAGCCCGCGCCGGACTCGCCGAAGCTCGACTCCTCCGCGAAGCCGCTCAGCGTGTCCTCGGCCTCGCGCTTGACGAGGCCGATGTTGTCGTAGATGTCCACGCGCGTGCCGTTCTGCGTGAAGCTCGTGCCGTCCTTGCAGTAGTCGGCCATCGCCGCCTGTGCGCAGGCGCGGTGGTACGGGCCGAGCGGGACGAGGGTGGTCGGCGACGTCGGGTGCGGGGCGCTCTTCCAGGGCTTGTAGCCCCACACGCGCGCGCACTTGGTGAGCGTGCCGCCGAGGCACGAGAAGGTGAACGAGGGGTTCGCGCGGCTCGGGGCCTGGTACCGCCCGTGGATGTCCCACGTGCCCGCGAGCGCGGTGGCGAAGCGATCGTCGGGCGTCGCACCCACGCAGAGATCGCGCCAGGTGCCCGGGAGACGCGAACGGAGCGGCTGAGGCTCGTAATAGCGGACGAGGTAGAGCGTGACGTCCGAGTTCGACCTCAGCGCCACGTTGTCGAAGAGGTTCTGCGAGGTGTCGGTCTTGACCTCGTCGATGCGCAGGCGGACCGTGCCGACGACGTGGCCGTCCTTGTCGACGCGGGTGCCGGTCAGCTCGAGCCCTTGCAGCGAGGTCCCCTGCAGCGAGGTCCCCTGCAGCGAGAGGCTCTGCAGGGACGTGCCCTGCAGCGAGGTCCCCTGCGTGCTCGTCAGCTCGGACGGCTCCAGCGCGGCAGGCTCCGTGAGCTCGGGCGCCCCGACCTCACCCTCCGCGCCGCACGCCAGGACCAGCAAGGTCGGACCAATCAGCAGGAATTTCCGCATTGGTTCCGGAGAGATGCACGTCTGGCGCCAGGGGTCGGCGCGCGTGGGATCAGCGAGTTAGCAGGTGCTTCGCAGGGGTCGGCGCTGCCCCGACCGGCCCGTGGTGGCCATCCTGGTAGCCAGTCGAGCAACGGTTGCACAGCACGGCACGTCCACGTCCACGTCTACGTCCACGTCCACGTCCACGTCGGACAACCCGTCTCGGGATCATGGCTGACCTAGCGTGGCTCGGCATCCGCGCACAGGCGGAAGCCGGAGGCGACGTGGCGGAAGTCGGCGTCGACGGGCTGGTTGTTCTCGATGCGGGCGCTCGTGGAGTTGGTGTACCAGCCACCTCCGCGCATCACGAACTGTCCGCCGTCGGCCGTCAGCTCCCAGACGTTGCCGGCGAGATCCTCCACGCCGAAGGGGCTCGCCGAGGCCGGGTGGCTGCCCACGGCGTCGGGCCCGAACGCCGCGTCCACGCGCCCGTACGTCGCGTCGATGTTCGCCTCGGACGGCTCGAGCGACAGGCCATGCGGGAACGGCCGGTCATCCGCGCCGCGCGCGGCGCGACCCCACTCGACGGCGCTGCACAGGCGCGCGCCCGGAAGGCGCACGCGCGCCACCCACGCCGCGTACGCGCGCGCATCGTCCGGCGAGATCCCGGCGACCGGGAAGCGCAGCCAGTCCTGGGTGGCGAGGGACTTGCGGCCCTCGTAGTGGATGGCCTCGCCCGCGGCCGCGCGGTAGGTGCGGCTCGTCGGGCGGAGGATCAGCGTGGGGCCGCGCGGGCCGGTCTCGAGCTTGACGATCGCGCCCGAGGCATCGACGCCTGCGACCGGGCGCGGAGAACGTCGGGCCCGCTCGGCCGCGGGCAGGGCCGCGAGGAAGGCCAGGTACTCGCCGAAGGTCGTCTCGTGCCGGGCGACCAGGTAGGCGGGGACCTCGGCGGCGTGCAGCGGCGTCGCCCCGAAGAACGCCCGCAGCTCCTCGTCCGCGGAGGAGCCCACGAGGGAGCGGCCTGCGGGGACGTGGACGAATCCGTCCGGCACCGATCGCGGCAGCGGCACGCGAACCTGGGCGGGGGCTCGCTCGACGAGCAGCGGGTAGGCCAAGTCGGCCTCGCCGGCGCGCCGTAGCGTCAGGAGGTAGGAGCCGGGGCGCAGCGACGTGCGCAGCGGCGTGCGCCCGAGGGGCTCCTCCGGGCCGGGGCGGAAGGCGTCGTCGTACCGCTGGAGCGAGACCGCGACGCCGGTGGGCGCCGTGTCGACCTCGACGGGCGTCTTCGCCTCGAGGGCTCTGCGCAGGCTCCCGTCGCGATCGAAGAGCTCGAGCCGGGCGACGAGGGCGGCGTGCTCGCCGCGGCGCAACGCGGCCTCGGCGGCGAGCGCCCGATCCCGGATCAGCTCGCCCAGGGCGCGGCGGATGTCGTCACGCTCGCCGTCGAGCAGCAAGCCCGCCTCGAACGCGTGCTCGGCAGCGTCGAGGCTGCTGGTCCGCTTGCGATCGGCCTCGAGCGCGGTGGTCCACGCGAGCTCGCCCTCGGCCTGCTGCCCGCGATCGAGCTCCCGGAACGCGGTCGCGCGGTGGAGCGAGGCCTCCCTCGCGTGCACCTCGGCCTGCGCGAGGAGCTGTCGCGCGGACGTGACGTGGGCCGTCACGCGCCGCGAGACGTCGAGCCCGGCGAGCAGGCGGGTCGCGGCGATGCCGCCGGCCAGGCCGATGATCCCGACCAGCGAGATCGCGACGCGCCGCCTCCGCTGCAGGCGGATCTGGGCCCGCGAGGCCCGGAGGAACGCGAGCTCGTCCTTGCCGAGATCGTCGTCGTCCAGGGTCGAGGCCTCGGCGAGCTGCGGCGCCGCATAGAGGGCGTGCCTCCCGCGGCCGAGGCGCCTCCACTCCGCGGTGGCCGCCTCGACGCGCCGGATCGCGGCGCGCTGGCTCGCCTGCGCCTCGAGCCAGCCGCGGAGCGTGTCCCAGCTCGAGACGAGCGCCTCGTGCGCGAGCTCGCCGACCGCGCCGTCGGGCGTGTCGCGCACGACCACGATGCGGCCGTCGACGAGCGCCGAGAGGGCGGCGCGCGCGTTGCCGGCCAGGCCCTCGAGGCTGGCGACGGGGCGGCTCGCGCGGGTGCCCTCCGCCGTCACGAGGCGCAGGAGGATGCGCCTCGCGGCGGCGCGCGCCTCGGGCAGGAGCGCGACGAGGACGCCGTCCGCGTGCCGCGCGAGCGCGCCCGCGACCCCGCCGATCTCGGCCAGCGCGGTCACGGGTACCACGCCGCGCGCGGTGTCACGCCGTCGCCAGAGCTCCGACAGCGTGAACTGCAAGAGGGGCAACCCCGCGGACTCCGCGCCGGCGCTCACCAGCGCCTCGACCGTGGCGTCGGACTCGAAGCGGACGCCCGTCCCGCGTAGCGGCCCGAGGATGACCTCGCGCAGGGCCTCCGCGGCGAGCGGGCGCAGCAGGTAGAGCGAGCGCGCGAGCTCCTCGCCGAGGCCGGGCAGGGCGCCGAGGCGCGTCAGGAACTCGCCGCGGACCGTGGCCAGCACGCGCACGCGTGAGCCGGTGCGGACGAGGGCGCCGAGGCGCTCGGCGAGGGTCCGCGCCTCGATCGCCGGGGACAGCGTGACGAGCTCCTCGAGCTGGTCCACGAAGAGCAGCGTCTGCGTGCCCCGCGCCTGCAGCGCGCGGGACAGGTCCTCGGGCTGCCCGCTGCCCGAGATCAGCGCTTCGTGCGCGTCCTCGTCGATCAGCGTCGCGAGCGCCTGGGCGGCGGCCTCGAGCGGACGCGGCCCGGGGCGGAAGCTCACGACGTCGTAGCCGCCCCCGAGCTCGCCCTCCGCGATGCCCGGCAGGACGCCGGCGCGGCAGAGCGACGACTTGCCGACGCCGGAGTCGCCCGTGACGATCACGAGGCGATCGCTGCGCAGGCGGTCGATCACGGCGCGCACGTCGGGGGCGCGGCCGAAGAACCGCGCGCGGTGGCCGGCCTCGAAGGCGCGGAGGCCCGGGTAGGGCTCGGCGACCGGCCCGGCCGGCGTCGACTGCGCCACGAAGGACTCGAGCGCCTCGCGGAGCGCGTCCGCGGTCTGCAGGCGGGACCCGGGCTCGCGCAGCAGGCAGCGATCGATGACCGCGCCGAGCTCGGCGGGAAAGCCCGGCGCCACGCTGGCCAGCGGTGGGATGTCCTCGCGCTCGCGGCGGCGCACGAGCTCGAGCATCGCGAGGCCGCGGTGCGGCGCACGGCCGCAGGCGAGCTCGTAGAGCAGCATCCCCAGCGCGTAGAGGTCCGAGGCGTGGCTCGCGGCCGCCCCCTGCCAGAGCTCGGGCGCCATGTAGAGGGGCGAGCCCACGACCCCGGTGCTGGCCTCGCCGCTCGGGCCGCCGCTCGGGCCGCCGCTCGGTCCGCCTCGGGGGGTGTCGCCCAGGCCGCCGCTCGGGGGATGCGTCTCGGCGACGGCGACGTCCTCGGAGGACACACCGGGCGAGGGGGGGAGCGTGCTCGTCTGATCGAGCGGCCCCCCCGCGGCGACCGGCGGAGGCCACCCTGCCTCGCCGCCGCCCGGCGCGGAGGTGCGCGTGGCCTCGCTGTCCGGGTCGGCCGGCTCGGGGGCGGGCTCGCCAAGCGGCACCGCGGGCTGGACGATCGCCGGGGTGAGGTGCGAGCGCTCGCTGAGCTTGGCCAGGCCGAAGTCGAGCAGCTTGACCGTGCCGTCGTCGGCGAGGATCGCGTTCGCGGGCTTGATGTCGCGGTGGAGCACGCCCGCGCGGTGCGCCGCCGCGAGCCCTCGCGCGAGCCCGAGCCCGAGCTCCACCAGGCGCGCCCAGGGCACGGGGCGCGGGATGCGATCGAGCGGCTGCCCGCGGACGAGCTCAGAGACCAGATAGGGACGGCCGCCCGACTCGCCCACCCGGTAGACGACGACGACGTTCGGGTGGTGCAGGCGGGCGATGGCGCGCGCCTCGACGATGAAGCGCTCACGCAGGGACTCGCTCGGCCGGCGGCCGATCAGCTTGATGGCGACGAGGCGGTCGAGGAGCGCGTCGTGGGCGACGAAGACCTGTCCCATCGCGCCCCGGCCGAGCGGCCTGAGCAGCCGGTACTCCTCGAGCTGGTCGCCGATCGCGACCTCCTTGCCAGCCACGCGAAGCGCAAGTGTACCGCGCTTGCCGGATGCGCCCGGTGCCGCGGGTCAGCGCAGGGGCGCGAGGGCGACCTTGACGGCCTGGCGGTGGCGCGCGATCTCCGCGTCGAGGTCGTCGATCCGCTCCCGCAGCCGCACGAGCGCGTCCTCGGCGGCGAGCACGCGCGAGACGAGCGCCGCCTCGGGGCCCCTGCGGTCGCCGCGCGTGGCCTCGAGGGACTTGCGGAGCCGCTCGATGTCCGCCTCGCGCCGGCCGAGCTCGCGCTCCGCGTCGGTCTTCTTGCGGGCCGACTCCTTGACGGCGTCGGCCGCGCGCGCGGCGGCCTCGAGCGGGGCGCGTTGCCCGGGCGCGATGGGCGCGGCCGCCAGCTTGCGCAGGGACTCGCCGTCGAGCGCGCCGAGCGGCATCTTCCGCTCGAGGCCCTCGACCAGCACGAGGGCCCGCTCGCGCGTGGAGCGCGCGGGCGCGGCGAGCCTCGCCACGGGCCGCCCGCTCGCCTCGTCGAGCTCCACCGCGTCGACGCCCTCGACGCGCGCGTTCTTCACGATGTCGAGGCGAACCATCGCCGTGCGCGGCAGGCCGCTCCGGTTCTCGATCGTCCAGCCGACGCGCGTCGTGCGCACGAAGTGCTGCTCGAGCGCCTCGCCGGCGAAGCGGACGCTGCGGATCTCCTCGGTGACCGCGCGCTTGCCGGCGCGGACCTCGAGGTCGAGATCGGCGCCGTGTCGCACGAACGAGCGCTCGCCGGGTCGCAGCCGCGGCAGGAGCGCCTCGCCGACGAACCCGCCCTCCGAGAACAGCGCCACCGGCCCGGCGGGCAGCGTCTGGCCGCTGTCGTTGACCAGGCGCACGCCTGCCTCGCCCTTGCCGCCCGCGCCGTCGAACCACGTGATCGGCGTCGCGTCGACGCCGCGATCGAGGAACGAGAGCAGGCCCGAGTGCCGCGCGGGCAGGGTCACCGGCTCGGGCATCGCGTAGAGGAACAGCGCGCCGGTCTCGGTGGCGTTCGCGTTCGCGCCGCGCGCGAGGTCGCCCACCGAGACGACGCCGCTCGCGCCCACCGTGGCCTCGCCGATGCGCCCGGCTCCCCGGCCGTAGCCGACCCCGCCGCCGCCGCTGCCGTGGCCGATCGTGCCGAGCCCGCCGAGCCCCACGGCGCCCTCGCTCGTCTCCTCCGTGTGATCGCCCCAGAGCGCGTCGGCGGTCGTGCCGAGGAGCTGCGGCACCGTCGCGAGCGTGCGATCCGGCTCGACCAGCTCGCGCCGCGCGTAGCGGGGGGCGGCCATCGGGTGCAGGAACGACGCGGGCTCGCCGTTGACCAGCTCGAGCCGGATGCCGCGCCAGTCCTCCTCGGTGTCGTTGTGCACGAGCGCGAAGCCCTGCAGGCGCGCCTTCTGCGGCTCGAGCAGGAGCCGGTAGCTCGGGCGGTACACCGGCGCCTCGGCGACGTAGCCGAGCGTGATCGCCTCCGCGCCCGTCGCCATCACGCCGAGCGCCTGCGTGCCCCGCGCGGCGTGGGTCGAGAGCGCGTCCAGCGCGGTGCCGAGCTGCGCGGCGCGCTCGGGGTCGGTGGGGCGCACGCTCACCACGTCGCGGCCCTGCAGGCGGCGGAGCTCCGAGCGCTCGGTCAGGAGCAGCAGCGTCGGCTCGGCGCCGTCGGCGACGACCTCGACGAGGCGCCCGCGCAGCGTGTCCTTGCCCGCGCGCACCTCGACAGCGGCGCCGCGCAGGCTCCCGAGGACGTCGCGCCAGCCGAGCCGCTCCGGCGTGCTCGGGTCGAGCCCGGCCATCGCCCGCGCCATGCCGCGCGACACCGACGAGGAGAACGCCACGCCGCGCACGCCGGTCTTGCCGCCCGGCGAGAGCACGACCATCGTCTTGAGCGCGTCGTCGAGGTGGCCCGCCGGGACGGGCAGGGTGGTCGCCGCGCGATCGGGGGGCTTGCCCGCGCGCTCGAAGTAGCCGATGCCGGTCTCGTACAGGCGCAGGCGCTGGAGCGGCAGGATGTCGAGCGCGGCCGGCCGGGGTGACGCATTCGCACAGCCGCATGCGATGGCCAGGGCGAGCGTCGAGCGAGCGAGTGCCATGGGTGCCTCCCGGAGGTCAGACACCGCCCGCGGCCGGAGGTTCCCGACGTCCGCGGCGGGCGCGCTCGCGCGCGCATGCTACGCTCGAGGAGATGCGCCGGCCCAAGAGCGCGTGGGCGGTCCTCGATCATCGCCTCCGCCGCGCCGGCCTGCAGGTGGTGCGGCTGGCCGGCTGGCGGCTCGCTCCGGCGCGCTGGCCCGCGCCGCGGCGCGCGTCCGCGGGGCTCGACGTGCTCGTGCACGCGCTCGTGGTGCCCCTCCGGCGCGACGATCCACACGCGGATCCCGCGCTCGAGGCCGGCAAGGTGCGCAACGTGGCGCTCGCGGCGCCCGCGTTCGACGGGCTCGAGGTCACGCCGGAGCGGCCGCTCTCGTTCTGGCGCGCGCTCGGGCGGCCGAGCGCGGGGCGCGGCTTCTCCTGGGGCATGGAGCTCCGCGGCGGCTGCGTCGTGCCCGCGATCGCCGGCGGCCTGTGCCTGCTGTCGAACGCGCTCTTCGAGCTCGCGGTGCGCGCCGGCTGGCGCATCCACGAGCGACACGGCCACTCGCTCGAGGCGATCCCTCCCGCGCCCGGTGCGCTGCACCTCGACGCCACGGTCGCGTGGCCCGACGTCGACCTCGTCGTCGCCCCGGTGCACGGACCGGCGCGGCTCGCGGTGTGCGTGCGAGGCGACGAGCTCGTCGTGGAGGCCTTCGCCGCGCGGGCGTCCGACGAGCGCATCGCGCTCTCGCACGACGAACGCGTCGAGGACCGCGGCGCGGACCGCGTGCGCCGGAGCCGCGTGGAGCGCCGTCGCCTCGCCGCGGACGGCCGGGTGCTGGCCGTGGAGGAGGTGGCGCGAAGCGAGCGGCGGATCCTCGCGCCCGACGAGCTCGGCCGCACCTGCGTCGGGTGCGGAGAGCACGACTGCCGCGATCGACCGGACGAAGCCGTGCTCGTCACCTTGCGCGCGACACACCGGCGATGATCGCCGAGGTCTTGCTACTCGGCGCGCTCCTCGCGCTCGCTCCCGCGCTCGACGACGTGCGCTTCTCGGGCTGGGGGCGCCGCGAGCTCGCCCTGCTCGAGGCGCGCCCGTATTATCTCCTGCGCGAGCGGCTGCTCGCCATCCCTGTCCCGCCGCCGCCCCGGAACGGCAGCGCGACCACGCGCGCCGAGCTCGACGAGATGCTCCTCTTGCAGGGCTCGCGATCGGGCGCGGACGAGCGGGCGATCCAGCGGCACCGGAGCCACGCGGGCGTCGTCTCCGCGCTCCTCGACGTGATGAAGCGCGGACCGTCCCCGCGCACGAAGGCGCTGCTCGAGCACGTCGACGCCGACCTCACCGTGGCGGTCTTCCACGGCAAGAGGCGCTTCGAGCGCGCGCGCCCGCACCAGCTCGAGCCCCGGCTGCGTCCGCTCATCCCGGTGCCGGCGCACGCCGCGTACCCGAGCGGTCATGCGGCGCAGGGCCACCTCTCGGCGCGGGTGCTGGGGGCCGCGTGCCCGGAGCACCGCGCCGCGCTCCGCGCGCAGGGCGAGCGCCTCGGCCGCGAGCGCGAGATCGCGGGTCTGCACTACCCGAGCGACTCTGCGGCGGGGCGGGCGCTCGCCGAGCAGGTCTTCCTGGCGCTCGACGCCGACGAGCGGTTTCGGCGCGATCTCGCCGCGGCGAGACTGGAGCTCGGCTGCAAGGCGCCCTGAGCCACGAATGTGTCAGCGCGTGGTCTCGAGGCGCACGCACGGGAACTCGGGCAGGCCGCGGGCGCGCATCACGAACGGCTCCCGCGCCTCGATCGTGAAGCCCGCCTGCTCGACCGCGCGCGCCGTCCGCCGGTTCATGTGGCAGCCCTGCTTGTTGAGCGCCACCCACAGAGGGTCGAAGAGGTCCATGAGCAGGCCCGGCACGACCCGCTCGCTGCGCACGTGCTCGAGCAGGCGCACCGTGCCTCCCGGGCGAACCACGCGCCGCAGCTCGCCGAGCGCGCGCGCGGGATCGCCGACGCTGCACAGCACGAGGCCGCACACCGCGTGATCGAACGACGCGTCGCCGAAGGGCAGGGCCTCCGCCGTCGCGTCGACGAGGCGCACCGGCACCGGGGCCCCCGCCGCGACCTGCGCGGCGCGCGCCCTGAACTCCGCGTCCGGCTCGATCGCGGTCACGCGCGCTCCGCCCCCGTAGTGACGGAGCTGCAGGCCCGTCCCCGCGCCGACCTCGAGCACCTCGCCGGCGAGGCCCTCGACCAGCGCCGCGCGCTGCGCGTCGAGCCCGGCCTCGTTCGCCCGCGCCATCAGCAGGTCGTACAGCTCTCCCTGCGAGCAGCGCTTCTGCAGGCCCAGGACCTCGGGCGCGTGCCACAGGAACCGTCCGACCTCCGCGAGCATACGCCCAGTGTAAGATCAATCGGCCACCCGGCTGCAGGCAGCCACGAGGAGCCCCCATGACGTCCTTCCGCTACGCCGCCGATCCGAAGTCCGTGTGGGCGCCCCCGCGCGGCAAGCTCGTGCGCATCCCGGCGAGCGTGCAGGACAAGGCGGCGCTCCTCGAGCGGCTGGCGCGCGGCCTCGAGTTCCCCGCGCACTTCGGCAACAACTGGGACGCGCTCTCCGACTGCCTCGGCGACCTCGCGTGGCTGGGCGCCGGTCAGGTGCTCATCGTGCACGAGGGCCTGCCCGCGCACCGCGAGTACCTGCAGATCCTCCGCGACGCGATGGACGCGCACCAGGAGGGCGCGCAGCGGCTCATCGCGGTCTTCCCCGCTTCCGAGCTCGCGCGCGTGGAGTCCCTGGTCGGCCCGCGCCCCTCGTGATCGCTCAGCCGAGGTGCTGCTTCCAGAACTCGAGCGTGCGCTCCCACGCGGTCTTCGCGCAGGCGGCGTCGTAGACCTCGGGCCGTCGCTCGTTCATGAAGGCGTGCTTGGCGTCGTAGCGGTGGATCGTGTGGCGCACGCCGCCCGCCTGCAGCGACTTCTCGAGCGCGCCCACGGTGGCCGCGTTGCACCAGTCGTCGTGCACCGCGAAGTGCCCCAGGAACGGCACCTTGATCTTCGACGGGTCCGCGGCCGCGGCCGGCGGGATGCCGTAGAAGCAGACGGCGGCGACGGGCTCGGTCGCGTGGAGGCACGCGAGGATCGTGAGCGCCCCGCCCATGCAGTAGCCCGTCACGCCCACCTTCGGGTTCCTCGCCGCGAGGTGCTGCAGCGCCCCGCGGATGTCCTGGGTCGCCGCCTGCCCCCAGTCGAGCGCGCCCATGAGCTTCTGCGCCTCGTCGGCCGTCGTCGCGAGCTTGCCGTGGTACAGGTCGGGCACGAGCGCGCGGTAGCCCGCCTCGGCGTACCGGTCCGCGACGGCCTTGATCTGATCGTTCAGGCCCCACCACTCCTGGAGCACCACGACGCCCGGCGCCGCGTCACCGGCCGCGGGCATCGCGAGGTAGGCGCTGCAGGTCTTTCCATCCGGTCGCTCGAGCTCGATCGTCTTTCCCATCGGAGACCCCCTGATTTGCCTACTTGTCGCGCGAGTCGCGGATCCTCTTGGTGTGCTTGACGAGCTCGCCGAGCACGCCCGCCGCGTCCGCCTTCGCCACGCCGCTCACCACGAACACGTCGGCGCCCTTGACCACCGCCGCCACGACGCCGCCGTCCGAGCGCGCGTGGAGGCTCACACCGCCCTCGACCGTCGTCGGCGCGCCCGGGAAGCGCCGGTCGAGCGTCGACACATACGCCTTGGCGAATTCTTGCGCGTCGGCGTCCGAGTCCCACGTCGAGACCCACGCGCCCACGGTCTTGCCGCCCACGTCCCACACCGCCCAGCGGTCGCCGTCCCAGCCCGCGGCCGCCGGCTCCACGCCCGCGCCGCTCGCCCCGGGAGCGCTCCAGTTCGAGAGGTACACGCGCATGACGAGCTCGCCCGCGACGTCCGCGAGCACCTCCTTGGCGCCCGCGAGCGGCTTTCCGAGCTGCGCCGGCGGCGGCAGCACGATCTTCTGCGGGTAGTCGCGCTTGCCGACCAGCTTGTCCGCCGGGTGCAGCACCTGCTCGGTGGAGTCGGGCGGATCGTCGTAGAGGCGCTTGACCCCGGCCCAGCTCCCGCGCGCGTAGGCCTCGTACACGGGCAGGGCGCCCTTGAGGTAGGAGTCCACGAGCGGCTGCAGGATGTACGGCGGGATCTTCTCCATCGCCGTCATCGCCTTCTGGATGTCCGGGCCCATGTCCGCGTACATCGCCATCTCGGCCTTCTTGCTCGAGGTCACGGACGCCATGTCCATCGCCGCCATCGCCTGCAGCGTCATGCGCGCGGCCGGCGCGGCCTTGGGATCGAGCAGGTCCGTCTGCGCCGCGGTCTTCATCTGGTACGCGGTCATCGTGAGCGTGGCCTCTCCCTCGACGATGAAGCGCCGCGCGTTGAGCGTGTCCTCGCTCAGGTGCTGCGAGTTGCCCTTGCCGCCGTAGAAGCCGATGAGGTCGAAGTACTGGTCCTGCAGCGCGTGCGTGAGCTCGTGCGCGGAGAGCGTGTCGAGCATGAGCTGCTGCTCGGGCACCATCACGATGTAGAACTTCTTGCTCTGCGGGTCGTAGTAGGCGCCGGCCTGGCTCACGAGCGCATCCTCGAGCGACGCCAGCAGATCGAGCTGCTCCTTGAGGATGCCGAGGTGCGCGAGCGCGCGGCTCAGCCCCTTGGCCTTGGCCGGCGGCAGATCTGTCTGGATCTCCTTCTTCACGAACTTCCGGAAGTCCTCCTGCGACTGGTAGACCGCCTCGACCTTGCGCTTGAAGGGCAGGCCGCGCAGGGCCGCGAGCTGGTCGGAGACCTCGCCGACGCGCTTCAGCGCCGCCTTGACGAGCGCCTCGCGCGAGGCCTTCTGGCCGCCGCCCCCGGCGCCCTCCGCCGCGGGGGCCGCGGGCGCGGGGGCCGCAGCCGCGGGGTCGGGCGGCTTCGCCGCGCCGGCGCGGTCGCACGCAAGGAGCAGGAGGAGCGGGATCGAGGACGACTTCCGGGCTCGCATGGGCCCGGAGAGTAGCCCACGGAGCGCCTCTGGGTGGCTCGCGTTTCGCGGCGTTCCGCACTACCTTCGTCCGCGATGCGCAGCCGCTCGGTCCCCCTCCTGCAAGGCGTCCTCGCGCTGTTCGTCCTCCTCGCGGCGGCCCCGGCGCGCGCGGCCGCGGACGGCAGCATGGAGCTCGGCATGTCCCTCGGTGGCGCCGCGGGGCTCACGTTCGCCGCGCCCGGAGGCTTTCGCCTGCAGACGCGCTTCGGCGCGGGCCCGCTCGAGGGCCTCGCGTTCGACGGCCAGCTCAACCTGACCGTCGGCGGCTCCGACTACGGCATCTACTGCGATCCGCCCGGGACGCCCGGCCGCCGCTGCTACGGGTACGACGACCGCTTCTTCGGGCCCTACGGCCGCGGGGACCGCGGCACCGCGATCGAGCTCATGTTCGGCGTCCGCCACGGCTTCCGCACCCGCATGGCGCGCCTCGTGCCCTACGCCGGCATCCTCGCCGGCCCGGTGTTCGTCAACTGGCGCTACACGTATGGCGACTCGATCGGCTTCGGGATCCGCCCGAACGGCGGCCTGCAGGTGCGGATCGGCTCGGGCTTCGTGGGCTCGTTCGGCATCGGCCTGACGCTCGGCCCGGCCTTCCTCGAGTGCGGATCGGGCTGTCGCGAGACGGACATCTACGCCGTCCTCGACTTCCTCTTCGGCATCGGCTTCCGGTTCTAGCGAGGTCCTCATGCACCGCTTCCGCTTCCACGTCTTCGTCTGCGAGAACGAGCGCAAGCCCGACGACCCGCGTGGCTCGTGCGCGGCGCGCGGCAGCAAGAAGGTCCGCGAGGCGCTCAAGGCCGAGATGGCGCGCCGCGGCCTGCACGGCCTCTCGCGGTGCAACAGCGCCGGCTGCCTCGACGCGTGCGATCACGGCCCGTCGATCGTCGTCTACGGCGACGGCGCGCACCCCGACGTGTGGTACGGGCACGTGACGCCCGAGGACGTGCCCGAGCTGGTGGAGTCGCACCTCGTCGGGGGGCGCCCGGTCGAGCGCCTGCTCGTCGCACCGTACATGGAGCGGTCCGCGGCCAAGGTCGCCGGTGGTGGCGAGACGCACTGACGCGCGTGCCCCGCATCACCCTCTACCACACCGAGTACTGCGGCTACTGCCGCAGGGCCGAGCAGCTCCTCTCGCGCAAGGGGATCCCGTACGAGTCGGTGGACGTGACCGACGACGACGCGCGGCGCGCCTGGCTGGTCGAGCGCACGGGCCGGCGCACGGTGCCGCAGGTCTTCCTCGACGGCGAGCCCATCGGCGGCTTCCGGGAGCTCGAGGCGCTCGAGCGTAGCGGCGAGCTCGACCGTCGGCTGGCGTCCCCGCCGCCCTGACCGCGCCCGTCCCGCGGTGCTAATGTGCGCGCGTTCAGCGGCCGCCGGCTGCCGGCGGCCCGAGAGGAGAGAGCCATGAAGAAGCTTGCAGGACTGATGATCGCCGCGGCGGTGCTGCTCGGGGGCCGCGTCGCCTCGGCCCAGGGCATGGCCGAGCTCCCCGTGTTCTACCCGCTCGAGAAGGTCGCCGACGGCACCTTTGCGAGGTACGCGGTCAAGCTGCCCGACGCGAGCGCCGTGGAGCTCGAGATCGCGCTCGTCGGCCGCGAGGCCGGCGCGCACTGGATCGAGTGGGCCATGAAGGTGCCCGGCAAGGGCGAGATGGCCATCAAGATGCTGGTCGCCGACGAGGTCAAGCGCATGCTCGTGCAGCAGTCCGGCATGCCGCAGCCGATGGAGATCCCGCCGAAGAGCGCGATGGGCGGCGCCCCCAAGGTGACGCGCCCCGATCCCTCCACGCTGGTCGGCGAGGAGAGCCTCAAGACCGCGGCGGGCACCTTCAAGACCAAGCACTACCGGCGCAAGGTCAAGACGCCTGGCGGCGAGGCCACGATCGATCTGTGGGCGGCCGACGGCGCCGCGCCGCTCGGCCTCGTGAAGATGGCGCAGTCGATGGGCGCGCAGACCACGACGATGGAGCTGGCGGCGACCGGCAAGGGCGCCAAGAGCAAGATCACCGGGACGCCCGTCAAGCCGCCGTCCGGACCGGCGCCGGGGAAGAAGTGATCCCCGAGCGCCCGGCGAGCCAGACGGCGCTCATGGTGGCGGCCCTGCGCGGGCGCGCCACGCGCGTCGGCCTCTGCTCCGATCCGTGGGGCAGCCGCCTCGCGGGACCCGAGGGTGAGGAGCTGGCCGATCGCTACCTCGAGCTGTTCCCGCACTTCGTCGAGTACATGGGCGTGCGCACCGCGTTCCTCGACGAGGCCGTGCTGCGCGCGCAGATCGAGGCGCCGTTCATGCACCAGGTCGTGCTGCTCGGCGCAGGCCTCGACACGCGCGCGGCGCGGCTCGCGCGCCGTGGGGTGCGCTTCTTCGAGGTCGATCAGCCGGCCAGCCAGGCCGACAAGCGCGCGCGCATCGCCGCGCTGCCCGGATACCCCGCCGACGCGGCCACGTTCGTGTCGTGCGACTTCGAGCACCAGGACTTCGTCGAGCGCCTCGTCGCCGCGCGCTTCGACGTCATGGCGCCCGCGCTCTTCCTGTGGGAGGGCGTCAGCTACTACCTCGGTGAGGAGGCGGTGCGCGCGACGCTCTCGCGCATCGCGGACGGCTGCCACGCCGGCAGCGCGGTGGTGTTCGACTACGTCATGAAGAACATCGTCGAGGGGCGGCGCCTGCGGCCGCACCACGTGGCCTCGGTCGAGCTGCTCGCGAGCCTGTCCGAGCCCTTCAAGTGGGGCTCGAACGATCCGATCCCGCTCCTCGCGGAGTGTGGCTTCCGCCACGTCCGGACGACCTCCTTCGACGAGGCGTGCCTGACCCTGACGGGGACCTACGACCGGGCGCGCGAGTTCCGTTTCCAGCAGCTGTGCCTCGCCAGCCGCGCCCGCCTCGGCTGGACTTTTTAGCGATCGGCGGCCTCAGAAGGCCGCCGCAGGAGGGGCGCGCCGCCCCTCCCCCGGATGGGCACAGCCCATCCGGGCCCCCCTCCCTGCGTCTTCGCTCGCTGCGCTCGCTACGCCCTTGCGGCTCGCTGCGCTCGCCTCGACGGATGGGCTCGATCGGCCTCGCTGCGCTCGCCTCGACGGATGCGCCCGATCGGCCTCGCTGCGCTCGCCTCGACGGGATCAGATCTACTCGTGGCTTCCGCTCGGGGCTGAAGCCTGAAGCCTGAAGCCTGAAGCCTGAAAGGCCCCGTGTGGGGCTCGGCAGCCCCGCCGTCCCAGATGTGGGCAGTCGGATCCCATGTCAGAGACACTTGCGACCTTCGCGTCACTTGCGGCAGGATGCGCTGGCTTTCCACCCCCCCGAAACGGCAGTAGGCGCAGGAGGAATCGATAGATGAGAACCCTGGTTGGCTTCGTCGCTTGTGCTGCGCTTCTGTGGGCGGCCCCCGCCCGCGCAGAGGTGGAGGGGGGCATCGAGCTCCACGGCTTCATCGGCGCGCTGCAGCACTCGGCCGAGAGCAACCTCGGTTTCGACAAGAAGAAGCCGAACACGCCGGCCCTGCGCATGGGCCCGCTCGTCGGGCCCCGGTTGACCATCAACCTCGGGACGCGCCTGGCGATCGACGCCGAGCTCGGCTTCGGGGCGACCGGCACCGAGGACGGCTCCACGAGCATGACGATCTTCGCCTACAAGGGCAGCCTCCTCATCAACCTGCTGACCGGTCAGTTCCGCCCGTTCATCCTCATCGGCGGCGGCGCGCAGACCGGCAGCTCGGACAACGCGTCCGTCCTGGCCGGCGGCACGCGACCCGAGTTCCACTGGGGCGGCGGCGCGTACATCGACGCGGGCGACCGCTACGGCTTCCGCGGAGACGGCCGCGCCGTGACCGGTGGCGGGCGTACCGCGAGCCTCACCAATGACTTCGAGGTGCTCGGGAGCTTCTTCTACAAGTTCGGCGGCGTGGAGACCAAGCCCGCCGAGCCGCCGAAGGAGGAGGCCAAGCCCACCGCCGCGCCGGTCGACGCCGACAACGACGGCATCACCGACGACAAGGACAAGTGCCCGAAGGAGCCGGAGGACAAGGACGGCTTCCAGGACGACGACGGGTGTCCGGATCCGGACAACGACGGCGACAAGATCGCCGACGGCGAGGACAAGTGCCCGATGGAGGCTGGTCCGGCCGAGAACGGCGGCTGCCCGGACAAGGACGGCGACAGCGACGGCATCATGGATCGCCTCGACAAGTGCCCGCTCGAGCCCGAGACGAAGAACGGCTTCGAGGACGAGGACGGCTGCCCCGACACGGAGCCCGTGCCGGAGACGTTCGCCACCCTGGACGTGAAGTTCAAGGGCGGCAAGTCGGCCATCGACAAGAAGTCCTTCAAGAAGCTCGACGAGGTCGTGAAGTTCCTGACGGAGCACCCGACGATCTCGGTCGAGATCGGCGGGCACACCGACGCCAAGGGCAAGCACGCCAAGAACGTCAAGCTGTCGCAGGACCGCGCCGACGCGGTGCGCGCTTACTTCGTCTCGAAGGGCATCGCCGGCGAGCGTGTCAAGGCCGTGGGCTACGGCCCCGACAAGCCGATCGCCGACAACAAGTCCAAGGCCGGCCAGGCCAAGAACCGCCGCGTCGAGATGAAGGCGCTGCCGCCGCCGCCGAAGGCCCAGCCCGAGAAGGCGCCCGACGCGCCTGCCCCGGACGCGAAGGGCGCGAACTAGCCTGCGAGTGGGCGCCCTGAGGGCGCCCACCAGGAAGGGCACGCTGCCCTTCCCCCGCCCGGGCACAGCCCGGTCGGGCCCCCCTCCCTGCGTCTTCGCTCGCTGCGCTCGCTACGGCCTTGCGGCTCGCTTTGCTCGCCTTCCGGATAGCGACCTGCGAGCGCCCCCACCAAGCCGGAACGCTCGACTCACCCAAGGAAACGGAGCTCGCTCATGCGATCGAAGATGGCTTTCATGACCAGCAGGATCGCGGTGGTCCTTCTTGGCGCGGCCCTGTCGGGCTGCATTCCGGTGATGGCTGGGCCCGGCGGTCAGCCGGGCGGTTTGCCGCTCACGGAGGCGGACGTCGCCGCGGGCCTCAAGGAGGCGCTGCAGATCGGCGCCGCCAAGGCCGTCGAGCTCGTCTCGAAGCCGAACGGCTTCCTCGGCGACGCCGCCATCAAGATCCCCTTCCCGCCCGAGCTCAAGAAGGTCGAGGACCAGCTCCGGGGCTTCGGCCTCGGACCGGTCGTCGATGCGTTCGTCGAGAAGATGAACCACGGCGCGGAGGAGGCCGCCAAGGCCGCCACCGACATCTTCGTCAAGGCCATCACCGAGATGACCGTCGAGGATGCGATGAAGATCTTGAAGGGCGCGGACGACGCCGCCACGCAGTACTTCCGCGGCAAGACCGAGAAGGTGCTGCTCGAGCGGTTCGGGCCACCGGTGCGGCAGGCGCTCGACACGATCGGCGCGGCGAAGGCCTGGCACGAGCTGGCCTCGCGCTACAACCAGATCCCCTTCGTCGACAAGATCCCCGGCGACATCGTCGACTACGCCACCAAGCGTGCGCTCGACGGCCTGTTCGCCAAGCTCGCCCTCGAGGAGCAGAAGATCCGCAAGGAGGTCACCGCGCGGACGACCGACCTGCTCAAGCGCGTCTTCGGCTCGCTCGGCATCTGAAGCGCCCTCGCTCCGTCATCTCCTGAGCACCGCGCCCCAGGGCAGCGCCTTGAGCAGGCGCTTGCCGCGCGAGCGGAGCGCGTCCGGCAGCGCGCCGGCGCTGGCGGCCTCGAGCGCGCTGGGCAGCTCGCTGGCGTGCTGGAAGCGATCCTCGGGGCGCTTCGCGAGGGCGATTGCGAGCACGAGGTCCACATCGGGGTGCAGGGTCGGCTCGAGCTCGCGCGGGCGCGGCGGGCCCTTGTACACGATGTCGAACAGCATCGCGGGCAGGTCGTTGCCGACGAACGGCGCCCGGCCGGTGAGCGCGCGATAGGCCACGGCGCCGAGGGCGAAGAGGTCGCTCCGGTGGTCGGCCGGCTGACCCTGCGCTTGCTCGGGGGACATGTAGCCTGGCGTGCCCACGACGGCGCGCCGCGTGAGCGTGCCGGAGCCGTCCTTGTGACGCGCGACGCCGAAGTCGACGATCTTCCAGATCGGGCGTGCGCCGGGCTGCTCGGCGCAGAAGATGTTCTGTGGCTTGAGGTCGCGGTGCACGATGCCGGCGCGGTCTGCGGCCTCGAGCCCGCGGGCGACGTCGCCGAGGATGGGCAGGAGCTCGCCGGGTGGCAGCTTGCGGCGGGCGCGCAGGTGCCACGCCAGGTCCTGGCCCGAGAGCAGCTCCATCGCGATGTACGGCGCGTCGTCGCTCGTCGTGCCCGTGGCCAGCACGCGCACGACCTCGGGGACGGCCACGTTCGCGGCGGCCTCACCCTCGCGCAGGAAGCGGCGCACGAAGTCGGTGTCGGCGCGCAGCCCAGGGTGGAGGATCTTGACGGCCGCGCGCTCGCCGGTGGCCTCGTGGGTGGCCGCGTAGACCTCTCCCATCGCGCCGCGGCCGAGCACCTCGCCCAGGCGGTACGGGCCCGCGAGCGCGCCGGAGTGGCGACCCTCGAGTCCCTGGCCCGCCGCCATCGCGGCGTCGAGATCGCCCTTGGCCTCGTCGAGGGCGGCCTCGCGCAGGAGCACCTCGCGCAGCGCCGCGTGAGACTCCTCGATGGCGTCGTGCATCGCCTGCCGGCTGTGGCGCGCCTGCAGGAGCGTCACGCCGAAGACGAGGGGGACCATCACGAGGAAGAAGGCGCGCTCCACGGGCGTCGCGACGAGCACGGACAGGACGCCGGCGTCGGGCAGCACGCCCCAGAGGATGCCGAGCGTGAGCGCGATCCAGCCGAGGGTGGCCACGACGGGCAGCCAGGTCGCGGGACGCCGGTTCTCGCCGAGGCCGAAGAACGCGATGCCGACCGTGGTGGCGATCGGCGTGGGCGAGAAGGCGCCGAGGTAGTAGCAGAAGACGACGGACGCGGCGACGCACACGGCGCCGTAAAGGACGAGGTCGCGCTCGCGGTAGAGGCCGTGGACGACGCGGCGCCAGAACCACAGGGACGTGCCGAAGGTCGCGAGGAGCGCGAGCAGCATGACGAGGCGCAGCCAGGACGCGCCGCCGAGCCAGGGCAGGAAGAGCAGCGCAGCGCCCGACATGATCGCGGTGACGAGGCCGAATCCCCGGGCGCGCAGGGCCTCGGAGCTGCGCATCGCGTCGGTGGTGGCCGAGCTCGGCAGCGCGCTGCCGGCGGTCGAGGGCGGCGTCGAGGGCGCAGAGGGCGGGCGGCTCGTGCGCGCGCGTGGGCGGGCCACGCGGGTCGCGTCCGGGTCGGCCGGCTCGGGCGCGCCCGGCAGGACCTCGGTGCGTCCGTCCGGGGAGGGAGCGGCCACGTCTCCATCGTAGACCGAATCGGGGCGAACGCCGCGACGTGCGAAGATGGACCCGTGAGCCGGGGGGCGGACTCGAGCGAGGCCCACGCCGAGACCCTGGCCGTCGGGTCAGGGGCGGCCGGCGGACCGACCCTGGTGGCGGGGGCGCTGCTCGCGGGGCGCTACCGCATCGTCCGCTTCGTCGCCCGCGGCGGCATGGGCGAGGTGTACGAGGCCGAGGACCACGAGCTCGGCGGGCGCGTGGCCGTCAAGACGATCCGGCCGGACATCGCGGCCGATCCCGGCGCGATCGAGCGCTTCCGCCAGGAGATCGCGACGGCGCGGCGGGTGACGCACCCGCACGTCTGCCGCATCTTCGACGTCGAGACCGAGGCGGGCCCGCCGCCGCTCGTGTTCCTCAGCATGGAGCTGCTCGCCGGGCAGACGCTGGCCGAGCGGTTGCGGCTGCGCGGGCGGCTCGAGCACGCGGAGGTCGCGGTGCTCGCGCGGCAGATCGCGGCGGGGCTCGACGCGGCGCACGAGGCCGGCGTCGTGCACCGCGACTTCAAGAGCGCGAACGTGATGCTGGTCAGCGACTCGAGCCGCGGCGTGCGCGCGGTCGTCACCGACTTCGGCCTGGCGATCGCGCGCGGCGAGCCGAGCCGCCTCGGGCAGGCGCGTGCCGAGGACGAGGCGGGGCTCATGGTCGGCACGCCCGCGTACATGGCGCCGGAGCAGGTCGAGGGCGGGGAGGTCGGCCCCGCGGCCGACGTGTACGCCTTCGGCGTGGTGCTGTTCGAGCTCCTGACGGGGCGGCTGCCGTTCGAGGGGGACTCGGCGATGGGCGTGGCGGTCGCGAGGCTGCGCGCTGATGCGCCGTCGGTGCGCAAGGTGGTGTCGGGGCTCGACCGGCGCTGGGAGCGCGTGATCGCGCGCTGCCTCGCGCGCGCGCCGAAGGACCGCTTCCCGACCGCCGGCGCGGCGGTGGCGGACCTGCTGGATCGCCCTGCGCGCTGGCGGCGCGGCTGGATGATCGCGGGCGCGGTCGCCGTGGCCGCGCTCGGCAGCGGCACGGCGGTCTGGTGGCGCGCGCGGGCGAGCCTGCCGGCGGCGGTGGGACCGGTGGCGGTGCTGGGCTTCCGCGGGGACGTGGGGACGCCGCGCTGGCTCGACACGGCGGTGGCGGAGGTCGTGTCGAACGAGCTCGAGCGGGGCGAGCTGCACGTCGTGCCGGCCGACGAGCTCTCTCGCGCGCGGCTCGACGTCGGCATCGACTCGCGCACCGCACCGACGCCAACGCAGCTCCTCGGCCTGCGCCGGCGCCTCGGCATCGGGAGCGTGGTGACCGGTGCATACGCCGGGGAAGCGGGCGGTCGCGTGCGCCTCTCGGTCGAGGTCGTGGACGCCGCGACCGGCCGCGCGCGGACGCGGATCGAGCGTCGGGGCAGCGTGGCCGAGATCCTGGGCGAGGTGGCCAGGGACGGGGGCGAGCTGCGGCGGGCGCTCGGGGCGCGCGGCGATGCATCGGCCGTGGCGGCGCGCCTGCCGAGCGATCCGGAGGCGGTGCGCCTCTACGCGGAGGGCCTGGACGCGCTCCGCGCGCGCGAGGTGCAAGCCGCGCGCGGGCATCTCGAGGCCGCGGTGGCGCGCACGCCCGACTTCGCGCTGGCGCACGTCGCGCTCGCCGACACGCTCGAGGTGCTCCGGGATCAGCGGGCGGCGCTCGCGCACGCCGAGCGCGCGTTCGAGCTCGCGAAGGCGCTGCCGCGACTGGATCGCCTGCGCATCGAGGCCGTGTACCGGCTGCAGCGCGCCGAGACGGCCCGCGCCGCCGACATCCTCCGGACGCTGTTCGAGCTGCACCCGGACGAGCCCGCGTACGGGCTCCGGCTCGTCGACCTGCTCTGCAGCCGCGGGCGCGCCGACGACGCGGAGCGTACGCTCCTCGAGCTGCGCGCCGCTCCGGGTGGCCGCGAGGATCCGCGCGTGGACCTCGCCGAGTCGCTGCTCGCGCGGGCGCTCTGGAGCTACGATCGCGCGCAGCGGGCGGCGGCGCGGGCGGCGATGCTGGCGCGCACCCACGGCTGGCGGACCCTCGAGGCCGAGGCCAAGCTCTCGCAGGGGATGTCCCTCGCGGCCGGCGGCCGGCCTGCGGAGGCGCTCCAGCCGCTCGCGGAGGCACGCGACACCTTCAAGCAGATGGGCCTGCCGCAGCTCGAGCTGACGGCGCTGCGCCAGCTCGGGACGGCGCACGTCGACTCGGGGGACTTCGACCGGGGAGAGAAGCTCCAGGGGGAGGTGGTCGAGCTCGAGGGAAAGCTCGGCGAGGCGAGCGCGCGGAGCCAGCTCTACCGGATGGGCACGCTCGTGCGCCGGGGCCGGCCCGGAGACCTCGCCGCCGCCGCGGAGATCATGAGCGAGCTGGAGGCGCGCCACGCCGGAGACGCGTATGGCCTCGCGCTCGCGCGGATCTACCTGTCGCAGGTGCGCGTCGAGGGCGGGCGCGCGGCCGAGGCGCTCGAGCTGGCGACGAGCGCGCGCCGGGCGTTCGAGAAGCTCTCGAACCAGCGCATGCGCGCGTTCGCGCGGGTCGTCGCGGCGGACGCCCTCCTCGTGCAGGGCGACGTGCGCGGCGCGCGGCGCGAGCTGGAGGAGGCGCGCCAGGAGCGCGAGGCGCTGGGGCTGCGCGTGCCCACCGCGGCGGTGGACGCGCAGCTCGCCGAGATCGATCTGAAGGAGGGAAGGGGAGCGGAGGCTCTCGGCCGCGCGCGCCGGGCGGCTGCTGCGCTCGGCGGCGATGGCACGCTCGGCTCGGGGATCGCGGTGCGAGGCGTGCTGCTGGCGGCGCTCGTGAGCCAGGGCGAGCTCGCCGAGGCCGAGCGCGTGCTCGAGCAGATGGGGCCGCCGTGCAAGGGGACGGGCGAGGCAGACCTCCGCCTGACCTGCGCGGCCGCGAGCGCGCGCGTGGAGGCCCGGCAAGGGCGCGCCGCCCCCGCGATCGCGCGCCTCGAGGCGGTGGTCCGCGACGCGCGGGCGGCGGGGCTCCTTCGCAGCGCGCTCGAGCTGGAGCTCCTGCTCGCGGAGATCGATCGCGCGGGCGCGCGGGGCCGGCGGGTGCGCCTCGCGGCCGAGGCGGATCGGCTTGGCTTCGAGGGCATCGCCGCGCGAGCGCGCAGGCGGTGAATCAGGACCGGGTCGCGGGCTCCGCGAGCAGGCGCGCGACCTCGTCCATGAACGCGTCGCACTCGGCGTCGGTGGTGTAGAAGTGCGGCGACATGCGGATGCCGGCGCCGGGGCGGTGATCGCACAGGAAGCGGCGCTGGTTGAGGCGCTTGGCGACGTCGGCCGAGCCCGGGAAGTCGAACACCACGGTGCCGCCGCGCCAGAGGTCCTTGCGCGGGCTGCCGAGGCGATAGCCCGCGGCGTCCACGCGCTGGAGGACGCGCGCCGTCTGCCGCAGGGACTTCTCGCGGATGGCCGCGGCGCCGATCTCGCCGACGATCTCCGCGCCCGCGCGCGCCTGGTACATGGCGGCGATGGTCGGCGTGCCGGCCACGTAGCGCCACATGCTGGGCGCGTAGCGCTGCTCCGGCATCGTGAACGAAAACGGCGCTTCGTGGCCGAACCAGCCCGTCACGCGCGGCGCGAAGCGCTGCAGCAGGTCGGGGCGCACGTACACGTAGCCCGCGCCCGGGCCGCCGCAGAGCCACTTCACGGAGCCGCCGCACGCGAAGTCCACGCCGAGCCGCGTCACGTCGACGGGGACGACGCCCGCGGACTGGTACATGTCGAGCACCACCATCGCGCCGACCTCGTGCGCGCGCCGCACGATCGTCTCCGCGTCGGTGATGTAGGAGCTGCGGAAGAGCACGTGCGACAGCGGCACGAGGAGCGTCTCCTCGTCGATCGCCGCGCAGAGCCGGTCGGTGTCGAGGCCGATGCCCTCGGCGTCGCCCGGCACCACGACGGGCCGCGCGCCGCGCCGCGCCTCGGCCTGCCACACGTACGAGACGGTGGGGAACTCGAGCGCGCTGTACACGATCTTGTTGCGCTTGCCGCCGTAGTCGAGGCAGCTCGCGAGCACCGCCATCACGGCCGAGACGTTCGGCTGCATGATCACCGTGCCCTCGGGGGCGCCGATGATGCGGCCGATGCGGCCGGCGGCGGCGGTGACCGCGGGGATCCAGTCGTCCCACGCGACGATGCCCTTTTCGACCCAGAGCCGCAGGAACTCCTGCATGTTCTGCTCGGTCGCGCGCGGCATGGCCCCGAGCGAGTGCGACACCATGTAGGTCGACTGCGCGAGCGCGGGGAACTGCTCGCGCCACGCGAGGAGCGGATCGGACGTCGGCTGGCTCATCCGTGATACCCCCTCGCGCGGCCCGACGCCTCCATCTGCGCCGTCCACGCCGCGAAGACCTCCTCGCGCACCTGCCAGAGCGCCGGGAAGAACTGCTCGCGCATGCCCTTCTCCAGCAGGTCGGAGTACTTGCCCTTGAGCGACGGCGTGCCGACGCCGATGGCGCGGTACACGAGGAGCAGGTGCCTGTGCCGCCAGAACTGGAGGCCCTGGTCGTAGTCCATCAGGCCCTCCGAGAGCGCGAAGAGCTCCGGGTGCGCCTCGGGTGTCTCGTGGATCTGCCGCAGCGTGATGCCGCGCCGCTCGAGCAGGGCCGCGAAGTGCGGCCACGTCTCGCCGGGGAGCTGGCACATGCGCTTGAAGCCCGGGGACTCCTGGCCGCTGCCGTTGCCGAGCACCTCGCGGATGCGCATGTACGCGCGCGGCGCCATCGTGTCGAGCTGCGCCATCTGGTCGGTGAGCAGCCTGAGGTAGCCGTGCACGCGCTTGAGCGTGCCGGTCGCGCGGATCGCCTCGCCCTCCTGCATGAGGCGCTGCACGAGCTTCATCTCGTGATCGATGAGCTTCATCCACAGCTCGGCGACCTGGTGGATCACCTGGAACTGCAGCTCGTCGTGACAGGAGAGCTCGGCGCCGGGCTTCTGCAGGACCAGCAGCTCCTCGGTGCGGATGTACTTCTCGTAGTCGGTGAGGGGGCGCGACATGGCGCGGTTCGTAGCATTTTCGTCGGGCGCGAGAAAGGCGGCCGGATGACGCGACGCGTTGTGTGGCGGCCGGACCCGGGGGCACATATGCTGGCCGGGTGGAGGAGCCGTCCGAGCCGCGGCAGCGCGAGGATCCGGCCGGGGAGCAGGGGATCGAGCCGGCTCCCGGTGAGGTCCTGGCCGAGCGCTGGGAGCTGCTCGAGGTGCTCGGCCGCGGCGGCATGGGGACGGTGTACCGCGCGCGCGATCGCGTCTCCGACGAGGAGGTCGCGATCAAGCTGCTGCGTCCGATCGACCACGACTCCGAGGAGATGGTCGAGCGTTTCCGGCGCGAGCTCAAGACGGCGCGCCGCGTGCTGCACCCGGGCGTCGTGCGGCTGCACGACCTCTTCCGCGTGGGGGACCGGCTGGCGCTCTCGATGGAGCTCGTGCTCGGCGAGACCCTCGCGACGCGCCTGCATCGATCGGGGCCGCTCGGCGCGGGGGAGCTCGGCGAGCTCGCCCTCGATCTCGCGCGGGCGCTGGCGGCCGCGCATCGCGCGGGCATCGTGCACCGCGACATCAAGCCGTCGAACATCATCCTCAGCCGCGGGAGCGGGCGGCCGGTGATCACGGACTTCGGCATCTCGCGGATGGCGCACGACCCGCCTTCGCTCGAGGGACCCGGGCCGGCCGAGGCGGCGCGCGTCATCCCGCGCGGCCTCGGGGCGCTCACCGAGACGGGGCAGATCCTGGGCACGCCGCTCTACATGGCGCCCGAGCAGTTCGACGGGCGCGCGGTGGGGCCGCCGGCGGACGTCTACGCGCTCGGTCTCGTGCTCTTCGAGGCCGCGACAGGGCGGCGACCGCACGACGGCGACGAGCCCGTGGAGCTGCTCATGCAGCGCGTGCAGGCGGACGTGCCGCCGCTCGCCGAGCAGCGCCCCGAGGTGCCCGCGAAGCTGGCCGAGGTGGTCGACCGCTGCCTGCGCCGTGCGCCGGAGGATCGCTTCGCGAGCGGCATCGAGCTGCGCGCGGCGCTCACCGGGGAGGACGCGGGCACCGAGCACGGGCAGCGGGTGCGGACCCGCGCGCCGGGCGGCGGCACGGCGCTGCGCAGGGGCAAGCAGCTCCTCGCGGTGGGCGCGGCGCTCGCGCTCGTCGGGGGCGTCTCGTGGTGGTGGAGCGGCCGGCTGCCCGGCGCCGACCGGCGCGTCGCGGTGCGCGCGGTGGCGGCGGACTCCGACCCGTGGCTCGCCGCGGCGGTGCAGCGCCTCACCGAGCGCACGCTGCGCGCGCGCGAGCCGCGCTGGCAGGTCGTGTCCGACGGCGAGAACGTCGAGCTCGTGGTCACGGTGAGGCGGGTCGAGCCGGGGGCGGAGGTCTCGGTGCGCCTCGGGCGGCCGGGGCGCGAGCCGGTGCTCGTGCAGGCGGCGCGCGATCGCGTGGTGGCGCGGGCGCTCGACGACGCGCTCGAGCCCGTGCGGCGGGCGCTCGGGGACGGGCAGTCGCCCCGGCGCGAACCGGCACGGGCGGCGGCGCTCGCGGAGGTGGGCGCCCCGAGCGAGGCGGCCCTGCGCGCGTACGACGACGGGATCCGCGCGCTCTTCGGCGCGGTCATCAACGACGTGCCGACGGCGCGGCGGCTGTTCGACGAGGCGCTCCTGCTCCATCCGGGCTGGGGGCACGCGCTCCTCGGCCTGATGGAGAACCAGCAGTGGGCGACCGGCCGGCTCGACGTGCCGGCTGCGGATCCGGGCGCCGATCCGACGGGCGCGGAGCTCATCGCCGCCGTCGAGATGGTGCCGACGCGGCCGGCGCAGGCGACCGACGTGCTGCGCCGCGTGTGGCAGGCGCATCCGGGCGACGTGATGGCCGGCTTCCTGCTGTACTCGGCGCTGCAGAACGCGGTTCGCCTCGACGAGTCGCTCGCGGTCCTGCGGCGGCTTCACGAGCTGCGGCCGGACCTCCAGTTCGGCGCGAACCTCGCGACGGCGCTGCGCGCGGCGGGGCGCGCCGGCGAGGTGCCGCCGCTCGTGGAGCGCTGGATCGCCCTCGCCCCGGAGAGCGAGCAAGCGCTCGCGGCGCAGGCGCTGGATCGCCTCGAGCGGGGCGAGCTGCGCGACGTCGAGCGCGTTGCGCGGGACCTCTTGCTGCTCTACGGCGAGGCGCCGCACCGGCTCGAGCTCCTCGCCGACACGCTCATCGCGGCGGGCCGGCACGGCGACGCGCGCGCGGTGGCCGACAGGCTCATCGCCCTCGGCGGCGACGCGGCGGCGGCCGGCCGCCTGCGCCACGGCGTGGTGGCCGTGCTCGAGGGGCGCTTCTCCGCGGCGCGCGAGGCCTTCGAGGCGGTCAGGCGCGAGCGCGGAAGCGAGTACCGCGGCCTCGTCTACGCGAGCGCGGGCCTGTCCCTTGCGCTCGGCGAGCGCCTCGCGGCCGCGGCCGAGACGCGCGCCCTGGCGGCGGCAGCGCGCGCGCGTGGCGAGCCCCAGCGCGCGCGGGCGATCGGCCTCGAGGCCGCGCTCCTCGCGGCGGAGGGCCGCGGCTGTCCCGCGATCGAGCCCGCGCTCGAGGGGCTGCCGCCGGCGGAGCGGGCGATGGTCAAGAGGCGCCTTGGCCGGCTCGCGGCCGAGGCCGGGTGTGCGCCGTGCGGCCCGGTGGTCGCCGAGGGCCTCGCGCCGGTGGAGGCGGATCCGCTGTCGCTGCACTGGTTCGCGCGCTGTGCGATGCGCCAGAAGCAGTGGACCCTCGCGGAGGAGGCGCTGTCGCGGCTGACGCGCGTGCGCACGTCGAGCGAGGACGAGCAGTTCTCACCCGCGCACGCCGTCCTGGCGCGCGCGGACCTGTCGCTGGTGCTCGAGGCCGAGGGGCGCACCGAGGACGCGCGCCTCGTGCTCGAGGACTTCCTCGCGCACTGGGGCAAGAGCGACCGGCCCATCGCGGCGGTCGAGGAGGCGCGGCGCCGGCTGCCCACGCTGCGCGGCCGGTTCTCGCGGTAGCGGGGCTTAGCCCGGGGCTCTCATGATTCTACACATTCGCCGATCCGAATTTGAATCCGCTGCGATGACGGGCAGCCTCGGAAACGACGAAATAGAACAGTAGAACAACAGGCAACACGGAGCACGGAACGGCAGAGCAGACGTCGGTGGCCGTAC